>PDPT01000072.1 GCA_002746605.1 Ignavibacteriota bacterium
GCTTCAAATTATGCAGTAACATTTAGCAATTATTCAGAACCTTCAGCCGGAAGGTATCCGCTAAATTATAATCCCTCAATAGCAATAACCTTAAACCGACCAAGAGTAGCATGGATTACGCAACATCCGGTAACCTTAATTGGGGAAGCAGCTGTAAGAACCTACGGTGGAAGTAATTGGGGAGGCATTAGAGCTTACAGTTATTCGGGTGGAGATGAAGTTGCAAGTGTAAGTGTTAATAACAGAGATGCAAATTACGGTTATGTTGTGGCTTATGGTGGAGATGGCAGAGAAATACGTTACTCAAAAGGTGGCACTACTACTTATCAAGTTTATCCAACAACCACTAATAGAGATGTACAAGTAAGTAATGGTATAAATTATACAGATATGTATATCTCATCGTTAAAAACCACATCGGCACCATATTTATTTGAACAAAACCAAGTAGATGCAACAGTTAATAAATCCGGTGAAGAAAATAACTCTGTTGGTCGCTCAGCAAATATAACATCCAATAATTCACTTTTTTATTGCACAATAAAAGATATAATTGTTGATGGAGAAAAAATAAACTTTGTTGAATTTGATGAAGAAAAGGAAATAAGTACACGTAAGATAGCAGAAGATTATTTGGAAACCGAAGAGTTTACAGTAAATAAGGATGTTGATTTTACTTTTAAGCTTACTTCCGGTAGCACAGAAAACGATGATACAAAATCAGTTATTGCCAAAGACAATTACGTAAACTTTATTGTAGAACTATTAAACGCAAAAGATAATAGTGTAATTGATGTATTAACAAAAGTAAACTTTGATAAATCAAGTTCGTTGAAAATGGAAGAGAAATCATATGAAGTTGATGCAAAAAATATTAAAGCTGATAAGGTAAAAATAAGAATAACGGTTGAAGAAAATATTAAAGGTAATTTAACAATAGCTGACATTATTTCGGATAATAGAGAATTACCCAAACAAGGGTATGAAAAAATAGAATTATTAAAAAAAGAAGTAATTACAGATTACAGTCTTGCACAAAACTATCCAAATCCATTTAATCCCGTAACTACAATAAACTATAAAATACCCAATAATGGTATTGTTAGTTTAAAGGTTTATGATGTTTTGGGCGAAGAAGTAGCAACTTTAGTAAATGAATATAAAACAACTGGAAGTTATAATGTTAAATTTGATGGAAGTAATTTAACCAGCGGTATTTATATTTATACAATAAAAGCCGGAGATTTTAAGGATACAAAAAAACTTATGTTAATGAAATAAAAAAAGTAGTCGTAAGTATTAACTACAAAGATATAAGACAAAAGCCGAGTTTACCGTCGTATTGTTTTATTTCAGTCTATAAAAAATAGATCAAAAACCTAACTAAGCCTACGATGAAAATTTTGCTTAAGTGTTCTTTTGCTCAGTTGAAAACTGATAAATAATTTTTCTTGGTATTGTTTTTTTAGCATTCTCAAGGTTACGTAAATAAAGACTTCGTAAAAGAAAATGACTTAAATTATCCTTAAATATCCTTCTTTTTTTTGAGTAAATTTGTACAAGTTGTGCAACAAGCATATGGTGTAGAATTATAAGTTGCTTAATTCATAAAACGAAAGTATGAGCATAAAACATAGGTCAATACAAAACCCAAAGGCTTGTGAGTAAAAATTGGCTACTACTCTTATACTAAACTGTTACCTGCAAATTTAGGTAATTATAACTTTTTTAAGTTCTTGTAATTAGCAAATTAAAGAAATGAATGACATTTATAATATATTACAGCAACAAATTGAAAATAATAAAACTCCATCAGTTCAATATGTTATTTTCAACAAAGACAAAATTATGCATAGATTTCAAGCTGGTTTTGCGGATATAAAAAATCAAATAAAAACGACAGAAAATACAACATATAATGCTTATTCTGTAACTAAAACATTTACAGCATTAGCTGTTTTGCAATTAGCAGAACAAGGGATAATTGAAATTGAGCAACCTATAAAAGAATATTTAACGGAATTTCCTTAT
>PDPT01000001.1 GCA_002746605.1 Ignavibacteriota bacterium
ATAACCTTTTATCAAATAATCCTTTAAAATTGTAGATGCCCAAATTCTAAATTGTGTTCCTCTTTGAGATTTTATTCTATATCCGACTGATATAATCACGTCAAGATTATAATAAGTTATATTATAAATTTTTCCGTCAGATGCAGTTGTTGCATATTTTGCAACAACTGAATTTTTGTCTAATTCGTTTTCTTTAAACACATTAGAAATATGTCTTGATATAACAGATTTATCTCTTTGAAATAGTTCTGTTAATTGTTGTAAATTTAACCAGACTGTTTCATTTTCAAGTTTAACTTTAATTTCAGTTGTACCATCTTCTGTTTTATATATTTTAAGTTCAGAATTTTTCATCTTTTATTGCTTTTTTCTCTTAGTTATTGCTGATTATACATTCTTTATGCTTTTTCACCTTTCAAATGGACAATTTTCATTGATTTTCTGAAAAATGGAAATAAGCGGTACATCATACGCATAGAAAATGGCATTTTATCTAAATGGCGATTGTAAAAATACTCATTGATAAATTTTGCTCCAATATCCCAACTCGTTATTTCTTTTCCGCTTTTAATTCCCCACTTAAAAACAGCATCATATTTTTTTACATCAGAGTGTTTATTTGAGTTTTTGGCAACAAAGGGCGACATGGCTTCAAAAATAATTTCTGCATTTGGGTAATTATTGGCAATATTTTTCAAGATAGATTTTACTTCGTCTTCGGTAAAATACATTAATAAGCCTTCAGCTATAAATAAAATAGGCTTGTTTTTGGGAACCAACTCATTCCATGAAAAATCCAACACAGATTTACTTATAAAATGAAATTTTTCAGTCTCTTGAAAAAAGTTTTTTCGTAATTCGATGGCTTCCGGCACATCTAAATCGTACCATTGTACTTTATTATTATTTAAACGATAATATCGAGTATCCAAACCGCAACCCAAGTTTACAACAACACAATCAAAGTGTTTTTGCAGAAAAGAATTGGTTAACTCATCTAAAATTTCGGTGCGTACGGCAACTCCTTTTTGCGACCATATCGATACCTCTCCCTTTTCCGACACATTCGACTCTATTTTATCAATAATCTCGGTCGATTTAGGGTCACTTATAATTCCATTTTGCAATTTTGTTTCATTGCTTCTTGCTCTTAATGGTATTAACAATGTTTCGGGTACATTGCTTAAATTCGATTTTATTATTTCCATATTTTTATTGCTTTCAGCTAATTTTATTTTTTAATTTTTAACTGCTTTTCCAAACACTGCTTTTGACTTTGCACCTATTATTTTTGAAAATTCCACCTTAAAATCAATACTCTTTAACATTGTTTCTAACTTTTTATGGTCAATATTTTGACCTCCTTTTGGTGGTTTTCCATAAAATTTCAGAAACAGATACAGCATTCGTATTTTATCCCAAAACTTCATTCCGTAGGTTGTGAAATCCAAAGCAATTATTTGTCCGTTAGGTTTTAATACCCGTTTGGCTTCGGTAAGTGCTTTTTTAGGATTTGGTATAATATGCAATAGATTTGCCATAAAAACGGTATCAAAACTATCGTTGGCATATTGCAACTGAAAACAGTTGGCTTGTTCCACTTTTATATTTGGAAAATCTTTTAATCTTCGCCGAGTTTCTGCAACCATTTCTGCCGACCAATCAGTACAAGTTAAATTTCCTGTATTTTTCACTAATATTTTAGAGTATGTGCCATTGCCACAAGCGAGTTCTAATGTATTGCCTAAATTGGTTTGTTTTGCCAATTCATCAAATACTATTTGCATACTCCTTTTACCAATAATTTGATTATTTTTTTCTTCAAAATCTTTGGCAGTCTTTGACCAGAATGTTTCTTTTTGTTCCATTTTTATTGCTGTTAATTTTTAGCCGTTCGCTTTCGGCTGGTTATACTTTTGTAAGGTAAAAAGTAAATGTGATAATGTTTTGCCTTATAATTTTCACTTTTTAACTTCCTCATTAATTCTTAAATGTACCATACCTCCCATATTTATAATATCTGTGATAGTTAAAATTATTTTGTGCATTAGGGGGATATTCTTTTTTGTTCCTTTGTACATTGGTTTGTATTCTATCAAATGAAAGCGTTTGTCCCACTTTTCTAAATCTTTGGCATCTGCCAAACTCCAACCACTATCTAATGCCATACTCATTCCTCCTTTTTTAAGAACTTGTTTTTTAGCGATATTAAAACCTTTGGGTGTTAAAGCGTCAAAATAAAAATCGCATTGTGAAAAGTAATCGGCTACTTGCTTGAAGAATGTTTTCATTTTATCTTCCGTGAAATACATAAATACGCCACCCGCCAGAAATAGCAATCCGTTTTTTACTTCTATTTGTTTAAAATACTCGGTTTCTAAAAATGAGGAGGCGATACTTTTATATCTGTTGCTATTCTCATAGAAATTCTTTCTTAACTCTATTACATCGGGTAAATCAAGTTCGTAAAACCGTATTTTACCATTGTCTATTCGAGTGAAAGTGGTATCCATACCGCAACCGATATTCACAATAGTGGCTTCAGGATATTTTGCGATAAACTCCCCTACTAATTTATCGGTATGTAAACAGCGTGCTACCCAGCCGTGTTGCGACAATGATTGCGTTTTTACAATATCTGAGAAATCATAATCAAGCTTACTCATAATTTCTACAGCTTTTTTGTCGATAATACGAGGGTTTTTCTTTTGAGTTTCGTAAGCTCTGCCCCATAATGGGAGTAATAGGGTTTCCTCAACTGTTCCTTTCTTTACTTTTATTTTTGTTTCCATATTTGTTTAGCTTTTGGCCTTTGGCCGGTTATACGTTTTTTAAACTGTTAATAGATGCAATAATTTGTACTGTGCAAATTGCAAGGGTAAACACGTAGGCTTGTCTCCACTTTGATATTTTATATTCCAACTTCTGTCTTCCAGCTTCCTACAAATATCTCCTTACTTTCTTTTTATATAGTTCAAAATCTTCTCCATAAGTTTCTAAGCAAAAGCGTTCTTCTGCTAAAATTGCCAAATGATTAAAAACAAGGTAAATCACTAACATTAAAACGAGTATCCACGATGCCGACATTAGGACTATAGAAAAGGCTATCAAAATATTAACCATGTATATAGGGTTTCTTGAAAATTTATACGCTCCTTTGGTTATTAATCTTCCCATTGGTGCTGTAAGAAAACTAATCCCTACCCAAACGGATAAAATAATTCCGATGACGTACATGCCCAAACCAATGTAAAATAAGTTGGTGCCTATTAGTAATGGTATCCATATTCCCAAAATTAATGTCCCATAAAATGAAAGAGTAGTAATTGTTGTAATAAATGTTTCTTTTTTAGTAAGCCACGACCTGTCACCGCCTCGTTTAAATCCTTCTTTACTTAATAAAAAAGCCGATACCATAGTAAATACCATGTAAAAAAGGAATGGCAACCAAGCGTTCCATAAACCTATACTTAAATTAAAATTAAATTCCATAATTTTCTCTTTTTTATTTAGTTGTTAGCCTTTGCCTATTGGCTGATTTTACATTCTCACAACAATTTTTATCATTCTTTATAGTTATTTGTTTTCAGTTATTAGCTTTATTATCTGTAGAACTAAAAATAATTCTTTTCTTTATGTTC
Source organism: Ignavibacteriota bacterium (assembly GCA_002746605.1). Classification (GTDB taxonomy): domain Bacteria; phylum Bacteroidota; class Ignavibacteria; order Ignavibacteriales; family Melioribacteraceae. Next base: position 3,642 of record PDPT01000001.1, read on the forward strand.
CCATTAACATAATAAAAGTAAAGTATGATTAAAAATCATTATTAGTTTCTAGAAATTAGCTTAAAAACTGTACTTTGCTTTTATCCATATTTCCGAGTTATCTTTATAATTACCAAACATTCCGCTATCACCTTCAAAATGGTCATACCCCATTAATAAATGGATCTCATCACTTAACGAATAATCAAGCGAAAATCTATTAAAAAATCCGCTGTTATTTAAGTCTACATAAATAAAATCAGAAAGTTTTAAAGTATTGTTTAATAATTGTTTCTGAACATTGAACGTAAGCAGTGTTGTATTTTCTCTTTGTTCTAATTCATTTTTATGATCCATAACTAATTCATTATTCATCTGTAAAGCAATCATCCATTCATTCGGAGCATACCAATCAATTCCCAATAGCGCATTGATTGTATTGTGTTTTTGTAAGACTGTGGGTGTTTGTTTTGTAATCAATCTTTTATTGATATTGAAAGCAACTTCACCTCTAATAACAAATTCACCTAATGGTTTTGCAAAATCGCCTCCCAAAAATGTAAATCTTTTATATTCAGGGCGTATAAGTAAAGAATCACTTTTAATATATTTTGATAATAAGGGAATCTTATTAAAAGTTTGTAGAGCTGAAAATGAGAAATCAATTCCGGACAAATTAAAAACTATTCGCCCGCCAAACTCACTATTTTTCAACTTAAATTCCGGTTTATTATCCTGCAGCATTACAACTTTCATATTTGGTATAATAGGCATTGGTATTGCCCAAGGATTTTTAGGGTTGTTAGGCAGAATAAAACCTTTAAAGACAGGTACAAATACAAATTCACATCTAATTTCATCAAAAAAGTAGTTAAATTTCAATGCTTCTACAGGCATACGAATATCATCATAATCGCGTGCTAAAAACTCTGTCATATCCATTGGCGAAACTAAATCTGTTATGCGTAATCCATCGGCAGCTCCCCAAATAATTAGCTGTCTTCCTAAACGAAAACCCCAATTATCTTCAGAGTAATCTAAATATGCTTCTCGTAATTCAAAACCGTTTCTATCCTTTAAAATACTGTTTTGGTTTAGATTAAATGAGACAAATATTGAAGAATTTTCATAGTATTTTTGTAATTCACCCCTAAATCGAGTACGAGATGACATGAATTTGTTCGGTTTTTTAATTTGGATTGCATGATAGGTGTCAACAAATCCGTTAAACTGTATTTCTGCTTGTGAAAATGCTAAAACAGGCAATAGTAACGCTAAAATTAGTGTTGTATATGTTTTCATTTTATTTTTGTAATTAGCTTTTATTCTATTTATTTAGCTTTTAGTATTTTAACTAAATAGTAGATTAGTAAATTTGTTTTTAATCTAATGATCTTAGTCTTTGGCTATTTATGAAACTAAAAGCTGAATTACATTCTCCCTTTTTCTAATATTTTAACAGTAAATTTACGTTCGTTCATTGGTACATCTAATTTCATATTATCAAACTCAATAATGGTCTTGTGATTGGTTTGAACATTAGTCATTGTCATTTTTACAATTACCCAATAATCTTTATTTTTTTCAACTTTCTCTATAACCATCTGACGATGTAATTTCCCCATTCTATCATAAAAATCAACCTTTTCTGGAATTAAAATATCTTGTCGCATCCAAATAATTTTTTTAGAAAATATATCACGCTTGTCTTTCGATATGGATTCAACTTTCCAACATTTATGCCCATTGATGGTTTCCTCGCCCAATAACTTATGCGTATCTTCATCAATATTGCGGTCGCCCATATCATCATAAGTGAAATCTGTTCCCATGAAATAATCTTTTTTAGCTGAAGAACCACTGATACGGCGTGTCTTTTTCATGGCCGGCATATATAACCATTTATCATCGTCTTCCCCAATTTTGTCATAATCCCATGTTAGAAATCCTGTACCTTTCACATCACCTGGATATTCAAAAAACATTAAAGTCTTTTTATCCTTGCCTACATCCATTGAGTAGGATTGTAATTTACGCACTCGCTCTTTTCCTCGTTTGTTGATAATAGTCATCGTTAATTTGGTTTGAACAGTTTTTGCCTCCGGACGATTATCCGCTTTTAACATTATATCTCGTCCTGTTTGTGCAAATGATATTGTTACAAATGCAGATAACATTATTGTTGTTAGAATTATTTTTTTCATTTTTATCTCCTTTGAGTACTTATCCGATATTTTTCAATTATTGTTCTTATACTTAAATTTATTTATTAGCTTTATTAAAGACAGAAGCCAGTCTCTCCATCATAATATTATCTATTCTTTTGTATGCTAACTTCTGCCTCTTTCCCAAACGGTTTAGTAATGATCATCAATGCCGGTGTAATTAAGAAGTCGGTAATTAAGGCAGCAAGCAATCCTATTGAAGCTAAAAGACCCATTTCACCTATCATTTTTACAGGTGAAAGGATATAGGTTGCAAAGCTGACTGCCAAAACTATAGTTGTCATTAATAGTGAGCGACCAACCGTTTCAAAAGCTGTTAAAGTTGCTTCTTTATAATTTTCACATTTTTCAAATTCATATTTTATACTGTTTATAAAGTGAATGGTATCATCTACTGCTATACCCAGCATCATCGGGATAACTGTCATCGTCATCATATTGAGTGATACATCGAGATAACCTAAATACGCTCCTATGACCAACATTGGTGCCAAATTCGGAATTAATCCAATAAGTCCCGTTTTGATACTAGCAAACACTAATATCAATAAAATACTGATGATAATTAGTGATAATATTACAGATTTCAACTCTCCAGCTACAATTTTTATAGCTATTTCAGCAAATTGTGCAGCACTGCCCACAACCGTCGTGGTAGCATTAGGGAACAAATTTTTAGAGATACGTCTTACCGCAGATAATTCATCGCTTATTCCTTTAGCGGCAAACTTGTACATAGGCACTTGCACTCGCATCATCGAATATTCCTCATCTATCCAATTAAATGATTTTGTTCCGCCTGACATTTCGTATAATAATAATATTTGAGCAATCTCTTCTCGTGTATCAGGCACTCTATAATATTTAATACTATCGCTATGTAAGGTCTGATTCATCTCTTTGATAATATCCAATATGGAAAATACCGAAGTATTGTTTTTCACCTTTTTAGTCAATTCAAAATGACTTACAGAATCTACCAAAACATCTAATTTTTTAAGTACTTCAGGCGATTTAATAGCATCTTGCTCCCTAAAATCAATTGATACATTATAAGATAGATAAGAACCCAGTTTAGAATGTGCGACTTCATATACTCTATTCAAATAAGGTACTTTTCTTCCCATAGATTTAAACATATCCATATTTACAGTTACTTTAAACAAAGCCGGAATAAGAGCCACCACTACAAGTGCATAAATAATTAAAATAGATTTTTTATTTACAACCACCCAATTACCTGTTGATAATAAAACGTTATCCAACCATCTGTTCTTTCTTGAGTTTTCCGGCTGCACTTCTCGGTTTTTGCCAAAACTTAAAATAATAGGTAATAAAACAATAACAAACAGATAATTAGCCAATACCGCCGCTCCACAAGACATACCTACCCAAGTAATGGTAGGAATGCCTACAGTAGCAAACGAAACTACTGAGCCAATAGTAGTAATAGCGGTAAACAAGAGAGGCCAGCCAGTTTCTTCAACTGCCAATATAGTTGCTTCTTTTCTATTGCCTGTTTGCCTAAAAAACCGCTTAAAAGCATTAATCAGGTGAATGGAATATGCTACAGATAATGCTATTAGTAACAATGCAGGAAGCATTACCATATTTTGATCATAACCAATACCGAGCCAGCCCATAAATCCAAACACAGACATACCTGCAACAAAAATTGTAAATATAGGCGCTATAACACCTTTAAAAGAACGTACCATTAATATTAGTAGAAAAATCATAGACATAAATATGATACCTATTCTTGTTTTCATTTCTGGTTGGAAAAAGTCACGTTCTTCGGTTTCGGTATAAGGTAATCCCACTGGTTTAAGCTCGTATTTATCGCTCTTGTATCTGTCTGCTGCTATAATGCGTACAGCAGGTTCGCCTGCTTGGAAAATAGGATCTAAAGTTGTCTCTTTGCTCCAAACCACTTCAGGCGGAAACTCATTGAGCGACAGCATTAAGATTGTTTCGGTACAATCATCGGATACTATTTTATTTGCCAATGCGCGTCTGGATAATACCAATTTACGGATACGCTCCAACTCAGCAGGATCTTCTGGTATGCCGTCCTCAAAAGGATTAATAACTTGAATGCCATCTTCTGTTCCTACAGATATTTCCATATCTACCAAAGAGGTGATTTCATCAGCATAAGGGATACTGTCTAGTAACTCGTTACCCAGACGCTTCATCATTTTTAGTACTTCGGGATCGAATACATCTTTGGCTTTAATCAATACCATTATGTTGTCGTTGTTGCCAAATTGTGCTTCAAACTTTTTGGTATTAATTTCAATCTGGTCATCTTCCATAAACCACGACTCACGCGAATTATGTGGTTGTAGATGCTGCAAACCGGCAATACCTGCTGCCGCAAAAATTACGGATAGAGCTATTAGTAACAACCGATTTTTAATCTGGAATTCTCCGAATTTTCGGAATTTGTCGTTAATATTTTGTACTTTCATTTTTTTTTTGGTTATTAGTTAATAATATTTACGTTATCAATAAAGAACAACGTTCTGATTTTGTTCAAAAAAATTTTCCCTCTAATATATTTCTTTCAACTACCTTCTTTCCCCTCTCTTCATAAATTCATTAATCGTTGCCAACCGCCTGAGCCAAAGGTCATGTATTCTTTTAAAAACTGTAATATTTCTTCTTTATTTAAATGATGTGATACAATTTCTGATACAATTTGTATCCACCATGCAGCTGTAGTATGGAGAAAGAAATCTGAAATCTCTTTATTTACTTGAGGATATTTATCTTTCATCAACTGCAAATAATTTCTTGATGATTCAGTATATCTGTCTATAAAATAATCTTTTATATTTTCATATTTTGAGCCTGAACATTTATGCAACAGTAAATCGAACTCTTTTTGATACATAATAATAAATTTTACATGCTCCTTAAATTCATCAATTTCGCTTATGTCATCTACTTCAACCCAATTAGTTGTAATATAATAAGGATCGTTATAGCGCTTAAACAATTGCTCCATATCTTTCAAAACTGGCCGCAATATCACTTCTAATATTTCATCTTTATTTTTAAAATAATTATAAATATTGCTAAGTGTTACATTAGCTTCTTTGGCAATGGCTCGCATTGATGTTTTTTGATAACCATATTCTAAGAGTAATTTTTTTGCAACTTCTAATATTGTTTTTTGTATATCTGCTTTTTTTGTTTGCATTCTCTATGTGTTTTCATTCTCCATACTTTAGCTATTGCCCATGTGAATTTATTACTTGGCATCTTTACTATTATGTTTTGTATCAATAAAATTTCATAAATCACTTTATTGACAGTTCAACCCTCAGTCCAAATCAAAGACAACTAACTGTTAAATTTACGTTATAAAAATATTAAAAAAGAACGGCGTTCACAATACCTAAAAGTTGGTATTTTTCAATTTTTATATATATTTATTTTATATTTATAAAACTTAATGGAGCTAAAATGAAAGCTATAATTTCTATTGCAGCATTAAAGTTCCTGTTAATCTCGTGTGAAGGACCAAGCGAACCAACTATTCAAAATCTAATTATCGGAAGTTGGCAATTAAAAGTTGTTAGCGGAGGTTTTGATGGAATTACAGATACTCTAAATCCCAAAGTTAATAATGTAATATACGTTTTTAACACACAAAGTGAAATCAATATATTTACAAACCAAGAGAATACTTTTAGTGAAAAATATTACTTATATAAAAACAAAGACAACTCTGTTTGGGAAATGAAATTAGATAAGTACAAAAAAAGTGATGGTGATGTACCGAATTATTTCAGTATACTCAAAATAAATAGCAAAGAGTTATCTTTTGCTGATCAAGGTTATGACATGTATAGTTACAAACTTGAGCACCTTAGTTTTTGAAATTTAGACTATCTTTAGTTATTTACTTTTTTTACATTCAACAGATGAGTAATTAAAACCACAACCATCCCAACAATCATAGGTTCTATTTGAGATAATATTTCATTATCAGAAAAATAGCTCATGATAAAAAACCAAATTATACTGGTTAATACGCCAAGTATAATTTCCACCAAAGCGGCTCTATTACTTACTCTTAATTTTGGATAGTATGCGGATATAATCAATAAAATAATGCCCGGTATGCAAATACTTCCAATTGTGTACCATAATTCTACAACAGATTTAAAAAAATAAGCTATAATTATGGAAATTGTAAGTGCAACAAAAATACCTATTCTTGTGTAATAAGTTATATCTATCGTAACTTTGGGATTTAATTTAAAAACAAAGTCTCTGCTAAATGTAGTGGCACTTAAAAAAATAAAGCTATTTAAAGTTGAAAGTACTGTAGCAAGTAATGCCGAAAAAAATATCCCTTTAAGACCACTGCTTAGTATTTTATCGGCAAGAGAAGGAAAAGCAAGCATCGGGTTTTGTAGATCAGGAATTATTGCTTTACTGTATAGCCCGGTTGAATTAGTTAAAAAATCAAATAAAGCCCAAAGAAAAACAGAAATAACAATTCCCCATTTAGCAACAATTTTACTTTTAGCTGAATAACATCTTTGGTGAAAACCGGGATCTGTGAATGTCCAAAGAGCAATCAAAAACCAAACAATAATATATGTAATTGAGGTATTTCCGGTTATGAATAAATGATTTTCAGGTAAGTTATTTTCAAGAAATTCCAAGCCTCCATAATTCGTAAAAGCTACATAAACAATTAACATAAAACCAAAAAACATTACGAAAAATGAAAAACTATCTGCCCAAATGTTTGATTTATAACCCCCGAATATTAAGTAAATACTCGAGATAAATGAAGATATTATTAGTGCCGTAAAGCTGTTAATATTAAAGATATATATTAAAATTTGTGATAAAATAAGTAAATAAGGTGCAGGTAGAACTAAAATAAAGATTAAACTCGCAGAAAGAAGGCCGACTTTTTTACCATAAACTTCGCTCAACTTATCTGGGATTGTGTAAAGTGATGCTTCCCTTATTTTCCCCGCAAAGAAAAAAGCAAAGAGCAATGCAAAAAAATAATAAGGCACCCCTTGGGTAAGCCAACTGACTAAGCCATAACGAAACGAGAACTCACCAACTCCGAGGATACCTCCATACCAAGTTGCTACATTTGTAAGAATAAATAATGACATCCCAACATTCCTATCGGAAAGTAAATATCCTTCATCATTATTTTTAGTAGAGAAAAAAGATGCGGATAATCCTATTAAAATAACTATAAACAGAAAAATTACAATTATAGCAATATCAAAATCAGTAAATGAAACCATTATCTCTCATAGTTTTATAGCTTCTTATAACAAGTATAATTCCGTTATTTATTTTTAACTTAACCTCACTACCAACTGCTTCGTTGCTTGTGCTGTCTCTTTCTCCAAATACTAACGGAAAGTTTTTGAGCGGATATTTTAAACCTTTAGATTTTATTTTTGTCTTTTTACTAAAAGCATAAACCGAAAAAGGCTCACCCTTTTTTGTCTTTAGTGTTACATCATCGTTGTATCCGATTAAAAAAGATTTTTTGTGGAGTATGAAAATATTAATCTTCTTGAAATATTTCATTACTATAGCAATGTTGCAAAATGTGTGATCCAGTCGATTTCCGGTTGCTCCGAGTAAAATAATTTTTTTATATTTTTTCTTTATTAAATACTTAATGGATTTTTCCACGTCCGTATCGTCTTGTCGTGCATAATGAATTATCTTAGTTTTATCAATAAAGTATTTTTTATTTTCTTCTGAAATTGAATCTAAATCTCCAATTATAGCATCGGGAATAATATTCAATTTTCTTGCTGAATTTGCTCCGCCATCGGCACAAATTATTTTTCTATAGCCGATTCTTTGCAGATATTCTATTTTATTCTTTTCCGGAACATCTCCATTTGCTATGATTAATGCTTTTTTCATATTTACTCTTTAATGTTAAGTATTAATTATATGGGAGTGGTTAAAACCCTCCCGTATATTACTTATATTAAAACCCTAATTTAATTCCCATTAAGAAATTTCTTTCTGCTGCAGGAAAGAAATCACCACCTTCTGCGTGTGTTGCATATAATTTATCTAAAATATTATTTACTTGAACAAATATTTTAACTTTTTCTAAAACATTATTTATCTTAAAATCATAACTGCCCATAAAATTAAGGACAAAATAAGCATCTACTTTATTATCCGTGTAATCAACAAGACCGTTGTATCGTCGCGATAATTCACTTAATTTATCACCGTAATTATCCGAGTAAAAGTCTCCAACATATTTAGCACTTAGTTGTCCCGTCAAACCATTATATTTTGCTCGTATCACAGCATTCATTATTAGTTCAGGAAAGCCGGCAATTGTATTATCTTTTAGTGATAGTTGTTTAATTACCTTGAGTCCATCTACATCCTTATATTTAATATAAGTATTCCCTTTGCTCACATAATTCTTACTGTACGATGCATTCATAATTAAGTTTAAATATTTATTGAATTTAATGCTACCTTCCAACTCAATTCCAGAATGAATTGTATTATCGATATTGCCGGTAATAGGTTGTCCGAATCTATCGAGCTGACCGCTCTTAATAATTTCATCATCAAACATCATATAGAACAAATTAGCATTTAAAGATAATTTTTCATTACTATATCTTGCTCCAAATTCAATATCATTCATTACTTCTGGTTTAACAAGCGGTTCATCAAAATTATAAGAACCGTTGCTATTTTGTTTAAATTGCGGAACTGCTCCCCCGCTTGATTCGGCGGCATCGTAATAGTTTTTTAATCTTGGTTCTCGTGTAACTCTTGCAAATGAAACGTAAACATTAGAATTTTTATTAAACTTATAATTAAGTCCTAAACGAGGATTAAAAAATAATCCGGTTACATTAAATTTATTGTTAAGATATTTTTCCTCGTAAATTCTGTATTTGTGATAAGCGAGCTGAATCTCTCCTAAAACATTAAAGCTTTCTGTTATACTTAAATTTTCATTGACAAAAAGATTTATAATATCATTAGCTCCTTTGTAGTAGTAATATTTGTGATTAGGACTAACATCCGCCGGAATATTTTCTGCGTACCTTATTGCTCCCCAATGTACTGAACGATGATTTCTATATTCCGCACCAACTACAAGTGTACCGTTATCATGATTCCAAGTTAATTTGGGCAACCAGCCCCATTGTTTGTTTTCAACCTTTGCTCGGATGAGTGCATTTTGTGGAATCTTTGTAGAATCGTAACCATTTGCTTTGAGCCTGAAATAATCATCGTAATAGATTGACCAAGAACCATCGTAATCAAAGAAGCCGTCTCCTATAACTAAGAACAAAGCAGAGTTAAGTGTTAGATTATCGTTTAACTTCAACTCGTTAAGTAACTCGTAATGCGGTTGTGAAAAATTTTCAATTTCTTTTTTTGTAATGTAATTAGTCTTTCTTGTTTTTTTATCATTAATCATTGATTTAGGAATACCATAATAAGCTAATCCATCTGAAATAGGTCCGCCATAAAAATTTATAATTGAAGTTAATCTTTTATCATAGCGAGCAGCAGAAACATGGTATGAATTAAAATCAATCCAACTGTTATCTCTGTAACCGTCACTCATTATTTTTGAAAGTTTTGCATAAACAGAATATTTATCGTTTATTAATCCACTTGAAAATTTAGCACTATATTTTCTAGTATTATAGCTTCCTATCGATGAAGAAAGTTCAAATTTTGGTTTATCTGAAAACGGTGAGGTAATAATATTTATTGAACCGCCAATTGAAGGATAACCGATTATTCCTGCTCCGGCTCCCCTTTGTACTTGAATTAGTTCTGTACTTTCAAGGAGGTCGGGCATATCCAACCAATAAACATTGTGATCTTCGGGATCGTTTTGTGGAATTCCATTTACGGAAATTGAAATTCTCCTTTGACCGAATCCTCTAATATTTAAATAATTATATCCTAAACCGTTTCCGCCATCAGTATGGAATGTAGTGGAAGGCAGATACGATAAGTATTCCGGCACATCTTGAACTGTATAATCATTTTGAATTTCCGCTCGTTTAACTTTCGAAAACGATGCCGGCGTATATCCTTCCTTACCTATTAAACCTTCTACAATTACGGTTCTATTTAAATTTAATATTTTTTTCTTCAATTCAATTACAGATTTGCTATCTAAGATTTCTTCAACTGTTGTTTTAAATATTTGATAACCAATGTAAGAAAACTGAATCATATCATCTTTTTTAATTTTTCCTTCTAAATAAAATTTACCTTCTTCATGCGAAGTAAATCCCAAATTGGAATTTAAGATGATTATGTTTACGCCTATTAGAGGTTCTTTTGTTGAGGCATCGACAACTTTGCCTTTTATATTAAAATTTTGTGAATAAATAAAACTGCTAACTAATAGAAACAAGAAAAAAAAAAAATGCTTCATTAAAATACTCCTTACAATTTAATAATTAAGTGTTAATTAGGAATATCAAATGAAATGATAAAGCAAACGAAAATCGGTTTAAAACAAAAAAACCAATTCCCATAGAGAAAAGGTTTATGATTATAATTAACTCATTTCCCTACGCCGGAATTACCCGAATCAGGTTAAAGGGTCTGCTCTCAGCCACTAAAGTGACACCCCTAATGAAAATTGTGTATGTAAACTTAAACAATATTTTAACAAACACAAAATTTAATTCTTTAATTCATCATCACAAAAAAAGAAACTTTTGAACTTATGCTACACTTAACATTCATAATAATTGTTGAAGCTGCAATGCTACCTTAATTGTAATAAAGAATATCATTTACAACTTCAACTAATATTATAAAAAGCCTAGTCCATTTATTGTAAATCTTTTACTTATTTTTATCCGAAGATTTTTTTTAGTTTCTTCTTATTCAACTTATCTTTTAATTTTTTCTTTAATTTTTCTTCTTGCTTTTTAGTTTCTTTTTCAAGCTTTCTTTTGGTTTTAGCTTTTGCCGAATCAAACTTAGTTGTGGCTTGTTCAACAACTTGCTTTTTAGTCTCTTCTACAATGTTTCCGGCTGCATCTCCGGTGGAAGTCTTGATCTTCGGCTTTGTTATTGTTCCACCAATATTTGCTAAAACTTTAATGGTATTAGATTTAATTAAATTTGCCTTTTTACCGAGTAAACTACTTATTGCAGAATTTGCTGTTTCTTTTATTTGCTTTGCCGGAACATCAATTTTCATAGTGTAATCTAAAGATTGATCTAATCCATTAGAGCCTGATAATTCAATATTATAATTTCCTACTTTAAAATTAAAAGGTGATAGATAAAATCTGCCTTTTTTAATCTCGAACTTTGGTTTTATGTTCCTGATGCTCGGATTAGATAATGCTTGTAGCTTTAAAGCATCGGCAACTTTATTTAATGGACTAAACCCATTTATTTGAACTAATGGAAGAGTAAGATTTCCGTTACTGAAAAAGCTATCCCAAATTGGCATTAATGTTGAATCTAAAGATGAAGTTAAACTAAAACTACTGTTAAAGGTTCCTGTTAAATATTTTGCCATTGGAGCAATTTCTTGAATTGAAATAAATTTGTTATAAATTTCTTTAACATCAAAATTGGAGATTGACATATTAAAATTTATATCAGGATTTTTCGTCGCGACAGTTTTTGTATAATAACCGCTGCCCGATATTTTTCCATTAAGTAAATTCGCATCCAAGTTATCTAAGAAGACCTTACCGTTTTTAACGGAAACATTCCCACTAAGATTAGTAAGCTCTAAATTATCATAAAGTAATTTCTTAAAGCTCGAGTTCATTGTAAAAGTAATATTTTCGGGGATATTAAATGCTTCTTTCTTTTGTTGTTCTCCTTTACTGGTTTTTGCTTCAGCATTAGAGGTTATAAACGGATTAAAATTGAAATAATTAGAATTTAAAATTAAACTGCCTTTTAATACTGCATCGGATAATACAAATGCAATAACATTATTCAAATAACCTTTTGCAGAAATATCACTTTCACCTATTTTACAATTAAAATTATTTAGCCTTACATTCTTAGGAGTGAAAAATAAATGAGCATTAGAAATTCTTACAACTTCAGGGAATTCCTCAGATGAATATTTGAAAGCAGAAAGTTTAATACTCCCTTTTGCATCGATTGTATTCACATTGGTTTCAATATTTGCCAAATTTCCTTTGGCAGAAAAATCGGAAATGAACATACCTTCTAAAGTTTTTATTCCTTCAATCTTTAAAGCAGAATTAAGATTTGCCAAATCAATCTTTCCGTTCATAAAGATATCAATTTCGGGTCCCGTTTTAATCTTGGATAAGCGCAGATTTCCGTCAATCGGTTCTTTGTCCAGTTCCACATGAATTTTACTTAAATTAATGATTGTATTATTGATAACTCCGTCTTTATTATTAACATTTAGAAGAGCATTAACATTATTTATCGGTGTGGGCAGATCAGAATATTTAAACATTCCATTCTCAACACTTAAGGTTAAATCAAAAGTAGGAATTTTTTCTTCAGTAAGAAAACCATTAACATTACCGGAAATATTCATACTTCCAGAGGATTCGAGATCAACAAAATCATTTTTATAAATTGTAGGAATTAAAGAAATAATATCTTTAAAGTTAGATCGAGCGGAATTAAATTTTAAGTTCATTCCTATGTTCTCCCGCACGGTTATAATTCCATCAAATTTTAATAATAAATTATTTAACGAAAGTTTATTTTCATTAAGAGTAAATTTATTTTCTTTATTATTAACATCAAGCTCCATATCAAGTGATGTTTTAACTTTGTTTAGATATTCAACACCACCAAATTCAAAAGTAAGTTCGTCAATTATGGTTTTAGTTTTAAGCAAAAAATTATCTTGAGAAAAATCACCACTTCCCTTGTGATTTAAGTTATTAATAACTGCTGTCATATTATTTTGTTTGTCAACATATGTAATTTTACCGTTATTGATTGAATACCCTTTCAGTTCAATATTGAAATTAGCTTCCTCGGTTGTTTCTTTGCTTTCTTTCTTTTGTTCTTCTTTTAAGATGTTATAATTTGCTCTGCCATCTTTTAATACATAAACCATAATTTTAGGACTATCTGCATAAACTTCATTTATTCGATAAACATTCCCTTTAATAATAGACAATAAGTTTACCGAAACACCAATCTGCTTTGCACTTGCAATTGTATCATTTTCAAATGGAGCTTTATTGATTACTTTTAAGTTTTCAACGCTTACATCAAGATTAGGAAAAGCTGTAAATAAATTTAAGCCAATGTCATCAAATTCAACTTTAGCATTTAAGGAATTGTTTGCAGCTTTTTTAACTTCTTCTATTATTCGACCTTTAAACAAAAAAGGAATAAGAATCATAGCCAATAAAATAAAGAGAAAAACTACTAATAAGACTTTAAATAGTTTTTTCATTTTTAACCTCTAATAATTTAATTTTATTCACTTAATTTTTTCTTCAACATAGCTTAGAACATTATTTAATTTTGTTAATGCATTTTGTTTAAGTTCATCGCATTTCTTTTTCATATCATTACAAAAAGTTTCATCATCAATATCTTTTAAGTTAATCAAAACATTATAAATACCACCCAAGACACCGCTGTAAGCCATCTGCGCACCTACACCAACATCAGTAATTGAATTAGGATTACCAAATTTAACTACCGTTTCTGCAATTTCAATTGCTTTATAAGAATCTTGTGCGGTTTTTAACGGAACTCTTACGGCATTTTTTAATCCTTCTAGCATTGCTTCTTTCCTTGCTTGCTTTTCTTCATCAGTTCTGTTTGGTAATCTTCTTGCATCCATATATTCATTGAAAGCATTTGTATCGGCATCAACAGCATTTATTAAGTTATCCTTAAGCTCTTGAGCTTTATCTGCCATTTGATTTAAGATTTCATCAACTTCAGCACTACCTCTTTTATTTGCAGTTAAGTTACTTACCATTGAAGAGAGAGCTGCACCTAAAGCTCCGGATAATGCAGCAATTGAACCACCACCTGGAGCAGGAGATTCTCTGGAAACTTCATTTGTAAAATCAGTAACTTTCATTTCTACAAGAGCAGTTTCGATATTTCGTGGTAATCCCAAAACTCTCTCTTTTATATTAAACTCGGCAACATCTCTAAGTCCTAAAGATTGCAGAGCGGTTTCAAGAATATCTTCTATTGGAACTCCTGTTGAACGTTCTTGTTTTTTTAGATAAAATTTACCGGTTTCCAAAAGTGCTTTATAAGGAACCATTCCTACAATTTCACTTCCGGTTACAACCAATCCTCTTTCAGTAGCAAGAGCTCTGGTTGCTTCTAAAACATCGTGCATTGATGTAATATTGTAATCGGTTAAATTTATGGAAATTTGTGCTCTGTCATATTCATCAACCATCCAACCGATTGCTTTGCAATGCTTAAACAAACCTTTTTTCTTTACTGATTTTCCTTCTGGTTTATCGGGATTTATTCCGTTTACTTTTAAAAGTTCTTTTAAGTCATATTCATGTTTGCTTTTACAATGTTCAATTACCTCAGTTAAAGTATTTCCTTCAAAATCGCACTCACCACAAGGATATTTACCCTCTTGATATTTAAGAATTCCTTCCGATTTATAATAGAACGGCTTTACTATCGGTCTTCTTGCCGAACGACCTTTTTCTCTAAGTTCATAAGCAATATCAACCGCATGAAGTTTTTCACGAGTGTTTAAGTTAATATTGTAAGCAATTAAAAATTCTCTTACACCCATTACCGTTGCACCACTTTTTGCATTAAACTTGAAAGGTCCGAAATCAGGTTTCCACTCTTCTTTTTTCAACTTTTCTTCTAAGGCTTCATATTCACCCTTTCTTACAATTGCTAAATTTTCTCTTTCAGGTTTTTGGGCAGATTTTTCATACAAATAAATAGGGATTCCTAGTTCATCTCCTACTCTTTTCGCAACATCTTTCGAAATTTGAATACATTCTTCTATTGTAACTCCGTTTACCGGCACAAACGGACAAACATCAGTTGCTCCCATCCTGGGATGTGAGCCTTTATGTTTAGTCATATCGATTAATTCAGATGCTTTTTTTATTGCCTGAAATGCTGCTTCTTTTACACCGTTGACATCTCCAATAAATGTAACTACAGTTCTGTTCATATCTGCACCGGGATCAACATCAAGTAATTTAACATTATTAATTTTTTCGATTTCATCGGTAATTTGTTTGATTATTGATAAATCTCTTCCTTCAGAAAAGTTAGGAACACACTCAATTAATTTTACACTCATTTTAATTTCCTCTATTTATTATTTTTAAAATTTATTTCAATATCACCAACAGGCCATCTGGCTCTTAGGTTTAGAGTATCAGAATAAAAAACAAACTTTTCAGTAGATTTGAAAGGATTAATTTTACCGTAAGAATACTCTTTATTTGTATCGGTATCAATGTAAGCCCAAATAAGATAATCACCGGGCACAACTCTTTTGAAAACAAACTGATTTTTATCTTGAACATTAATTTCTCTTGGCTCAACTTGATTTTTAATATTTCTTAAAACAACTCTAACATTATTACTTTGGGTTCCGGTTATAACCCCACTCACTCCCGAAAAATCCAACTCATCTTTAGTTGTAAGT
The DNA here is from genome assembly GCA_002746605.1 of Ignavibacteriota bacterium. GTDB lineage: Bacteria > Bacteroidota > Ignavibacteria > Ignavibacteriales > Melioribacteraceae. Next base: position 19,512 of record PDPT01000001.1, read on the forward strand.
TTTTTTGATAAAACTGTATCGGCTTTATTACCAGCTGCATCTTCAAAGTAATTCATATTTACTTGAACATAATAATCTTTCTTAGGTTTTAATTTATTTTTTGCTTTAACTTTTATCTCTGAATCGTTTATTATTTTGAAATCTATTGGTACGTTTACACTATCTCTTGAAATCATTTTAATTGCATCATTCTTTATTTCAGAAGAAAAAGCTTCAGAGAATAAAATTGTAAATTCAGGCTCCAAGTAATCAATTCCATTATTTTGATAAGGCGTTAATATTTTCTTTATTAGAATTGCAGTTGTATCAATTTTATTACCTGCAATAAAGTTAACTATTTCCGAGCTAAGTTTATTATTATTTTTATCATAAATATTTGTTGCAATTAAATAATAATCATTATCGTCATTTAAGGAATCAACAAAACTTACGGCATACTCATTTTTTCGGCTTCTTAAATTACACAAATGCTTTACCGGAATAGAAATATTATTTGTTGAGTCTTGAATAGAAAAATTGTTTGCTGTAATTCTTGAGCTATCAATCGGTTCACTAAATTCAACAACTATATTATTTCTATCCGTCATGGTTACAGCTTGAATATTAGGGACAAGTGTATCTTCAATAGTCATTAAAAAATTTACATCTTCAAATTTGTTGTTATCATCAGAAAGTTTAATTGCTTTATCGGGTAAGCCTATTCTATCCGAACCGATGTTATAAACCAAATCTTTGAACTCATCTTTAACTGCATAAAGTAGATATTCACCATTAGCTAACCCACCGATTTTATAAAAACCGTCATTAGAGATTTGCGAAATATAATCCGGCTTATTCTCATAAATGTTCACATTTCCGGTATCGACCTTATAAGCAAAAATCATTGTTCCCTTAGCCTTATTCGAAAATACTTTCCCGGATATTTGTCCGCTATCTATTTTACTTCCGGTTGAAAAAATAAGCGAAAAAGGGTTTACCATATTATTGCTGTTATTTATATCGGCAATTTCAGTTCCAATAATTACGGAATATGTTGTGTTTTCTTTTAGCTTCTCTTTCAGTTTAACATAAAGTGTTTTATTTGTCCACGAAAATTCCGGATTTTTTTCTAAAATCGGTGAAATAAAAAAAGCTCCGTTAATATTTCTTTTGGTTACATATTCGGAAAAAGAAAATTCCAATTCATCTTCGTTAAAGTTTATAGTTTCATTTGCAGGAAATGTTTCAATTATTGTCGGTGGAATTTTATCAATTTCTCCTCCTGGTGGCGACATTTGATTTGCACATTGAACAAGAAATAATGCAAAAATGAAGAGTAATATTATCTGTTTTTTCTTCGCCAATTTCTATACCTTCTTACGTTATTTTGATGTTCTCTCGAAGTTTTGGAAAAAATATGTCCTCCCGTTCCATCTGCTACAAAGTAAAAATAATTATGTTTTTCAGGATCTAACGCAGCTTTAATTGCATCAATACCGGGATTGTTGATTGGAGTTGGAGGCAAACCGTAATATTTGTAGGTATTATATCTCGAATCAATTTCCAAGTCTTTATAATAAATTTTGTTAACTTTTCTTCGCCTTTGCCTTACAAGATATTGAACAGTCGGATCAGCTTGTAGTTTCCAACTTTTCTTTAACCGGTTATAATAAACTCCAGCAATCCTTTTGAACTCATCAACTTGATTTGATTCTCCATCAATAATTGAAGCCATTGTTAAAATTTGTTTTTGGGTCATCTTCAAAATCTGCATTTGCCTTTTTACAGTAGAGGATTCAAAAAAATCATTCATTTCTTCAACAAGTTTTTCAATTACTTCTTTTTCACTACAGTTCTCATAAAAATAGTAAGTTTCCGGTAACAAGTAACCTTCAAGATTTTTAGCTTTCAAACCAAGTTCCTTAATATATTTTTTATCTTTACTCAGTTCCATAAATTTTTTCGCATCAAGTCCTAATTCATTTTCAAGTAGTTTTGCAAGGTCTATCTGCCAAATTCCCTCTTGAATTGTAATAAGTTTTTGTTTCTTCGGCATTCCTTTTTCTAATAAAGAAAGGAGTTCCATGTAACTTATTCCATCGGGAATTTCGTATCTTCCTGCTTTAATATTTTTATCGATGCCGAAAATAAAAGCCGCTACTTTCATTTGCAATTTATCGGGAATAATTTTTTCTTGGAACAAATCTTCAATTACTTTATTTAGCGATGAACCTTTTTTTACTACAATTTTTTTTGATGAATTCGTTCCATTATAATTCGGACTGTAAAAAGTGAAAACCAATAAAGCGGCTATAAAGATAAAAAAACCTATAACAAAATAGAGTTCACGTTTATTCAAATTAAATATTCTTTTTTTCTTGTTCTGCATTTGCTAATAATAAAATATGGAGTTAGAAAATATAAGAAAAAGTGATTCAAAAGTGAAAACGTGTGGATGTTAAAATATGAGACTTAATTTGTCAGTTATAGCGAATGCAATAAAGTCTTAACTATTTTTACTAATAAAATGTAGAGATATTGAAAATAAAAAAACATTTGTACCCTATTAGAGATATGTTAATAAACGAATGAAGTTAAGCCTTATTGATAAACTATTTGTCCACTTTTTTATTGTACAACCAATATTAGGACTTGATATGAGCTATAAATTTCGTATTTTTGTAAAATAAATACAGAACAATTCAAGTTAAAAAATATTAATGCACCCGTAGCTCAATTGGATAGAGCGTCTGACTACGGATCAGAAGGTTAAGGGTTCGAATCCTTTCGGGTGTACTAAGTCTGATATCTGCAAATAGAAAACTTTTACTCCAAATTAAATTTATTAAACTTTATAACTTTACTCTTAACTCCAACTACTATAAAATTTTGAATTATTCATAGTAAAAGTTATTTTTGTTTTTCAACTTAGGAGTTTTTATGAATTATGCGGACTTACTTCAATTAGCTGTAAAAGCTAAAAAAAATGCTTATGCTCCCTATTCTAATTTTAGAGTTGGTGCTATTCTCGTTACAGAAAACGGAAATTTATACAGCGGCGTTAATGTGGAAAATTCATCTTACGGATTAACAAATTGTGCCGAAAGAACTGCTGTATTTAAAGCAGTAAGTGAAGGTGAAACAAAATTCAAGACAATTATGCTTTCTAGCGATGCAGAAGATTTTATAACTCCATGCGGTGCTTGTCGACAAGTTTTAATGGAAATTTGCGGAAAAGATTTAGAAGTAGTTTTAAGCAACGCCAATAATGAAATAAGAATTCTAAACTTGGAAGAACTTTTGCCACTATCATTTAACAAGGATTACTTAAACAAATAATGGAATCAAAACCTCACTCAAAACCGAATGATGTCGGTTGGATTGAAGTAATAACCGGCTGTATGTTCAGTGGTAAAACCGAAGAACTGATACGAAGATTACGCAGAGCAAAAATTGCCCGACAAAATATAATAATATTCAAGCCTGAAATTGATAGCAGATATTCTAAAAAAGAAATCGTGTCGCATTCCTCTCAGACTCTTCCTTCGGTAGTAGTAAGTTCATATTTGGAAATATTAGAGAAATCTAAAGATGCTCACGTTGTGGGCATTGATGAAGCTCAATTTTTTCCTAATGATTTAATTGATGTTTGCAACGATCTTGCAAATAGAGGTAAAAGAGTTATAGTTGCGGGACTTGATCAAGATTACACAGGCACTCCCTTTGAACCTATTCCTCAACTTTTGGCAACTGCAGAATATATAACCAAGACCTTAGCTATTTGTGTTAAGTGTGGAAATCCTGCAAATAAAACTCAAAGAACTATCAAATCCAAAGATAGAGTTGTTGTTGGTGCATCGGATAGTTACGAAGCACGTTGCAGAAAATGTCATTATATTCCCAAAGAGGGTTAGGAATGGATATAATTTCTATCTTAAGAGGAATTCTTGGAATTGTTGTAATATTGGCAATTGCATTTCTATTTTCGAACAACAAAAAGAAAGTGAATTGGAAATTAGTTGCAACTGGTTTAACTATCCAATTTATTTTCGCAATTTTTATCATTAAAGGTGAAGCTATGGGCAAGTTCTTTTATCCACTTGCTCTACCTATAAAATTCTTTAAGTGGGTCAGCAGTTTTTTTGTGCTTATTCTAAACTTTACAACCGAAGGAGCACTTTTCATTTTTGGTGATCTTGCAAAATCACCGGGAACTGAAGGTTCGATGGGATTCTTTTTTGCATTTCAAGTTTTACCGACAATCATTTTCTTTGCAACATTAATGTCAGTTCTTTATCATTTGGGAATTATGCAAAAAGTTGTTCAGGCAATGGCTTGGGTTATGGCAAAACTGCTCGGAACAAGTGGTGCAGAATCACTTTCCGTTTCTGCAAATATTTTTGTAGGACAAACAGAAGCACCATTAATGATTAAACCATATTTGAAAGGTTTAACTAAAAGTGAGCTCCTAACAATAATGACCGGCGGCATGGCAACAATTGCAGGTGGTGTTATGGCTGCTTATATTCAAATGCTTAGTCAATCTTATGGAGCAACTTTAGGACTCACTATTAAAGAAGCACAATTACTTTTTGCAACGCACCTGCTTGGAGCAAGTATTATGGCAGCTCCGGCTTCATTAGTTTTATCAAAAATTATTTTTCCCGAAACAGAATCACCCGAAACAAAAGGAAACGTAAAAGTTTCTATTGAAAAAAATGCGTCTAATACAATTGAAGCTGCTGCAATTGGAGCTTCGGACGGTTTAAAGTTAGCCCTCAATGTTGCTGCAATGCTTCTTGCTTTTATATCTTTAATTGCTCTTACTAATTATGTTTTAGAATTCATCGGTTCTTTTACGGGACTGAATGATATTTTATTAGCACAATACAACAAACCTTTAAATTTACAATTGATTCTCGGTTTGATTTTACAGTTTTTAGGATTATTAATCGGTGTGCCAGCAGATAGTGCTTTGCAATTTGGCAGTCTTTTCGGTTCTAAAATTGTGTTGAATGAGTTTGTAGCTTATTTTGAAATGAGTAATATGATTAAATTAAAAGAATTGATAAACGAAAAAGCAATTTTGATGGCAACTTATGCACTTTGCGGTTTTGCTAATTTCAGTTCAATTGCGATTCAGATTGGAGGTATTGCACCTATTGCTCCAAATCAAAGAACTGCTTTGGCAAGTCTGGGAATAAGAGCAGTAATTGCCGGAGCTTTATCAACTCTTATGACGGCAACTTTAGCAGGAATATTATTTTAATTGATTATGGTAGATTTAAATTTCAAATATAAAAACTTAATATCTTTCATTAAAAATGAAATGCCTTTCGAACCTGAGTTTTGCTTGGTCTTAGGAAGTGGTCTCGGTGATTTTGCAGATAAAATTAAAATAGAAAAATCAATCCCGACAAACACTATTCCTGATTATCCAAGTTCAACCGTTCAAGGTCATAAAGGATTTTTGCATTTTGCAGAATTGTTCAACAAAAAAACGCTTTTGTTCCAAGGTAGAATTCACTTTTACGAAGGCTACAACTTGAATGAATGTATATTACCTGCTTACATTTCATATCAACTTAATTCAAAAAAATTGTTGCTAACAAATGCTGCCGGCGGAGTAAATTTAAGTTTCGCTCCGGGTGATTTAATGCTCACAACTAATTTTTATTCCTTTAACATCAAGAAAGAATTATCGACTGTTATAGGAACACCAAATGTTGAACAGCTTAAAAAACTTGGTAATTTACCGGATAAGAACTTTAATGCTTTAATTAGAAAATCATCTCTTGAATCCGATGTTTATTTAAAAGAAGGAAGTTATTGGTTTTGTAAAGGACCAACTTACGAAACTCCGGCAGAAATTAAAATGTTAAGCAAATTCGGAATAGACGCTGTTGGAATGTCCACAGTGCACGAGGCAATTTACGGAGCATATCATGGTCTTGAAGTTGCTTCAATTTCTTTAATCACAAATTTTGCTGCGGGACTATCGCCTCAAAAATTGTCCCATCAAGAAGTTATAGAAACAGCTGAATTAGCAAAAGCTAAATTTGAAAGCCTTGTAAAAAGCATTATCAAAAACATATAGTGTATGGCTAGATTTCCTTTTCTATTCTTTTTAATATTCTTATTATCGTTTAATATATTTGCTCAAATTGTAACCGTTAAAGATGCCAATACAAATGAGATTTTAGAAATGGTTTCAATTTACAGTAAACAACCTGTTGCGGCGACTTCAACAAATAAGTTTGGCAAAGCCGAATTAAAATCTTTTGTTAATTCTAAAAATATTCAATTCAATCTTTTGGGGTATAAAAAAAAGACTCTTTCTTATAAAGGAATTAAAAATAGTAAATTCATAGTGCTGCTACAGCCGATTGATATTAAACTCGGTGAAGTAATTATTTCGGCGACAAAGTGGGCACAACATACTTCAGATATTCCGACAAAAATAGTTACTATAAATCCTAAAGATGTAACTTTTCAAAATCCACAAACAACTGCAGATTTACTAAATATTTCAGGTAAAGTCTTTATTCAGAAAAGTCAGCAAGGCGGCGGAAGCCCAATGATAAGAGGCTTTGCTACAAACAGACTTTTATACTCAATAGATGGTGTTCGAATGAATACGGCAATATTTCGCGGTGGTAATATTCAAGATGTAATTTTTCTTGATTCTTTCATAATTGAAAGTACCGAAGTTTTCTTTGGACCGGGCTCAGTCATCTACGGAAGCGATGCAATTGGCGGAGTTATGAGTTTCAAAACAATTGTTCCAAAGTCATCTAACTCTAACTCCATTAACTTAAAACTTAATGCTTCAACTCGTTACTCTTCGGCAAACAATGAAAAAACAGTTCATTTTGATATAAACTTAGGACTTAAAAATTTAGCTTTTGTTACAAGTTTAAGTTTTAATGATTTCGGTGATTTAACAATGGGCAGCAACGGTTCCAGAGATTATATTAAACCATTTAATGTTGTTACCAAAAATGGGAATGATATTGTTATTAAAAATAAAAATGAGAACCTTCAAACTCCTTCAGCTTATTCACAATTTAATTTAATGCAGAAAATTATGATGAGACTAAACAACAACTTAGAATTTGATTACGGGTTTCATCTTTCGAGAATTTCCGAATATGGGCGTTATGACAGACATTTAAGAATGAGAGACGGAAAACCAAAATATGCTGAATGGAATTATGGTCCACAAAAATGGATGATGAATTTTTTAGAGTTTGATTATAAAATTACAAACCGTTTCTTTAATAATGCTTCTCTTAAATTTGCTTTACAAAATTTTGAAGAAAACAGAATTAATCGTTCTCTAAATAAAATTATAAGAAATACAAAAACCGAATTAGTTGATGTTTATTCAGTTAATTTAGATCTCCTTAAAAATTTTGATAACAGAAATAAATTATATTACGGATTTGAGTATGTTTTGAATAATGTTTCTTCTACAGGAATCGATAAAAATATTAAAACCGGACAAACTGAAAAATCAGCCTCAAGGTATCCAAATTCTGATTGGCAATCAGCAGCAATTTATGCAAATTACCAATACAAATTTAGCGAACAATATTTGTTGCAAGCGGGTTTACGCTATAATTATTTTCGATTAAATGCAAAATTCGATACAACTTTTTATCCCTTCCCTTTTACAAATACTCAATTAAGTGACGACAAAATTACAGAAAGTATAGGATTTGTTTATCGTCCCGAAAAAACTTGGGTTATAAGTACAAACTTATCAACTGCTTTCCGCTCACCAAATGTTGATGATATGGGCAAAATTTTTGACTCGGCTCCGGGTGTAGTTGTAATTCCAAATCCTAAATTAAAATCAGAGTATGCTTACAACATAGATTTAGGACTTGCTAAAGTTTTTAATGATAAGTTCAAATTTGATTTTTCTCTCTACTATACTTTTTTGCATAATGCTCTTGTAAGAAGAGATTTTCAATTCAACGGATTAGATAGTATAATGTATGATGGAGTGTTAAGTAAAGTTCAAGCAATACAAAATGCTGCTAAAGCAAATGTTTACGGTATCCAAATTGGTTTTGAAGGGAAATTCACAGATAATTTAAAATTTAATATAAACTTTAACTATCAAAAAGGAGAAGAAGAATTAGATAACGGTAATGTCAGTCCATCACGTCATGCTGCTCCAATGTTTGGCAATTTAAGTTTAGATTACAAATTAAATAATTTTAACTTTGAATTTTATTCTATTTATCAAGGTGAAGTTACTTTTGAAAATTTATCTTTCAGCGAAAAAGATAAAACCGAAATTTATGCAAAAGATAAAAACGGCAATCCTTATTCACCCAGTTGGTTTACTCTAAATTTCAAATCGTCTTACAAATTAAATGATAATTTTAATTTGTTTTTAGGACTTGAAAACATTTTAGATAAAAGATATAAACCTTACAGTTCGGGCATTGCTGCTCCCGGAAGAAATTTTATTTTTTCAGTAAAGTTTAATTATTAAGAAAGCTCAATATTAAAGATACTCAGACTTTTAAAATTTTGTAACATACTTAGGTCAAGTTGTAAATAGCTTACCAAGTTTGTGAAAATTTTTAGTTATTTTTAAATTTGTTTTCATTAAAATTAGAAATTATTTTTATGATTCCATCGCGAAACATTATCTTTAAGTATTTTAATTGTAATAGGATAATATTAAAGTAAACTATTTTCTATGAGAAAAAATATTCTATTCTTAATTATTTTTTTAACTTTTGAAACTCTGCAAGCCCAATATTTTTCAAACATTGCAAACACAATTTATGAAGATATAGAAATTTCTATATGCGATGGGCTCGGCTTTATAACTGCTCCAACCCGAATGGATAATTCAGATGCACTATTGTTTACAGGAGTTGGTCTTAGCACATTTTATATGATTCATCATGATGGTTATATTCGTTCGTTATTAAATTCTGAAGTTGATGAATACCAAAATAATTTTTGGATAGCCCTTGAAGCATACGGAGTTGTACAATATGCAGAAGCTATTGGGGGGTTAACATATAGTATAGGTTTATTTGCTCAACATGAAAAAACTCGTGTATTGGGAAGAATGATAATTCAGTCATTAACTTACTCCGGTGCAACAGCAATGTTTATGCGGATGATTGCCGGAAGAAAAAGACCTCCGTTCACAAAAGACCCGCTAAATTTTATTGGTTTTACAACTAACAATTCATATCAGTCTTTTCCTTCAGGACATACAACTGTTGCGTTTGCACTTTCAACTGTTCTTGCAGAATATTTTGATGAAACTTGGTCAAGGATCCTTTTTTACGGGATTGCAGGATTATCTGCAACAGAAAGATATATCAATAATTCACATTGGTTTACGGATATAGCTCTTGGTGCTGCACTCGGTTATGTGAGCGGATTATATGTAATTAATTCGGAAAAGAAAAGGAACAATAATTCGATATTAAATAATTTAAGTATTTCACCTACATTAAATGGAATCTCTTTGATTTACAGATTAAACTAATCATGCTAAATTCAATTGAATCAAAAATTATAATCAATACAGAATTTCTAACACACAAAGTTTCTGCAATCAGCAAAATTAAGTTCTGATTTTTTTACTTTTATTTTATTAATTTATCTTAATTTTTTAAGTTCATGATTTTAGAAAAATATTTTAATCAAACAAATAAACCTTTACTTTTAGATGGTGCGATAGGTAGTTTGCTTGAACAAAAAAATTATAAAAGCAAAAAATATTTATGGACATCTTACCTAAATTTCAAACAGCCAAAAGTTGTTCAAGAAATTTATAAAAGCTATGCGAAAGCAGGTGCAGACATACTTACAACCAATACTTTTAGGACTAATCCGGTTTCACTAAATAAATCTAATACAACGTTGAATTGTGAACAAGCAGTAAAATTAAGTGCTAATCTTACAAAAGAAATAACAAGAAAATATAAATTATTGCTTGCCGGTTCAAATCCTCCGGCAGAAGATTGTTATCAAAAAGGACGAACAATTTCTAAAAATGAATTGCTTGATAATCATCACAAGCATATTTCTTTGCTATACGAAAACGGATGCGATTTTATACTTAGTGAAACTCAAAGTCATCTTGATGAAATCGAAATTATTCTGAACTTCTGCAAAGAAAAAAATATACCGCATGCAATAAGTTTGTATCTGCTTAAAGGCTTAAATTTATTAAGCGGAGAATCCATAACTGAAGTTTTGGATTTCATAAAGTCTTATTCTCCTCTTTTTATTTCTTTTAACTGTATTTCGAAAAATATTTTTTACGATATTATCAATAAAGTTAAGTTGGATTTTAATTGGGGATTTTATTTAAACTGTGGCAGCGAAAATTTTAATAACAATTTCGTTTGTGAACTAAGTCCTAAAGAATATTCTGAAATTGTAAATTATTCGTTAACTTTAAAGCCAAAAATAATTGGAGCTTGTTGCGGTTCAAATCCGTTACACATAAAATCTATTAGAAAAATGTTAGATGAAAACTTTACTTCTTAATGCACCCGCAAAAATTAATATTGGACTGAATATAGTTGAAAAACGCTTGGACGGTTTTCACAACTTGGAAACTTTTTTTCATCCGATTTATGATTTACACGATAAGCTTTCTTTCGAGAAAAGTGAAAATTTCATCTTCGATTCCAATAATAATTTAGTAAAAGATGAGGATAATCTCATAGTAAAAGCTCATACTTTGATTGAAAAATTAGTCCGAAGAAAATTAACCGTTAAGATTAACCTTGAAAAAAATATTCCTATGGGAGCCGGACTTGGAGGCGGAAGCTCGGATGCAGCGGCAGCAATTATCGGGTTAAATAAAATCTTCGATTTGAAAATCCCTTTAAAAAAACTCTATGAATTAGCCTTAGAACTAGGCAGCGATGTTCCTTTTTTTATTACTTCTAAACCTGCTATTGGATTTTCAAGAGGTGAAGTTTTAACAGAATCGGATTTTTATATAAATCTGCCAATCCTAATTATTAATCCAGGAATTCATATTTCTACAAGGGAAGCATTTAGTTTTATAAAACCAAAAAAATCAAATTTTGATTATAATCTTTTTACACGCGATAAATCAATTATCATTGAAGAACTTAAAGATAGTCTAAAAAATGATTTTGAAGAATATGTTTTTGAAAAATATCCGGAAATAAAAAATATAAAAGACAAATTATATAATTGTGGAGCACTTTTTTCTTTAATGAGCGGAACAGGTTCTACGGTTTACGGAATTTTCTCCGATGTAACTCTTGCTAAAGCCGCTTATAATAAATTTCCGAAAAAGTATTTTAAATTTATTTCAACAGAATAATTTTGTTTGTAAAATAAATAATTCTTTACTAATGCTTGCTTACAAGATGCACATCCTTCTTCTGTTCAAAGTACAACTAAATTATTTTCATTTTTTAATTACATATTTTCTCATAGGAGGTAAATATTTATTAAAATGAATATTGCATAAATAACTATATGTTTATTTCTAAGTAACATAATTCAGAACCTATGAATTTTTATTTCTTAACAGAATTCTTCAATCTCCATATTGCTATTATATATATAAATTTCCGGATTATTGGGATAATTGTTCTTTAGATAATGTAACTTATTATTTATTATTTGTTTAGAAGTAAAATTTACACCAAAACTTTCAATACCTTTCCGTGGATCATTTTTTCTTAACCTTGGCTCATGATATAGTTTTTCATTCAGTTCAAAAAAATATTTTTTTAAATATAGCCCACTATAACTATAAGAAAGAATTAAATTATTAGTTTTAAAGTAAAAGATAA
>PDPT01000038.1 GCA_002746605.1 Ignavibacteriota bacterium
AATTTTACCATCTTGCATCACGCGGTCATAGTATTTTACACCACCTTTGGCAATACGTACATTTTTGATAAAACGCATCTCTTCGGGAGCACCATTTCCTGAACCAACAATTGTAAACCCTGAAGGATTACCTTCAAAATGAGGAATATTTACCAAACGGGTATCATCCATGTATACCTTTAACTTACCCTTGGTATAGGCTATAGATATATGTCTCCAAACCGGATTTCCTCCTTCTTCTAAATTATCGCTATCTGTTCCCGGAAGATTTTTGCTGCCGGTTGTTCTCGTATAAACATTATTCGCATAAACAGATATTTGACAATCACCATAATCCCCTGTTTCCATACCTTGATTTTCTTGATTTTTAGTATCAAACAAATAAAGATGATACGCAGTATAACTCGGAGCAAAATACAAATCCATTTCTATGGTAAACACATCGGGCAGGTAATCTTCTTTTCTGTTTTTAAGATAAGGAATAATAGTGCCGTAACGCTCTCTCATATAATTCGCCGTTTTCTTCCATCGGTGAAGGACCGTCTTCAAAAATGATCTCGTCGCCGGGCACAAAGTCGAACTTACTCCATACCACTTTGGGCGTATGCTTTTTATGTTGAGCTTGTTGGTTATTTGTGTTTTCTTCCTGTCCTGGGGCATTACCGTCTTGTTGTTCCTTATCATTGCTATTCTGTTGAGGATCTTTTTCTCCTTTTCCATCTATTGCATCTTCAGTTTCGTCAAATACTTTGTCTATACCTTTATCTACACGTTTTTGTGTGCGTTCTTCCGCTTCTTTTTCAATTTTCTTTTTAGCGTGTTCTTTTAATTTTTTCCAAAATTGGGCTTCTGTTGGTTGTGCGAGTGCAAGATTTAATATTATTGTTCCGAAAATTAATAAAAATTTTTTCATAAGTGTTCTCTTTTTTTATTAAAATGTTTGATAAGAAATTAATCAAATGTAAAAGTAGAAAAATTTTAGGATATTTTTATAATAATAGTAGGTGATTTTTATCACCCGTAAGGGTGAATTTGTAGTTTTTCAGTTTTAATTTATTTAGAATATATGGGGTTATGTTTTTATGAGAACTAAATGATAATAAGTTTGAAATGCGAGTTTTAGCATTTTAATTATTCTATCAAGTTTGTGTTTTCTTTTATTTTTTGGATAACTTGTATTCTATTTCGTACATCCATTTTGCCGTAAATGTTTTTTATATGAGATTTTACCGTATTTATAGAGATGTAAAGTTCTTCGGATATTTGTTTATTTGTGTTTCCTTTTAAGAGAAATTTAAGTACTTCAAGTTCTCTTTGTGAGAGTTGAAAGTCTTTAAGTTGTTCTTTTAGTGTTTTTTCCTCCTTGGGAAATTTGGAATTTATTTCTATCTGTTTTACATAAAACTGCAATTCCTCTTTCATTTTTTTCAATTTTAATTCTGATTTGCGTCTATTTATAAAATAAATGGCTATAGCTGATACAAAAGCTAAAATACCGAGTACAATAGCATAAATTAATTTTTGGAAATTGTTTTTTGCTTGGTTTACAAATTCTTTTTTCTCTTTGGATAATTTTTTTATTTTTTTTCTTTATCTAAACTTTGTTGTTCTATTTGTGAACTGATAATACTTTTTAGCGAAGTTTCATTAAGAATACTGTCTTTTATGTTTATTGTAAGTTTTTGTATTTCAAAAGCCTTTTTGAAATTTCTTTTTAGTTCATAGTAGTTTATAAGTGCGTTATTGCCAAGTAATACATTTTCTTTAGAACTTATTTTCGCTGCGTATTTTAGTCATGTTTGTATATTTTTTAATCCTGTCTCGTAATTAGCTTGGTGTATTTGATTGTTTCCTATATTTATCAGAGTGTTTGATAAATATCGATAATTTTTATCCTTTAAAAATAACTTAGCTGCCTGCTTATAATAAAAATATATTATATTTTTCTTGTTTTTGGTATAGCAAACCTAACAGATTTAGTTCAGGTCCGGCTTTATTCATTTTTTTCGTTGTTTTGCATATTGCAAGGCTCTTTCTAAATAGACTTTAGCGGAATCATAATTCCCCATGTATATGTTAGTTTCTCCGATATTTGCCAAATCATATTCTATACCTTGTTTATTATTATTAGAAACTTCTAATTGCAAAGCTTTTTTAAAATAGTATAGAGCAGTTTTATATTTTTTAATGTCGATAAATATATTTCCAATTCCATTTAATGCAATAGCCTGACTGGATGTTAAATTGATTTTTTCTGATAGTTTATAAGCCTTAAAGTAGTAATCAAAGGATTTATCTTCTATATTTACTCTTCTGTAGGCAACTCCAATATTGTTAAGACATTTTATAGTTTCAATTGTATCAATAGTTTGTTCCAGATAAGTTAATGCTCTCTTATGATTTTCAATAGCAGTATAGTAATCATAGTTATACCTTGCTGTTAAACCTTTCCTTTGGTAAGCTTTCCCTAATCCTTCAATATAAAATAATTTATCACCTATGCTGATAGCACTATCTATAATCTCGTAATTTACATATCCCTTTTTTGCAGCATTTTTAAACAAAATTGTAAGTTCATCAACTTTATTTTTTGTATCGGGTCTATTAACAATAATAGTAAACATGCTATCTGTTTTCTTTTGTAAGTTGTGTTGACTAAAGGAATAGTTTGTAAAAAGTACAAAGATAAGAGTTAAGTATTTTATTAAATATCTTCTCATATTTTTCTAAGAATTATAGGCCCTTTTCTACTATATTTAATTGATCGAATTCAAAGTTAAGGATATTGATAAAATATTCAAAGTTAAATTATTGTTAGAAATTTATTCTAAAAGTGAGAATAATATTTTAACGAATATTTATTATAACATTTAAAATTATTAAGTATTCTCAACAGAAATTCTTTTTTTCTCATAATTGGTAAATTATTATTTAATATTTTTTAAATCAACTTTATCAGTTTTCCGAAAAAATTGCTCCTATAACTCTTAAACAAAGATTTATAAAAAAAATAAAAAATATGAATATTTATTAGGTTTTTTGGCATAAAACTTATATCATTAGATTATATAAGGTTAAAAATAGGAGAACTTATGGCAAAAGTTAAAGGCGATATTATAATTGATATCGAAAAATGTAAAGGTTGCGAACTCTGTGTGGAAGCTTGCTCGCAAGGAAGTCTCGAAACAGCTCGCCAAGTAAATAGTAAAGGTTATTTATATATCGTAAAAGTTGATGATAATTGTACTGGATGTACAAATTGTGCACTCGTATGTCCCGAAGGAGGAATAACCGTTTACAGAAGTACAAATAAAGGTAGAAAGAAAATAGCTGAAGTTAAAAATGTTAATAGAGATATGAGAATTGAGGTGAATGAATGAAAAAAGACCTCAAATTAATGAAAGGAAATGAAGCTATGGCAGAAGCTGCCATTAGGGCAGGCTGCGATGCTTATTTTGGCTATCCTATTACTCCTCAATCAGAAGTTTTGGAATATTTAAGTCGCGAAGCGGAAAAAAGAACCGGAATGGTTGTGCTTCAAGCGGAAAGTGAAGTTGCTTCTATTAATATGGTTTATGGTGCAGCCGGAACAGGCAAAAAAATTATGACATCTTCATCAAGCCCCGGTATGAGCTTGATGATGGAAGGAGTTTCTTACATCGCTTGTGCGGAGTTACCTTGCTTATTAGTAAACGTAAACAGAGGTGGACCAGGTCTCGGTACAATCCAACCAAGCCAAGCAGATTATTTTCAAGCGGTTAAAGGTGGAGGACACGGAGATTACAAATTGCTTGTACTTGCTCCTGCAACAGTTCAAGAAATGGCTGATTTTGTAAAACTCGGTTTTGAACTTGCATTTAAATATAGAATTCCTTCAATGATCTTAACTGATGGTGCTCTCGGACAGATGATGGAAAAAGTTGAATTGGCTCCGCAAGAAGAAAGAACATTCGAAAAACTGCCTTGGGCTATCACAGGCAAAATCGAAGACAGACCTAAAAATTCTATTACTTCCCTGCACTTGAAATCAGAAAAAATGGAAGAAATTAATGTAAAACTTCAAAAGAAATATAAAGAAATAGAAAAAAACGAAATAAGATACGAAACAATCGATTGTGAAGATGCTGATTACATTATAACAGCTTACGGATTAGTTGCAAGAATCTGTAGTAAAGCAGCTCAACTTGCAAGAGAAAAGGGAATTAAAGTCGGTGTTATTAGACCAATTACACTCTTTCCGTTTCCTTCACAAATTATTAACGATTATGCCGGAAAAGTAAAGGGGATTCTTGATGTGGAAATGAATGCCGGACAAATGGTTGAAGATGTAAGACTCGCAGTAAACGGAAAAGTGCCTGTTGAGTTTTATGGAAGAATGGGAGGAATTGTTCCTGATCCTGAAGAAATATTAAATGTACTCGAAGAAAAATTAGTGGGGGTTGCTGTATGAATGAAAGAGCGTTAATGGATGATCAACATTATGAACATGAGTTAAGAGAAGTTCATGAAGAATTATTTCAAGAAGAAAATATAGTTTATGAAAAACCGGGAACTTTAATAGATGTTACAATGCATTATTGTCCGGGATGTGGTCACGGAGTAGTTCATCGTTTAATTGCAGAAGTTATAGATGAAATGGGAATTCAATCCGAAACAATTGGTGTTGCTCCTGTTGGTTGTGCCGTACTTGCATACAATTATTTAAATATTGATATGTCCGAAGCCGCACATGGAAGAGCATCTGCAGTAGCAACAGGAATAAAAAGAGTAATGCCCGAAAAATATGTTTTTTCTTATCAAGGTGATGGTGATCTTGCAGCAATAGGAACCGGTGAAACAATCCACACTTGTAACAGAGGAGAAAATGTACTTATTGTTTTTATTAATAACGGTATTTACGGAATGACCGGTGGACAAATGGCTCCCACTACATTGCCCGGAATGAAATCTACAACTTCTCCTTACGGTAGAGATGTTGCAACAATGGGTGCTCCATTAAAAATTACTGAACTTGTTGCTCAATTGCCCGGAACTTATTATGTTACACGTCAATCAGTTCATAAGCCTGCTAATGTTCGTAAAGCAAAGAAAGCAATTGAGAAAGGTTTTCAATATCAAAAAGATAAAAAAGGAACAAGCTTTATTGAAGTTGTAACTAACTGTCCCTCTAACTGGAAAATGACACCAATTGAATCGAATCATTGGTTAGACGAAAATATGCTTCCGTTCTATCCGCTCGGTGATATTAAAAAACCCGAAAGGAGGAAATAAAAATGACTCAAGAAATTATTATTGCAGGTTTTGGGGGACAAGGTGTTCTTTCTATGGGAATGATACTTTGTTATTCCGGAATGATTGAAAATAAAGAAGTAAGTTGGATGCCTTCTTACGGACCCGAAATGCGTGGCGGAACAGCAAACTGTATGGCAATTATCAGCGATACAAAAATCAGTTCGCCTATTATTTCTAAATTTGATACAGTTATAGCACTCAATCAACCATCTTTGGATAAATTTGAAAGTGCGGTTAAACCAAACGGATTATTAATTTACGAATCAAATAATATAATTAATCCGCCTACAAGAACTGATATAGAAATTATTTCAATAGATGCAACTAAAGAAGCTGCCAAAATGAAAAATACCAAAATTATGAATATGATTATGCTTGGTGCTTACTTGCAGCAAAGACCCATTATTGAAATACCGAATATTCTCGAAGGCTTAAAACAAGTATTGCCCGAAAGATATCATCATCTTATTCCTCTTAATGAGCAAGCTTTACGGCGGGGCATGGAAATGTCTGAAGAAGCTGTAAAAGCGGTACAACAAAATTAGTGTTAAGAAAAATCCCGTAAACAATTGCGGGATTTTTTGTTTATATATTCCGAGCTAATTTAAAGTTCCGATTTAACAATAATATATGAATATCATAAGAAAGCGAATAATTAAAAAATCGACAAACCGACAGATTTTTTATTTTAATAACTCTGATTATTTAATAATAATTTCTTAAAATTATACATTATTTTTGAAATTGCTTTCGAAAATGCTTAACTTTGCGGTCTTGCAAAAATGAGGTTAACTTTGAAAATACTAAATGATCTAAATGAACAACAAAAAACTGCAGTAAAGTTCAATACTGCTCCACACATGATTGTAGCCGGAGCCGGCTCAGGAAAAACCAGAGTTTTAACATACAAAATAGCTTATTTAATCGAAAATGGCTTTCAACCGTCTTCAATATTAGCCCTAACCTTTACAAATAAAGCAGCTAAAGAGATGAAAGACCGAATAATTCAGCTTGTTGGGAAAAAAGCACATGAAATTTGGATGGGTACTTTCCATTCAATTTTTGCCAGAATATTAAGAGCAGAAGCTAAAAAAATAGGTTATGAAGAAAATTTTTCAATTTACGACAGAGAAGATTCAGTTGCTTTGGTAAATAGCTGTTTACAAGGTTTAAATATCAGTATTGATAGCTTAAATGCTTCTAAAATACAAAGTAGAATAAGCTACTTGAAAAATCAGATGATTTCTGCCGAAGAATATAGCAAACATATTGCAACAGATTTAATTGAGAAGAAAGTTGCTGAAGTTTACTTAGAGTATAACAAGCGTTTGAAAGAAAATAACTCAATGGATTTTGATGATTTGTTACTAAAACCTATTGATCTATTTACTAATCATCAAAGAATTCTTTCAAAATACAGAGGACAATTTAAGTATATTCTTGTTGATGAATATCAAGATACCAATAAAGCACAGTACGAACTTCTTAAACATCTTACCACAACAAGAATAAAAATTTGTGTAGTTGGTGATGATGCTCAAAGTATTTACGGATGGCGTGGTGCAGAAATAAAAAATATGCTCAATTTTGAAAAAGATTTTGCTAAAGCAGAAACTTTTAGGTTAGAACAAAATTATCGTTCAACAGGAAATATTTTAAAAGCTGCCGATTCTATTATAAAAAATAATTCAGGACAAATTAGGAAAACACTTTGGACTGAAAACAATGACGGTGAACAATTATCAGTCCTTAGATGTACAGATGAAAAAGATGAAGCTTATTTAATCGCAAAACGAATTAAAAAGGAAATTACATCAAGAAAAATTTCATTAAACGAAATTGCTATTTTGTATAGAATGAATTCGCAATCCAGAGCTTTGGAAGAAGCACTGCGAAGAGAAAAAATTCCTTATAAGATAATAGGTGGAGTTGAATTTTACAGAAGAAAAGAAGTGAAAGATATTGTTGGATATTTAAGAGTAATAGCAAACCAAGATGATGAAGAAAGTTTGTTACGAATTATGAATTATCCGCAAAGAGGAATTGGAAACACTTCAATTAGTAAAATGATTGACTTTTCGCGTAAACTTGACATACCTCTTTTTACAACAATGTTAAGAGTTTTTGAGGTAATTGAAGTTAAAGAAAGAATCCAGAAAAATGTAAAACAATTCAAATTGTTTCTTGATAAATATATCAATCTTAAAAATGAATTATCTTTATTGGAACTTACATCAGCTTTAGTTGATGAACTTGGTATTTTGAGAATGTATAAAGAAGAAAACTCTCAAGAGTCAATGCAAAGATATGATAATGTTCAAGAATTGTTATCCGGTATTGCAGAGTTTAGTAAAACAAATCCCAATGCCACAATTCACGATTTCCTTGCAGATGTTTCTTTAATTACTGGTTTAGATCAATACTCCGATGTAGAAAATTCTGTTACGCTTATGACAATTCATGCTTCTAAAGGATTGGAATTTCCATTGGTGTTTATAACCGGCTGCGAAGAAGATATATTTCCGCTTAATCAAAGATTTGATTCTAATAGTCAGATTGAAGAAGAAAGAAGACTCTTTTATGTGGCATTAACTAGAGCAGAAAAGAAAGTGTTTATTTCTTATGCAAGATCAAGATATAGATTTGGTGAAGTCGCATATCAAAGCAAATCAAGATTTATTGAGGAATTAGACCCTGCAACTGTTCATGAGCTTAATAAAGGAAATACCAGAAAAGGCGGAAGAAGAAGAAAAGCCTTTTACGATGAACTTTATCAAGAAGATTTTGATGAATTCAACCAAGAAAGGCGTTCCTTTAGAGTTGGTAGCAGAGTAACTCATGATATGTTTGGAATAGGAAAAGTTCTTAAAATTACAGGAACAGGCGATAACCAAAAAGTAACAATTGCTTTTGAAGAAAAAGGTACTAAAACTTTATTGCTTAAATTTGCTAATATCAGATTGGCATCGTAATTACTCAAAACTTATAAATAGAAAAGATTGAAGCGAAAACTACTTTCTTTGGAGAGTAGTTTTCCCAGCTTTTGAAACAAAGTTGAAAGATATGAAAAATGTAAAATCTCAATAATTGCTTTCCTCTTATTTTGCGGGAAATTAACATCTAAAATCTGCTTACTTATTTTTTAGTCAGAATTGTAATATTGTTATAAGTGGTTTTTTGCGATTTGTCAAAAAAGATATTTAGTTTAATAATTTATAACTATAAATTATTTCATTGTTTCCTCATTTTTCTATAATAAAAAATATTTTTCTTCATAAGAATTAACTTTTGATTTTATGTCAGTTAGTTAAAAAACAAATTATAATCGAAATATATTCTAAAATATTGTTTCTCTTAAAAAAGAGGGCCAATCAAAGTTCTTTTGTGAAAAATTTGTATAAAAAATTCATCAAAAAGTTTTTTTTTGAATTTTAAACTTGGATTTATCAATCAATTGCTATAACTTTACTGCCCAATGTTATTTTTGTTAGCATACTAACCAGCATACTTTGGGCAAAAGGATTTACATACCAACAAATTAAATTTATGAACTTTTAAGATAGGAGGTGTATTTATGAAGATATCTCGCTACTTTACAACAGTAGATCAAGATCCCTTCTCATCAATTGAATTTGTGAAGCGAACATCAGAGATTAGAAATCCTGATGGTACGGAAGTATTTAAAATGGAAGATGTTTTAGTACCTAAATCGTGGTCGCAAGTTGCAACTGATGTTATAACGCAAAAATATTTCAGAAAGGCAGGTGTTCCTAAACTTTTAAAAAAAATAAAAGAAAAGAATATTCCAAAATGGTTACAACCTTCCCAAGCTGATGAAGAATTATTAAGTGAATTACCAGAAAAGGACAGATTTGGCAGTGAAACAGATTCCAGACAAGTTTTTCACAGATTAGCAGGAACATGGACATATTGGGGCTGGAAAGCAAATTTCTTCGATGAAGAAGAAGATGCCAAAGCTTTTTACGATGAACTTTGTTTTATGCTGGCAAATCAAATGGCTGCTCCTAACAGTCCGCAATGGTTTAATACAGGATTAAACTGGGCATATGGAATAAATGGTCCTTCGCAAGGGCATTATTATGTTGATTATAAAACCGGAAAGTTGACTAAAGCAGAAGATGCTTACACGCATCCGCAGCCTCATGCTTGTTTTATTCAATCCATAAAAGATGATTTGGTAAATGAAAACGGAATAATGGATTTATGGGTTAGAGAAGCACGATTATTCAAATACGGTTCCGGAACAGGTTCTAGCTTTTCAAACATAAGAGGTGCAGATGAACCTTTAAGCGGAGGTGGAAAATCATCGGGATTAATGTCATTCTTAAAAATCGGTGATAGATCAGCAGGAGCAATAAAATCAGGTGGCACAACAAGAAGAGCCGCTAAGATGGTTACCTTAGATATAGATCATCCTGACATAGAAGAATTTATTAATTGGAAGGTTAAAGAAGAACAAAAAGTTGCTTCAATTGTAGTAGGATCAAAAATTTGTAATCTGCATTTGAATAATATTATAAAAGCATGCTATGCAGAACACCCTGAAAATAACAGATTTAATAAAAAAACAAATAAAAAGTTAAGAGCTGCTGTTATTAATGCCAGACGCGCTTATGTTCCCGAAAATTATATCGAAAGAGTAATTCAACTTGCAAAATTAGGATTTACTTCAATTGAATTTCCGGAGTATGATACCGATTGGAATTCAGAAGCTTATGCAACTGTAGCAGGACAAAATTCAAATAATTCAGTTCGAGTATCTAATAAGTTTATGAAAGCTGTAGAAGATGATGCTAATTGGAATTTATATTACAGGACTGAACTTAAAAAATCCCAAAAAGAAAATAGGGAACCTGAACCTTGCAAAGTTTTAAAAGCAAAAGATGTATGGGAACAAATTGGTTTTGCAGCTTGGTCATCTGCCGATCCGGGCTTACAATACGATACAACAATTAACGAGTGGCACACTTGCATAAATGACGGAAGAATTAATGCCTCAAACCCTTGCAGTGAATATATGTTCTTAGATGATACCGCATGTAATCTTGCTTCTATGAATCTTGTTAAATACTATAATGACGATAAACAACAATTTAATATTGAAGCATTTAGGCATTCAACAAAACTCTTAACAATTGTTCTTGAAATTAGTGTACTTATGGCACAATATCCGAGTCAAGAAGTTGCACAAAATAGTTATGATTACAGAACACTAGGATTAGGCTATGCAAATATCGGTTCTTTGCTGATGAGACAAGGCATTCCATACGATAGTAAAGAAGCAGAAGCTATAACAGGAGCCATAACTGCAATAATGCACATGAGGTCTTATGCAACTTCCGCTGAAATTGCCAAAGAACTCGGTACTTTTTCAAAATATGAAAATAATAAAGAAAACATGCTTAGAGTTTTAAGAAATCACAAAAGAGCTGCTTATAATGTTCCTATTGAAGAATATGAAGGACTATCAATTCATCCAATGGGAATAAACCCAAAATATTGCCCGTCCGATTTATTAAAATCTGCTCAACAGGATTCTGACAATGCTGTTGAACTCGGTAAGAAATATGGTTACCGAAATGCACAAGTAACGGTTCTTGCACCAACAGGAACAATCGGACTTGTAATGGATTGTGATACTACAGGAGTTGAACCTGATTTCGCCTTGGTTAAATTTAAAAAATTAGCCGGAGGCGGTTACTTTAAAATTATAAACCAATCAATTCCACCGGCATTAAAACAGCTTGGCTATAATCAAGAGCAAATAAATAAAATAGTTAAGTATGCAAAAGGCACGGGAACCTTAAACGGATGTCCGTATATTAATAGTGAAACATTAAAAGCAAAAGGTTTTACCGATGAAATTTTAAATAAAATCAATAAAGTTTTACCTGGTTCGTTTAAGCTTAAATTTGCTTTTAATAAATATGACCTAGGCGAAGATTTTTGCATAAATACTCTCGGTTTATCGGAAGAAGAATTAAACAGCTTTGATTTAAATGTATTGGAACATATCGGCTTTACAAAAGAAGAAATTGAACTAGCCAATGATTATGTTTGTGGAACAATGACAATTGAAGGAGCACCTTTCTTAAAGCATGAGCATTATCCTGTTTTCGATACTGCAAACAAATGCGGTAAAAAAGGCACTCGCTTTATAAAGAGTAAAGCACACATAAGAATAATGGCGGCGGCACAACCTTTTATTTCAGGTGCAATTTCCAAAACAATTAACCTGCCAGGCGAAGCGGATATTGATGATGTTAAAGATGCTTATATGCAATCTTGGAAACTAGGATTAAAAGCAAATGCTCTCTATAGAGATGGCTCAAAACTTTCGCAACCGTTAAATTCATTGTCCGAAGACGATGTTGATGAAATTGAAGGACAAAAACTTGAAGAAGATAATGAAATAATAAAAGTTGCAGAAAAAATTATTCATAGATATATAGCAAAAAGAAGAAGATTGCCCGATAGAAGAACTGGATATACACAAAAAGCTAAAATTGGCGGACAAACAGTTTACATAAGAACAGGAGAATATGATAACGGAGAGCTTGGTGAAATCTTTTTAGATATGCACAGAGAAGGAGCAGCAGTAAGAAGTCTGCTTAATAACTTTGCAATTGCTATTTCACTTGGATTGCAGCACGGAGTTCCACTCGAAGAATTTGTAGATGCATTTGTATTCACCAGGTTTGAACCAAGCGGTATGGTAACTGGTAACGACAGAATCAAGATGGCAACATCAATTATCGATTACATTTTTAGAGAACTTGCGGTAACATATCTAAACAGAAACGATTTATCTCATGTTGATGAAAACGAAGTAAATACTCCAAGAGGAAAAGTAAATAATATTACTGAACCCGAATTTGTCAGTGAAGAAGTTATTAGTGAAAGGACAATTCACTTAGACAAATCGGAAGTAAAAATTAAATCTCCCGTAAGTAATAACATTGTAGCATCACACAATAATGGTAACGGTTCTCAAAGACAAGTTATAGAAAAGATAAAAGAAGCAAGGACGCTCGGTTATACTGGTGATATTTGTCCCGAATGTCAAAGTATGACAATGGTGCGAAACGGCACATGCTTAAAATGTGAAACATGTGGTGCAACAACTGGATGCAGTTAATTATTCAAAGGGGCTTTTTTGCCCCTTTTTTATTTATTTTTGTTGATTTTACCAAACAATATAGATAGATTCGCATTTAATAAAACAATGATTAAAGATAATATAAAATATATTGAAGATAAGATTGCCAAAAGTTGTCTAAATGCTAATAGAAATTTTGATGAAATAAAACTTGTTGCTGTTTCTAAACAAAATACTATAGAAAAAATAAAAGAAGCACAGAACTTTGGAATATTAGATTTTGGTGAAAACAAAGCACAAGAATTAAAACAGAAAGTTACGGAAATTAATGATAATATAAGATGGCACTTTATCGGGCATTTACAACGAAATAAAGTTCGGGACATTATTCCTTACACTTTCTTAATTCATTCTGTTGATACGGAAAAATTATTATTGGAAATTAACAAAAGAGCAGCTAATATTCAAAAAGTGCAAAAAATATTGCTCGAAGTAAATATAAGCGGAGAAGAATCAAAATACGGATTAAAAACATTTGATGATGTTCATAAAATTCTAAATACGAGTGATGGACTTAATAATGTTTTGCCAATTGGGTTGATGACAATGGCACCATTTACCAATGACGAAGAAATTATAAGAAAGACTTTCAGAGGGTTGCGAGAAATGTTAGAAAGAGTAAATGAAAAAGGCTATAAATTAAAAGAACTTTCTATGGGAATGACAAACGATTTTGAAACGGCGATTGAAGAAGGTGCAACAATTTTAAGAATAGGAACTGCAATTTTTAAAGAATAACAATAAAATCTAATGAGAATGAATCCCCAAAATATCGCGAAAAAAGTTTTTGAATCCGAGACAAACGGATATTCAAAAAAGGAAGTAACTAAATTTTTAGAAGAATTAAGTCAAGAATTTGAAAATTTAAGTGTTAAAAATTCAGTATTAAAAAAAGATGTTACTGATCTTAGAGTCAAAATAAAAGAGTACAAAAAAAATGAAAAAAACTTGAGCGATGAACTGACTTCAATTAAGAAAGACGAGGGCAACACTTTTACAAAAACTCAAGATAAAGCATTGAAAATTTTGGAAGAAGCAGAAAAAAAATCTCAAGAAATTATTAATAAAGCTGAAGCAGAAGCTCAAATTACAAGAGACACCTTGCTTTTTCTTAAAGAACAACGAGAAATAATGTTGGTAAGGTTAAAAGTTATTATTAATAATCAAGAGCGTATTCTAAGTGATTTTGAAAAAGAAACTAATCCCGAAGAGTTAAATAAAACAATGCTTGAAGCTGCAGCTCACAAAACGGAAAGCGAGATTGATATTGAAAAAATAATGGAAAAATTACTATGAGCGAATTAATAACCCAAATAAACGATTCACTAAAAGTAATAAGAGAAAAGGGCAAAGAGAATTTTCCAATCGGGATTATTCTCGGAACCGGACTTGGCGGATTGGTAAACGAAATTGAAATAATAGCAGAAATTCCTTATAAAGAAATACCGTACTTTCCACTTTCTACCGTTGAATCACACACAGGGAAATTAATTCTCGGTAAAATAAACGGTAAAAATGTTTTGGCAATGCAAGGCAGATTTCATTATTACGAAGGATATTCAATGCAGCAAATTGTATTCCCCGTAAGAGTTATGAAATATCTAGGTGTTGAAAATCTTCTTCTTTCCAATGCATGCGGTGGAATGAATCCGATTTACAGAAAAGGAGATATCATGATTATAAATGATCATATAAATCTTCTCGGAGATAACCCTCTTATAGGCAAAAACGAAGATGAATTAGGTCCGCGTTTCCCCGATATGAGTGAGCCCTATAATTTAGAAATGATTGAATTAGCCGAAAATATTGCTCTTGAGTTTGGAATTAAAGTTCATAAAGGGGTTTATGCGGCAGTACCCGGACCAAATCTCGAAACAAAAGCAGAATATAGATTTTTAAGAGCAATTGGAGCGGATGTTGTAGGTATGTCAACAATACCGGAAAATATTGCTGCAAATCATATGGGAATTAAAGTACTCGGAATAAGTATAATAACGGATGAGTGTTTTCCTGATTCTCTAATGCCTGTTGATGTAAATGAAATAATTTCGGTTTCTATGAAAGCCGAACCAAAAATGACAAAAATTATGAAAGAAATTGTAAAAAGAATAAAATGAAAGATAGACTTAAAAATTATTTATACCCCTTACTGATTGCAATACTTATTTTTATCTCTAATTTTTTAAATACAGAGATTTTTAATCAAGAGATTATTAACTTTACTGTTTGGTTTATTTTAGCTTTGTTTGTTTTTGCAACAGGATGGGCAACCAACACAACACTTGACTGGGTTCACGGAGGAAAAGTAGTTTTTTCTGTAATTGTAGCAATGGTGTTTGTAAGCTCATTCCTCGTATCGTTCTTTAGTAATTTTTTCTCAACTGAAAATTTGGTTTTTGAGAATATTATACTTTACAGTTTGAGGAATATTTTTCTTGGCTCAATTGCATTCTTTGGAATGTCTCTTAGCGAATTGATAACAAAGCAAAGGGAAATAGAAAATTATAAAAATCAAGATAATGAAAAACTCTTGAGAGAAGCAGAAAGAAAATCTGAAATTATTTTAAAAGAAGCTACCGTAGAAGCGGAAAATATAATATTAAAAGCTAATAAAAAAGCTTCTGCCGTAATTGAACAAAAAAATATATTGCAGCAGAGATTAAAAGATTTTATAGATATAGAAAAAGAAGTAATAAAAAATTACGAAATAGATAAACATTAGTTCACACATTTATTGAAATATGGAAAAAAAATACAAACAATATTCAAGCAGTATCATTTATTCCGAGATTGAGGAAAAAATATTAAAATTCTGGGAAAACGAAAAAGTCTTTGAAAAGAGCATAGAGCTTAGGGAAGATAGTAAACCTTTTACTTTTTATGAAGGTCCGCCTACTGCAAACGGAAAACCGGGACTTCATCACGTAATGGCAAGAACCTTAAAAGATCTTGTTTGTCGTTATAAAACAATGCAAGGTTATAAAGTAAACAGAAAAGCAGGTTGGGATACACATGGCTTGCCTGTGGAAATTGAAGTTGAAAAACAGCTTGGAATAAAAAGCAAAAGCGAAATACCGGAATTTGGTGTGGGAAAATATAATGCTGCTTGTAAAGAGTCTGTATTTACCTACAAAGATCTTTGGGAAAAAATGACCAATAGAATGGGCTATTGGTTAAACTTGGATGACGCTTATATAACTTGCACAAATGATTATATTGAATCAGTTTGGTGGGCATTAAAAACGCTTTTTGATAAAGGATTGATTTATAAAGATTATAAAATTGTTCCTCAATGTCCTAAGTCAGAAACAGTTTTATCTTCGCATGAGCTTGCTTTGGGTTATAAAGAAACCAAAGATCCTTCCGTTTATGTTTTAATGAAATTAAAAGAATCTGATTTAACAAAAGATGGTGAAACATATTTTCTTGTTTGGACAACTACTCCATGGACTTTAATTTCAAACATTGCTCTTGCTGTCGGACCGGAAATAACTTATGTGAAAATTAAAACGGAAGGTGTTTATTTAATTCTTGCAAAAGAACGATTATCTGTCTTAAGAGAAGATTATGAAATAATTGAAGAATACAAAGGCTCGGACTTATTAGGACAAGAGTATGAACAACTTTTCCCATATTTAACTGTTGATAAAAAAGCATTTTATGTTATTAGTGCTGATTTTGTTAGTACCGAAGACGGTTCCGGTATTGTTCATATTGCTCCTGCTTTCGGTGCCGATGATTATGAGATTTCTAAAGTAAATGATTTACCTTTCTTGCAGCCTGTAACTCGCGGTGGTCTTTTTACAAAAGAAGTAACAGATTTTGCAGATATGTTTGTGAAAGACGCCGATCCTGAGATTATTCAAAAATTGAGAGAAAGCGGAAATCTTTATAAAAAAGAAACAATTGTTCACTCTTATCCTTTTAGTTGGCGTTTTGATAACGTTCCCGTAATTTATTATGCAAGAGAATCTTGGTTTATAAAAACTACTTCCATTTCAGACAGAATGGTTCAACTTAACAAAGATATAAATTGGTATCCACCGGAAGTTGGTTCAGGTCGTTTTGGAAATTGGTTGGAAGAGAATAAAGACTGGGCACTTTCGAGAGATAGATTCTGGGCAACCCCGCTTCCTATTTGGGTTTCTGATGATGGTGATATGTTTGCGGTTGGAAGCATCGAAGAATTGAAAGAGGGCTACATTGAAAGAGATGGTAAAAAAATAAACATAAAAGATTTAGATGAAAATGAAATTGATCTTCATAAGCCTTTTGTAGATGACATAAAATTTGAAAAGAACGGAAAAGTTTTTGGGCGAACTCCCGAACTAATAGATGTTTGGTTTGATTCCGGGGCAATGCCTTTTGCACAATTTCACTATCCTTTTGAAAACAAGGAACTGTTTGAAAATAATTTCCCTGCTGATTTTATTTGTGAGGGAATTGATCAAACAAGAGGCTGGTTCTATACTCTTCATGCAATTGCAACTATGCTTTTTAATAATGTTGCTTACAAAAATTTAATTGTAAATGAATTGATTTTAGATAAAAACGGACTCAAGATGTCTAAATCAAAAGGCAATGCCGTTGATCCGTTTGTTCTATTCGATAAATATGGTGCCGATGCTACTCGTTGGTATCTTGTTACCGGAAGTCCACCTTGGAGAACAACACTCTTTGATGAAGATGGAATAGGTGAAGTGCAGCGCAAATTCTTCGGAACATTGATAAACACGTATTCATTTTTTGCATTGTACGCAAATATTGATGAGTTTGATTTTAATACTGAAAATATTCCTTATGAAAAAAGACCTGAAATTGACAGATGGATTATTGCTAAACTTTCTTCTGTTATAGAAGAATATGAAAACTTGATGAACAATTATGATGTTACAAAAGCAGCTCGCTTGGTTTCAGATTTTACAATTGATGAGTTATCGAATTGGTATGTAAGAAGAAGCAGAAGAAGATTTTGGAAATCAGAAATTAATGAGTCAAAAATTTCAGCTTATCAAACTTTGTATGAATGTTTGATAACAATTTGTAAACTTACTTCTCCTTTTGCTCCTTTTATATCCGAAGAATTATATCAAAATTTAAATAATGTAACTTCTAAGGACAAAAGTATTTCTATTCACCTTATCGATTTCCCTAAGAAAACTTATGAAAATAAAAAATTAGAAGATAAGATGGAAATAGCTCAAAAAGTTGTTTATTTAACAAGAGCAATAAGAGCTAAATCAAATCTAAAAGTAAGGCAACCATTAAGAAAAATAATGATTGCAGTTGATGCATCTAAAAGAGAAACTGTTAAAAATATGGAAGAAGTAATTCTTGAAGAAGTTAATATTAAAGAACTTGAAGTTCTTGAAGATGATTCTTCAATTGTAAACAAATCCGCTAAAGCTAACTTTAAAGCTTTAGGACCAAAATATGGTAAGCTAATGAAAGATTTGGCTGCAAAGATTAAAGAACTTAATCAAGAAGAAATAAAACAAATAGAGAAAAATAATAGTTTTAAAATAAATTTAAATGGAAACGAAATTGAATTAACTAAAGATGATGTGGAAATAATCAGTACAGAAATTGAAGGCTGGGTTGTTGAATCTGAAGCCGGGGTTACAGTAGCAATCGATAGTGAATTAAGCGAAGAACTAATTGCAGAAGGTTATGCAAGAGAATTTGTTAACAGAGTGCAAAATATGCGTAAAAGTGCAAATTTTGATATTGTTGATAGAATTACAGTGAATTTTTCTGCCGATGATAAATTAAGAAATTATTTGTTTAAATTTGAAGATTACATAAAAAATGAAATTCTCGCCGATACTCTAACTAAATCAACAAATAATGATTTTAGTGAAAATGCCGATATAGGTGAGTATAAATGTGAAATTACTATTAGTAAAGTTATTTGATTTTCTAGGAGGAAGAAAAAAATGGCGAAGAGAGTTAAAAGAAAGGATACAAAAATAACTAAGAAGGTAATAAATAAAACTAAATCAACATCCAAAACTAAAACAGGCAGAGAAGTTGAAGTCGTTTCCAAGGTTACTAAAAAGGTAAAAAAAATAAAAGGTTATTCCAAAAAAGATTTAGAGGAATTCAAAAAAGTTATCTTAGAAAAAAGAAAAGAGATAATTGAACAACTTCAGAATCTTAAAGACCAGATGATGGATTCTACTACCGGACAGTATGTTAATGAAAATTCACCTTACTCGCTTCACATGGCTGAACAAGGTACTGATGCTCAAGAAAGAGAAAAATTATACTTGTGGGCACAAAGAGAAACTAAATTTTTGGGTTATTTGGAAGATGCATTACAAAGAATTGAAAAAGGGACTTACGGTATTTGTATTGATAGTCTGGAGCTCAAGGAAGGTCCGCACTTAATTCCGAAAGACCGATTGCTCGCTGTTCCTCATACTCAGCATTGCGTTGCTTGTAAAAATAAACAAAGGTAAAAGCAAAATTAAAAGTTAGTCTGTTAATTAACGGATTAGAGTTTAAAATTATAAGATTGGATAATTAAAATATTGAGAGTACTTTATATTTCTTTTGTTGTTGTAGTTTTAGATCAAATTTCCAAGTTATGGGTCAAGGGTTTTAATATTCCGTTTTTGAATTTAAGCCATAAGGGAATGGATTACGGACAGAGTATAAATGTCTGGGGTGATTTAATAAAATTTACTTTTGTTGAAAACCCCGGAATGGCTTTTGGAATTGATGTTAGCGGATATTCAAAATTGTTTTTGTCTTTGTTTTCTTTTATTGTAAGCATTGGCATTGTGTTTTACATTTATAAATCCCGTGAACAAAAATTATTATTTCGTATTGCTCTGGCACTAATTCTTGGTGGAGCAATCGGTAATCTAATTGATAGATTTTTCTACGGTATTTTTTATGATTATGCTCCTTTACTCTACGGTAGAGTTGTTGATTTTCTTCACTTTAATGCTTTAGGTTTTACGGTTTTCGGAAAAACGTTTGACAGTTTCCCGATTTTTAATATAGCCGATTCATCCGTAACAATAGGTGTTTTTATTTTACTTATCTTTCATAAAAGTTTTGAAGAAAAGAAAAATGAAAAAGATATAATTGAAAGTTCAGAAGATACTAATGGAAATTCATATCTCAAAAGAGAAGCAAACGATAACAAGGTAGAAGGCACAAAAGACTCTAATAATGAAGTAAAAATGAAAGATGGCGATAATATCAGAGAAGATAATAAAGATAACTATAAGTAACGGTGAAAGAAAAAAAAGAATAGATACTTTCCTTGCTAACACATTAGAATATACATCCAGATCGAGAATACAAAAATTAATTAAAGATAATTTACTTACCGTTAATGGAAATATTGTAAAAGCAAATTTTATAATAAATCCTAAAGATGAGATTATTCTGCGCATTCCCATCCAACCTCGTCCAGATATTGTTGAACCTGAAAATATTCCCATAGATATTGTTTTTGAAGATGATTACATTATTGTAATAAATAAAGCAGCAGGAATGGTTGTTCATCCTTCACCGGGTAATTATTCGGGAACTTTGGTTCATGCTCTTAAATATCATTCGGAAAATTTGAGTAATGCTAATGGAGGAATGAGAGCCGGTATTGTTCATCGGATTGATAAAGATACATCAGGATTATTACTTATTGTTAAAGATGAGAAGGTCCATTCGCATCTTGCAAAACAATTTGCAGATCATTCAATCGAAAGAGAATATTGGGCTGTTTGCTGGGGAAAAATGAAAGAGCCCAAAGGTGAAATTATTGGTAACATTGCCCGCAGCAAAAAAGACAGGAAAATTTTTGCCGTATCGGAAACAGGCGGAAAACATGCCCACACTTTTTATGAAGTTTTGGAAGAATATGATTTTTTAAGTTTGTTGAAATTAAATCTTAAAACCGGAAGAACTCATCAGATTAGAGTTCACTTATCGCATAATAATCATAGTATTTTTGGTGACCATACTTATGGTGGAAGAAGAATTAACTATGGATTTCAATTTCCTAAGATTAAGCAAAGAGTAGAAAATTTGTTGACTTTAATTAATAGACAGGCGTTGCACGCAAAAACGCTTGGTTTTATTCATCCCGTAACAAAAGAAAAAATGTTGTTTAATTCAGAATTACCTGAAGATTTTAGCAATTTATTAAAAGAGGTTAGAGGGGAATTAAACTGATAAAGTTTTATTAGTTTATTCTGTCTTTCTATAAAAGATTGTATAATGATCAACAGATTAGTGAAAATTTTCAACTCAGCTAATTCTTAAAACTTTTTTTGCAACTCCGGTACAACTTTAATACTTCCTTCAACGGGAAATTTAATTTTATAAGTTTTTTTCTTTTTATTTGTTAAATAATTTTCTCTTAACCAAGGATTATAAAATTTTAAAATTTTATAGTTATAACCAAAAGATTTTGCAAATTCTGCCCAGCTTTTTACTGAACTATCTACTTGAACTTCGAATGTTTCCAATGGCTCATGAAGTTCTTCTTCTTCAATAAAGAAACCATAATCTTCTGGATTTTCAAGAATTACTTTTGTAGCAATAACTCTAAAAACATATCTGGAAGTTTCTTCACCGAGGACTAAATTATAATAATTGTTGGTTTCTTGTCTTTCTATTTGTCTATCTATTCCGTTCATCCCAAAATTATAAGATGCTGCTGCCATAGTCCAACTATTATATTTTTCGTAAGCTTTCAATAAATATTTGCATGCTGCTTCCGTAGCTTTTTCGATGTTGTAACGTTCATCAATTTCTTGATTAACTTCCAAATTGTAATCTCTGGCTGCACTTTTCATAAATTGCCAATATCCTACAGCTCCGGCGGGACTGGTAATATTCAGCAATGTACTTTCAGTTATCGCAAGATATTTAAAATCATTTGGGATATCATATTTTTCCAAAATCGGTTCAATAATAGGGAACCATCGGTTTGCTCTTTGCAAAGTAAGAATTGTTAATGAATGCCAATATGTGTTCACAATAAATTCTCGCTCCAATCTTTCATGAACATCGAAATTATAAGTGGGAACCACTTCTCCACAAAAATTAAGTTCCTTTGGAATTTTTGGAAGAGAATATGTTATTTCCGAACCGTCGCTTCTTTTTTTATTAAATGTATTGTTACTCGTACTGAAACTTGAGAGTAAAAAAACTGTTAACAGCACAAGTAAAATTGTAAAGGAAGAAAGTATAATTTTATTTTTTTTCATAGCATAATAATATTAATTATTGTTACTTAATTTTAAGTGATAAGAATATTAAAGTCAAATTTTTGCAGTCATTCTTTCAAAAAATTTTATATAAACTAAACTTGCTTCTCATTGATCGATAATCTTTCGAGAAAGAAAGCTGATATTATTATTGTGGAACCAATAATAAGTTGAAGTAAGTTAACATCTTCACCAAGCAATAAAACTGCAAATAAAATTCCTAAAGGTATTTTTAGATTATTCATTATCGCTAAGTTTCCTGTCTTTACTTTTGTAGCTCCATAATTCCATAAATAGAAAGCTAAACCGGAAGCAATAATTCCAAGATAAAGAAGTGTGAACCATTGTTTGGTTTCAATATTTAATTCTGAATTATTAAAACTGAACATTGCAAAAATAAATGTTATTATAGCTGCTCCCAAAAAAACTACAGCGTAATTACTTAATTGTTCTTTGAAGTTTACATCTCCAACAAGTTTTTTATAATAGACTTGTCCTAAAGCAAACAAAAAATTTGAAACTTGAATTAATACAATTCCTTTCCAAAAACCAAATGAAAATGAAGTTGTGTAAACAATAATTCCACTTCCCATTATAGTTAATAAAGCTTTCAACCAGTTTAAGCCAATAAATTTTTTATTCCAAATATCGTTTATTAACACAACGAAAATTGGTGTAAAAATAGTGAGCAAAGCTATTTGGTAAGCTTTTAG
Organism: Ignavibacteriota bacterium; assembly: GCA_002746605.1. Classification (GTDB taxonomy): domain Bacteria; phylum Bacteroidota; class Ignavibacteria; order Ignavibacteriales; family Melioribacteraceae. The sequence goes on from PDPT01000038.1 coordinate 22,413, forward strand.
ATATTTGTAGGAATAAATATAAGCGAGATACATTAATCCGTATTGAAAAAACCCTAAAACCAAAAGCCGAAATAGAAATTCTTTACGCAGTTTGGAAATTCTTAAAAACGGAAGAAAAATAATAAATGAAATAAATAATCTTATGAACGAAACCAAATATGGATCAATAGAAGTGAGATTACCCTTAATAAGAGTAAATGAGAGAGACCAAATAATGGAAACTAAAATTAAATATATCATAAAGTGTAGTAATTTTTCTGAAGAATAATTTTTTGAATTCGTAAAAATATAAAAATTATCTACATCTTTTATATCCGAAAGTAAAATTCTTTATATTTGAAATTGAAATTTTGGAGAAAAGAATGTTAGTTTATAATACACTTACTAAAAAGAAAGAAGAATTTAAACCGTTAAATCCGCCGAATGTTACTATGTATGTTTGCGGACCAACAATTTATGATTTTTTTCATATTGGTAATGCCCGTTCATTTATCATGTCTGATATTTTACGTAAATATTTAGAATACAAAAAATATAAAGTTAAATTTGTTATGAATTTAACAGATATTGATGATAAGCTAATAAAGAAAGCCAATGAAGAAAATACAACGGTAGAAAAAGTAGCTGAAAAATTTGCTGCTGCTTTTTTTGAAGATATAGAAAAACTCGGTATAAAAAAAGCCGATGTTTACCCTAAAGCTACCGATCACATGAATGAAATTCTAAATATAATTGAAAAGCTTATTGATAAGAAAATTGCATATAATGTTAATGGGAATGTTTTCTTTAATGTTAAAAAATTTCAAGATTACGGAAAACTAAGTGGAAAAGATATTGATGCTCTCGAAGCGGGTGCAAGAATTGGAGTTAGCAGCGAGAAAAAAAATCCCGGTGATTTTTCTTTATGGAAAAAAGCTAAATCTGGCGAACCTTTCTGGGATAGTCCTTGGGGAAAAGGCAGACCTGGCTGGCATATCGAATGCTCCGCGATGAGCATGAAACATCTTGGTGAAACTATTGACATTCATACCGGCGGTAATGATTTGATTTTTCCACATCATGAAAACGAGATTGCACAAAGTGAAGCTTGCTGCACTAAAGAATTTGTTAAGTATTGGATTCACTTTGGATTTTTAAATTTTAATAAAGAAAAAATGTCTAAATCTCTCGGTAATTTTTTTACTGCAAGGGATATTCTAAAAAAACACAGTTCAAATGCAATTAGATATTTATTTAGCCAAACTCACTATAGTCGTCCGTTAAACTTTTCTAAAGATTTGTTGGAAAGTGCGGAAAAAGGTTTGGAAAAAATATATTCTCTCGCTGATAGAATAAAAAGTTTTCAAACTTCGCAAGGCAGCGGACTGAATGACTTTGAAATTGAAAGATATATTTTTGCTTTTGAAAGTGCTATGGATGATGATTTTAACACTCCGCAGGCACTTTCGGCAATTTATGATTTTGTAAGAGATTTCAATAAATTTCTGAGTAAAAATAACAAGATTTCTGAAGATGTAATAAATAATGCTAAGAATTTTCTTCAAAGTACACTGAGCGATGTACTTGGGATTAAAATATTTTCTGATTCCCCGAAAATTGTTTCAAAAGAAAACGACTTAATAGAAATTTTGATAAGTGTAAGAGACAAAGCTAAAAAAGAGAAAAATTACATTCTTGCCGATGAAATAAGAGAGAGCTTGAATAAAATCGGTATTATTTTAGCCGATAGTAAAGAGGGGACAACATACAAAATTGCAAAGTAGCTTTACTATAGTTAAGTTTTTACTTCTTTTTGCAAGCATCTTTTTTATACTTCTTATAGTTTGGCATTTTTTTTTAAGTATATACGAAGTTAAAATTATATCTGAATTTAACCCTGAAGAACTTAAGCTTAAGAAAAAATATACTGTTAAGTGCGTGGGTTTGAATGCACAAGGAAATGAATTGAGTTTTAGAAATTTGGAATGTAAATTTGAAATAATAGAAGGAAAAGAAAATATTAAAATTTTGGATGAAAAAGAAAATAATTCTCTTTTATTTTCAACAATAAAAGCAGGTAGTTTAGTGATAGAAATAGAATCTAAATATTCTCTTCGTCCGGCACAATTATTTTGTTCCATAAAAAAAGATTCAATTTAATTTTTCTTGAAATGAATAAAATTATTAAAAATATTTTTCTTGTAATTTTGTTTGCTTTTTCAAATTATACCTTTGCTCAAACAACCTCAGGAGCAAAGGCATCGGAAGAATTAAGGCAACTAATTGATTTGCCCACAGCCGGAATTTTATCGGGTGGAACTATGGGTCTTAATTTCGATATTCTTCAAAATGGTATTTTGATTTCAAAATTAGAGCTCGCCGTAATGGATAATTTGAGTCTTGGAATTTCTTACGGAGGCTCAAACATAATTGGAGCGGGTACACCTGATTTATATATTCATCCCGGATTTGATATTAAATTTAGACTAATTAAAGAAAGTTTACTTTTTCCGTCAATTACTTTAGGCTATAACTCTCAAGGAGTCGGAAAATATGACAAAAGCTTAAAAAGATATGAAATAAAATCGAAGGGGTTTTATGCAGCAGTTACAAAAAATTATAATTTATTAGGATATTTAAGTTTACACGGAGTGATAAATTATTCCTATGAAAATAAAGATGGTGATAGTTATATAAATTTTGGAGTAGGTTTTGAAAAAACTATAGGACCGTTTTTATCAGTAATGTCTGAGTATGATTTTGCATTAAACGATAACTCAAATGAAATATACGGCAAAGGTTCTGGTTATTTAAATGTAGGTTTAAGATTTTCTCTTGGAATTGGATTATCGCTTGGTATGGATTTAAGAAATATTCTTGAAAATAAAAAGAATCAACCATACAGAGGAGTTGAAAGAGCAGTAAGAGTTGAATATTTATTAAACATTTATTGATGTATAATTTATTATACAAATAGTTTATTTTATAATACAAAAGTGAGAGTAAAGCAAATAAAAAATTAGAAAATTCAACATTTTTTTGGCTTATTTTTTGCCTAAGAAGTAATGATTATTATATAATGAGGAAAAAATGAAAAAGAAAATATTATTAGCGATTTTTGCATTAGTTATAACTTTATCAGGTTGTTACACTGAGGTTGGATATGATTATGAAAGAGAAGCGTATTGGGATAAAGTTGAAACTGATGATGGATATGAAAGTGAAAATTATGAAAATGATACATCGGATCATTATGCAGAAGAGGATTATTACCCTGAAGATGAAGAGTATTATGATGACAATGATGAATATCACTATGATAGTTACTCCCATAGAAAATTCTATAACTACTACTATCCAAGTTATTCACGCTATATGATTACGGATTATACTTGGTGGAGAAATTATTATTGGGATTGGGACTATTACTATTATCCATATTATCGTCCATACTATTATTCATATTGGGGATGGTACTCGCCAGGCTATGGTTATAATTATAATCCTTATTACCATAATAATAATTATTTCTATTTAGGTAAAACTAAACAGAGAACAAATAGATTTGCAACATTAAGAACCAACAGAGGCGGAAGGGGAGTAAGAAGTTCCTACAATAACAGCGGTTCCCGAAACAGAACATCTCTAAGTAAATCAAGCGGAACTGTAACACGAACAAGAAGTAATAACGGCAGAAGAATAACTACAGAAAGAGCAGGTCGAACTTCAACTGCAATTTCGAGAGGTAAGGTAAATAAAAATTCAAATACAAAAGTAAGAAGCGGCAGAACCGTAAATAAGGTTACCAATCGAAATTCCGGTACGGTTAATTCAAGAACCCGAAGCTCTAAAACTTATAGAAATGTAAGAGGAAGAACATCTAAAAGAACTATAAGAAAGAATATGCCACGAAGCGAAACTTCTGTAAAAAGTAATAGTAACAAAAGAAGTAGAAGAACTAAAACTTATAAAAGCAGAAGAAGCTATCAAAATAACAGCAAATCTTTTACTGTTCCTAAATCATCAAGGTCTTCTAACAAATCTTACGGTAACAGAAGGAGTAGTTCAAGCAAGAAAACTTATACTTCCAAGAGGAACCGAAGTTCGTCAAGAAAATCTTATTCGAAGCCTTCAAGAAGTAGTTACTCAAAACCTGCCTCAAGAAGCAGTAGTTCGTCATCAAGGAGTTATACTCCGAGTTCAAGATCTAGCAAAAGTAGTTCAAGCTCAAGAAGTACATCTTCAAATAGTTCGAGAAACAGAAGCAGCAGTAAAAGGAGTAGAAGATAATGAAAAAAATAATTGTAATATTTATTTTAAGTTCACTTACTCTTTTTTCGCAGACGTATAATGATGTTTACAAATTAGGGCAGCAAAACATTGATTATGATGCCAGGACATTATCTTTGGGAAATAGTACAATTGGTTCTCTTGGTAATTTTTCAAGTGCTTTAATAAATCCGGCAGGTATCGGAACTATCAGAAGAGATATTTTTTCAATAAGTTTTAATTCAAATACGTTTAATAACAACACAACTTTTTTTGGTAATTTAAGTGAAGATAAAAGAACAAGTGCCAATATTAATGCGATAAGTCTGGTCATGCCCTTGGATGTTAAAAAAGGAAATGTTGTTTTTGCTTTTGGTTATAATCAAGTACGAGACTTTAATTCCACAATAAAATTTGACGGTTTTAATAATTCCAATACATCTTTAATTCAAACTTTAACTGCTGCCGGTAATGAAATTCCTTTTGAACTTTATTTAAGTAATCCTGTAAAAGATTCAAATGATAACACACTTTTTTATGAAACACTGATAAATGGGAAATTAAACCAAAACGGTGAAACTTTTGAAGAAGGTGAAATTAATAACTGGGTAATTTCAACAGCTTTCCAAGCAGGTAAAAATCTTTATCTTGGCGCAACAATTAATTTTATTGGTGGAAATTATTTAAACAACAGAAGATATACCGAAAAAGATGCTAGTTACTTATATCAGGGATTTCTAGATCCAGGAGATGCTCAAACGGAAGATTTTGAGTGGTTTACAATTAAAGATATTGTAGACTGGGATTTATCAGGTTGGGATGCCAGGTTAGGATTTTTATATTACCCGAATAAAAACTTCAGCATTGGTGGTACAGTAAAATTTCCTACTTTTTATACTGTGAAAGAAAAGTATCTTGTTGATGGCGAATCTTATTTTAAAAACTATATTTTCGAAAAGGATTTTCCCGAACAAAACTTAGAATATGAAATTGTAACTCCTATGGAATTTAGCGGAGGTTTTTCTGCAACACTTCCGTTTTTTTCTCTTAATGCTGCTGTAACCTATACAGATTATACACAAATGGAATTTGATAATGTGTCTGATAATGATGAATTAAATGAACAAAATAAAATAATAAAAGATATTTTTACAAGTACTCTTAAATTAAATTTCGGGGCGGAATTTTCTTTGCCTTCTCCCGTATTAAAATTAAGAGGCGGATTTATTTACTTACCTTCTCCTTACAAAGAAGATGACAGTAGCTTCGATAAAAAGTTTGTAACCGCAGGTGTCGGTTTGCCGTTATCCAAATCACTTTTATTTGATTTTGCTTTTATTCATGGCTGGTGGCAAAATGTAGGTGATAACTATGATTATAATGTTTCAAGAACATATCAAGAAATAAAAACAAACAAATTCGTATTTTCTTTTTCGTATGTTTTTTAAGACAATTTATTGAATAATTGTTTGTCGGTTTGTAACAAAATTATTTTTATTTTTCTATGGAATAATGAGATTTTGCCAAATGTATTAAAGCATAACAAACAAGGTTATATTAAATCGTTAACCGAAGTAGTTGTATTATTCTGCTCATTTGTTAACACTAAAAAATTTTGGGATAAAATAAGCTGAAACTAAATTGTGGTTTTGTATAATAATCCCAAAATCATTTAGCTTAAATCAACTTAATGTCATCAAGAAAACCAAACTTTTTTCTTACTTCTTTAACCTTTTCAAAATCTAAATTTATGTAGAATATTTGTTCAGAATTTTCTGCAAGTAATAGTTTTTCTCCCAGAGGTCCGTAAACAGCAGAAGAACCGTTGTAATCATTGCAGATATCTTTGCCTATTCTATTTACGCCAATCATATAACATTGATTTTCAATTGCTCTTGCCTTTAGGAGATACTGCCAATGTTCAATTCTTTTCAGGGGCCAGTTAGCTATGTTTATTATAATTTCAGCTTTTTCTTTTGCATAAAATCTGTAGAGTTCCGGAAATCTTAAATCATAACAAATTGAAAGACCAATTTTATGAAGTTCAATATTTGAGGTTACAATTTCATTTCCACTGATAAAATGTTTATGTTCATTTCCAAGTGTAAACGGATGAATTTTTCTGTAAACTGCCTTTATCAATCCGTTTTTATCAAAATGGAAAAGGGAATTGTAAAAATAATTATTATCCTTTTCAACAATTCCAGCAAAAATATTTGTCTTTAGCTTTCTTGAAAGTTCTAAGAAAAAAATAATACTTGCCTCATCAATCTCTTCTCCAACATTTTTTGTATTCATTGTGAAACCTGTTAAAGTCATTTCAGGAAAAATTAGGACATCAGTATTTTGTTCAATTTTTTCAACAAGATTTAATATTTTTTCTTTATTTGCTGCCTTGTCTTCCCAAACTTGGTCTAATTGTACTATTCCAATTTTCATAAAGTTACTCTTAAAATTATTTTTAATTCATAATGATAATGTCATTTAGAAAAAGAATTTATAAATTACAACTCAAAATTGAATTTTTCTGTTTTAAAATCAAGGAGTTATAATGCTGAATTATGTTTGGCTCGGTTTGTTGATTCTTGGAATCGGTGTAGCAATTTCAACTGACTTAATTGATAAAAGTAATAATAAATATCAAAATGGAAAGTCCTTACAAATTGAAGTTGTGTTTCAAGATTCAATTATTAATATTGAAAATAAATCTTATAAAGTGAAGTTAAATGTTAATTCGGGAAGGTTTAATTCTTTTTACAATCAAACTATAAAAAAAGATTTCACTCAGTCTGCAAAAATTACTTTTAACAAAACAAGCGATAAGAAATTACTATTCTTCAAAGTTGATGATAATTCACCTGCAATTTGGAAAGAGATGGCAAAGGTTTCAGGAAAAGAAGATGATTTAACCGGAACTTTTCTGCTTGGCAAACAACTTTCACCTAAAATATTTAAAGGTGAAATAATCTTGGAAGATATATCTTTTGCCAAAATGAAAGACGTAACAAATTCAGCATTAAAATATGCAGGTATAGCTGTTGAAATTGCTTTAGGATTAGTAGGGATTATGGCTCTTTGGCTTGGCGTTATGAAAGTTGCAGATGATGCCGGACTAATTAAAATAATTGCAAATTTTGTGAAACCAATAACAAAATTTTTGTTCCCTGATGTTCCGCAAGATCATCCTGCAATGGGAGCAATGATTATGAATATTGCAGCAAATATGTTAGGACTTGGCAATGCAGCAACACCTTTTGGGTTAAAAGCTATGGAAGAATTAGATAAATTAAATCCGAATAAAGGAGTTGCAACAAATACTATGTGTACGTTCCTTGCAGTAAATACAGCGGGCTTAACTCTTATTCCGGCTACTGCAATTGCAATTAGAGCTGCCGCTGGGAGTAGCGATCCTGCTATCATAATCGGAACCTCTATCTTTGGAGCTTTATGTGCAACAACAGTTGGTATTACAGCTTCAAAAATCATGGAGAAATTTCCCTTGAAAGAAGGAGGCATTACAGGGCTATTTAATTCAAGCAAAAAGGGATTTATAATTTTAGGACTTCTAATTCTTGCGGTTTTCTTGTTAATTGTAACAGGACTAATGTCAAGTCTGTTGTCTTTTTTTAATCCTGAATTGTTTAAAGATATTATTCAAATAATTTCAATTTTGGCAATACCAATGCTTATTCTTGTTTTTATTGGGTATGGAGCAATAAAAAAAATTAAGGTTTACGAAGTATTTGTTGAAGGAGCCAAAGAGGGATTTGACGTAGCAGTAAAAATTATTCCTTATCTAGTAGCTATGTTAGTTGCTATAGGAATATTTAGGGCAGGCGGTGCAATGGAAATTTTAATCTATGCACTTACACCTTTAACAAATTTTATTGGAATGCCGGCAGAAGCATTACCAATGGCGTTAATGCGTCCGCTTTCAGGTTCAGGTTCGCTGGGAATTATGGCGGAAATTATGGCTACACACGGACCTGATTCTTTCATTGGAATTTTAACTTCTACATTTTTTGGAAGTACTGAAACAACATTTTATGTTATTGCCGTTTATTTCGGAGCGGTTAATATTAGAAAAACACGTCACGCTCTTGCAGCAGGCTTACTTGCAGATACAGCAGGAATTCTTGGAGCAGTATTTATTGTAAAATTATTATTCGGATAAATTATGAACGTTTATATCACAAGAAAAATTTCGGAAACAGCAGAACAATTGTTAAGAAAAAAAAGATTTAATGTTAAAATATTTGAACCTGATAGAGTAATTAAGAAGAGTGAACTTATAAGAGAAGCCCAAGATGCTGATGCTATTATTTCTATGCTCTCCGAAAAATTTGATAAGAAGCTTATTGATAAACTTCCAAACTGTAAAATAATTGCTAACTATGCTGTGGGATATAATAATATTGATGTTGAATATGCTAAGAGTAAAGGGATTGTGGTTACAAATACACCCAATGTTCTAACCGATGCAACAGCAGAAATAGCGGTTTCCTTAATATTAGCTTGTGCAAGAAGAATCTCTGAAGGTGAAAAAATAATGCGTAGTAAAAAGTTTAAGGGCTGGGAGCCGAAAATGTTGCTTGGTCAACAACTAACCGGAAAAACTTTTGGTTTAATTGGTGCCGGACGTATTGGCAGAGCCACTGCTAAAAGGATGAGAGCTTTTGGTTGTAATATTGTATATTTTAATAGAAGCAAAAAACTTGAATTTGAAAAAGAAACAAGTGCTAAAAAACTATCACTACAAAAACTACTTAGAGTTTCTGATATAATTTCAATTCACTTACCACTAACTTCATCTACTAAGAACCTAATTGATGCCGAAAAATTAAGTCTCTTAAAGTCAACTTCAATTATAGTAAATACTGCAAGAGGAGAAGTTATAGATGAGAAGTATCTTATAAAAATGTTGGAAAATAAAAAAATTTTTGCTGCAGGTTTTGATGTTTATGAAAATGAACCAAATGTTAATCCAAAATTATTAGAACTAGAAAATGTAGTTTTACTGCCTCATCTTGGAAGTGCAACAATTGAAACAAGAAATAAAATGGCGGAACTTACAGCTAAAAATGTTATTAATGTCTTAGAGGGTAAAAAAGCCCTTACACCTTTGGTCTAGATTTAGATCGATTTTTTAGCTCTTAAATTAAAGAAGAAATAAATTAGTAACTTTTTTTTGCAGGAGTTTTCATATTTAACAAGAACTAAAAAAATTATGGCTTTACAAACTTTACTTAAACCGTCAAAATTAACATGGGTTATATTTGTCGTAATTATTTTCATTGTTGTATTGAATCTGATTACTTTGAATACATTAAATTTTGGAACAGATATTTTGGTTAACATTGTGTTTTTTCTACCTCTTGCACTTTTTGAATTAATCGGACTTAACATAACTACAAAGACTGGATGGTTTCAAGTACCGAATTTACTAGGTTATATTTTGATTATTGGACTTGATATTATTTTAATATACCTGATTTCACTAATACTAACTAAATTATTCAAAAAACTTAAAAGTAATAAAGAAAAGCTCTCTAGTCTTTGATCTGCAAAAGAAGAGAATCAAGTGATTACGGAAAGTTTTGCACCTAAATAATCTTACTTAAATCATTATCTATCTTGTTAAAAAAAGAAATAGTTAATTTTTTTCTATAATTTCTTAAAGATTATTATTGATTTAACACTAAATTCTGATTATTTTTTTTAATTGTAAAATAAAAATATATGAATTATGAGAATAGGAATACCAAAAGAAACTCTAAGAGAAGAAAAACGTGTCGGTTTAACTCCGGTTGCTGTTAACACACTCGTAAAATCGGGTCATACAGTTTTTATTGAAACTAAAGCAGGGCAAGGAAGTCATTTTTCTGATCAAGATTATATTGATGCAGGAGCAACAATAGTTTATAGTCCTGAAGAAGTCTATCAAAGAGCTGAACTGATTGCAAAAGTTACACCACTTACAGATGAAACTGTTGAATTGGTTCAAGAAAATCAAATTATTTTTTCGTTTCTGCATCTTGCCGTTGGTAAAAAGAATGTAGTAGATCACCTCATAAAGAAGAAAGCCACTGCAATAGGTTATGAGTTCATAGAAAAGGACGGAATGCTACCTGTTCTTCACTCAATAAGTGAAATTGCCGGACAACTATCCGTTCAAGTTGGAAGCAAATATCTAAAAAGTGACATTCCTAATGGTCGTGGAATTTTAATGGGAGGTATTCCCGGAGTAGCTCCTGCAGCAGTTGTAATACTTGGTGCCGGTGTTGTTGGGTTAAATGCAGCAAGAGCCGCTTATGCAACAGGAGCACAGGTAATTGTACTTGATAGCGATATTAAAAGATTGAGACGCATAGAACGTTATATTTCTAAAAATATAACTACTGTTGTTTCTAATCCAATGACTGTTGCTAGAGGTGTCAAGTTTGCCGATCTGTTAATAGGAGCCGTACAGGTTATGGGAGCAAAATCTCCTCATGTGGTAACCGAAGAAATGGTAAAAACAATGAAAAAAGGCTCTGTAATTGTTGATGTTGCTATTGACCAAGGCGGATGTATAGAAACAAGTTACCCTACAACAATTTCTGATCCTGTATTTATTAAGCACGATGTTATTCATTATTGTGTACCAAACATTCCGGCAATAGTTGCAAGAACTTCAAGTTACGGAATCACAAATTCAGCTATTAATTATATTTTGAATATTGCCGATAATGGTTTAGCAAATACACTTTTAAGTGATACTGGACTTTCAAAAGGTGTGTGCACACATAACGGTACATGTTCAAACGAAGTTATTGCAGACACTTTTGAATTAGAGTATAGAAGACTGCATATTTTTTCAACAAACTAAAAAAAATAAAAGATAATGACTGAAGAAAAAAAAATAAACAAAACAAATAAACAAAGTTGGAAAGACAAATATAAATCCAGAGTAGTTTCATCTGATGAAGCTCTCAAAGTTGTTAAATCCGGTGATAAAGTTGTCATACAACCTGGTTGTGCTGCTCCAATGGAATTGATTAGAGCAATGGTAAAAAGAAAAGAAGAATTGCGGGATGTAATAATTTATCACATTCTTATAGTGGGCGATCTTCCTTACCTACAACCTGGAATGGAACAACATTTTCATCACAAAGCTTTTTTCATTGGCGGAAATGCACGTAAATTCGTAAATGAAGGTAAAGCCGATTTTATTCCGATTTTTCTTTCGGAAGTAACAATGCTCTTTAAGAGAGGTGTTATTGTACCCGATATTGCCCTTATAAATGTTTCACCGCCTGATGAGCACGGATTTTGCAGTTACGGAATAGATGTCGGGAATATTAAAACACCTGCGGAAAAATCTAAGATTGTAATTGCTCAAATAAATCATGAAATGCCAAGAGGACTTGGTAACAGCTTTATTCACATAAATAAAATAGATTATATCGTTGAGCATGATGAACCTTTAGTAGAAGTTCATCAAGTTGATCCTAACGCCAAGCCTGAAGTTTTGGCTGCCTACGATAAAATCGGACAATATATTGCAGAGATGATTGAAGATGGTTCAACATTACAAATGGGAATAGGAGCAATTCCGGATGCTGTAATGAAATACTTAACCGACCATAAAGATTTAGGTGTTCATACGGAAATGTTTTCCGATGGTGTAATTGATTTGGTTGAAGCCGGAATTATTAATGGTGAAAAGAAAACATTGCACCCCGGTAAAATTATTGCCGGATTTACTCTGGGCACAAAGAAAGCATTTGATTACATTGATAATAATCCGATATTTGAATTTCATCCGCAAGAATATGTGAATAACCCATTTATAGTTGCTCAAAATAATAAAATGATTGCAATTAATTCTGCAATTGAAGTTGATTTAACAGGACAGGTTTGTTCCGATTCAATTGGGACTAAATTCTATAGTGGTATAGGCGGACAAGTTGATTTTATTAGAGGAGCTGCTCATTCCGAAGGTGGTAAACCAATTATTGCCTTACCTGCAACTACTAAAGGAGATACTATTTCGAGAATAGTTCCAACACTTAAAGAAGGTGCAGGTGTTGTTACTTCCAGAGGTGATGTTCATTATGTGGTAACGGAATACGGTGTTGCAAATCTTTTTGGTAAAACAATAAAAGAAAGAGTTAATGCCCTCATTAATATAGCACATCCTAAATTTAGAGATGAGTTTAAAAATTTTGCTAAAAAGACTTATAACTTGTAAAGCTTGATGGTTGCAGTTATTGGAGATATACATGGGTGCTTTCATACTTTAAAGGAACTACACCAAAAAATTAAAAGGAACTATCCCGAGATAGAAATATATTCTGTAGGAGATCTTGTTGATAGGGGAAAGTATAGTCTGGAATCAATAGAGTTTATTAAGAGGATGGGAATTAAATTTACACCGGGCAATCACGATTTGATGTTTACACATTTTTTTGAAAGTCCTGGTAGTATTTTTGCCCGCACTTGGATTCGTAATGACCACACTCCTACATTAGCCGCTTATGAGTTTGAACCCGATAAAGTTTGGGAGCATATTGAACTAATCAATAATCAGCCATTGTGTTATAATTTATTTGATTGTTTTATTTCGCATGCAGGAGTATCGAGATTTTACAAAAAAGATTTACCTAAAAATGTTAAAGATGATATTAATTTGCTGGAACATATTATAGATAATGAACATTATAATGAACACGGTGTTATGTGGAATCGTGATAAACTTCTGGATCTTGGTAAACTTCAAGTTGTAGGACATACACATTCTAAAGAACCTTATTTGGATGAATCTGCAAATGCTCTTTACATAGATACCGGAGCTTGTAGAGGAAATAAACTTACTGCAGCTATCATTGAAATGAGTGATGTTAAAGATATATTATTTGTAGAGACTATCGAAAAGGATCTGTATTAAAGTAGAGGTAGATATTTTTGACTGGTTTAATCAAATATTGATAATTAATATATAAAAGATAATTTTCATTTCTTTTAATTGGAGGTATTATAGGCTTTACTTTTACAATAACAATTTATGGTTAACAAAAAAATTAGGTTAATACAATAATTTTGAAATTGCAGAAAAGAATAGAGTTCTTATTTATCATTTTAAGTTTTTTCTTTTTTCACGAAGATTTGCATACAAGCAACTTGCAAAAAATATTTAATGATAAAATAAATAAAGATGATTTACATCTCAACGCCAATTATGAATTGCAATCTACTTTGGAAAGTAATATTTTATATCCAAAGCAACTTGCGGATACAACTTATCAAGATTCCCTTGCATTCGGTTTAATAAAATCAGATTCAACAAAAATTGATTCCACCGCCAGAATTAAACATTTCAAATATAAACGAAAAGATAATCGCTTCTTACAATTAGATAAAAGAAGAGAGACAAGTTTTTTTGTTCAACCTTCACAAAGACTTTTGTCACGTACAGTTGAATTAGATTCAACCGGAAGCTATGTGATAATAAAAGAACGTATTGCCGGAAACGAAGTTAGAAGTCCTTTAAAAATTCCACTCGATCAATATATTAAACAGAAATTGGATTTAGTAGCTCGTGATTCTTGGGAATATCTAGGGTATGATTATACGTTAAAAGTTGGTAAAGACGATCTCGGTAAGTTTTTGGGTAGTATTACCAATATAGAAATTCCGCTGCCAAGCGTTTCTTTCTTAAGTATTTTCGGACCACCAAAAATCAGTTTGAAAATAAACGGAGCTGTAGATATTCATGGTGCTTGGAGAAATGAAAAAACCGAAGGAGTTACTGCATCATTACTTGGGAATACAAAAAATGAACCCGACTTTAAGCAACAGGTTCAAATAAATGTTAACGGAATGATAGGTGATAAGCTTACAATTGCTGCTGACTGGAATACAGAGCGTACTTTTGAATTTGAAAATCAATTGAAGCTCCATTATCAAGGTTATAAAGATGAAATTATTCAAAGCGTAGAAGCTGGTAATGTATCACTCAGTACATCTTCGCTCGTAGGTGGTGGTGAAGCTCTCTTTGGTATTAAAGCATTATTTCAGTTCGGACCTTTTACATTAACCGCATTAGCATCGCAAAAGAAAAGTGAAGTGGAAGAGGTATCGGTTTCCGGTGGTAGTAAATCTAGCCCTTACCAAATTAGAGCGTATGATTATTCTACAAATCATTATTTTATTGATACAGTATACGCCGATGAGAATTTAAATATTTTTGGTAAAATCTTCGGTCAGCCTACACCTCAGCCGATTGCAGAATATGTAATTAAAGATATTGAAGTTTGGAAAACGGCTAAAGGAAGATCTGATAACAGCAAGTACAGAAGAGCAAATGCTTATATTGATCTTTCATATAGAGAAAGTAACGATGCTTCCAGTATTGCTCCTTACGAAGAATCTTATAGAACGACGACAGATAGAAATACAGTGCCGGGTCAATTTATTAATAACGACAGATTTGTTCTATTAACCGAAAGTCAAGATTATACTTATAATAAAGATGCAGGTTTTATAAGTTTTAATACTCAAATAAGCCAAGATGAAGCAATAGCTGTTGCATATCGTATTGAAGGTCCAGTTGGTGATAACGATCTTTATTGCGGTGAATTTTTGAGAGAAGTACAAAATGACACTTCCAAAGTAATGGTCTTGAAATTAATTAAACCTAAGTATTTACAACCGGGTGGAGATTTTGAACAAGCCTGGAAATTACAACTAAAAAATATTTATCCCATAGGTGGTAGAAATATAAATAAAGAAGGTTTTACTTTTGATATTTATTTTGATGAACCAGGTAAAGAACCTTTAAATACATATCAAGGAGAGAGTATATTAGAAGAATTTGGTCTGGATAAAATAGATGAAAGTGGTGCCAGTAATCCTGATGGAGCTTTTGATTGGGACCCTGGAAGAACAATCTTAACTAACACAGGTGAGATAATTTTTCCAACATTACAGCCTTTTGGCAGAGATTTTCCTTTCGATAAAAGTTTAGCATATCAAGCAATTTATGATACAACCAAAACCTACGCTCAACAAGATAAAACGAAAGACAGATTCCTCTTTAAAGGTGAATATTCCGCAAGTGTTACTTCTGTTTACAATATTGGATTTAATGTTGTGGAAAACTCTGTAAAAGTTACCCTAGGAGGCAGAACCTTAACCAACGGATATGATTATAAGGTTGATTATAGCATCGGACAAGTAACAATTCTTAATCAAGATGCTCTTGTCTCCGGTGCCGATTTGAAAATAACTTATGAGAAAAATGATCTTTTTCAATTAGCATCTAAAACATTGGTCGGGTTAAGAGGTATTTATGATTTTAACGAAAGAACCAAGTTAGGATTTTCTTTCTTAAATCTGAACCAAACCACACTTAGTGATAAAGTAAGGATAGGTGAGGAACCTTCGAGTAATTCAATTTTCGGAATGGACTTTAAAACGGGTTTTGATTTACCCTTTATTACAAAGGGGTTGAACAAAGTTATATCCACAAAGAAAATGTCTGCTTTTTCATTGAATGGAGAATTTGCTTATATGAATCCCGATCCGAATACAAAGAAAAGTACAATTACCGGAGATGACAAAGAAAGTATCGCATACATTGATGATTTTGAAGGAGCCAAAACTACAATCCCAATATCTAACAGTTATGTGGGATGGCGAGATATTAGTATCCCAGATTCCATTCCCGGAATTTATGATTTGCCGCTTTTGGAACAAATGAATTATAAAGCTGAAACATACTGGTTTAACATGTTGCCAGCACAAACTCCGGTTGTAGAAATCTGGGGAGATAGAAAGAAAGATAATGTAACAAGAAATAACGATAGGGTTACAGTATTGGATTTTGTATATAATCCCAAAAAAAGAGGTACTTATAATTATAATCCCGAAATGACTCCTGCAAAAAATTGGGGTGGTATGATGTATCCTTTATCTTCATCGGCAAGGAATTTAGTTGAACAAAAAATTGAATTTGTTGAATTTTATATGAAGATAGAAAATGCTCCTAAAAATGCAAAACTAATAGTTGACCTTGGGCAAATAAGCGAAGATGTTTTTCCTGATAGAGATTACAGTACAGAAGATAGAAATAACAATGATATTTTGGATGAGGGCGAAGATACCGGTATTGACGGTTTAACTAATACCCAAGAAATTCAAAGATATGGAGATTTTGATGGAACCGGTGATCCAAGTAATGATGATTTTAATTATTTCCCCGGAAGTAACGATTATTCAACTATCAATAAAACTCAAGGAAATGGAAAACTACGTGATGGTTCCGGTATTATTCCTAATTCAGAAGACCTTAATGGAAATTATATATTAGATAATGTAAATAGCTACTTCCGTTACGAAATTCCGTTAGATACAATTAGAGCCACAAATAAATATATTTCCGGTGGTGGAAATACTGCAACTATTGATGGAACCGAGCGAAAACTTGAATGGTATCAATATCGAATTCCAATTAAAGAATTTAAAAGTAAAATTGGAAATCCGACATTATCTTTAGTTGAAACAATCAGATTTTGGGTTGCAGGTTCAGATGAACCGATTCGTTTAAGGTTCGTTGAAATGAATTTAGTTGGTAATCAATGGGAAAAAGTTCTTGTACCCGGTTCTGTTACGGAAAAAGATACCACCCTTGTTATCTCTACAATTAACTTCGAAGATAACGAACGCTATGTGAAACCCCCCGGGCTCAAGAAAGAAAGAGATAGAATGAAAACTAGTGAAATTGTGTATAAGAATGAACAATCATTGCTATTAACAATAAACGATTTGAAAGATGGTGACCGGAGAGAAATTATAAAATATTTGCCTGAATCAAGAAAGCTATACTTGTTTAACTATAGGAAGATGAAACTTTTCGTAAGAGGAGAGCAAGATAACCAACTCGGTTCCATATCATTTTTTGAAAGTCTTGATAATTATGCTTCCGAAATATACTTCAGATTTGGAACAGATACATCTAATTTTTATGAATATAGGCAGCCATTAACTGCCGGTAAACCTGCAAATCGGGGCTGGGAAGAAATAGAAATTATTTTTGAAGAACTAACTGCAATTAAACAAAAAAGAAATCCGGATGAAGTTGATTCGTTAATGATTTTTCCTGTAAATAGTAAAGAAGGGCATTTTTACGGAATAAAGGGAAGACCCACTTTAACTAATGTTAGCTTTTTTATGTTTGGGATATTAAACCCGAAAGATGTCGGATTCCCGGATCAGGAAATTTCAGGTGAACTGTGGTTAAACGAATTAAGAGTACTTGGTGCGGATGATACGCCGGGCTGGGCTTATAAATTTTCTTCACAAATGAATTTTGCCGATTTATTTACAGTTAGCTTAAATACAAGTAAAACTGATCCTTACTTTCATAAACTTGGACAAAGATTCGGGCGTAGGGTAGATCAAAGCAGTTGGGGAGGAGCAGTAAACTTTAATGTTCTTAAATTATTACCATGGAATTTATCGAATAGTAACCTTAGTATCAGTTATTCACATAACGAATCGGTAAGTAAACCTCTTTATCAACCGGGAACGGATATAAAAGTAGATAAAGCGGTAAAAGCTATTTATGATAAGAGTATAGAAGATAAAAAAACAGAAGCTGAAGCAAAAAATATATCGGAGCAAGCTAGACTTATTACTGAAACTGTAAATGTTTCAGATGTTGTTTCTCTTTCCGGTATCAGATTCCAATTAGAAAACAAGAACTGGTATGTTCAAGATATTTTAAATAATCTAACATTTTCTTTTAGTTATAATCAAAATTATGGTAGAGATCCTTCACGAGTTTTTTCTAAAAATTGGAATTGGAAAGGTAGCGGAAATTATTCACTTAATTTGAGCAGAGAAAATTATTTCTATCTCTCAGATATTCCTCTCTTAGGCTATTTAATAGAAATATTAGATGATTATAAAAATGTGAAATTTTATTACACACCTCAATCTTTCAAAACAGGTTTTTCTGCAAACAGAAGACGTTCGTCTTCGCTTAGTCGAGATGATTCGGCACGAATTAAAACTCAAAGAGATTTTACAAGTAACAGAGATTTAGGCTTTAGTTGGCAATTAACAGAAGGCGGATTGTTAAATTTAAGTCTTAGTTATGGTGTGAATGTAGCATCCTCTTATACTCATCTTTTAACAAAAAAAGATAGTTTAGGTTACACCGGCAGCCTGTGGAATGAGATAATAAACGGACCGATTTTTGGTAAGGATTATAGCTATAACCAAAATTTTGATATAAGAACACAGCCGGCACTTCCGTCAATTTGGAATTTAAGAAATTATTTATCACTTACTTTTGGTTACGGGGTAAATTACAGATGGGCAAATAACTTTGCTGAGAAAAATTTTGGTAAAAGTATCGGTTATTCAAATAATATAAAAGCAAGTATGAATTTGAAGTGGCAATCTTTAACTGCACCTTTATTTAAGGAAGATAAGAAAAAAGATAAAAATGCAAATACTTTTAGTAATCAGAGAAATAATCCTCGAAGCTCAAGACGTGGAGCTAATAAGACAATTGACGAGGAAGATGATTTAGATGTATCCGATAAGAATAATGTTGAAAGTGAATTGGATACAGTTATCGTAAAAGGTGAACCGTTTTATGTAAAAGCTCTAAGCACAATGAAATCGGCAATAAAATGGTTATTGTTTGATTATGAAAATATTTCTACGGATTTTTCGCAAAATAATTCTGCAAGCAGTTCGGGCATTACGGCTAACGGTACCGGCTTTTCTAACTTTTGGGTAACAGGGAATGATAACACAAACGGACCTAGTAGATTATTTATGCTTGGCTTTGGTAGATATAAAGGATCGCGTGCACCCTTAGGGACACTTAATGATAATTTTACACAAAAAAATAATGTTAGAATCAGTACATCTCGTCCACTTTGGAAAGGTGCAAAAATTTCTTTAAATTGGAATGTAGGTTGGGGATTTAGAAAACAAACAAGAATCACAACCGATGAAAACGGTGCTATAATTTTGGAAGATGTAACTTCAAGCGGAAATTTAAATAGATCATTTTTATATTTTCCAATTTTTCTTTCAGATGCCGGAATTGAAAAAGTGCATGAACTTTATGCGAGCAACGATGGTAAAGATCTTACAAACGCTTTTTTAGACGGGTTTGAAAGTATCGCAGTATTAGGAGAACTTCCAATACTAAGGGATGTTGTTAAGTTTATTCCCAGAGCAAATTGGCGAATATCTTGGAGTGGTTTGGAAAAAATAAGTTTCCTTAAAAATGTTGCAAGAACAATTTCATTAAATCACTCTTACAGTTCAACCTACACAGAAGGATGGAAAGTAGATTCCGATGGAAATAAACAAGTGCAAACTCAAAGAGTGAGCTATGGATTTTCTCCTTTACTAGGGCTTAACATTTCTTTCGATAAATTATGGGATGGTAACTTAAGAGGTTCATTAAAATATTCGACTAAAACTAATTACGATTTATCAATTGCTACTAAAAACATTACGGAATCTTCGACGAGTGATATTAATTTTACTGCAAGTTTTTCAAAATCCGGTTTCTCTTTGCCAATGTTCGGTTTAGACTTGCAAAACGATATTGAAATGTCTCTTTCATACACTAAAGCTATCAATTCGGTTGTAATTTTTGAAATGGATAAATTTAATAAAAAGGGAACACCGCAAGACGGTACAACCAGAACAATTTTAGAGCCAAGAATAAAATATACTTTGAGTAGTAAAGTTAATCTTTCTATTTTTTACAAAAGAACATCTGTAGAGCCTAAAGGTGCATCGAGAATACCTCCTACCACCACCAATGAGGCGGGATTAGATGTTCATATTTCAGTACAATAACAATAAATAAAAATGAGAAAAAAATATAAAATACTTTGGGTCGATGACGAAATTGAAATGTTGCGTGCCCATATTCTTTTCCTAAAAGAGAAAGGATATGATGTTTCAACAGTAACAAACGGAAAAGATGCAATTTCCGAAGTTAGAAATAGAGATTATGATTTAATCTTTCTAGATGAAATGATGACCGGGATGGGAGGTTTGGAAACTTTATCCGTCATTAAAGAAATAAATCCAAATATACCGGTTGTGATGGTAACAAAAAATGAAGAAGAAGCATTAATGAATGATGCCATTGGCAGCAAAATTACGGATTACTTAATAAAATCAGTTGTCCCTTCACAAATATTAATGGTTTGTAAAAAAATATTAGACGGAAAACAAATATCCGGTGAATACGTTACAAAAAATTATTTGCAAGATTTTAATTCCATTTCATCTCAGTTAATGGGAGAAGTAGACTTTGAAGACTGGATTGATATAAATAATAAAATTGTAAATTGGTATATGGAGTTAGATAATCATCGTGATATTGAATTGAAACAAACTCTGAATGAACAAAAAAGAGAATACAATAAAGAATTTTCAAAATATGTAGAAACAAATTATCTAAGTTGGATAGAAAACAAAGACGAAGAAAACAGACCACTTCTTACAACCGATATAGTTGAAAAATTTGTAATTCCACATCTTGATACTGCTGATGGACCAGTATTTCTATTTGTCTTAGATTGTTTGCGATTAGACCAATGGGCAATTATAGAAAAACATTTAATTGATTTTTTTAGTTTAGAAAAAGATTATTATTATTCCATTTTGCCAACAGCTACACCTTATGCCAGAAATTCTTTATTCAGCGGTTTGTTCCCCTCAGAAATTGAGAACTATTATCCGGACTTATGGACAGGTGATAATGATGATGAAAGAAGTAGAAATAAATATGAAAAAGAACTTCTGCAATACCTATTGGATCGTAAAAAAATAAAATTGGATAATGAACTTAAGTACATGAAGATTATTGATCCTGATGTGGGTAGAGCGTTTGAACAAAATATAGTTTCGCACAAAAGAACACATTTTATGGCTGTTGTTGTAAACTTTTTGGATATGCTAGTCCACGGTCGTTCCGATTCTGAGTTGATAAAAGAGATAGCTCCAGATGAAGCTGCTTTTAGGTCGCTTACAAATAGTTGGTTTACTCATTCATCACTTTTTGGTACTTTTCGTAAAATTGCAAATATGAAAAATGCAAAAGTTATTGTTACTACTGATCATGGAAGCATAATTACAAGAAGAGCAGCTAAGGTTCTTGCAGATAGAAAAACTTCTAAAAATTTAAGGTTTAAGCATGGAAGAAATCTCCAAGTTGATTCTAAATTTGCTATGAAAATTAATGACTTTGCAAAATATAAATTACCAAATAGGGGAGTTACTTCCAGTTATATTATTGCTAAGGAAGATTACTATTTCATTTATCCTACTGACTACCATAAATATTTAAATTATTACAAAGATACATTTCAGCATGGCGGTATTTCTATGGAAGAAATGATTTTACCTGTAATTACAATGGAGAGTAGAGCGTAATTTGGAATTACCCTTAAAAAAAAATATTTTAAATCTTAATGAAATAGAAGAAATAGCTTATGCACTCTCAAAAAAATTTTCCGAAGGTGATGTCGTAATATTAAATGGAACTCTTGGTTCAGGCAAAACTACCTTAATTAAACTCATTTGTAAAAATTATTCTATCTTTGAAGTTAACAGTCCTTCATTTTCTCTGGTTAATGAATATAACGGAGAAAAAAAAGTTTATCATTTTGATTTCTACAGATTAGAAAAGATTGAAGAACTTTATGATATTGGTTTTGAAGATTATCTTAACGATAATCAAGCAATAATTTTTATTGAGTGGGGAAATTTAATGGAACAAATCTTACCTAAGAATAGATATGAAATAAATATTGAACTCTTAGATGAAGAAAAAAGAATATTAAAAATTCATAGCCTAAATAAATGAAAGAAAGAAAAATACTTACTATTGAAACTTCAGGCGAACTGTGCAGCATTGCATTAGTGTATAATGAAAATAAATTTGATGAACGAAATATTCTAATGAAGCATATTCATTCGGAAAAATTAATTCCAATGATTGAAAGTATTTTAACTTCGAACAATATTAAAGCTAAAGATCTTAATCTTATTGCTGTTTCTAATGGTCCCGGTTCATTTACCGGATTACGAATAGGAATGACAGTCGCTAAAGGAATTGCATTTGCTGCAAATTTACCGATAATTCCTATACCCACTTTCGAAGCACTTGCATTGGAAATATCAAGTTTTCTTCCTGATTCCCAAACATTCTGTATTATAAATAATGCAAATAGTGAAGAATGCTATTTCTCAAAATATGAAACAGAAGGCAATACTTTCAAAACTTTAATAGAGAATTCTTTAGTTAAAAAAGAAGAGCTAAAAAATAAAATTGATGCGGAAAATTTAATTTACGGGAATTATCAGTTTAATAATAATGTTAAAAATATATGTTCCCCTCGTGCAACTTCTTTGGCAAAATGGATTTATTTATTTGGGGAAGATTTAGTAACTTTGGATTACGATTATTTAGAACCAAATTATTTAAAAAAGTTTAAGGTAAAAACAAAACAATGAAAAATTTTTTATTCTGTTTCTTATTTGTTACTAGTCTCGGAATAGCTCAATTTGCAAATCCCCAAATAGCAACTTTAGAAGAATCCTTTGATTTTGGTGACATAAAGCGAGGAGAAATTGTTACACATAATTTCGTTTTATTTAACAGCGGAAGTGATACACTTAAAATTCTTAATGTTAAAGCATCTTGCGGATGTACTGCAGCAAAGCCTATAAAAAATAAATTGCTTCCGGGCGATTCAACTTCGGTAAAAGTAACTTTTAATTCTAAGGGAAGATTCGGTAAACAAAAAAAGTTCATCTATATTTTTTCTAATGATCCCAAGAATAAACAAAAGCGACTTCAATTTACTGCTAATATTTTAACTGGAGCAACGGACAAACTAAATATGCCTGAAATTAAGTTATCCAAATACACGCATAATTTTGGAAATATTGAAGAGGGACAGGTTTTGGATTTAACTATTCAAGTTAAAAATATAGGCAATAAAAATTTAGTAATTAAAAGAATCAAGTCTTCTTGTGGATGTACAGCCGTTTTAATGGCTGATAAAAATCTGGCACCCAATCAATCGAGTGATTTGAAAATAGAATTTAATAGCAAAGGATTAAGCGGACAAATAGCCAGAACAATAACAATATATTCTAATGATTCGAAACACCCTTCGAGGGTAATTACATTAATAGCAAATATTAAAAAGGATTAAATTTTATGGGATGGTTCAAAAGGTCTAAAGAAAATATTTCTCCAAAGAGTAAAAAATTAGATGTTCCGGATGGGCAATGGAGTAAGTGTGCTAAATGCGGAGAAATAATTTATGCCCGGCAATTAGAACTAAACTATTACGTTTGTTTTAAATGTAATCACCATTTTAGAGTTGGAAGCAAAGAATACATAGATTTGTTGTTCGATAAAAACTCATTTAAAGAACTTGATAAAAAAATGAAATCGAGCGATCCATTAGAATTTGAAGACACAAAAAAATATAACGATAGAATTTCTGCAACTATTAAAAAAAGTAAATTAAATGATGCTGTAAAAACTGGAATAGGAAATATCAACGGAAGGAAAACGGCTTTTGCTTGTATGGATTTTAGATTTATTGGCGGAAGTATGGGTTCTGTAGTCGGTGAAAAAATTTCTCGTGCAATAGATAAAGCTTATAATAACAAAATTCCTATGATAATTATTTCTCAAAGTGGTGGAGCAAGAATGATGGAAGGAGCACTTTCTTTAATGCAAATGGCAAAAACCAGCAGTCGCCTTGCTCGTCTTTCGGAAGCAGGTTTGCCTTTCATTTCCATTTTAACAGACCCAACTACTGGTGGAACAACAGCAAGTTATGCCATGCTTGGTGATGTAATTATTGCCGAACCAAATGCACTTATCGGTTTTGCGGGACCAAGGGT
This sequence comes from Ignavibacteriota bacterium, assembly GCA_002746605.1. Taxonomy (GTDB): domain Bacteria; phylum Bacteroidota; class Ignavibacteria; order Ignavibacteriales; family Melioribacteraceae. The sequence continues at coordinate 46,617 of PDPT01000038.1, forward strand.
TATTAAGCAAACTATTGGACGTGATTTACCTAAAGGATTTCAGCGTTCGGAATTTTTATTAGAAAATGGTTTTATCGATTTTATTGTTGAAAGAAAAAATCTAAAAGAAAAAATCTATCAATTGATACAATATATGAACTAATTTTATAAAATTTTGGCTTTAAGAAGTCAACTCTACAGAAAAATTAAATAAATATGCGTTACAACAATATGATGATTTGAAACCGTACTTTGCATATTACGATATTTTTACCACCTAAAATACCACAATATTATTTTTATAATTTTGTTAAATTTGTATTTGCTAAATTTTACTATTAAGGTCTATGAAAAGTAGAAAAAGAAGAATATTAAGTGGAATGCGTCCGACAGGGAAACTTCATCTTGGTCATTATGTGGGAGCATTAGAGAATTGGGTAAACCTTCAGGATGAGTATCAAAGTTACCACTTAATTGCTGATTTACATGTTTTAACTACTAACTTGGATACATCTAATATTTATAATAATACAATTGAAATGGTTATTGATTGGTTGGCAGTTGGACTTGATCCGAAGAAGAGTCCGTTTTTTAGGCAATCTAAAATAAAGGAGCATTACGAGCTATTTTTAGTTTTCTCGATGCTTGTAACAAAAGCCAGATTGGAAAGAAATCCAACGCTTAAAGACCAAGTTAGAGATTTAAATATTGAAAATATAATTTACGGTCATCTCGGTTATCCTATTTTACAATCTGCGGATATTCTTTTGTACAAAGGTGAATTTGTACCTGTTGGAGAAGATCAAATTCCACATGTGGAAATTACAAGAGAAATAGCACGCAAATTCAATAAAGAATATGGTAAAGTTTTTAGAGAGCCAAAACCTTTGCTTACAAAGTTTAGTAGATTAGTTGGTTTGGACGGAAATGCTAAAATGAGTAAATCATTAAATAATACAATTTTGCTGTCTGATAAACCGGAAGATGTTCAGCAAAAATTAAAAAAAGCTAAAACCGATCCTCAAAAATTAAGGAGAAATGATCCGGGAAGACCAGAAGTTTGTCTTGTTTTCAGTTACCATAAAAAGTTTAATCTGGAAAAACTCGAACAAATTGAAAGTGGTTGTAAATCCGGTGAATTAGGCTGTGTCGATTGTAAAACGGAATGCTCTGCAAAAATAAATAGCTTTCTTGAACCAATCTTGGAAAAAAGAAGGTATTACGAAGAAAACTTGAACTTAGTTAAAGATATTTTGAGTGCAGGTGAAACAGAAGCGAAGAAAGTTGCCTCTCAAACAATGATTGAAGTTAGAGAAGCAATGCAGTTAGGATAAATTTTGTATAGAATTAAATTAAATACTTTTGAAGGTCCTTTAGATTTATTACTTTTTTTTATTCGAAGAGATGAATTGGATATTTACGATATTCCCATTTCTAAAATAACAAAAGAGTTTATTGAGTATCTGCATCTTTTAGAGCAATTAGATTTAGAAATAGCAGGTGATTTTTTACTGATGGCTGCAACTTTGATGCAGATAAAAGTCCGTATGCTGCTCCCACGAGAAGTTGATGAGAAGGGCGAGGAAATTGATCCGAGAACTGATTTAGTAAATGCTTTAATTGAGTACAAACGCTATAAAGAAATGACAGATGAATTTTCTTATCTTGAAGCTAATCAAATGAAAATTTATTACAGAGGAAATTACGAGAAAGATGAGAAAGAAAATTTGCCCGATTTGGATATTGTGTTAAAGAATATTACACTTTATGATTTGATTAAATCTTTTCAATCGGCTATTGCAGAAAAACCAAAGGAAATTATACACGAAGTTAAAAAACTAAACGTGAGTATTGATGACCAAATTATTTATATAAAAAATATGATTAAAAAAGAAAATAAACTTAATTTCATTAAGTTAGTAAAAGGAATAACAGAAAAAATGAAAGTTGTAATAACTTTTATAGCTCTTTTGGAACTAATAAAAATGGGTGAAGTTGGTTTGCGTGAATCCCAAAATTTTAACGATTTTGAAATTTATTCTTTGCAAAATGGATAATATATATAAATCAATAATAGAAGCTCTTATTTTTGCTTCCGATGACCCTATAAATTCATCGGAAATTATAAAAGCCATAAAAGAAATCGATGGGAACGATACCAAAATTACAAATACCGATGTACAAAAAAGCGTGGCAGAATTAAATGAAAAATATAACAATGAAGATACATCATTCAAAATTTTATCAATAGCTGATGGATTTGTATTCGGTACTAAAAAAGAATATGCAAAATATGTAGGTTATCTTTCGACAGAAAAAAGTAAGCGGAAACTTAGTCAGGCTGCACTCGAAACTCTTTCAATTATTGCTTATAAACAACCGGTTACAAAACCTGAGATTGAGAGTATAAGAGGAGTAAATTCAGATTATATGATTAATACACTTTTGGAAAAAACTCTCATTACAATTATTGGCAGAGCTGAATCACTTGGCCGTCCGTTACTTTACGGAACAACTCGAGAATTTCTAATGTATTTTGGTCTCAATAAATTAACTGATTTACCTAAACCGAGAGAAATTAATGAAATTGTTAAAGATGCCGATTTTTTAGAGCAGAAAAGAAAAATTATGATGAATGATATAGAAGAAAATTTAGAAAAAGATTTAACAGATAGTGAAAATGATAGTTCGGTTGAATAAATATTTGTCTGAATGTGGAGCAGCATCCCGCAGAAAGTCCGACAAATTAATCTTAGAAGGAAGGGTTACTGTAAATGGGAGCATGGTTTTGGAGCTTGGCACCAAAATTGATTCCGATAATGATGAAGTCAAAATTGACGGCGAAAAATTAAAAATTCAAAAGAAACGATACTTTTTGCTTAATAAACCTAAAGGTGTAATTACTTCAACGAAGGATGAAAAAAATAGAACAACTGTCGTTGATTTAATAAAAACAAGAGAAAAAATTTTTCCGGTAGGAAGATTGGATTTTAATACAACCGGTTTACTTTTACTTACAAACGATGGAGAATTTGCAAATTTCCTTACACATCCTAAAAATAAAATTGAAAGAGAATATTTAACTATTCTTGATAAACCATTAGAAAAAGAGGCTAAAGAAAAGTTACTTAAAGGAATTTATCTCGATAAAAGAAAGAGTTTTTTTACTAAAATAAGTTATCCAAAGAGAAATAATTTTTCTTATGTTAGTGCTACAACTATTGAAGGAAGAAATCACTTTGTTAAAAGAATGTTCAACCTTTTAGGTTATAGAGTTAAAGAGTTAGAAAGAATAAGATTCGGTAATTTTAATATTAGAAATATCGAAAGAGGAAGTTATATACAATTAACTGAAAAAGAAATTAAGAAAATAATGCAAATAAAATAAATACTGTTGGAGGAATACTTGGAAAACCAATCCCACGAAAAAGAATTAAATACCTTGATTGAGAGACGTTTTGAAGAATTGGATGAAATCCAAAAAATGGGGATTTTACCTTATGAATACAAATATGATGTTGATTCTTATTCAATGCAGATAAAAAATAATTTTGAAAACTTTGAAAATAAAGATGTTAGCATTGCCGGAAGGTTAATGGCAATAAGAAAAATGGGCAAAGCTTCTTTTGCACAAATACAAGATAAAGAGGGAAAGATTCAAATTTATCTTAAGAGAGATGAACTTAATGAGCAATACACAATTTTTAAACTTCTGGATATTGGTGATATAATTGGAATAAAAGGATTTGTTTTCAAAACCAGAACCGGAGAAATTTCTGTTCATACAAAAGAATTGAAGCTATTGGCAAAATCATTAAGACCAATTCCTATTGCCAAAGAAACTACAGATGCGGATGGTAATAAAGTTATTCATGATCAATTTGCCGATAAAGAGTTACGGTACAGACAAAGATATGTAGATTTAATTGTTAATCCGGAAATTAAGAATGTATTTGTGAAGCGTTCAAAAATTATCTCTTCAATGAGAACTTTTTTGGATAATAATGAATTTCTCGAAGTTGAAACTCCCGTGCTCCAATCACTTTATGGCGGAGCAGCCGCACGTCCGTTTGTAACTCATCACAATGCTCTAGATATGAAATTGTATATGAGAATTGCTGATGAACTTTATCTAAAAAGATTAATTGTCGGTGGATTTGATAGAGTTTATGAAATTGCAAAAGACTTTAGAAACGAGGGAATGGATAAAACCCACAATCCCGAATTCACAATGATGGAACTTTATGTCGCTTACAAAGACTATGAATGGATGATGAAATTTGTAGAAAAAATGTTTCACCATATAATTCTGGAAGTTGTAGGTTCAGCCAAAGTTGATATTGAAGGTCAACAAATTGATTTTACACCACCTTGGAATAGAGTTTCTATGGTTAACGAACTTAAAAAAGAAACCGGAATTGATGTTTTGGAAATATCAAAAGAGGAATTAGCCAAAGAAGTTAAAAAACGAGGAGTTAAACTTTCGGGCAGTGAAAGTAAAGGAAAACTTATAGATGAATTATTTTCTGAAGTTGTTGAAGCAAAACTTATTCAACCGACATTTGTTACAGATTATCCGGTTGAACTTTCTCCACTTGCTAAAAAGCACAGAACAAAAAAAGGTCTTGTAGAAAGGTTCGAAGGTTTTGTAATGGGAAGAGAAATCTGCAATGCCTTTAGTGAGTTAAACGATCCGATTGACCAAAAAGAAAGGTTTGTGGAGCAAGCAAGATTTAAAGATGAAGGTGATGAAGAAGCTCATCAAATTGATGAAGATTATGTAAGAGCTTTAGAATACGGAATGCCGCCAACAGCTGGTTTGGGAGTTGGAATTGACAGGCTTGTAATGTTGTTCACAAATCAAGTTTCAATCAGAGATGTAATTTTATTTCCACAAATGAGACCTGAGAAATAAAGATTTATCTCTGTTAAAAAATGAAAATGGAATTCTAACTTGTATTCTTGATTATGAAAACAACAAAGTAAATTATTATGGAAAAGTTAGAGTTCCTCATTAAAGAATTAATGTAAAATAAATGGAATGCTTTATTTTATTGCAGAAGAGAAACATAATTTATAAAAAAGGGATAGCTATATGCATAAAAAAATAAGATTGCATTATAAAGCAAAAGTATTTTTTTTATCTCTTTTTTTTATAAGCTTTCCAAAATTTGCTCAACAAGATTCAGTACATTTTACAAATTCTCCAAGAATTCCGTTAAGTTTAATGAGCAGAAAAATTCCAGCAAATGTTAATTCATTTCGGACAAAAATTAATTATCCTGTATTGGCAGGAATAACTCTCGGATATTCAGCAAGTATCTATAAAATTACTAATTACTACAAAAATACTTGGTGGAAAACAGATTCAAATTATATTTATGATAAAAGTTTTAATGTAGTTTCTGATAACCAATATGCTTTGAACATTGATAAATTCGGACATGCTTTTGGTTCTGCTGTTATATCTCATTTTTTGTCTGCAGGTTTTGAGGCTTCCAATTTTGAGGAAGAAACTGCAGTTTGGCTTGGAGCTATAGGTGGGTTTGGAATGCAATTATATGTTGAAATTCAGGATGGTTATTCTCCCAAAGATAAGTTAACCGGTAAGCCAAAGTGGGGATTTAGCCCGGGTGATGCAATCGCTGACTTATTGGGAGCAAGTTATTTTGTGGCACGTTATTATTACCCGTTTCTCAACAATTTTCAGATGCGAGTAAGTTATTATCCTTCGGATGATTTGTTAAATGGGAAAAAACCCGATAACAATTTTTCTGATGATTACGAAGGGCAAAAATTGTGGTTAGCAGTTAGAATGAAAAACTTACTCCCCAAAAATATTTCAGAATATTGGCCTCAATTCTTAATGTTATCACTTGGTTATCATGTAAGTGGAATTGATAAGAATTCTACTGTTAAGGATATTGAGCCTCATTATTATCTTGCACTAGATTTTGATGCCGAAGTAATTCCACTTTATGGAAAATTTTGGTCATTTATAAAAAACACATTGAACTACATTCATTTTCCAATGCCGGGCATTGAATTTTCTAAAGAAGGAATTAAGTTTGCACTTATTATTTTTTAATTTATGATTAAATACAGTATAATTATACCGACATTAAACGAAGAAAAACTGCTCCCAAATCTTCTTGAAACCTTATCCGATTCTGAATTTAAAAAAAAATATGAATATGAAATAATTATTTCCGATGGAGGGAGCACGGACTCAACTATTCTTGTTGCTGAAAAATATGCGGATAAAATAATAGAAATAAATAATGATGAAAAACAAAATATTGCTATGGGAAGAAATATTGGTGCCCAAAATGCCTCTGGTGAATTTTTCATTTTCTTCAACGGAGATATCTATCCTAAAAATTTAGAAAAAGTATTCAAAAAAATTGAAGATAAAATTATCAATTCCGATTATGCTGCTATAAGTTCTTTTGTTAAAGTTTTCCCTGATGAAGAAAAATTTATTGATAAAATATTTTCTACATTTTATAGTTATTATTTTTGGTCATTAAATATTTTTGGCTTGGGAATGGGAAGGGGAGAATGCCATATTTTAAGCAGAAAAATTTTTGAAGAATTCGGCGGTTACAATGAAAATCTTGCAGCAGGGGAAGATTTTGATTTATACAAAAGAATAAGAAAAAAATATAAAATTTATACGGCGAGAGACTTAATAGTTTACGAATCACCAAGACGTTACAGAAAATTAGGACATTTTAGAATCCTTTTTACATGGTTAATAAATAGTATTTATATTATTTTTACAAAAAAATCGAAATCAAATGAATGGAAACCTATAAGGTAAAATTAAAAAATGTTAAAAAAATCCGTTAAGTTAACCTTTATCTTTATTTTTTTGCAGCTTACTACTTTTGCTCAAGTCGGTTACGTAGAAGTTGAGGATGATATTTATGAATTCCTTGAAAGAATGAGTAGGCTCCATATCATAAAGAATTATGATGCTTTCCAAATTCCTAAAACGAGAAAAGAAATAGCTAAATACTTAAAAAAAATATTGAATAATAAAGATAAACTACATCAAACGGATATTAATAAGCTAACCGATTATTTTATGGATTTTGAGCTTGAACTTACCTCAGAAATGCATAATGATTATAAACTTTTACCTGACTTTAATTTAAGTTATATCTTAACGGATAAGAATAAATTTTTATATCAAATATATGATTCATCAGGTAGCTCAATCTTTATAAATTTTGTTGGCGAACTTAAAAACATTAATCTTTCAAAAAATAATAAAAATAAAAATTCCCTTATCTATAAATTTGGCGGAAAAGTTAGAGCTTCACTTTATAACAATTTTGGTTTTTACATAAATTCTACCAATGGCTCATTCTTTGGAAATAAAGAATTAGCACAAAATTACTCCAGTTTAAGGTATAATTATAAATTTCATCAAACATCATCTTCTAACTTAGGGAATGATTTTTTTGATGAAACATCTTCTTATTTGGTGTTTGAAAATAATTTTATGAATTTAAAGATTGGTAATGATAGAAACCTAATCGGTTATGGAAAAGAAAAATTTTTATTAAGCAACAATGCTCCACGAATGGATTACTTGAATTTTAATGTTAAATACAAAACGCTAAACTTTACTTTTTATCACGGAAAACTACTTGGTTCAGAATCTTTCTCTTTTGATTCGCTTCAAGGTAATGTTAACAAAGTTGTTGATAAATATTGGGTTTATCACAGATTTGGTCTTAATTTCTCAAGACACTTTAAATTTGGTATTGGAGAAATAATAATTTACGGGAACAGAAATATTGATTTTTCTTATCTAAATCCAATAAATTTTTACAAAAGTGCGGAGCACGCTAATCGTGATCGAGATAATTCAATGTTATTTATCGATGTAGAAAATAATTCTATCTATAGAACAAGAATTTATTCCACACTTTTAATTGACGATATTGATTTTGGAAAATTAGGCACCGGCTGGTATGGGAACCAAATTTTATTTACTTTAGGAGCAAATTCAAGCATTTTTTATAATTTTTTCCCTTTGGATCTGGAATTGCAATACACCAGAATTGATCCTTATGTTTTTACTCACAGAATTTCTGATAATAATTACACAAACTTAAATTACAGCTTAGGAACAACACTTCAGCCAAATACCAGTTCAATAAATCTCGGATTTAATTATTATCCACATTACAGATTTTCAATTAAAGGAAATTTCAAATATTCTGTGCACGGAAATAATTTGTACGATAACCAAAATAAGTTAATTAAGAATCTTGGTGGAAATATCTTAAACGGACACAGAATTGGTGATGCGGAAAAAGTATTTTTCTTGAAAGGAGATAAAGAATACTTCAGAGAATACAGATTAACTCTTAATTATGAACCGATTAAGAATTGGCATTTCGTGTTAAATCTAAATTATTTCTATAACTTATTATCTAATTCACAACATCAAAAAGAGTTTTTTACTTCTTTTTCTATTTTAACAAAAATTTAATTTTATGAAATTAAATAAAGTATTTTCCATTTTTTTATTGGTAGCAATTTTTGCAATCGGAGTTTTTTTAGGACTAATATTTAATGAAAACTTTTCAGATGAAGACCGTTTCCAAAGTAAAAAATTTGACGAAGTTTTAACTTTCACCAACAAGTATTATCATAAAGAAACATCGAAAGAAAAATTAGTAGAGAATGCTATTAAAGGAATGCTGGAGGAATTAGATCCGCATTCAATATATATCCCTCCGCAAAAACAAGCCGGCATAGCAGAACAACTTAGAGGACAGTTTGACGGAGTTGGTATTGAGTATCAAATAATTAAAGATACAATTTTTGTCATTTCGGCAATTCCCGGTGGACCGGGTGAAGCCGTAGGACTTATGCCCGGCGATAGAATAATTAAAATTAATAACAAAAGCAGTATCGGATTTTCCGAATTGGATGTTGTAAGAAATTTACGAGGCAAAAAGGGAACAAGTGTTAATATAACCGTCTTTAGAAAATACTCAAACAATATTATTGATTTCAAAATTATTAGAGATATTGTGCCCCTTAATTCCGTAGAAACAGCAATTATGATTGATGATTCAATCGGTTATATTATATTGAACAAATTTATAGCAACATCTACGGATGAAGTAAAAAATGCATTGAGATACCTTACCGAAAGAGGAATGAAAAAGCTGATTCTTGATTTAAGAAATAACCCCGGCGGCTACATGGAGCAAGCTTATGAAATAGCCGATCTCTTTATCAGCGATAATAAACTTCTTCTTTTTACAAAAAACAGAAAAAATGAGATAGCTGCTGAATATAAAGCCGAAATAAAATATCCCTACGAAAATTTACCTTTAATAATTTTAGTCAATAATGGTTCCGCTTCTTCAAGTGAAATCTTATCAGGAGCAATTCAGGATTGGGATAGAGGTTTAATTGTGGGCGAAACTACTTTTGGCAAAGGATTAGTTCAGAGACCTTTTACTTTAGAAGACGGTTCTGTTGTCCGATTAACAATTTCTAAGTATTATACCCCCTCAGGAAGGGCTATACAAAGAGATTATGAAAACAACCCGAACTATTTTGCAATTGTTCCGGCTCAGGAAAAAGAAGGAAACAATATTGAGCATAATCTTGAAACAGATTCTACGGATAATACTTTTTTTACTAGAGGCGGAAGAAAAATTAAAGCAAATGGCGGAATAACACCCGATTACATTATCAAGAATAGAGAACTAACATATTATACAATTTTATTAAAAAGTAAAAATTTATTTAATAGATTCTCAATAAATTATCTTGATAGAAACGGTAAAGAATTGATTCAAAAATATGCCAATAATTTTTCTGATTTTCAAAATAATTTTGCAATTACCCGAAATGAGATGAAATTATTTATTATGTTTGCAGAAGCTAATGATGTGGTTTTTGCAAAGGAAAGCTTTAATACCGATAAAGATTATATAGCATATAAAATAAAATCTGAAATTGCTAAAAACTTGTGGAAAAATGAAGGTTTTTATAAAATTTTGTTAAATTACGATAAGCAATTTTTAAAAGCTATGGAATTAACCAAACAAAATATTAAAATCATAAATGGAAACTCTAAAAAATAAATTATTTAAATACAAAGAATTATATCCTAATCTGCATGAATCCGTTTTTCTTGCTGAAGGAGTAAAAATAATTGGTGATGTGGAAATCGGGGAAAACTCAAGTATCTGGTATAACTGCGTTATAAGAGGTGATGTTCACTATGTAAAAATCGGTTATGATACTAATATTCAAGATTTAAGTATGCTGCATGTAACCAATAACAGATTCCCTCTCAATATTGGCAATCAAGTAACAATAGGGCATAGTGTTAAGCTACACGGTTGCACAATAGAGGATTTATCTTTAGTCGGGATTGGAGCAATAGTTTTAGACGGAGCGGTTGTAAAAACAAAATCGCTTGTAGCTGCAGGATCGGTAATTAAACCCGGATTTGTCGTTCCAACCGGAAAGTTAGTTGCAGGTGTTCCTGGAAAAATAATAAGAAATTTAACCGAAGCGGAAATGAATGATTTTGAGGCTTCAGCTGAAAGATATAAAAAATATACTAAGATAACATTGGAATCATTAAATAAATAAGTAAGCGTATTGATAAAAAATTTTACTGTTTATAATTCAACAAAAATTAAATTAGATAAAAGAAAAATTCACAATCTTTTGGGAAAGCTTAAAGACGAACTTAACTTTTCCATAATTTCGGTTGAATTAAATTTTGTTACATCAGAAGAAATAACAGAAGTAAATAAAAACTTTTTAAACCATAATTTTTCTACAGATACAATTACCTTTAATTATTCCGGTAGAAACGATGCCTTAGACGGTGAAATTTTCATATCTTTAGAAGATGCACAAATAAATGGAAAAAAAATTAAAATTGATTTTAATATAGAAATTCTTAGATTGGTAATACATAGTTTTTTACATTTGTTAGGCTTTGATGATACCAATACTAAAGATAGAACTATAATGAAAAAAGAAGAAAACAGATTGGTAAAAAAATACCAAAATTACGCAACCAAATTAGTTAAAAATATATGACTGCTAAAATTGTTGAAGTACTTGCTACAATTCTGGAAGAATTACAAACTAATTCATCCTTAGAAAAAATTTCTGAAAATTTAAAAATAACCAAAGAGTTTGATCCTCAAACTGTAAGTGCAGCTTTAGGTTTGGTATTCGATAAACTTTTATCGAATAAATTCGGAATTGAAAAAGAGTGGCTGTTAGATCACAAAAGTTTTAGGATTTTAACAGATGAAGAAATTGAAATTGTAGGACAAGAAAATTATAATTACATTCTGCATCTTGTAAATGTTGGTTTAATAGATCCACTGGATGTTGAACTGCTAATGAATCATATTAAAATGTTTCCTGAAGAAAGAATATCGAAAGATGAAATTAACTGGATTATTCTATTTTCTTTAGTTGACTTCGAATCGGACATTTTGCCGGGCAGCAGGTTTCTTCTGCACTCATCTGACAAAATAAATTAAGGATTTTAAAATGGCTAAAAATCTTGTCTTGGTGGAATCGCCATCAAAAGCAAAAACTATTAATAAATATTTGGGTAGAAACTATAAAGTTGAATCTACCGTTGGGCACATAAAAAATTTACCTAAAACTAAACTTGGTATTGATATTGAAAATAATTATGAAGTTAAATTGCTTAATATCAGAGGGAAAGGTGATTTAATAAAGAATATCCGAAAGTTAGCAAAAAAATCAGAAAAAATATTTGTGGCAACTGACCCTGATCGTGAAGGTGAAGCAATTGCACAAGATGTTGTAGAAATTCTTGAAGGTAAAACCAATGCTCATATTTACAGAGTTCTCTTTAACGAGATCACTAAAGAAGCTGTTAAAAAAGCAATGAAGAATCCCTTGGAAATTGATGCTCATCTTGTCGAATCACAAAGAGCAAGAAGGGTAATGGATAGAATTATTGGTTATAAAATAAGTCCTATCCTATGGCGTGCTATTCTTGAAGCTTCTGGTAATTCACTTTCTGCAGGTAGAGTTCAATCGGTTGCATTAAGATTAATTTGTGAACGAGAAGAAGTAATTGAAAATTTTATTCCCACTGAATATTGGACTATCACGGCAGAGTTTTCAACAGAAAAGGGTGACATTCTTTCTGTTAAATTAGCTGAAAAGGAAGGAAAAAAACTTCAAATACAACCTAAATCGAAAATGACTGAGAAAGATTGGGAAGAATTTCTGAAAGCGAATTTTGCAATTACCAATGAAGAGGACGCTCAAAAAATTCTGGATGAGTTAGAAAACGCAAAGGAATATTTTATTTCGGATATTACTAAGAAAAAATCTAAAAGAAATCCTTCGCCACCTTTTATTACAAGTACATTACAAGCCGAAGCTTCACGCAAATTAGGATTCAGACCAAGAAAAACCATGAGAATAGCTCAAAGTTTGTACGAAGGTATTAAGTTGCCGAATGGTGAAGTTAGTGGTTTAATAACTTATATGCGTACGGATTCAACAAGATTAAGCAGTGAAATTGTTGCAAGCGCAAGAAGTTTTATTAACGAAAATTATGGGAAAAAATATTTAACAAATAAAGAAAGAATTTTTAATAAAAAGAACAAAACAAACGTTCAAGATGCTCATGAAGCAATTCGTCCTACATCGTTAAATAATCTACCGGAAGCAATTAAAGAGAGTCTTGAGAAAGATCAATTTAGATTATATCAATTAATCTGGCAAAGATTTATAGCATGCCAAATGGCATCGGCTGATATTGAATCAACAAATGTCTCGGTAACGGCTGATAAGTATTTGTTAAAAGCATCCGGTTCTGTTGTTACTTTTGATGGTTTCCTGAAAGTTTATAACGAAATAAAAGAGAACGAAGATAATAATCAAAACGAAGACTCTAAAATTCCACAGGGATTAGAAAATAATCAAAAATTAAACTTAGAAGAGTTCTATAAAAAACAACAATTTACCAAGCCATTGCCGAGATATACCGAAAGTTCTTTAATACGCGAATTGGAAAGCAATGGAATAGGAAGACCGAGTACTTATGCTTCAATCATTGGTACAATTCAAGATAGATACTACGTTGAATTTCAAGAAAAAAAATTAGTACCAACTGATCTCGGTAAAAGAGTAAATTCCGTTTTAATCAAAAACTTTCCAAACATTCTGGATGTTAATTTTACTGCAAAAATGGAAGAGGAGTTGGACGCAGTTGCCTCAGGTGAAAACAAGTATAAAGAAGTTTTAGATAATTTTTACGGACCTTTTTCCGAGCAGCTTATAAAAGTTGAAGAAACTTTAGAGAAAATTTTATGCGAAAAATGTGGTTCCGAAATGGAATTGAAAATTGGCAGATTCGGTAAATACTTTGCTTGCTCGGGCTATCCGGATTGTAAAAACATTAAATCGACTAATGAAATAAAAGCTACCGAGGTAGAATACACCGGAGAAGAATGTCCGGAATGTGGAAATAAAACCGTTTATAGAACTGGTAAATTTGGAAGATTTATCGGTTGCGAAAATTATCCTGATTGTAATTACACAAAACAAATTACACTCGGAATAAAATGTCCGACTTGTAAGGAAGGAGATGTTGTAACAAGAAGAACAAAAAGCGGCAGATTTTTTTACGGTTGCAGCAATTATCCTGATTGTGATTATGCAAGTTGGAACAAACCGAAAGAAGAGAAAGTTGCAAAGGATAACTAATACTTTTCAAGGAATTTTTAGTAATGAATAATTCTGATATAAAGAAAACAATAGCAGATTATTTAGCTGAACTAAATGGAGTAAAAAGAGTATCGGTACATACAAATACCGCATACAAAAAAGATCTGAAAAATTTCTATTTTTTTTTAGAAGAAAAAGAAATTTTTACACTCGATGAAATTTCTGAAAAGACTATTAGATTATACTTGATAAAATTAAATGAAGAAAATCTTACTACAACTTCTATTTCCAGAAAGCTTTCTGTGCTTAGAGGCTATTTTAATTTTTTAATTAAATACGATTTAATTAAAGAAAATCCTTTATCGGATATAAAAAATCCAAAATCACGAAGAAAACTTCCTGAAATAATTAATGTTGCTTCTTATGAAAAAATTTTTAAATTATTAGATAAAGAAAAAGACTTTAAAGCTAAAATTATTTTTGAAATACTTTACGGTTCTGCTTTAAGAGTTTCTGAATTATGCAGTTTAAACATTGGTGATGTTGATACCAAAAATAAAGTAATAAAAGTAAAGGGGAAAGGAAATAAATGGAGAATAGTTCCCATAGGTAATAAGCTTATAAAGATTTATAATGAATATTTAGATAGTTTGGAATCACCTAAAAATACAAATCCAATAATAGTAACAAAAAATTTGAAAAGAATTTATCCCAAATATATTAGTAGAGTAGTTGAAAAATATATATCGCAAGTAAGCGATATTGAGAAAAAAAGTCCGCATATACTCAGGCATTCCGCTGCTACGCATATGTTGGATAATGGCGCCGATTTACTTGGAGTAAAGGAAATATTGGGACATAAAAATTTATCTACAACACAGATATATACACAAGTAAGTGTAGAAAGACTAAAACAAACATACAAAAGCTCACATCCAAAATCATAAAAGGAGTTAGAATATGAATATTCAAATAACATCAAGAAAATTCAAAGCAAAAGAATCATTAAAAACAGAAATTAATGAACAATTGAAATCGTTGGAAAAGTTTAACAACGATATTTTGGATGCAAATGTTGTTTTGAGTTATTTGCATAATAAAGATAGCTTAAAAACAGTTGAAATTATTCTAAACGTTCCGGGTAAAACGCTTTCGGCGGAAGTTACAAGTGAAGAGTTTAATAAATCACTTAACAGTACAATTGATAAATTAGAAAGACAACTAAAAAAATTGAAGACTAAAAAAAAATCACAAATACATAAATGAAAATTTCCGATAAAAATATTTTTCGAAAGCAAAGCATATCAGTTGATTTTTTTTACAACTCAATTAAAGAACGTTTTAAAGTAGAACTGATAAATAAAGAAGTTCCTTTGGAGCGACCAATAGTTGAACAAAATTTACACAGACCCGGATTAGCATTAGCCGGGTTTGTGGATTTATTTTCTTATAAGAGAGTTCAAATCTGCGGTAATACTGAAGTTCAGTACCTTGCAAAATTAACTAAAGAAAAACGGATTACAGCAATAGAAAAATTGCTAAGTTTTAATATACCTTGTGTTATTTTTACTAATAATAACAGACCTGAAAAAGAAGTAATTGAACTTGCTACAAAATTTAATATTCCGCTTTTTGCATCTGCATTAACAACAACAAAATTAACTTATTTAGTAAGTGATTTTTTAGATGACCACTTTGCTCCTCGTCTTTCCGTCCACGGTTCTTTTGTTGATGTTTACGGAATTGGTATGCTTATAACAGGCAAATCGGGAATTGGAAAAAGTGAAGTTGCTCTGGATTTAGTTGAAAGAAGCCATAGACTTGTAGCCGATGATGTTGTTATTTTTACTAAAAAAGGTGAAGGAATCGTAATGGGCTCAGGTACCGAGTTAGTAAAGCATTTTATGGAAATACGAGGAATAGGAATTTTAGATGTAAGAAGTATGTTTGGAATTAGAGCCATAAGATTTCAAAAAAGATTAGAAATTATTATTGAGTTAGAAGTTTGGGACGATAAAAGTGAATATACAAGAACAGGTTTGGATTCGGAAACAGCAACCATTATGGGGGTTGAAGTTCAATACGTAAAAATTCCAATTGTACCTGGCAAAAACATTACGGTTATTTGTGAAGTAATTGCCTTAAACTATGTGCTAAAACATTACGGTTACGATGCTGCTGAAGTTCTAAACAAAAGACTAAGAAAAAAAATTCAATCAAGAAATAAAGACACTAACAGGTCAGTAGATTATTTCGAACACGATTTTGAGTAAACTTAAAAAATATAATATAATAGTTTTTAATACTAAATATTAAGAACTAAAAGAATCTTTTTATTAAAATATGCTTAAATTTATTTTTTACATTTTTTTATAAAAAATTCAACAAAAATGGTCCCTGAAGTAACTTGACATAATAATTGTCTTTTGTTATCTTCCGAACCGAAATTAAAACATTATGAGTATGAAAAAGAAGAATATTTATTATTTCGCTGAGGAAACGTTTGAATTCAAAAAGATAAAGTCATTTTATACAAAAGTGATAAGTGCATTTTTACTTACATCTTTTTTGTTTTCACTTATTATTCTCGGTGGATATACTGCTGTTAAAAATTATGTTTATCCTGAATCTGAATATTATTATTTAAAGAATGAAAATAAAAAGTTAAAAAACAAATACTTAGCTCTTTCAAGCGAAATAGAAACTTTGTTTAACGATGTTGATTACTTAAAAAGTAAAGAAAAAGATTTAAGTTTATCTGTTAACTTACAATATGATGAAGAAAATTATGGTATTGGAGGAACATCTTACGAAAAGATTACATCAACATCTTTAGATGGAATTGAAGATATTGTAACCAATGTTGATATAAAGTTGAATAAATTAAAATCTATCTTTACCGCAACTAAAGATAATTATAGTAAAATAGAAAGAGCATTAAAAGATAATATTGAATTGTATCAATCCATCCCTGCTATACTTCCGGCCGAAGGTGCAGTAGGAGACCGCTTTGGTATGAGAATGCATCCGATATTAAAAATAAGAAGAATGCATACAGGTATTGATATTAGAGTTAATACAGGTGAAAATGTTTATGCTCCCGGAAATGGTAAAATATTAAAAGTAGGGAATAGAGGTGGTTACGGTTTAACAATTGAGATAGATCACGGTTTTGGATATACAACGCTTTATGCTCATTTATCCAAAGCTAATGTTAAAAAAGGACAAAAAGTTAAAAGAGGTGATTTAATTGGAAAATCCGGTTCGTCAGGTTCTTTAGCTACTGGTCCTCATTTACACTATGAAGTGAAACATAATGGAATTCACTTAAATCCTTCAAATTTTATTTTTGATGATATAAAAATTTTTGATTTAATTGCTTCTAATAAAAAATAAGTCTAAAAGGGAATAATTAAAATGATATGGACAGTTGAATTGGCATCTTACTTAATTGATGCTCCCTGGCCTGCTTCAAAAGAAGAACTAATTGAGTATGCTGATAGAATTGGAAGTCCTTTTGAAGTTATTGAAAATTTAAAAGAATTAGAAGATGACGAAGAACTTTACGAAAGTATTGAAGATATTTGGCCTGATTATCCTACCGATGAAGACTTCTTCTATTATGATGACGATGATTATGATTCTTAATTAAACGAGTGTTAAATTGCATGATTATCTGAACCATCTTGAAGGGCAAGAGAAAGTATCAAATATTCTAAAAGAGCTTTATAAAAATAAACGGATACCTCATGCCTTTCTTTTTACTGGTATTAAAGGTTGTGGAAAGTTTAATACTGCAATTAATTTTTTGAAATTAATTAACTCTCAAAATTCAGAAACAAAATTAAAGAAAATATCTCAACTACAAGAACCTTTTGTAAAAATCATTTTACCATTACCGAGAGGAAGAGGTGAAACCAATAGCGACTTACCAACAGAAAAGTTAAGTGATGATCAAGTAAAAGAAATACAAAGTGAACTACAGTTAAAATCTGAAAATCCTTATCATAAAATTACACTGGAGAATGCTAATAATATAAAAATTAATAGCATACGCGAAATTTCAAAAATTATTTCTCTGAATTTTGATGAAATTAAATTTAGAGGAATTATTGTTGATGATGCTCATAAAATGACAACTGAAGCTCAAAACTCTTTTCTAAAAAATCTTGAAGAACCTCCTGAAGGAATAATCTACTTTTTATTGACTGATCAACCAAAAAAATTATTACGAACTATTGCCTCGAGGTGTTGGCGTATCTCGTTTAGTCCTTTAGATAATTCAACTCTTAAAAATATTTTATTAAAAAACTATGGTTACAATGCTGATGAGATTGATGCTGCAATACCATTTTCTAATGGCTCCGTTACAAAAGCTTCTTATTTGATAAAACACAATATTAAGAGTCTCCTTGAACACACAATAATAATTTTAAGATATTCACTAGCCGGGAAATACTTAACAGCAACAAAAGTATTTAATGAAATCGTAAACAATACTAATAATCAAGACGAATCTCTGGAAATTATATCAGAACTTATTACGTATTGGTTTAATGATACCTTAAAAAATAAATATCATACAAAAAAAATAAACTTTTTTCTGTATGAAGATACAATAGAAAAATTTAATAAAAAATTTTGTGATGTAGATATCACGAAAATTACAAAAAATTTAGTAGAATTAAGAAACTCAATCAAAAATAATATAAATTTGAATCTGTTAATATTGAATATTATTTTCGAATTATCAACAATCAGAAATATGAAATAAAATGTCTTCAAATCAATTTATAACAAAATCAGATTCGCAACTCGTAAATTTCCTTTTAACGAGCCAATACAAAAATTTAGTCCTAAAAAAAATCATTAAAGAATTATTTCCTGATGTTGAACACAAAGAAGAAGAAAAAGATGTAACAGAAATTATTCTAGCTCATTGCAAAGGTTATCTTGGCATTCACTTATGTGAAAACATTAAGAATTTGAAACTAAACACAAATGACACAATAATAATTAAAATTGATAATGAGTATGATTTTGCAACAATTCTTGAAATAGGAAAAATAGTAAATTTCAGGCGGAATAAAAAAAGTATTGCTGATAAAATTGTTTCTAGTGTTGAAAGAATAAGTACGGAAAAAGATAATGAAAAAAATGTACAAAACATTATTGATGCAACTAATGCAAAAGAATTATTCAAAAAATTGGTAAAAGAATTATCCTTAGAAATGAAACTT
Source organism: Ignavibacteriota bacterium (assembly GCA_002746605.1). Classification (GTDB taxonomy): domain Bacteria; phylum Bacteroidota; class Ignavibacteria; order Ignavibacteriales; family Melioribacteraceae. The sequence continues at coordinate 65,564 of PDPT01000038.1, forward strand.
ATTGATATTCATTATCAATTTGATAGAAAAAAAATGTTTTTCTTTTATACCGCTGATGGAAGAGTAGATTTTAGAAAACTTGCCAAAAAACTTGCTGCACACTACAAAACGAGAATTGAATTAAGACAAATTGGTGTTAGAGATGAAGCAAAAAGATTAGGAGGTATAGCAACTTGCGGCAGAGAATATTGCTGTGCTACATTTATCAATAACTTTAAAAAAATAACTACTGATATAGCTGAAAGAAATAACATCTCATTAAACATTTCCAAATACACGGGACCTTGTGGCAAACTTAAATGCTGTCTTTATTTTGAAGTTGATAATTAATCTTGAATGAAATTTCATCCCACTTAATATTTTCTAAAATTATTTGTAAATTTTATACTACAAAAATATTTGGAGTGCAAAATGGATATACAAAAAGTAGCTGTTATTGGTGCCGGAACAATGGGGAACGGAATAACTCATGTTTTTGCTCAAAATAATTTTAATGTGGAATTTATTGATTTAACTCAAGAATTACTAGAAAGGGGATTAACCAACATTTCCAATAATTTAGATAGACAAATCAAAAAAGAAATTATAACCAAGCAAGAAAAAAAAGAAATCCTTAAAAGAATAACCCCAATTAATGACATTGAAAATATCTCTTTTGATGTAGATTTAGTTGTTGAAGCTATTGTTGAAAATAAAGAAGCTAAGCTAAATATATTTAATAAATTAAACAATTTAGTTAAACAAGAAACTATTATTGCCTCTAACACATCTTCAATTTCGATAACGGAACTTGGAGCAATTTCACGACCGGATAAATTTATTGGAATGCACTTTATGAATCCTGTTCCAATAATGAAATTAGTTGAAATAATTAGAGGTTATTCTACTTCTGAGGAAACTTATAATTCAATTAAAACATTAGCAACAAAATTAGGAAAAATTCCTGTCGAGGTAAGTGATTATCCAGGATTTATTTCTAATAGAATTTTAATGCCAATGATAAATGAAGCAATTTTTACTCTTTATGAAAATGTAGCAACTGCAGATGATATAGATACTGTCATGAAACTTGGTATGGCTCATCCTATGGGTCCGTTAACGCTTGCTGATTTTATTGGTTTAGACGTTTGTCTTGCAATTATGAATGTACTTTATGAAGGATTTAACGACTCAAAATACAGAGCTTGTCCATTATTAAAAAAAATGGTCGCAGCAAATAAACTTGGTAGAAAAACAGGAGAAGGTTTTTTTAAATATGATTAAAAAAATTATAAAACTCACTTAATTGTTTAAATATTTAGTGTTATTAGACTATACACGTTTGTCTTATAATGTATATTATGTAAACTTAAGTTTTTTGCAATTGTTTCATTGTATGTCGTTAAAGTGCATCAACAGCTTTGTTCACATTATTCCCTTCCATTTCAAAAATAAATATAAGATGAACACAAACATAATTATGTAGATTATTGGTGACTTGGTTTTAAATGAAGAATATGAACTTGTTTGTTTCTTTCTAAAACCAAGTTTCCTTTTTCTTTTTTCTTCTTCATCTGTTATTGGATTATAGAATCTTGGTTGGTAGTCAAATTTCCGATATTTAGGTTTTTTCATAAACATAAAATTAGCTCTTCATTTGTATTATTTTTATAGCTTTTGGTAAACTCTTTACAATTATTTTTTTCGCTTTGGTTGATATAATTTCTCCGTCAAGGTGAACAAAATAAGGAGTCTTTAAATTAACTGTTATTTCAGGAGCACAATACTGCTTTGCCTCATGAATTTTCTTCAATTTATTAAACAAAATGAATGGTAAGGCAGTTAATATTTGTGTTACAGATACCTTGTCAACAATTGTCAAGTCAATTGCTCCGTCATTAATAACAGCAATAGGATTCAAATAAAAAACACCTCCACTGGCAATTCCATTACCCAGTGATAACAATAATTTTTCACCATAAATTTTTTGTTTGTTAACATTTACGGTTACTTCAATATTCTTTAAGTTTACTAACGCTCTTAAAACAGATAATAAACAGGCGAAAATTCCAGGAAAATATTTACTTTTATTAGTTAAATAGCCAACATAAGCATCGAAACCAATGCCCAATGAATTGATATATTTATGTTTCATCGGGATTTTATTGTTTTGTTCATAAATAATTGTCGAGACCAAATCAACAGTAGTTATTTCTCTTTTTTCCTTATCAAAAAATTGACAAAAGATTATTTCCAATTCCTTTCACTAAATTTAAATTTCTAGAAAAATCATTACCGGAACCAATCGGGAGCACGCCTATTTGGACCGGAGCATAATCATTTAAAGCATTTATTATTTCGTTTAATGCTTCATCTCCTCCGGCAGAAATTAAAATCTCAGCATTATTGTAATTTTCTGCTAATTCCGTAGCATGTCTCGGATATTCTGTTGAAATAATATCCGAGATAATATTATTAGCTTTGCAATATTTTTTTATTAAAGGAATTGATTCTCTGCCTCTTCCCTTCCCTGAGTAAGGATTTACGATAAAAACTATTTTAGCTGGCATTTGCAAGCATCATTAAGTTTTGTTATGAAAAGATAAATCATTAGAATAAATAATTGCAAAACAAGTAACATAATGTTCGGAATGGCTCATAGTAATTTTTAAGATCTTATCGTCAGCTAAAAATTCTTTTAACTTTCCAAATAATCTTGCTTTAGGTAAGCCCGATTTTTCATTGTAAATTTCTATATCTTTCCATTTGAAACCCTTGCTCCAGCCGGTTGCAAGTGCTTTTGCAATAGCTTCTTTAGCTGCAAATCTCGCAGCAAAATGCTGAGATTGATTTTTTTTTGACAAACAATATTCAATTTCTGTTACAGTGAAAATTTTATTTAAGAATAAATCCTCAAATTTTTCTATACTTTTTTGTATTCTTGCAATTTCTATTATGTCAATCCCAATTCCGAAAATCATAATAATTAACCACCATTAAAAAATATCAACATCAGCTTTTACTTTTAAGCCTTCTGAATTTAATTGTTTATTTATTGTTGTAGTTAGTTTTTTTAATTGAGTAAGTGAAATTTTTAAATCATTCACAAGTTCTTTATCGTAAATTATCTTACCAATATTATTTTCTTTATTTTCAATTTCACTTACTAATTTATTTATCTTAGAAAATAATTGCTTAGACTCTGATAGTGTAAAATTAAGATTAGTGAAAGATGAATCAATAACATTACTATTTTTTGACAAAAATTTATAAGTATTTTCCGTAATATTTTTTATATTTTTGATACTTTCTCTAAAGTTTCCCTTATTATCAACAATAATTTCACTTAGATTTTGAGTAATATTATCTAATTTTAGCACAGTATTCTTGAAGTTATTTATAAAATCATCTTCGCTAACTACTTTGTTTACAATCGTTAAAGTTTTTCTTAAATCTTCAATTACAGCTATTAAATCAGATTGTACAGAACTTAACGCTGCCATTGCCGTAGCAACATCGCCAGCAAATTTACCTGATTGTATTTCAGAAAAATTTATAGGCTGCTGCGAAACTCCGGGATATATTTCTATTTTTTTTCCTCCCATAAGATCTAACATCATTATTTGAAAATCAGCATCTTCATTCAATTCAACATTACTATTAAATTCCACTTCAACTAAAACTGTATTATTATTTGTTTTAATTAAGGTTACATATCCTTTTTTAACTCCATTTATAGTAGCTATATCACCTAATTCCAAACCGGCTACAGAGGGAAATTGTATTAAAAGTTTATTTTTTTCTGAACTAAAAGAATAATTATTTGCCCAACCATAAATAAAAATGAAAATAATAATTGCAATAATTACAGTTGCTCCCACTTTTATTTCAGTTATTTTTTCTTTATTCATAATTATTTATTCTTTATTCTCATTTTTAGGAATCTATATTCTGTTGAATCTACAAGTGAATCTTTTACAATAATATTAAAAAGGGAAATAAATTCTTCAATATTTTTTATAGCTTGTTTTTTATCTGACTTATTTTGCTTTTGAATTTTTAAGAAATTATTTGTTAAACTTAATATTGAATCAGAATAAACATTGGTTTTAAGTTTTAAAATATCATCTTTTAAATCTTCCATAGCAAGTTCAACTATTTCATTTTTGCCGTAATCTAAAATTTCATCGCCGTAATTAGTGATAGAATAATAAATAATAGCAAATAACAAAGCAAGAAAAATCAATACACTTATAAAACAACCTTTAAATTTCATTTTTTATCTTCAAAAATTTTAGAGATTTCTACTTTATGTATTCTATTATTTTCTGTTTCTGCAACTTTGAAAGTGAAACCATATTGATCGAAATGGTAACCAATTTGTGGAATAGTTCCAGCATAATTGAAAATGAAACCACCGAGTGTTTCAAAATCTTGATTAGGAACTTCGAATTTAATATTCAATTTTTCTTCAATTTCTTCTAAATCGGTTTTACCTGAAATCAAAAATCTGTTTTCATCTAATTCAACAATATCTTCTTCTTCGTCATCAAATTCATCACGTATTTCCCCAACAATTTCTTCGAGAATATCTTCAAGTGAAATGAGTCCTGCTGTTCCACCATATTCATCAACTACCATACTTAAGTGCATTTTTTTCTTTTGAAATTCTTCCATAAGTGCATTTATCAACTTTGTTTCAGGCACAAAAAAGGTTTCACGAATTAGTGAATCTAAAGAAAAATCATTTGAATTTCCTTTTAAGTACGGAAGCAAATCTTTGGCATATAAAACTCCTAGTATTGTATCTAAATCATCTTTGTAAACAGGTATTCTGCTGTGCCCTGATTTTTTAATTACTACAATTAAATCTTGTAAGGAAATATTTAGCGGAACCGCAACTATATCTACTCTCGGTGTCATAACCTCGCGTACAGTTACTGATTTAAACGCTACTAGACCATGTATTAAACCATGCTCTTCTTCTTCTATTGTTCCCTTTTCGGCAACAATGTCTGCTAATTCTGTAATTTCTGAGGCTGATAATGCTGTTTTAGATTTGTCGTATTTTACTTTAGAAGTCGCTAACTTTATTATTCCAGCTAAAAAATGAGAAATAGGATAGAAAATAAAATGTATACAATAAAGTGGGATAGAAACAATTTTCGAAAATTTTATAGGATTTTTATTTGCCCAAACTTTTGGAGAAATTTCGGCAAAGAGAATCACAATAATAGTTAATACTGCAATTTGAATCAATAAGGCAATATCAACTGAATAGTTATAATATTCTGCGATTTTGAGAGCAATTGAAACGGAAATAATTGATGCAGCAACATTTGTAATTGTGTTGCCAATTAAAATTGTAACTAATAATTTTTTGGGAAACTTTAAAAGATATGTAATGTATCTTCCGATTAAATTGGAATTATTATTAAACTCAGCAATTTTTTTTTTGTCTAAAGAAAAAAGAGCTACTTCAGAACCGGAAAACATTGCTGAGAATAATAACAATATAATTAGCACGGTTATCTGATAAAACCATTCTATTTCCAAAAAACTAATATCCTAAATTATTAAAAATTAAAATGGTAAATCATCTTCTTCTTTTTCAGAAGAATCTATTGGAACTTGATTGTTGCTTTGTTGCGAATAATTATTGTTATAATTATCCAAGCCACCTGCTGAATCTAAAGGTATTATGTTGAATTTATCAGCAATTACTTCAGTAATATAAACTTTTTGTCCGTCTTTGTTTTCATAATCACGTTTATTTAAACGTCCTTCAACATAAAATTTCTTTCCTTTTTTAAGATTACTTTTTAGAAAATCAGAGGCTCCGAAAAGTACAATATTATGCCAAGTAGTTTCGTTAACCCAGTTACCATCTTTTCCTTTGTAACTGTTTTGAGTTGCAAGTGAAAATGATGAAACTTCAGTATTATTTTGTGTAAACCGATGTTCAGCATCTTGACCTAAATTACCAATCAACATTATCTTATTTAATGAAAATGCCATTAAAACTCCTTATTTATTTTAATCAGTTATTATAAATGAATCTTTAAATGAACTCTTCTTTCTAAGTTCTCGTTTAATGTTTTCAGCTTCTTGCTTAGTTTTGCAGGCAATACTGCGAACTGTAAAAAATTTATTCTTTTTATTATAAATGATAGATAGTCTAAAAGGAACTTGACTCCGAATATTTTCCACAAATTGTTCAGCACGGCTTAATGTAGAGAAAGCTCCAAGTTGAAGATAAAAATTATTTCCGGGGAGATTTTCATTCAATATTTCTTTTCTGTTAGATTTTTCAAATTCCTTTTTCTCTTCATATTTATTCTTATTTTCATTTTTATCTTTTTTTTCGATTAACGTTTTATCAATTTCCTTTTCTAAATTTTTTATTTCTGTATCTTCTTTTTTAGGTTCAGATACATCGTTAAAAACATAGACTTCATCAGAGTTAGTTTCTTCTTCAGTTACAGAATCTTCAGATTTAGAAGATTGAAAAATTGAACATGAAGCTAAACCTAATGTTAAGAATAAAATAATTATTTTTTTCATTTTACAACTCCCAAAAATTATAGGTACTTAAAAATAATCAGCATAATACAAATAATCAATTAATAAAGAATATTATCATTATCAAATGCTCCTTCAGGAAATATCGGTAGTTTTTGCTTATTTAAGTTCATCTTTTTATTATTATAGAAATCAATACCACTCGGTAATGTTGCAACATTTACCAGAGGGATTTTTGCATCGAACTCTTTGTTAATTACTTTGATAAATGCATTTGCAATAATTCCATAGCCCTTAGAGGTAGGATGAATTCCATCTAAACTAAATAATCCACCATTAATATAAACTGCTGAAACATGAACTCCGTCAATGGTCTTTCCTTCTTTTCCCTTTGCAGCAATCTCATTAAAGATTTGATTTATATCCACAAGCTTAAAATTATATTTTTTTGCAATTATTCTTATATTATCATTATAAGATTTTATAACTCCTTGGGTTATTGCAATTTCTTCAGAATCCAAAATTACACTATTTGAAAGAGGATTGGTAGAACTTGTTCCCTTCCCTTGTGCTAATTCAATTTGTGCTCTAAGTGTAAGTAAATTTTGCTTTAAATCCATAACAGTAATACTGTTATTAGAGTTTTTCCCAAAAACGGCTGTAATACTATCCTGAAGTAATTTGTTACTGACAGTAGTAAAAAAGGGCATAATTGTAACATTAGGAATATTAGCTATAACAACATTAGCACCAGATTGCGAAAGCTTAGCACATAATGAATCAAAGAGCCTGGCAAAATCTTGGGTTTGAGTATATCTTCCCAAACCACCACTGGTTGCATATCCTAGTATATCATTATTGCCAATCCACAATGTGATTAATGTTGGCTTTGCTGTAAGTGCTAAATCAATTACTTTTCCTTGTCCTCGTAATATAATATCAATAAAAGGATTCCTACCACTAAATTGAGATGGTGAAGTTGTTGTTAAATCTAAATCAGCTAGTACAATACCTGGTATCCCTAAATTATTATAGATTCCTTGATACTTTAAGTTTGTAGGATTTCCACTATCAACGGGTTGAATATTCGTTAAAAAAGGCTCAAGAGAAGCGACTTCTACTTTACCACCTATTCCCGGGTCGCTTATAGTAGGCTGTACATAATCGACACCAACTTGGTTAGCAATAAGTTTCCCAAAAGAATAGTTCTGAGCAGATTCATATAGAGCATGGTTTTGTACACCTGCTGTTAAACTATTTCCTATTGAAATAAATTTTGTGAAATCAGCACTACCTGTATTAGGAGGAGTTGGTGCTGTTAAATCCGATCTATCTTCACAAGCATAAAAGATTAATAATAATGATACTAAAATTAAAATATACTTCTTAAATTTCATTTTTAATTACTCCTTTATTAAAAATTATATGATAGTGTTAATGAAGTTAAATGAGCCGATGAATTATATACACCATTCAGATAAGCGATGTTGTTAGGAGTACCTCCATAATTTTCTTTAGAATCAGAAATTTTTCTTTCATCAAATCTTAAGAATAAATAACCTGCTTGAAGTGTTAAACTTGGAGTTAATTTATAACCAAATCCGAGACTCAATCCTAATCTATCTGAATCGGGTAAGGTAGGGTCTAATTTTTGATCACTTACTGGGTTTTTGTCATAAAGTAATCCGCAATATAAATCTAAACTTCTACTGTATTTATATTCAGCACCTAATCTTGCAATGTAAGAATTATCATAATCTCTTTTAGAAGTTGAAATATAATTTTGTTCAGTACCCGGAACTTTAAACTCGTTAAATGTTACTTCTAATTTATCATAACTATCCCATCCTACAAATTGAAAATCGGCAGTAATATTTAACTTTTTTGTTGGCTTTAAAGCTATTCCTACAGTGATATTTTCAGGTGTAGTTAGTGGGGCACTAATATTTCCATTAGGTAATCTCCCCTCAAATTGTGTCGGATATTTTGAGGGTGTAGCATCACCTTCAAATTCTATTGTAACCTGACTTCTATAAGATAAACCGACAGAAATTGCCCTGGTTACATGGAATAAAACCCCGGCAGTAATACCTGAACCAATTCCATCACCTTCCAGTTCAAGATAAGCTTCATTGTTAAAAGGACTTAAATTTACTCTTCTACCGAGCAAAACATCACCGTAGGCAAAAGCATATCCAAAACCAACAGATATTTCGGGTATAATTTGATATGAAGCAGCTAGATTAAAGAAGAATGTTCTTATTTCTGTTTGTACAGCTAAGAATCTACCTACCCAATCCTCGTCCCATTTGGTTCCGAGTCCGTAATTATTTCCAAGTCCAAACCCAAGAAACAATTCTTTATTTACTTGATGGGATGCATAAAGATGAAAAGGAAAGAATACACGACTTTCAGTTGTACTTTCATTTATTGAAGGCGCAGGTCCTCTAAAAGACATACTCGGAAAAATTAAAGTACTACCTACCAAAAAATGAGTTCCATATAGTTGTGTTATTCCAGCAGGATTAAAATAAAGTGCTGATGGATCATTTGCCAAGCCGGAAAAAGCACCTCCCATTGCCATAGCTTTAGAGCCGTGTTCATTTATTTGAAAACCACTAGCAAGTATGTTTTTACTAAAAATTATAAATAGGCATATTAAAATCAATGCTGTTTTTTTCACTTTCCCTCCATAAAATGGTTTATATAATAATTATAAATATAATAAAATAATAGTTTAAGATTTTATTATTATTATACTTTGATTTTTCTCTACCGATTGCTCTTTATCTATTAAAATTTCAGAAACTACCCCTTTCACATGTGATTTGATTTCATTTTCCATTTTCATAGCCTCTAATAAAAACAGAGCATCTCCAACTTGTACTTTATCTCCAATATTTTTTTCAATACTTAAAATTAAACCGGGCATAGGAGCTTTTATGGTTATATTTCCGTTTTGTTCAGTAGTTTTAATTAATATTTTTGAGACTTTTTCCTCTAAGGTTGTCCTTATTGTCGTTTCAAAAAAATGACCATCAACTAAAAAATTATAATTTTGATCATTTATCTTATTTGTTGTAATATGATAAATCTTATCATCAACTTTTAGTTTATATGTATATTCGGATAAACGTGTAACATCCACATTAAACTCCGAGCCATTTAAGATTACTTTTCCAAGATTATCAGTATTAACATTAAAGTGTTGATTATCGATTGTAATTATATAGTTATTCATACTTTAATGATTCCCAATTATTTTTATCAGATACATAATTTTTTGATGTTTTTAAAGATTTTTCATTTGTCTTGATTACGGCTCCCAGAATTGCAACAATGTTTTTATAATCTAATTTTATGTCTTTTCTCCATTTATTCGGAGTTAAAGGCAAAAACTGATTATCAATAAAATTGTTATCAAAAGATAAATCTAAAAACTTAGGATGATCCAAAATCCAATAAAAACTATTAATATTGGTTTTTATACCGGCTATCTGATATTCAGATAAAGCTCTTTTCATTCTAATAATTGCTTCTTCTCTATTATTCCCCCACGTAATTATTTTAGAAAGAATCGGATCATAATAAACAGAAACTTCAGAAAGAACATCAATGCCTCGCTCAACTCTAATTCCCGGGCCACTCGGTAAACGATGATGAAGAATTTTCCCTATTGAAGGAGAAAAATTATTATCGACATCCTCGGCATAGATTCTGCATTCTATTGCATTACCAAAAATTTTAAGTTTATCTTGCTTAATTGTAAGTTTTTCTCCAGCAGTAATTTTTATTTGTTCTTTAACAATATCAATCCCCGTAATCATTTCGGTTACTGGGTGTTCCACTTGCAGACGGGTATTCATTTCTAAAAAATAGAAATTATCTTTTTGGTCATATAAGAATTCAATTGTTCCGGCATTATAATATTTACATGCTTTAGCTGCTTCAATTGCCGCTTTTGTTATTTGGTTTCTCAATTCTTGGTTGATTGAACTGCATGGGGCTTCTTCAATAATTTTTTGATGCCTTCTTTGAATTGAGCATTCCCTTTCGAAGAGATGAATATAATTATTATGTTCATCAGCAAGGATTTGTACTTCTACGTGCTTAGGATTTTCTATAAATTTTTCAATATAAACTTCAGAGCTACCGAAAGAGTTTTGTGCTTCATTTTGTGCTCTCATTATTGCATCTTTAAGTTCATCAGTAGAATTAACTTTCCTCATTCCTTTTCCGCCGCCGCCCGCAGAAGCTTTAATCATTACCGGCAATCCGATTTCTTTAACAATTTTTTTAGCTCCCTCATAAGAATTTATCGGCTCGGTTGTTCCTGGAACAATTGGGACACCATTTCTTTTCATTAAAGTTCTGGCAGCAGTTTTATTTCCCATTAAGGATACGGAATCTGAACTTGGACCAATAAACTTAATTCCATTTTTATTTAGTTCTTCGATAAACTCAGAGTTTTCGGATAAAAATCCATAACCGGGATGTATTGCATCAACACTGATTTTCTTAGATAAATTTATGATATTATTAACATTGAGATATGATTCTGTTGCTTTAGATTCACCAACTCTGTATGCTTCATCCGCAACTCGTACATGAAGTGAATCTTTATCGGCATCAGAATAAATTGCTACTGAAGTAATATTTAGTTCTCTGCATGCTTTTACTATGCGTACAGCTATTTCACCTCTATTGGCAATAAGAATTTTTTTAAACATATTATTTCTTGTTAGTAAAATTATTAATTTATTAAATCTTTAATTGGATAACAAATATTATTTAAGTATCACCGTTGTTGCTCCGGCACCGCCAAATTCTATTTCGGCAAGAGAAAAAGTGTTTACAAATTCATGATTTTTTAATATTTGATGTACATTTTTTCTAAGCACTCCGGTTCCCTTTCCGTGAATAATTTCTATTTGTTTAACACCGCTCAAATGAGCATCATCAATAAATTTAACTAATTCAAAATCTATCTCCTCTGGTTTTTTACCACGGATATCTAATCTTGTTGAGTCTAACGATACAAACGATGAATTATCTACAATTTGCTTTACGGTTTCTTTCTTGGATTTTGTATGCTCCAACGTTTTAATTTTTGCTTTAATTCTTAAACCTCCCGCATCGATAGTTACATTACCTTTTGCAGAATCAATCTCTTTAATTTCTCCTGAAGTTAAGGAATCTTTGATTCTTACATAATCTCCTACATTAAATTTTTTAGATTTATAATCTTCGTTTGTAGTATTTGAATATTTTTCTGCTATTTTTATTTTAAGATTTGTTAACTTTTCTTTTTCTTCTTTTATGGTAGTTTTGTCTGCTTTAGATTCTTTTATTCTTTTTATAGTATTTTCAAATTTACTATTTACATCTTTAAGAAAACTTTCGGCTTCCTTTTTTGTTTCACTTAAAATTTTGGATTTCTGCTCTTTAAGTTTTTGATTTTCTTTTTCGTATAAATTGGAAAGTCCTTTTAATCTTGAATTTTCTATTTCAAGTTCGTTTAATTTTTTATTAAGCTCTAATGATTTGTTTTCCAAATCAATAATAAAATTTTCCACTTTATTTTTATCGGAATCAAGATATTTCTTAGCTGAGTTTAACAAATTTTCATCGAGCCCGATTTTATGAGCAACTTCGAAAGCATAGCTAGAACCTGGAGTCCCCTGCCTAAATTTGTAAGTAGGTTCCAATTTTTTCAAGTCATATTCCATCGAAGCATTTTGGAAATTTTCTAATTCTGATGCAATTATTTTTAAATTTCCGTGATGAGTTGTAGCAATTGTAACTGCTCCTTTATCCTTCAATTTTATTAAAAATGCAGCTGCTAATGCAGTCCCTTCACTAGGATCGGTTCCCGTACCGATTTCATCAATCAAAATTAAAGAAGAATTATCAGCTTCTTCTAAAATACTTTTGATATTAGATAAATGAGAACTAAAAGTTGAAAGATCGTCTTCAATTGATTGTTCATCACCGATATCTAACATAATTTTTTCAAAAAAATAAAAATCAGAGTCCGGAGCAACCGGAATGTGTATTCCCGATTGAACTAGTGCAGTTAATAAACCAATTGTTTTTAAGACAACAGTTTTCCCTCCGGCATTTGGTCCGGTAATTAAAGTTACATTATTATCTATGAAATTAAAATTAAGAGGAATCGTTTTATCACGTTTAATTTTCTTTAATAAAATCGGGTGTCTTGCATCGATAATATTTATTTTTTTTGTTTTATTAAGCTTTGGAAATGAACCGATTATTTCAATAGAATACTTAGCTTTTGCAAAAACGACATCCAAATAAGAAATAAGATCTAATGTTTTTTTTAAGAGAATAGCATTTTTACCAATAATTACAGTTAATTCTTTTAATATTCTCTCTATTTCTCTTTTTTCAGCAAAGTTTAATGAAAGTATTTCATTGTTCAATTCAAGTGTTGCTTCCGGTTCTATATAAACTGTTTGTCCTGTATTCGATTCGGAATGGATAAAGCCTTTTACATGTCTCTTATGCTCCGCTTTGATCGGGAGCACTAATCTTCCGTCTCGTTGTGTTACATACTCATCTCTAACAAGATAAGAGTCCTTAAAACTCTTTAATATTCTATCAATTACAGTTTTAAGATTATTGGTTTTGAAAATAATTTCTTTTCTTATCTCTTTTAATTTTTTGCTGGCATTGTCACTAATTTCACCGGAAGGATTAAAAACATTAGAAATTAAATTTTCAAAATTTCTATCAATAAAAAAATTATCTTTAATTGAATTGAAAAAATCAGTATCACTTCCATTTACCTTTAAATAAGTAAAAATCTTTCGGGAATTTTCAGCTAGTCCTAAAATATTTTTTATTGAACTTTGAGTTAAAATTGTTCCTGAAATTTGACTTAAAGCTAAATCTTCATTTAAATTTGGAATATAAGTGAAAGGAGGATAATCAGCGTTTATTAATATCTCTTTGGCTTCATATACAAACTGCCCTTCTTGTTCAGCTTCTTCAAGTTTGTTAAAAGGTTTAGCAGAAAGTATTTTTTCTTTACCGATTTCCGTGGATGTAAAGTTTGCAATAAAAGTTAATACTTTTGAGTATTCTAGTTTATCAAGTATTGGTTTAGTTATCATTATTTAGTAATGTATCTAAATCTATAGGATTTGAAAATTCTTCAGGGAGTTCTTTATTATTTTTACTTTCTATGTAATCTTTAAGGAAACCTTCAGTTTTAAAATCTTTACCTACAATTAAATCAATAACTGTAGGCATCAAACTATAAACAGGTTTATACAAAGTCGAATTTGTTTTATCTTCTTCTGAAGGGATGCTTATCAAATTGAGAAATAACAAAATCAGGCTAACCATAAATAAAATCTGTATCGTTCCGGCAATTCCGCCCAAGATTTGATTTATAAAGTTTGTAACTTTATCCGAAGGATGTATGAGTCTTTTTAAGATTGCAAAAATGAAAATTGTAACAAAAAAAATAATCACGCCAGAAATAATTTTAGCGAGATATTCTTCATTGTTAAACATTGGTAATAAATATTTGCCCAATTTACTTGAATAAGTTACCGCTACAAAAATTGCAATAACTATACCAAATAAACCAATGATTTTACGTATTATACCATCTTTGTAACCAAGTATAAATCCAATAAAAATAATGAAAAATAAAATATAATCTAAATAATTCATTTGGGAATTAGGATAATAAATTTTCTACAATTCTTCTTATTAAATTACCATCGGCTTTCCCTTTTAGCTTTTGCATTGAAGCACCCATAAGCTTACCAAAATCTTTTTTAGATTCAGCACCAATTTCACCGGCTAAACTTTTTATTTTCTGCATAACTTCTTCTTCAGAAAGCTGCTTAGGTAAGTAAGTTTCAATAATTTGTAATTCTTTCTTTTCATTTTCAGCTAATTCTAATCTATTAGCTTTTTCGTATTGTTCAGCTGCTTCTTTTCTCTTTTTAGCAGCACTACTTAACATTTTTATTTCATCATCTTCAGTTAACTCTCTTCCGGCACCACTTTTTTCAAACTCCAAAATTAAAGCTCTTATAGATCTGATTGTGTTTAATTTTATTTTATCTTTATTTTTCATTGCCTCTTTGAGGTCAGCATTTATTTTTTCTTTTAAGTTCATTAGCAACTCATTTTATTCGGTTTAAAAAAAAAGCAGGTTACAAAATAACCTGCTCAAAATTAAATAAAAAATACAAATAATTATAGTCTAGCTCTTGCTGAATAGTTTATTCTACGAGCATCAGCTTTTCTTAAACTTTGTTGAATATCAGTTACCAATCCCATTCTGGAGTTTTTATCAACTCTCAAAGAAACAATAACACTTGGTAAAGTAACTCTTTTATCGTACATAATTTTTTGTACTTGTTCTAATTCAACAATATTATCATCAATTTGTATTCTTTCATTATCGCCGACCCAAATATAGGAAACAAGTCTTTTGTTTTCTATTTTTTGAACTGCTTTAGCTTCGGGCAATGTGAAATTAACAAAAATTTCCTGTTCCCTTAAAGTAGTTGCTACCATAAAGAAAAGTAATAACATAAAAATTATATCAGGCATAGACGATGTTGGTATTTCTTGTTTAGTTTCTGAACGCTTCTTTTCAAACTTCATGATAAAATTATCCTTAATTTTCTATTTAACAACTTCAGGTTCTGCAAAAGAAACAACTTTATAAACTTTCTCTTTTACATCATCTTTTTGATCATCATTTAAGTCCATAAACTTTTTACCGAATTTACCCATTGAATATTCATCCCTTACTTCGTTGAATGATGTTTCAACTTGGTCTAATGTCTGCATAAAAAGGTTATAGTTTGTTTCTCTAGCTACTTTGATGGAAACAATTAATTTTTTGTTTTTTGGAAGCTCTATTTTGCTTCTGATTTTTTCTTTAAGTACTTCTGAAATCTGTGGTATGGCGATAACTTCTTTATTTAGAAGAACATCACCATTTTCGTTTACTAAAATTGTTACTAACCTTTCGGGGCTAATTTTAGTTTCCACTCTTTCATCCGGGGGTACATATTCCGGAAGTACTAAACCGATACCCGTATCCACATCAATGTTTGTAGTTACAAGAAAGAACAGAAGCAGTAAAAATGTTATATCAGCCATTGATCCTGCCGAAAATTCGCCACCCTCTCTTTTTCTTCTTTTTAGATTTACCATTTTAATTCTTCTCTTCTATTTAATTATTTTTTCATTTCATATAAAGTATCAATTAGTTCTATGGAACTTTCTTCCATGTCACCAACAATTCTATCTACTTTAGAAACAAAATAATTGTAGAAAAACTGTAAAATAATAGCAACAATAAGACCGAATAATGTTGTTAACAATGCTTCAGAAATACCACTTGCAACAATCGATGGAGACATTTGGTTTGCAGCTGCAATATCATCAAATGCACCAATCATACCCATTACAGTTCCAGTAAAACCAAGCATAGGGGCAACACTAATAAATAATGAAATCCATATAAGACCTCTTTCCAAGAAGCTCATTTCAATTGCACCATAAGTCATAATAGCTTTTTCAGCGGCTTCTACACCTTCATCTGCTCTCAACAAGCCTGCATGAAATACAGATGCTATTGAACCTCTGGTGTTTTCACATAATTTCATAGCTTCACTAACACCACCGTTAGAAAGTTTTTCTTTTACTTGAACAATGAATTTTTTTGTATTCATGGTTGAACGAGAAAGTGACCACAATTTAACAAATGAAAAAGCTAACCCAACTACGAGTACTATTAAAATAGGCCACATAAAAAAGCCGCCTTGTACAAATTTTTCTTGTAGATATGATAAAGGGCTGCTTGATTCAGCCTGAGCTATAACATAAGAAAGTGATCCTAATATTTCTGTAATTTGCATGCGAAGGTTCCTCCAAAATTATTTTTTATTTGTTTGCTTAAATTAAAATCAAAATTATATTTATCAACATTAACTATTATCTAAAAAAAAGTCAATAAATAATTAAAAGAAAATTCTAAAACTTTAGTTTTATTCTAACCCATAAAGTTGTAATCTATAGTACAAATTATAAAATTAAAGTTTATTCTAACAAATATTCAACTTCCTTTTTCTGAATTCGTCTTTTTATTATATTCTAAATATTCTAGAACTGTTTCTTCCGTTATAGTAACATCTGCTCAATTATCAATAACTTATCGTTCCGAAGTTAGTTTTAATTTTTCAGAAGCTTCTTTCTTATTTATAATACTCAATTGTTTCAAATAACATTTAGACAAAGTTACAAAATTTTTTGATAAATGTAATAAATAGTTTATCTAATTTATTTGTAGATAAACTTTGCCCCAATAGGAAAATGGTCACTATATCCACCGAGGTATTTTTTCCCGCCGAATGTCGGTAAAGCCGTTCCTTTATATTTACCGTTTTTCTGTATAATAAATTTGGGTTTAATTATTTCAAAGGAATTACAATAATAATCCAAACCAATTTTATTTAATAACGAATTTGAAATAATCATTTGATCTAACATATTCCAATTATCTTTGTATTTATAAGTCCCTAAACCTTGTTTAAAACTCTTTAATGTTAAATTAAAAAGTTTGAAATCATTATAAATTGAATCACAATTAAAGTCTTTAGCTTTTAAGATTTTCTTGATAGAAATATTTACAGGCAAATCATTAAAATCTCCAAGAATTACTATATTCTTCTTGCTTAGATTTTTAATTGAACTAATTTTTTTAAGCAGAGTTTTTGCAGCTGCTATTCTTTTCGGTTCGGTTTTCTTTAATCCTTCCCTTCTTGAGGACCAATGGTTTACAAAAATATGTATTCCCTCATTGCGATAAAGAAGTTCAACATAAAGAATATCACGTGTAGTTGTTCTTTTCAGATTAACTCTTATCGCTTCAGATAAATTTAAACTTAAAATATTTGAGTTGTAAATAATCGCATTATCAATTCCTCTCTTATCAGGTGATTCGAAATGAACAATTTTATAATTTTTATCCGATTTAATTTCTCGGACTAATTTTTCAATAAGATGCTTGTGTTCCACTTCTTGAAGTGCAAGTATATCAGGACCTTCACCGTCATTCATTAGAGAAATAACTTTTGCAAGATTCTTTAACTTTGTTGCAAGTTTTCTATCTGTCCAATTAATTTTACTACTTGGTAAAAACCATTCGTCTATTTTATCTGCATCATCAATTGCATCAAATAGATTTTCTACATTCCACGATGCAATATATAAGCGGTCGGAGTTACCTTTATTATTATCATTATTTGAACTTGAACAATACGTTAAGGTAAGAAAAAAGAAGAAAAAACAAATATTTTTCATAATAATTATTCCATAGTTATTCTGTTAAACAATTTATATCTTCAAACATTAAATTATGATAATATTAATTAAAATAATAGGCTTATTAGATGAAGAAAAAAAAGTTTGTAATTATTGATGCACTTGCAATAGCTTATAAAGCTTACTTTGCTTTTATAAACAGACCATTAAAAAATTCTAAAGGAGAATCAACCTCGGCTGTTTACGGGTTTACAAATCAATTAATAAGACTAATTGAAAGTACAAAACCGGATATACTTGCAGTAGCTTTCGATTCTAAAGAAAAAACATTTAGACATGAAATTTACAAAGGATATAAAGCATCTCGTGCAGAAATGCCTGACGATATGGTTCCGCAAATACAAAGAATTAAAGATGTTGTAGAAGCCTTCAATATTCCTCTTTACGTTAAGCCTACTTACGAAGCGGATGATATAATCGGGACAGCCGTAAAAATTGCCGAAGAGAAAAAATTAGAATCTTTTGCAGTAACTCCTGATAAAGATTATGTACAACTTATCACCGAAAATGTTTCTCTAATTAAATCTGGAAAAGCTTCGGATGATTTAATTATTACAGATTTAGAGAAAGCAAAAGAAGACTATAAGTTTGAACCAAAATTCATGGTCGATTATTTAGCATTGGTCGGTGACTCATCTGATGATATTCCAGGTGTTGCCGGAATTGGACCCAAAACTGCACAACCTTTAATTACTGAGTTTGGCACTATCGAAAATATTTATAGCAATATTGATAAAATAGAAAAAAAAGGTGTTCGAAATAAATTAGAAGTAAATAAAGAAAATGCTTTTCTATCTAAAAAATTAGCAAAGATTGTTACAGATATTGATATGGAGTTCAATTTCAACAATCAAATGGAACAACCTGATTTTGAAAAATTGGAAGAAATTTTTAATGAGCTTGAGTTTAAATCTTTCATCAACAAAATTAAAAAACTTTACAGCAATAACTCGAATGAAATTGATGAAACAGAATCCTTAACGGAAACAACAACTGATAAGTTCGATAAAACAAAAGTTAAATATCACTTAATAAAAACTAATGAAGGGGCTAAAAATTTAGCTGAAGTTTTGGCAAAGAGTAATGAGTTCGTTTTTGATACGGAAACAGATTCGCTTAATGTTTTGGACTTAAATATTGCAGGAGCTTCTTTTTGCTTGAAAGAAAATGAAGCCCATTTTGTTCCGATAAATCCGTTTGCAGAATCTGTTGATTTATTTTCAAAAGATTATCCTGATAGAATTAAGTTGAATGATTTTGTAAAAATATTCAAACCGATTTTTGAGAATAAAAATATTAACAAAATATGTCAAAACGGTAAATATGATATCGCAGTTTTGAAAAGTTTGGGAATTAACTTAAAAGGTTTTCACTTCGATACACTGCTTGCAAGCTATATAATTGACCCCGATCAAAAACACGGCATGGATGCACTTTCCGAAAAGTATTTAAATTACAGCCCGATTGCTTTAACGGAATTATACGATGTTAAAAAAAATCCCGAACAAATATTTAATGTTGAAGTTGAGAAGCTTAATGAATATGCAAGTGAAGATGCAGATATAACATTTAAGCTATATAAAAAGTTAGCGAAAAAGTTATCTGAGAATGGTCTTGAAGATATGGCATTCCACATTGAATTTCCTCTTGTTCAAGTTTTGGAAACGATGGAAAGAAACGGAGTTAATCTTGATATTAAAGGATTAAAAGATTTCAGTAAAAATCTTAAAATTAAAATAAATGAAATTTCAAGGAAAATATACGAGTATGCAGGTTATGAGTTTAACATAAATTCCACAAAACAATTACAGGAAATTCTTTTTGAACAATTAAAACTTAAACCGACTAAAAAAACAAAAACCGGTTATTCAACTGATGCTAAATCATTAGAAAATCTTAAAGGCGAACACGAGATAATAGTGCAGCTTTTAGACTACAGACAATTAACAAAATTGAAATCGACTTATGCCGATGCTCTTCCTAAATTGGTAAATAAAAATACAGGAAAAGTTCATACAACTTATAACCAAACGGTTGCCTCAACAGGAAGACTTTCCAGCTTAAATCCTAATTTGCAAAATATTCCCATAAGAACAGAAATGGGAAAAGAAATAAGAAAAGCATTTATCCCGACAAACGAAGAGTATAAAATTTTAAGTGCGGATTACAGTCAGATTGAATTAAGAATAATGGCTCATTTAAGCGGTGATGAAGCAATGCTTAAAGCCTTTAAGAATGGAGAAGATATACACAGGTCAACCGCAGCTTTAGTCTTTGGTGTTGAACCTAAGGATGTAACTTCGGATATGAGAAGAAAGGCAAAAGAAGTTAATTTCGGGATACTTTACGGAATTGGTGCTTTTGGTCTTGCTTCTCGCTTGGGCATACCAAGAAGACACGCACAAGAAGTTATTGATACATATTTTAACACTTTCAAAAAAGTAAAAGGAATGATGGATAACTTTATTGAAATTGCAAAAGAGAAAGGTTATGCTGAAACTTTAAAAGGAAGAAGAAGGTACTTAAAAAATATAAACAGTAAAAACAGAGTTGTCAAAAAGTTTGAAGAAAGAGTTGCCATTAACATGCCTATACAAGGAACTGCGGCGGATATGATAAAAATTGCCATGATAAATATTCACAACGAGCTGGAAAAAAGAAAATGTAAAACAAAAATGATATTACAAGTACACGATGAATTATTATTTGATTTACATAAAGATGAAAAAGAGCAATTGATTCCAATGATAAAAGAGAAAATGGAAAACGCAATAAAGTTAGATGTTCCTTTATTAGTTGATGCAGGTATAGGTGAAAATTGGTTGGAAGCACATTAAAATTTAAAGAATTACTTTTGATATAAATATGTTTTCCAAGATTCATCAATTCTTGTTATAGAATTAATTATAAACATAATATAATTGGGCTTATGAGGTTTTACTCTTAATTTCATTTCGGCTTGTTCCGGGGTTCTATTTCCTTTTTTGTTATTGCAAGGAAGGCATGCGGTTACCAGATTTTCCCAAGTATCCTTTCCGCCTTTTGCTCTCGGAATTATGTGATCAATCGTAAATGGTAAATGTCCTCTTCCGCAGTATGCACATTTATGATTATCTCTTCTTAAAATATTTTTTCTAGTAAGATTTATATTATTAAAAGGAATATGGATATAAGTCTTTAGTCTGATTACACTGGGCCAAGGGAATTTCCTATTAACTGTTCTTATAGTTAATTTAGGATTTTCTTTTATGAGTTCTGCTTTTCTCAAATAAAGTAGAATTAAGGCTTTTTTGGTTGAACACAATGTTAAAGGTTCATAGCTTTGATTTAATAGCAAAACTCTGGCATTTAGCACACTTTTTTTTCTGTTTATAGTTTCGAAATTTCCTCCAATAGCTTACTCTTTTATTATTATTCCCCCTGCTAATAAATGGCCTTGTTCATCGTACAAAACCAAAGATTGTCCTGGTGTTATTGCCCTCTTAGGTTCAAGAAATTTAAGTTCAATTTTCTTATTATCCGCAAAAATTATTTTTGCGGGCGAACCCTTATCGGAATATCTGATTTTTGCAATTATAATCGAACCGGAAATTATAGAATCTGTACTTACATAGTTAATATCTTTTGCAATTACTTTTTGTTTTAATAAATCTTCATTATCTCCAAGTTCAACAATGTTATTTTCTTTATCAATATTTTTTACGTAAACAGGTTTCCCAAGTGCAATTCCCAAACCTTTTCTTTGTCCTATTGTATAGAACGGAATTCCCTTGTGAGTTCCAACCTTCTTATTTTTATAAATAAAACTTCCCTCTTCAATTTCTTGAATTTTTTTGGGAACTCTTTCGCGTAAAAATCTTTCGTAATTATTATCAGCAACAAAACAAATTTCCTGACTATCAGGTTTATTTGCCGTTTTAACACCAAGTTTAACTGCAAGTTCTCTTACTTCGAGTTTTGTATATTTCCCAAGCGGAAGTAAGGTTCTGCTTAAACTTTTTTGAGTTAATCCCCACAAAGCATAGGTCTGATCTTTAAAAGAATCGGCAGCATTTTTTAGAATATATCTTTTTGAATTTTCGTTATAATCAATATTAGCATAATGTCCGGTGGCAACGTAATGAGCATCAAGAGAGTCAGCTTTAGTTAAAAGTTCTTCCCATTTAATTTTTCTGTTACATATTACACACGGATTCGGAGTTCTGCCGGCAAAATATTCATCAACAAAATCATTAATTACCGTTTCTTCAAAAGCCTTTGTAAAATCGACAGTATAATGCGGGAAATCAAATTTATCGGCTATACTTTTTGCATCAAAAATAGCATCAAGAGAGCAACAACCGGATTCATGTTTTGGTGCACCACCAACTTCCATAAATCCCCAAGTTTTCATTGTTATCCCAATAACTTCGTACCCCTCATTTTTCAATAAAGCGGCTGCGACAGAAGAATCTACACCTCCGCTCATTGCAACTATAACTCTTTTTTTATTCAAGACTAAAACTTTCTATTATTTTTTATTTAATAAAGTTAACGAAATGAAATGAAATTTTCTTGGGAAAGATGTTATAAACAATCTTTAATCTGATATAACTAAAGTAATAATTAAATTAATGAGCCTTACAAATAAGTTCGGTTTATCTTTTTAACATTGATAACTGTTGCACAACGCCATAAAAAATAAAAAGAGATAAATCTCAAGCTCACTTAATCCATTTTAAGCGAGGTTTGATATTTTATTGAAATCCAAAATATCAAAATTAAAGTATTTTAAAAATGCTCTTTTAAGTTCATATAAAGCCTCTTTTATAAAAACAATGGCAACCTTAGCTTTTGCATTGGTATTTGTCAATTTTTGTGCAAACTTCAAATACTTTTTCAGATTGTAAGACATAGTAGTAAAGTACCAGATATAATAATGTAGAATTTAACGGAAGTGAACTTTTATAGGGTGCAATTACAAGCATGCAAATTTGCTTCAGTTAGAAAAATGCAATGTTAAAAATAAAATTATTATTTTTAGTCATTAAAACCTAAAGATTTAAATAGTTCAAAAAACATAACATCAAAATGACCCTTAAAAACTCACTAAAGAGCTTAGTAAATAACACTAAATACTTTATTGAAGATGCTAAATATTTTTTAGATAATAAAATAAACCTTACCGCAAAAACTACGCTCGGGCTAATGCTTGGTAGTTATATGTTCTTTAACGTAAACGCAGTAAATGCTCAAGTTACAGTGCCGGTAGATAGTATAAGTGTAGAATATGGTCACAAAGATATAAGTAAGATCGCAACATACATTTATAAATCGCTTTGGGAGGAAAAAGATGGAGTTCCAACACTAAAAGACACAATAGACTTTGGAAATCTACCTTTGGGAGATGAAGTACCATTTAGAACCTTTAGTTCAGGGTATGGTGTGGACAGAAATGAGTACTCTTGGGACAAATGGCACAAAGTAGTAGTGATAGGCACAGTATTTTTTTCA
>PDPT01000074.1 GCA_002746605.1 Ignavibacteriota bacterium
GGGAAAAATTATTATGTTAGCTTAGAAGCTAATGTTCAAAACCCTAATTTTCAGAATGAAGCAATATATCCCGAAATGAAGTATCCTGATGCAGGTTATCGATTGCTCGCATTATACAGATATTGGAATATCATACAATATTATTTCCCTTACAAGAATTTGATAGAGGAAGACTGGAAAGAAGTATTGGGAGAGTTTATCCCTAAGTTCGTGAATGCTAAAAATGAATTAGAATATAAACTGACTGTTTTAGAGTTAATAGCAAGGGTTCACGATACTCATGCCAATATTTGGGGGTGGGATATGACTTTGAATCATTATTGGGGAATTAGAATATCTGCCATTGAACTGAATTTTATTGAAAATAAAGCTGTTGTTACAGGCTATTATGATGAAGAATTAGGAAAGAAAACAGGCTTAATAAAAGGCGATAATATCGTCAAAATTAATAACAAAACCGTTGACGATATCATTAAAGAACGTTTGAAATATACGCCCGCATCTAATTATCCCACACAATTGCGAGATTTGTCCACTAAGATTTTAAGAACCAATGATACACTCCTTAACCTTGAATTTATTAGAAATGGGCAGATACAAGCCAAAAATATAGAAGCATACAGTTTAAAGGAGATTAATATCTATAAAAAATACCAACAAAAAGATACTTGTTTAAAGTTTATAAATGAAGACATTGCCTATTTATATCTAGGGTCAATTAAAAACAGCTATCTGTCAAACATTTTTGAGAAAATAAAAGATACTAAAGGTTTAATTATTGATTTAAGATGTTATCCGTCTGATTTTGTCGTTTTTACTCTGGGTCAATATTTGTTGCCTGAAAAAACGCCATTTGTGAGATTTAGTGGAGGAAGTCTCATTAATGCAGGTCGTTTTACTTTTACAGATTGTTTAGAAGTTGGTCGGGAAAATAAGGAATACTACAAAGGTAAGGTTGTTATTCTCGTAAATGAAACTACTCAAAGTCAGGCAGAATATACAGCTATGGCACTTCGGGTATCTCCTAAAGCAACAGTGATAGGTTCTACAACAGCCGGAG
This sequence comes from Ignavibacteriota bacterium, assembly GCA_002746605.1. Taxonomy (GTDB): domain Bacteria; phylum Bacteroidota; class Ignavibacteria; order Ignavibacteriales; family Melioribacteraceae. Next base: position 1,061 of record PDPT01000074.1, read on the forward strand.
CGGATGGTAATGTTTCGTCATTTTATTTGCCCGGTAAGATTAAAACGACGATAAGTGGCATTGGTGTTTATTATCCAAATAAGCAAGAAACACAAAGAATAGGAATAGTCCCTGATATAAAGGTGCTTCCAACTATAAAAGGAATTATTGATGATAAAGATGAAGTGTTAGAAAAAGCCATTGATTTGATAGAAGAAAAATAA
>PDPT01000073.1 GCA_002746605.1 Ignavibacteriota bacterium
TTCTAAAAACTCAGTTAAGATTTAATAATTGATTGCCCTATTATAGATATGTGTAAAAAATAATTCAATAAAAAAAAGTAGGTGTAATTTTTATGCGCGACAAGAATCAACGAGGCTTATTTGATGAAGAATTAAGGTTAGAGAAACTGACCAAGAGTGGAGATCCCTTAGTTGAGATGAATAAATTGATAGACTGGGAGATGTTTCGTCCTCTTTTGACCAAAGTTTTAAAAAAAGAACCCAAGAGGCCCGGAGGAAGACCTCCCTATGACTATGTAATGATGTTTAAAATTTTAATCTTACAGAGGCTTTATAATTTATCAGATGAACAAATGGAATATCAGATAAATGATAGGTTATCTTTCCTACGATTTTTAGGTCTTAATCTTAGTACAGATGTCCCCGATCGTAATACAATATGGTTATTTAGGGAAAAATTGATTAATGCTAAAGCAGTAGAAAAACTTTTCGCTAAGTTTGATAATTTTTTAGAAAAGCAAGGAGTTATCGCTCATGAGGGTTCAATAGTTGATGCGACATTTCTCGAAGTACCTCGCCAACGTAACAATCGAGAGGATAATGCTACAATAAAAAGTGGCTCTATACCTGAGGGCTGGGAAGAAAATCCTAATAAATTGAGCCAAAAAGATACAGATGCCCGCTGGACAAAGAAGAATGAAGAAAAACATTATGGGTATAAGAATCATATCAAGGTTGATAAGAAGAGTAAAATTATTATATCGTATAAAACAACAAATGCCAGCGTCCATGATTCTCAGGCATTATTTGATTTGCTTGATGAGAAAGATTCAAATAACGAACTTTTTGCAGATAGTGCTTATTCAGGAAAATCTATCGAGGAACTTCTATCTACTCGAAATATAAAAAATCAAATTAATGAAAAAGGCTATAGAGGGCACCCTTTGACAGAAGAACAAAAAAAAGAAAATCGTGAGAAATCAAAAGTTAGGGCAAGGGTTGAACATATATTTGGATTTATTAAGAACAGTATGAAGGGAAGTGAAAGCCGTTTAATAGGATTTAAAAGAAATGAAGCCATTATAGGTTTAATAAATTTTACATACAATATTTGTCGTTCTATTCAATTGGCAAGAGTATAGCACCACATTCAGGGCAAACAATTAAGAGTATTCAAAAAAAATTAAAATAAATAATATTAACAAGTATGTCAAATTGAGGGATTGGAGAAAACTTTTTTATATATTCAAATTTTATAAAGGTTTTTAGAGGTGCCCTTAA
>PDPT01000002.1 GCA_002746605.1 Ignavibacteriota bacterium
CTACTCTACAATGGCTTAAGCTAATTTGTTTTTTCTGTTTTATGCTTTTTATTACACTATACAATGGTTACAAATGTTAGTTACTTGCATTTCACATTCTTAAAGTTAAATCATTCTTCACTTTATGATACATTAATGTTGCTTTTATACATTTTTTTAATTCTGCGATAAGTATCTCTTTGTCAAGTTGAAAAATTATTGCTCTATACTTTTCATATTCAAACAATTCTCCAAATAACGATTTAAAAATCTCTACCAATTTACTTGTACAATTAAAATACATTTGATATTGGTTTTGTCTTTTTTCTTTCCAATCATTTCTTAGGGTACTGCCATTTTTAGTTATAAAACTTGGTTCGCCCTATTTCAAAGTTCTTTCTAAAATTTTGATTTCGCTAATTTCTTCTGCGGTTTCAATGACTAATTCCCGTAAATACTGCATCTTATCTTTTACAAAATCGGGATAATTGGCAAAGAGTATTTTTACTTAATCGCTTTTGCCGAAGAAAAATCTTTTAAATTATAATTTATTTGATGGTTAGGTTGTTTTATTCTTCTTAAAGTTACTCTTGCATTTTCAAAAAACTCTTCCGCTTTTGTGTCGTGGTAATCAGAAAAAATTACAATTTCTTTTATTCCAGCACCAATTAATGCTTTTGCACAATTTGTGCAAGGCATATTCGTAATATAAGCAGATGCTCCTTGAGTACTAACGCCATGGATGGAACATTGTAAAATAGCATTCATTTCTGCGTGAATTGTTCGTACGCAATGATTATCAACAATCATACAACCTATATCTTCGCAATGTCCGCCTCCGGGTATTGAACCGTTGTAGCCTGTTGATAAAATTCTTTTATCTCTAACAAGAACACAGCCGCAGTGCATCCTCGGACATGTAGCTCGTTCGGAAACAAGCATTGCAACTTTTAAAAAATATTCATCCCATTGAGGTCTTGTACTCATAAATTAACTCCGTATTTATTTTTTCATAATTATCTGGAAAGTTGTTCCTTCATCAACAATTGAATTTTTTAACAATAATTTTCCTTGGTGATAGTCTTCAATTATCCTTTTAGATAAACTTAAACCTAATCCCCAACCTCTGCTTTTTGTACTGTAGCCGGGTTTGAAAATATCCTTTTTGTTTTTGTTTGAAATTCCTTTCCCGTTATCTGCAACTTCTATCTCAACTTGTTTTTCGGTTTCCTTTATTGAAATCTTAATTTTTCCTTTTCTATTTCCTATTGCATCAATTGCATTCTTTAGTAAATTTTCAATAACCCATTCAAAAAGTTCGGGATTTAGCATTAAATTTATTGGCGGATTTTCCGGAAAAATCAGCGTAACATCTTTACCTGTTTGAGGTAATCTCTTTTCAAAATAAAGTAAAACCGATGCTATAACTTCAACCAAGTTTTTATCTTTCAAATTTGGTTTTGATCCTATTTTAGAAAATCGATTGGTAATTTTATTTAATCTTGAAAGATCGCTTTCCATTTCGTGAGCAACATTTAAAACTTCGTTTGGTTTGGAAAGTTTAAGTTTAAGTAGTTCAGTCCAGCCCATTAAACTGGAAATAGGTGTTCCGAGCTGATGAGCAATTTCTTTAGCCATTCCAACCCAAATATTACTTTGCTCTGTTTTTTTAAGATAGCTAAAACTTATATAAGCAATTGTTATAAAAAAGAATGCAAATAGAATTTGTAAAAAAGGGTAGTATTGCAGTTTTTGAATAATGTTTGAATTACCGAAATAGATTTTGCCAAAGATTTGTTCATTTCCTCTCACATCAGTATAAAGAACATCAATAGGAGCATTTATTTTTTTCAGTTCTTGTATTTTTTCTTTTATAAATTTCTTAACATCCGATTCAGATAAGGTAGAATCAATCTCTATATTTTTTAATCCGCTACCGGTGCTATTTAATAACGGATTGCTGTCTTTATCAGTAAGTATAAGAGGAAAATTAATTCGTTTGATTATATTTTCAAATATAAACGTAAAATCTTCGTTGCTGTTAGAAGTTGAACCTGCAATAAACTCTAAGCTGTTAGCGTAAAGTTGAACAATTTCTTTTTCGCTATCTTCAAGCTCATTTACTAAATTTTGAGTATAGTAAAATGTGCTAGCCGTAATAATTACTGCTAATATTAAAAGTGAAAATTTTATATTCATCTCTTGTTCGAGTTTGAATAATTTAGATTTATTCTAAAGTTCTATTGTTTGTGAGCGTTTGGGTCCAACCGAAATATAATTTATTTCAAACCCGCATTGAACGGAAATAAAAGTTAAATAATCTTTTGCTTCAGCAGGAAGTTCTGAATAATCTTTAATATTAGATATATCTTTATTCCAACCTTTCAGAGTTTCGTAAACAGGTTCTACTGAGTTTATTTCAGCTTCGGAAGTAGGAAAATATTTTAACTTTTTACCGTTTTTCTCATAGCCCACACATACTTTTATTTCATCAAAATAACCGAGTACATCTAACTTGGTAATTACAGTTCTTTCTATTCCATTTATTTTTCGGGAATGATTTACCAAGAAAGCATCGAACCAACCGCATCTTCGTGGTCTTCCGGTTGTAGCTCCAAACTCAGCTCCAATTCTTCCGAGTTTTTCACCGTTTTCATCAAAAAGTTCCGTAGGAAAAGGTCCTAATCCAACACGGGTTGTGTATGCTTTAACAATACCAATTACATTTGAAATTTTTGTAGGCGGTATTCCTGTTCCTGTGCATGCTCCGCCACTTGTAGGATTAGATGAAGTAACATATGGATATGTTCCATGATCTACATCAAGTAAAGCTCCTTGAGCTCCTTCCAGCAAAATAGATTTGCCTTGATTTATTGCTTCGTTTAAGTAAGCTGAAGTATCGGTAATATATTTATCTATTCTTGCATCAAACGCCAAACATTCATCTATTATTGCATCAACATCCAATTCATCATGATTATAAACTTTTTTTAAGAGATTATTTTTTTCTTCAATGTTTTTTCTGATTTTTTCTTTTAACTCATCTTTGTTCAGCAGATCAGCAATTCGGATTCCTCGGCGTGCATATTTATCGATGTAGCAAGGACCAATTCCTCTGCCTGTTGTCCCAATTTTTTGATTTCCTTTTTCATTAATTGAATCCATTAATTTATGGTAAGGCATAATAAGATGTGAATTGTGGCTTATATAAAGTCTGTTATCAATATCAATTCCGTTTTCTAAAAGCATATCAATTTCATCGAGGAGTGCTTTCGGTTCAATAACAACTCCGTTACCGATTACGCAAGTAACCTGATCGTGTAAAATGCCCGATGGTATCAGGTGGAAAATATATTTATTATCCCCAATTTGAATTGTGTGTCCGGCATTGGCACCTCCTTGATATCGTGCAACAATATCATATTTTGGACTTAACAAATCAACAATTTTGCCCTTACCTTCATCGCCCCATTGGCTGCCTACTAAAATTGAAATATTCATATTTTTCCCGTAATAAAATAGTTTAGATATGTTTAAGTATAAAACGTAAAGTCTGTATTAAATAAGATTGAATAACAGACAAAAAATAACCCAAATTATATTTCTATAATTTGGGAAAATAAATGGTCAAAAATTTAGAACTATTCGAAACTCTCTACTGCTTTATCGACAGAGTCAAAATTTTCAAAAATTGTAATTAATTTAGTTATTACTAAAAGGCTGTTAATTTTTTCCGTAGCGTTTGCCAGTTTTAGTAAACCACCGCCATTCTTCATAGTGGTAAAACCGCTGATTAACATTCCAAGCCCTGAGCTGTTCATAAATTTAACATTTGCTAAATTAACTACAACATTTTTTTTCCCTTTATCTAAAAGGTCATGTAACAACTTACTAAATTCTTCCGAATCAGGACCGCCTATAACGTTTCCTTTTAATTCAATCACTACGGCAGAATACTTTTCTGTGGTTTTTATTCTCATGTTTTCTCCTAATTATTTATCTGTAAATTACTTATAACTATTTTTTAAATCAAGAAAAGAATTAAAAAATAAAGAATATTTTCAAATTTTGAAAATTAAATATTTATTAAATTTTATATCTTTAAAAAGTTACATTATATTTTTATTAATGGAACCTTTCAATTAAGTAATCGTCTAAAAAGTGAATAAAAAAGAACATAATAATTTTGGTGATAATAAAGACGAAGATTTTCTGCTTATAAAAAAATTTAATAGCGGAAATAGTGAAGCTTTTACGAAGCTGATATATAAGCACAGAGATAAAATAAGAAACTTGGTTTACCTTACCTTAGGTGATGTAGATTATGTCGATGATGTTTGCCAGGATGTTCTTATAAATGTTTATCATAACATAAGCAATTTTCGATTCGAATCTAAATTTACCACTTGGCTTTACAGAATAACTGTAAATAAGTGCAGAGATTATTTAAGAAAGAAAAAGGTAAGAAGAATTTTTGTCGGTATTAAAGAAAATGATTTTTATAATAAAGGTACAAGACCAAATACCGATTCTGTTGATATTCCAAATCTTGTTAGAAAAGCTATTGATAAATTACCGGAAAAATTAAAAGACCCTCTGATATTGAGAGATATAGAAGGTTTTAGTTATCAAGAGATAGCAGAAAAATTAAATTGTGAAATTGGTACAATTAAATCCAGAATTTTTAGGGCAAGGGAAAATTTGAAAATTATACTCGAACCTTACGAAAGAGAGTTGAAGTATTAAAAGAATTAAAAGTGAAAAAATTTAAGTTTAAGATATTTGAAGGCACACAAAGCAAAAAATTGGAAAATGCAATTTTTGTTTCCGTGGTACTTTTTATTTTCAAAATAATAATTCCGTTAAATACCAATACCTTCTATCTTTTCATAAATGAAGTTTTAATAATTTTAAGTATTTTTGTTTGGGGCAACTATGTCTCTGAATTTGTTAAATACAAGTTAAACAAACCATTAAACCTGGTAATAAACTCAATTCTCTTAAATGCTCTTATACTTTTTATAATTTCAGTTACATCGTGGTTATTTTCCGAGTCGGAAAAATCTATTACATCATCAAATCTTGTTTACTTGTTATTTTCCATAACAATTGTTTTTCTTCTTATTGGGTCTTTAACTTATGTTTTTTCAGTTTACCGAGGACTTTGTTATCACAGACAGAAAAAAGATCCCAGTTTATATTTTAATATGATGATCATTTTTGTGATAATAACTTCACTTTATTTATCTTTTATAGAACCCAAAAATTTTATACCTAATATTTATAATAATTCGGAAGGATATTTACTCACGGTTGATAAGAATTCTGGCAGCATAGTTTATTACACTTTATATTTTATTACGGTTGTGCTTTTAATCATAAATTCATTTAGAGTTGCATGGATAGCCTTTATTAATAAAAAACAAAAAATTGCTTTAATATTTATCTCGATGATAATTATGATATTATCTTGGGTGAACTTTGCAATAATTGAAGCAAAAGATATTTTACGACTCAGTAACTTTTCGCCAGCCTTGGAACAACTCTTAATCTTTTTAATGTTGTACGGAGCAATTTACTTTACCATCATATTTTTTACAACTATTTTCCATATTCCCACGGCAGAAGCAATTGATAGAAAAACTCAAGAATTAACATCGGTAATGGATATAAGCCGATTGATGAATCAGGTCTTCGATTTTGAAGAACTTTCGGAAACTATCACAGACACTACAATTAATGTAAGCAATTCCGATGCGGCTTGGTTAGCAATCGGTAAAAATAACAAAACTGATTTTTATGCACTAAAAGGAATTGAGCTTAACGAAGCAAATACAATTACTGAATTTTTAGTTAGAAATAATTTACTAAGCGAAAAAGAAGTGAAGGTTACTGAATTATCTCTCTTTGAAGATAAGCATCAATTATCTCAATCATTTAAATCAATAGTTTCAGCACCACTCACTGCACAAAACACAAAAGAAGGTTTTTTATTTGCAGGAAGAAAAAGTAATAGAATCTTTGAAGATGAAGATTCTAAATCCGTAGAAACATTTGCGAGGTTTGCGGGAATGGCTTTAGAAAATGCCAAGCTTTTGGAAGAATCAATCGAGAAAGAAAGGTTGGAAAAAGAGTGGGATCTTGCACGCGAAGTTCAATACAAAATTCTTCCACAGAAAAATCCTGAATACAAAAATATTGAATTAACTTCGCTCTTTATTCCCGCTTTCGAAGTTGGCGGCGATTATTTCGATTTCTTTTCCATTGATGATAAAAAACTCGGTGTTGTAATTGCCGATGTTTCTGGCAAAGGAATTGAAGCAGCTTTTATTATGGCAGAAATAAAAGGAATATTTGCAAGTCTTTCGAAATTATATGCTGAACCTAAAGAACTTTTAATTATGGCAAATTCAATATTAGAAAACAGTATTGCCAGAAAAAGATTTGTAACTGCAATATATGGAATCCTTGATATTGAAAAGAAAATCTTTAAGTTTGCCAGAGCAGGTCACTCACCACTCTTTTTTTGTAGGAATAATAAAGTTGAAAGAATTATTCCGCAAGGGATAGGACTTGGACTGGATTATTCGGAAAAATTTAAAGCTACACTAAAAGAAATGGAAATTGAGTTAAAAAATAACGATATTATAACTTTATTTACTGATGGAATTAACGAATCACAAAATGAAAATCTGGAAGAATTCGGATATAACAGATTAGAACAAATTATATCTGAAAACTCAGACTCAGATGTTGAAGAATTATCAAGTAAAATAATGAGAGAAGTAACAACATTTACAAAAAATAGTTCTCAGCACGATGATATTACAATGGTTTTATTAAAGTGGAAAGACCACAATAATTTTAATGGAGAAAGCTAATGGCAGAGTTCTATGTTGGAAAACATGGAGTTGGTAATGTGAACGTTCTAAAAGTAAAAGGCTATTTAGACGCTCATACAGCTCCTGAACTTGAAAATGCATTTAATAATCTTATTAATGAAAAACAATATAAAGTAGTTGTAAACTTTAAAGAACTGCAATACATAAGTAGTGCCGGACTTGGAGTTTTTATGGCTTACGTTGAAACAATGCGTGAAAATAACGGAGATATAAAATTTTGTGAACTGAAAGATGATGTTTATAATATTTTTGATCTTCTCGGATTTCCTATGCTTTATGAGTTCTACAAAGAAGAAAAAGAAGCAGTCGAAAAATATAAACAAGGTTAATTAAGCTTGGCAAAGTTATCTAAAAATATAAAAAAACGATTAACGGTTACAAGCTCAACTGATAATCTTATGAAGATAAGAGAGTTTATAAAAACGCTTGCACTTAAAATCGGGTTTAACGAAGAAGAAGCAAATAAAATAATTCTTGCTGTTGATGAAGCTTGTACCAATATTATGAAGCACGCCTACAATAACTCAACAAAAGGGCGAATAACTATTTATGTATTATCAAAAAATAATAAGTTTACTGTTTCCATAACTGATGAAGGAAAACATTTTAATTCCAATGAGATTAAAGAACCTGACTTTAAAGAATATTATGAAGAAAAAAGAGTTGGTGGATTAGGAATGTTTTTGATGAAAAAATTAATGGACGAAGTTACATATTCCCAACCTAACGAAAAAAAGAATAAAGTAACACTTGTTAAATATTTAAAGTAATTTATGCAGCTTCCCGAAAGTAATACTGCCCTTAGAAATCTATCAGCAATTATTGATTTTTCCAATAATATCAATTCAAATTTTAACTTGGATTTTGTATTAAACAATTTATTGCTTACCTGCTTTGGCAAAGTTCAAGTAACGCAAGGCGTAATAGCATTATTTGATGAGAAAGGTAAATTGGAAATAAAATTATCTAAAGGAATAAGCAAAAATTTTTTTGATAATTTTCCTGAAATTTATTCTACCGGAGCAGAAGCCGAAAAAGTACTTTCTGATTTTGCAGTTAAAAATAAACTTGAACTGATAGAAAAAATAACAACAGAAGATAATTTACTCGGTTTTTTTATACTTGGAAAGAAATTAAATAAAAAAGAATTTACTGCCGAAGACAAGCAATTTATAAATACAATAATTAGAATCGGGAGTACAACAATACAAAACACTTTAAGTTTTGTTAAAATTACAAAGTTGAATAAAGCGTTAGATCAAAAAATAAATCAATTAAACTCTATTTTTGATCTCGGTAAAGAGTTTAGCTCTACACTAAAAATTGAACAAGTATCAAAACTTTTGGCTTATTCCATTAGTGCACAAATGTTAGTTTCACGATATGCAATTGTTTTGGCATCAGACAAAAAAAACGAAATTCTCGAATCAAAATTTGATAAGGAAAAATTTAGCAATTTAATTGACTTGTTAAAAATCTCCGAAATTAAAGAACCGATAATTAGTGATAATAATGAAAAATTTCCAAAATATGCTAATGAACTCGGAGTGAAAATTATCATTCCCATGATACTGAACAAAGAACCAAAGGGAATTATTCTCTTAGGAAAAAGAATGACCGGAACTGATTATTCCAAATCGGATATAGAATTTATAAGTTCTATTGCCGGTTTTGCAATTATTTCTATAGAGAACAGCAGATTATTTCAAGAAGCCATAGAAAAACAAAAATTAGAAAAAGATTTGGAAATTGCTCAAACCATTCAAAAAAATCTCCTGCCTTCTAAATTACCGGTAGGAGAAAAATTTGAAACCGCAGCAATAAACAGAACCGCAAGAATGGTAGGTGGTGATTTTTATGATGCAATAATGCTTAATGATAATGAGCTTTTAATAGCAATTGCTGATGTTTCCGGAAAGGGAATTCAAGCTTCGTTGCTAATGGCAAACTTACAAGCATTTTTGAAATCAATTTACAAACAGAACTTTAAGCTGCAAGAAGCGTCTAATTTTTTGAATGATTTAGTTTCAGAAAATACAACCAATGGAAGCTTTATAACTTTCTTTTGGGGCATCCTAAATATTTCTGAAAGTGAATTTACTTATGTAAATATGGGACACAATCCGCCATTAAAAATTAGTAATGGCAAAATAACCAAGCTAAAAAAAGGCGGAATGATTCTCGGTGTGATGAAAACAATAATTCCATATGAAACCGAAACCATTAAACTAAAAAGTAATGATTCAATAATTCTATTTACCGATGGAATTACCGAAGCAATGAATGAAGAACATTTAGAATATTCAGATGAGAGATTAGAAAACTTAACCTTAACTTTTACTAATCAAAGTGCACAAGAAATTTTATCTAAAATTTTAAGAGATATAAATAAGCACACAAAAAACTTTGAACAGTCTGATGATATAACTGCTTTGGTACTAAAAATAAAATAAGAAAATGTCATTTAATTTATTAGATAAATATAGAACTAAAATACTTTTACCGGCAACTATAATCTTAGCGGCCATAGGGTTTGTATGTATTTATTTTACACTTTTTATAACACCTAATACAAATGACGAATGTATCTGGAATAAAGAAAAAATTGGTGATAGTGATAGTACAGCAATTGTTTTTAGGGCTGTTAAAAAAGATGGTGTAACATGGAATGCCGGTATTAGAGATGGGGATATTTTCTTAAAAATAGATGGCAGAGAGCTTAGACATACAATGCATGCAATGTATCTTGCCAATAGAAAACAAGCGGGTGATTCTTTAACATATACCGTATCGCGAAATGGTGAAATTTTTGAAGCAAAAATTGTAGTAAAAAAACTAATAAGTTTCTTTAAGTTAGCATTTTCTCTTCTAAGTCTTTTTTGGTTATTTGTAGGTGTTATAGTTATTTATTCAAAACCTTATGGTAAAGCACAAATACTTTTTTATAGAATTGGAGCTTTATCTATTTTTGCATCTCTTTTTACTGTTTTTGGAGGCTTAACTGATTTAAATCCACTCTACAGTAATGTAATACTGCTTATTATTGTTGACCTTCTTTACGCATTCGGAATAATTTTTTTACCCTTTGTTTTTGTTTATTTTTTCTGGGTGTTTCCTTTAGAACGAAAATTTTTGAAGGAGAAAAAAGTAGAAAAATTCATCTATATAATTCCAACTATTATATTTCTTATTGCAGTAGTTACCAGAATCATTTTTGTTTATTCAACTTTCCCTGAGAAACGGTTAATCGGGATTTATTATTCCTTCTTTTACATATTTACATTATTGATTTTAGGAATATCAGTAGTTACGGCTCTTGTAGCACTCTTTAAAAGTTATTTTAAATTAAAAACAAATAAAGAAAAAGCACCGATATTTATTATTCTATTGACATACTTGATCGGTGTGCTTTCAATAATTTATGTCGTAGCTTTTGCTAGTGCTCTTACCGAATCGATCTTTAATAATCCCGAATATTATTTACCTGTCTTCTTAATTGTGTTAATTCCACTTGCGTTTGGTTATTCAATTTTCCGTTATAGCTTATTAGATGTTAACGAAGTTCTAAAAAATACAATTTTATATGGAACTACTACTTTTTTACTTGCCGGAATTTATTTTTTGATTATTTACTTTTTAGGTCAAACAATCAGCGAAGCTTTAACAACAGAATATCAAGGTATAGTTGCTGCAGGAATTTTTATAATTTTTGCTGTAATATTTCAATCTACAAAAGATCGTTTTCAGGAAATGATTACTAAATATTTTTATCCCGAGCAATTTGCACTTCAAAAAGTACTTATAAAATTCAGTAACGAAATTCCTACAATTGTCGGTTTAAATAATATTCTTGATAATGTAAAAGAAACTTTTGTAGATGAACTTAAAGTTGAAAAATTCGGGATACTTTTACAAGAAAGAAATTCCAATAAATTAGCTTTGAAAAGAGTTAACAGAATTAAAAATGATAATATAGTTTTTTTCAACAAAGGAAATAATATTACAGAAAGAATAATAGGAAAAAATAAATTACATCAACCGGCAGCTTTTGACCAGCTTGAGTTTAAAGATGTTTTCCCTTGTGCTTATGAAAATTTAATTGAAGAAAAAATCCATACAGCCGTTCCTCTTGTCATAAAAGGAAAGTTGATCGGAATGCTCTTGTTCGGATTAAAATATTCAGGTGCTCAATTTTCAGGGAAAGATATTGAACTTTTAATTGCTTCTGCAAACCAGATTGCAACATCAATTGAAAATGCCAGACTTTATGAAGAAGAAACCAAAAAGATTAAATTAGAAAGAGATTTAGATGTTGCAAGAGAAATCCAAGAAGGATTGCTGCCCAAAATTATACCGCAAGTGCATAACTTAGATATTGCCGGTACAATGATTCCCGCTATGCAGGTTGGTGGTGATTATTATGACTTAATCAAAATATCTGATACACAAATGTTTGTAGTTGTTGGAGATGTTTCGGGCAAAGGTTTGTCTGCTTCATTTTATATGTCTAAGCTTCAAACAATGATTAGGTTATTCAGTAAAGAAACCAAATCACCGAGGGAACTACTTATAAAAGTTAATAAAAATTTAATCGGTAATATTGATAAGAAAAATTTTATAACCTTAGTTGTTGCCTTTATAGATATTGGTAAAAGAACAATAAAAATTTGTAGAGCCGGACATCCTCCTGTTATTAAAATTTCCGGTAGAATAATAAATCAACTAAAACCAAAGGGAATTGGTATCGGATTGGAATTTGGTGAAATTTTTAATAACTCTTTGAAAGAAATTGAATTGACCATTTTGCCTAAAGATATTTTTATTCTATCTTCCGATGGTGTAAATGAAGCAATGAATGAAAATAAAGAATTTTATGGCAACAATATTCTTACGCAGACTATAATTGAAAATTCAAATGAATCTGCAAACGACTTAGTAAATACAGTAATAAATTCTATCAAAAAATTCAGGGGAAGTGTAGAACCAAATGATGATATAACTCTTGTTATTGTGAAAGTACTATAAGCATAGCATAAAATATTGTTGACTTATAATTTGTAATAGGGAAGATACGTTAAGAACTCATTTGCTTTCAATTCAAGTCAATAGTTCCCATGTAAATAGAACAGTAAAATAAAACATCATGCTTTTTAATTCATCTTTAATTATCTTACCATATTATTTTTAAGCTTATCCTAAGATGAAAATTTTTAAACTCCTTTTGAAAAATTTTACTGCAATTTTAATTGTAATAGTTCTCTTTGTTATTTTTTTAACGGGGATAGCAGGCAGATATTACATAAACAGAACAATAACCAATTGGCAAGTATTAAGTAAAGAAAAAATAGAAGAATCAACTTCTATTGCTAAAAAAATATTTAAGGAGCGTGAAAAAAAATTATTGCTTACTAAGGAAAAAATATTTGTTTCTTTAAGGCAATTAAAAAATATTCAATTCAAATCTATAGCAAACAAATTAAAGTCGGAAGATTATAAAAATTTTCAATTAGCTCTGTTTAATAAAAATGATTCTCTTCTTTATTGGAATAAGTTTTATGAAGAAGAAATTTTTCTTGTCGATACCTTAAGTTATTCTTTTGGTTCAACTCACTTTGTAGATTATGGGATAGATACTTATCTTGCCGTTAAAGATACTCTTACAATAAATAATAAGATATTTAAGTTCTTTCTATCTCAAATTATTGAAAAAGAATATGAGTTAAATGATCTATACTTTAATAATATAAGTCTTAATTCCGAAATTAGTAGTAAGATTAATTCCGAATTTAAGATTGATTACAGTCCTTCGGCTAAAAAAAATAGAGATGGTAGAAAATATTCTTTTGATCTTCTAAACTACAAAGATAAAAAAATTGGTGTAGCTGTATTTACAAAACCGAGTAGAGAAAAAGCTATTCAACATTTGGAAAAACTTATTTCAACAATACAAGGGGCTATAGCTTTAATTGGTTTTTTGTTACTTGGTTATATCTTATACGGATACTTAAAAGTTCAAAAATATTTTATCTTAAAACTTTTAGCTCTTACACTATATCTTTTTTTATTAAGATATATTTTAATCTTGTTAAATTTCCCGAAGGTACTATTTACCTCAGAATTATTTACTGATAAATATTATTTTACAAATTTCGGAAATGGAATAGCTGCATCACCGATTGATTTATTTATCACATTGTTTTTTCTTTTTGTGATTTTTTCTTACATAATAAAATTATCTCTTTACAATTATCTTGCACAAAAAAGTAAAAGCAAATCCATAATAATTTCATTCTTTATTTTATTGGTGGGTATTGTAATTTATATGCTTGCTTTAAGAGGATTTGGAGCTGCGATAAGAGGTTTTGTTTTTGATACAACTATAAGATATTTTCATACAAGTTCTCTTTCTTTAACACTTCCTCAACTGATAATGCAGATTAATGTTTTGTTGATAGGGGTAATTTCAATACTTGGTTCAATTTCCATATTGTTGCTAATACTAAAGTATGTAGCTACGATAAAAAGTCTTAAAATTAGATTCATATTCTTTTTGATAGTTTTTGTAATCAGTGAATTTCTATATACAATTTATCAATCCGATCCGCAATTAACTTTATTTGTAAAACTTCTTCAAATATCTTTTGTCTTTATTATTTCATGGCTTTTGATAAACTTTAAACTTAAATTTTTATCTAAACTTCTACTTTTCTTTTTATCTGCATCAATTATTTCAATAAGTGCACTCCTTTATTATAATAGTGCTTTAGAAAAATCTTCTTTAAAGAAAACGGCAGAAATGATTTCCAGAGTTAATAAAGAGTTATATCAAAGTTTAATTAAGGAAACTTTACTTTCTAACTTTAGTAGAAAGATTTCGGAAAAAGCTTTTAGCAATAATAAAATTAATTTTAATACGGCAGCATTTAAAATTTGGAGTAAAAGTGATCTCAGAAAAGAATCGATAAATTCTTCTGTCAATTTTTTGAGCCTTTCGGGCAATATGCTTGGTGGATTCGGTTCAATATATCCTAATTTAACTCTAAATAATATTATTGATACAAATGAAGTTATTGAAGAAATAAAAGTTTTTGAAGAACCACTGGAAATTGAAAATCAAAAATTAATAAGAGGAATATTTCCCGTAAAAAATGATTATGCTTTCCTTGGTTATTTAGATGTATCAATTCTTTGGGATTTAAATGATTTTGGATTTAACTCGCACCCTGAATTTATTTCTAACGGTAAACTAAATAAAGAGGCAATATTAAAATTAAATAAATTGATAATATTAGATTATCGAAACGCTGAACTTAAATTAGTTTACGGAAATCTAACTCCAAATCAAGGGTTAAACAATACAATAGTTAATGCAGAGTTATCTGAAAAAAATGATGCTTGGTTAGATATTGATATAAACGATTCCGAGTATATTGTGTACGTTAAAAAGTCCAATAGAAATGGTTTTGATAGAAGAATAGCAGTAGCATTAAAAGAAAAAGATCTCAAAATAGGTTTGTTCGATTTCTTCAAAATATTTTATTCTTATACTTTAATCATTTTAACAATAATTATTCTCTACTTCCTTTTTAACAGAAAAAGCAGAAGAGAATTAAAAATTGATTTACGAACAAAATTGCTTGCTGCTTTTTTAATTATCTCAATAATACCTTTATTGCTTACAGCTTTTTATTTCAGAAATTTAACGGAAGAAAAAAATATTGAGGCGGTTTATTATAAACTCGGTAAAAGAGCATTTAACATAGAAAAATATCTAAATAATAATTTAGAAGATGATTTCACGAATGAATTATTTGCAAGAGCTGCCAAAGATCTTAATCTTAGTTATTCTATTTACCGAATGAAAAATTTAGAATATAGTACTTACGATTTATTGTATAATGTTGGACTTATTCCAAATTTAATAAATCCTGTAGCTTATTTGGATTTAGATATAAACAATTCTCGAGAAATATTGTTGGAAGAATCCATCGATGAATTTAAATATCATTCATTTTATTACAAGGCAAATTTACTTAATAATAATTATATAATAAAAGTAACCGATGGATTTAATAACATTAGTCTGCCATTAAGCGGTAATGAAGTAGATGTATTTTTATTTGGTTTTTATTTCTTGACTGCAATTTTAATTGTGATTTTCAGTTTCATATTTGCAAACCAAATTTCGTTACCTTTACTCAGAATTACGGCTGCTACAAAATCAGTTGCGGCAGGTGATTTGAACTTAGAATTAAACACAAATGCAAAAGGTGAATTAGGTGAGTTAGAAAACGGATTTCAGTACATGATTAAAAAATTAAAAGAAAACCAAATGCAGCTTGCTGAAATTGAAAGGGAAGAAGCTTGGAAAGAAATGGCAAAGCAAGTTGCTCACGAAATTAAAAATCCTCTTACCCCAATGAAGTTGAGTGTTCAACAACTTATTGCTTCGTATAATGATAAGTCTGATAAGTATGATTCAATATTCAAAAAAGTTACAGATACTTTGCTTAATCAAATAGAAACTTTAAAAAATATTGCAACCGAATTTTCTAATTTTGCAAGAATGCCTAAACTAAAAGTTGAAAATATTAATCTTATGCTGATACTCAATCAAGCTGCTAATTTATTTAGAACTGAAAATATTTATATTAAAATAAATTCCGGTTCCGATGATGCAATAATTAAGGGGGATCCCGAACAGTTGCAGAGGGCATTTATAAATCTTTTCAGAAATTCTAAGCAAGCCGAAGCCGATAAAATTGAATTAACATTGTCGGAAGATGAAAAAGAGTTTGTTTTATCGGTCAAGGATAATGGAACAGGTATTGAAGACAAAAATCAGAAAAAAATATTTGAACAAAATTTTACTACAAAACAAGATGGAATGGGACTCGGATTAAGTATGACGAAAAGATATATGAAAAGTACTAACGGTAAAATAATTTTATCCGAAACTTCAAATGCCGGAACAACCTTCACTTTAATTTTTCCCAAGGTAATATGAGCCAAATAACTGAATATCAAAAAGCTGCATTAAATTATAAAAAACATATTTCCTTAACGGCAAATGCCGGTTCCGGAAAAACAACTGTACTTGCAAAAAGATTTGTTAAAATTTTAATTGATGAAAATGTAAAGATTTGGAATATTGTTGCAATTACTTTTACCGATAAAGCAGCTTCCGAACTTTATGTAAAAATAGCTAAGGAATTAGATACCGAAATTAAAAATGCTACCGGCACATTAAAGCATAAGTTGGAACATTATAGAAGAAGTTTGGTCTCTGCAAAAATTTCTACTATTCATTCTTTTTGCATTGATGTTTTGAGAGACTATGCTCCGCAAGCGGGAATTGATGCAAACTTTTCGACCATAGATGCAAGAACTGCAGATGAATTTCTTGATCAAAGTATCGATAAGACTATCAGAGAGGCTCTTAATGAAAATTCTGCTGTTGTAAAAAAACTTATGAGAATTTTTGGTAACAAAAGTATTCTTATTGACAGATTAAAAGTCCTTTTTAGCAAAAGAAAAACCATTGAAAAATTATCCGCTAATTTTTATGCAGAAGATGTTAAGGGAATCTCTGATAAATTGGAAAATTTATTTTCTGAAAATATAAAGAGTCTATTCGGAGAGAAAATTGAAAGTGTAATTACAAATCTTACTGCTATTAATGCTATTTCTATTGCGGAAAAAAGCAAAGAAAAAAATATTGAAATTGAAAGAATACTAAATGAAATAAAATCAAAACAAAATGCTGTAGATAAGTTAATTCTTCTGAATGAGTTAAAAGAAAACGTGCTTACTAAGACAAATAAAACTCTTCCTAAAACTCAATATTTATCTAAAAAACTTTATACGGAAAATGAAACTTTAATATCAAATGTTAATTCAAATTTAAAGGAATTATTATTGATTGATATAAGTGAAAATTATAAAGATTTAAATCAGAATTTAGCTCTATTTGGTAAAGAGATTATTGAGTTATATCAAGAAGCGAACAATAAATATAAAAATAAAAAAGAACAAAATGCTTATCTCGATTTTGATGATTTGATGTTGCTGACTCAATCATTACTTAAGAATGAAGATGTGAGGAAAGAACTTACGGAAAAATTTAAGTTCATAATGATTGATGAATATCAAGATACAGATGAAATTCAATACAATATATTTCTTCCAATTTTAAATTATCTCGATGCCAATAATCTATTTGTGGTCGGTGATGAAAAACAAAGTATTTATGGATTTCGTGAAGCTGAAGTTGAGTTATTCAATAAAACCAAAAATCAAATCGAAAAACAATCAGATGATTCAGGATTATTGGAACTACCTCATTCGTTCAGACTTGCACCTAAGGTGGCTTTGTTTACCAATTTCATTTTTCAAAAATTATTTAAAGAAGCAAACCCGCTTTTTAACGAAGTTAATTACAATAGATTAATATGTGCTTATCAAAAAGAGGTAAAAGGAAAAGTTGAGTTGTTAATTTCAGAAAAAGATGATGAGATTAAAGAAGCCGATATTGTTTCTAAAAAAATTCTTCAACTTGTTAAACTGCAAAAAGCCTATAAATACGAAGATATTACAATTCTCTGCAACCGCCGCAGGTATTTTCTTGAACTGGAAGAAGCCTTTGCCGAGTATAAAATTCCTTATTCAATTGTTGATGGTAAAGGATTTTATCAACAACAGTTTGTCCTGGATATTTATAGTTATCTATCGTTTTTAATTAATCCGCAGAATGATTTGGCACTTGTATCAATTTTACGCGGACCTTTTTTTAATCTCTCAGATGTAGAGCTTACCCAAATTTCTTTTGAAAAGACTGAATCTTTTTACGGTAAACTGAAGCAGACTAAAAAGTTTGAATATATTATTGAGCAGTTGGAAGAGCATATTAAGCTTGCTCACATTTTTAGTGTAAATGATTTAATAAGAAAAATTTGTAACGATACTAATTATTGGTTTTTTCTCGCATCAAAAAAAGATGGTTCTCAAGAAATTGCAAATCTTGAGAAATTGATTTATCAGGCAATTAAAATAAAGGAACAAGGTTTTAATTCTCTTTATGATTTTATAAATTTCTTGAGTGAAGCGATAAATAACCTTGAAGATGAAGGACAGGCTGATTCTTCTATTCAAGATGATTCTGTTAAAATTATGACCGTTCACCAATCAAAAGGATTAGAGTTCAAAGTTGTGATTTTATTCAAGACAAATCAACGACCAATAAATGAAAATCTAAAAGCTAAAGAGATTTCTATTGATAAAAACTTTGGAATACTTGCAAAACTTCCTTACAAAGAAAATTATTTTGAAGAATATCAGGCTGCTCCTATTATTGGACTGTATAATTATATTCAGCTAAAGAAGAGTATAGCTGAGTACAAACGCTTACTCTACGTTGCGGTTACAAGGGCGGAAGAATACTTGATAATATCTGCACAATTAAAAAAAGGAAAGTTAGAACAAAATTCATTTGCAAGTTTTATTTTGAATTCAATCAACTACAGTTACGGCAACAAGAAGATTAATATTTCCGATGAGCTGACTTACATGGTTTTAGCCAATGAAAAATTTAATTTGGTTGATAAGAAAGAGAATGTGGAAATCAGTGTTGATTATAAATTTGAAGATGAAATTGAAAACGAAATTGAAGTAGAAAGTTTATTGGAAAACCCAAAAATATTACTCGATGAAATCAAAACAGTTGAACAGAATGAAATTATTTCCGCATCAAAAATTAGTTTGTTCTTAAACTGTCCGAAGAAATATGAGTTAACTTACAACTTTGGTTACGGAGAACTAACAAAACATTTTAGAGATAATAATTCATTTGAGTTTAACAACAAAGAAGATGATGAAGCCATTCCTCCTGCAAACACAATCGGAAGTGTAATCCATGCAATTCTCGAAAACGAAATTGAAGAAGAAAATTTAGAGCAAGAGATTGAAAGTTTAATCAATCGAGAAGAAAAAGTGATGTTATTGAATCATTCGCAAAAAGAAAAAATGAAAAATGAAATTAAAACTATGCTCTCGGAGTTCTATAAATCAGATTCATATAAATATATTCGTTCTTTCGAAAAATCGTATAACGAAATTGAATTCTACAAAAGAGAAAAGGATTATTTTCTTTATGGTATTATTGATAAGCTCATTATAACTAATAAAGAAATTATAATTATAGATTACAAAACCGATAAAATTTCTGAGGCAAATGTTAAAGAGAAAAGAGAGACTTATATTAATCAGCTAAAATTTTATGCTTATATTTTATCATTCAAATATATTTATGTTAAAAATTATAAGCTTAAATTAATATTTATTCGTGATGAGAAGTTTACGATAACAATTGAATTATCTAAAAGGGAAATAGAGGATTTTGGTAAAGTCATTAAAGAATCTGTTAATAAAATAAGAAACAAAGATTTTTCAGAAGAAAAACCCGGCTGCAAAAATATGAAGTATTATTTGTTGGAGTAATATAAGTGAAAATTATAATACAGATTGCTTCATCCATTGTCAAAACGGATGAAGCAATAGCATACAATTTTCGTTTTACATCCGGTGTGTTTTTTACTCTGCCATTAATGCTGCAATAGCAGAAGTTATTACAATATCATCTACACTACAACCACGACTTAAATCAAACAATGGTTTTTTCAATCCTTGAACAACAGGACCAACAGCTTCGGCACCGCCAAGTCTTTGAGCTATTTTGTAACCTATATTTCCACTTTGTAAGTCAGGAAAAACAAGTACATTGGCTCTTCCAGCAACATCGCTGCCGGGAGCTTTTTTCTGACCAATAGAATCAATAATTGCTGCATCAAATTGTAACTCGCCGTCAATTTTAATATCGGGGCGTTTCTCTTTTGCAATTTTTGTTGCTTCAATAACTTTGTCAACTAATTCATGTTTTGCACTTCCTTTTGTAGAAAATGAGAGCATAGCAACATAAGGTTCTTCGCCTGTTAATTTTTGATAATTAATTGCTGTTGTAATTGCGATATCCGCAAGTTGATTTGCATCGGGATTAGGTACAACAGCACAATCTGTGAATGCAAAATTTCTTTCAGGGAAAACCATAATAAAAAAACTGGAAACTATTGAATTTCCTTCGGGCATTCCAACACATTGAATTGTAGCTTTAAGTACATCGCCTGTGGAAGCGGTAGAGCCTGCAACAAAACCGTCAGCCATATTTTCTCTAACCATCATAGCACCGTAGAAAAGATCTCGTTGCATAGTTTGGCGGGCATCTTCAATTGTAATTCCCTTTTTCTTTCTGAGATTGTAATAAATATTTGCAAAATCACTTAAATTATCTGCTCTCAAAAAGTCAATAATTCTTACGCCTGTTAAATTAACACCAAGCTCTTTTGCTTTGCTTCTTACCTTTTCTTCATTACCAAGAGTAATAACTTTCGTAATACCTTCTTTCGTTAGTTTTTCGGCAGCAAACAAAACTCTATCGTCATGTGATTCCGGTAAAACTATTGTTTTCATTCTGCTTTTAGCTTTTTCTTGCATCGTTTTAATTAAATCTGACATATTAAACCTTTTATTTATTTTTTTAGTACCTAAAATTAAAAAATCTGTTTAAGTTAATTACAATTATTTTTTGGTTTTTTGTTATTTTGGGCAAAAAAATATAAAAATTAATTTATCAGGAACTTACTTTTTATGGAAATTCAATTTATTGGTGCTGCCAGAACAGTTACAGGCTCAATGCATCTCGTAAGAACAGGAACTACAACATTTCTAGTAGATTGCGGACTTTATCAAGGAAAAAGAAAAGAAGCTTTTGAGATAAATAGAACATACGATTTATTTGATCCCCAAGAAGTTGATTTTATAATTTTAACTCACGCTCATATAGATCATTCTGGTAATATTCCAACTTTAGTAAAAAACGGATTCAGAGGAAAAATTTACTCTACTTTTGCTACAAGAGACTTGGTTACAATTATGCTGAGAGATAGTGCTCACATTCAAGAAAAAGATATTGAATATGTAAATAAAAAGAGAAAGAAAAACGGACAAAATTTGTTTGAACCTCTTTATACAGCAAAAGATGTTTCCAAGGCTTTAAAGTTATTTGTCGGTTTAAATTATCATCATGAATTTGAATTAACACCCGATATTAAATTAACATTTGTTGATGCCGGACACATACTTGGTTCTGCAGTAAGTTTTTTATCAATTATGGAAAATGATAAAGAATACAAAATCGGATTTTCCGGTGATTTGGGAAGACCTAATCTGCCAATATTAAAAGATCCTGAAAAAATTCGAGATGTTGATTATTTTATTTGTGAAAGTACTTATGGCGGAAGAACGCACGATAATCCTAAGGATAGTGAAAAACAATTGGCAAGAGTTATAAACAGAGCTTTTCAAAGAAAGGCGAAAGTAATAATTCCAGCTTTTAGTGTAGGCAGAACTCAAGAATTGGTTTATGCTTTGCACAGAATTTTTAGTAGAAACGATGCTCCGAGAATTCCCGTTTATGTTGATAGTCCGCTTTCTGTTAATGCTACCGGGGTTTTTAGAATCCATCCCGAATGTTTTGATGTTGAGACCGAAGAATTTCTATTAAAAGATAAAGACCCGTTCGGATTTAATAAACTAAACTATATCACGGAAGTAGAAGAATCTAAAGAACTGAATGAATATGACGGACCGCTTGTAATTATTTCAAGTTCCGGAATGTGCGAAGCCGGAAGGATTCAACATCATCTTAAAAATAATATTGAAAACCCAAATAACATTATTCTTATGGTAGGATATTCCGCACAACATACACTCGGGAGAAGAATTATTGATAAAGAAGAAGTTGTTAAAATTTTTGGTCAAGAATATAATTTAGCGGCTGAAGTAATAGTCCTTAATTCTTTTAGTGCTCATGCAGACGCTAATGAACTTATGGATTACGTAAATCAATTTGATAAAAAAATGTTAAAAGAAATATTTTTGGTGCACGGTGAATATGATCAACAGAAAATTTTCAAAGAAAGAATTCTAAAGAATGGTTTTCAAGCTGTATCTATCCCCGAAAAAGGTGATGTTTTTGTATTGGATTAAATTAAGGCTTGATTTTTAAAAATTAGACTTAATAGTTTAAACAAATTGTTTCATTTGTAAGTTAACGAATGAAGCAGTAGCTCTATTTAACAATACTGCATCCGAATATGTAAATAATTAAAAAAAATGTTTTGTGAAGATTAAAAATAAAATAATATTACTTATCTGGTTCTGTATTTCTGTTTCTATTCATGCCCAATATTTTAAAGATAGTCTAAATTTTTCTTACTCAAAATATTTTTCCGATAATTTTATTACTTCGTTTAATAAAAGATTAAATATATATAACTTAAATAATCAACTAAGTTATTCGGTAAAATATAATAAATTTTTTTTCGGGATTTATGAAAATTATTTATCTTCGTTAGTTACAACGAATGAAAAGAACATTCAAGATGAACAATCACTTTCGATATTAAGTGAATTTAACTATTCTCCTTTCTTGAAGTTCGGAATGCTTGCACAAAATAATATTTATTCGAATGATAGAAAAATAACCATCAATAAAGCCTCAAATATTTATACAACTTTGTATGCCAAAATTTATCCGATAAGCCAATTGAAAATTACACCCTACGGAGGTTATACAATTAATAACCAAGTTAGCGAAGAAGATGATGGAGTAATTTATGGAGGCAATATTGATTTGGAAAATTTAAACTTAAATAATTTCTTAATTAATTCTAATTTGAAATTTCAGAATGAAGATATTGCCCCAAGAAAAAACACTCAACGAGTTGGTGAACTTAATGTAAGAAATGAGTTTGAAAATAATATCACGAATATTTTTAGTGCTAATTATACAAATGTAAGAAAAGACTTCTATCTGGAAACAGATTCTTTAACTGCTAGGACTTTTAATATTTCCAAAAACATACAGAGTAGAACTGAAGAAAGATATAATTTTCTTGAACGAATTTACAATTCAAAATTTGCCTCGGATTTTTCTTTTGATTTATCAGCAGGTTTATTTTACAGAAATATAATTAGAGATTTTAAGTATAATTCTCCAACTAATTTTTTTAATACCGAGATTGAAGAATTGATTCTTAACTTAAAGGGAACAACCGAGTATAGAAGCAAATACTTTTTTGGATCACTTTCCGTTGATTATAATGAGAAGGAAGAAAAACACTTTTTAAAAGAAAATGAAAATATTAATCCGATTTTTTATCAACAGAAATTTCAGCAGGAAAAAAGAAAAAATAATACTTCGGAATATGCAAGTATTTCCGGATTAGGCAATATTTCTCTGTCTTCATCGGATAATATTGCTTTTTCAATATTTTATAGAAAATTAGTTTATAATACTCCCAGCGAAGATAATTTCGATGACCGTGATGAAGTTTTAACAATTGCCAAAATTTCATACTTCAAAAAAGTAAATCATCTTTTTAATTTTTATATTAACTTAGAAGGCAGCTTTAACCATCTAGTTTACATTTTTGCCGAGAGAAGTTCAAATAATAATATAAGGCGGGTTTTGAAACTCTCTTCCGGTGGAACATTTCGAAGAGGAACATTCTATTCTAAAAATTCCTTTGTGGTAAGTGCCAATTACACTTCTTACGATTTCAACAGCATTCAGCTTAATTTAACAAGTTTTTCTTTCAGACAGTTTAGTGCTTCCGATTCTACTTCATTTAAATTATTGAATAGTTTATATTTAGATTTTAAAGGTTATATTAAACTTTCGGAACAAGGTAATTTCAATTGGAAAAAATTTTCCGGGAATCCCAATAGATTTTTAGAAGAATTTTACTTTGAACCGATTTTATTTGTAAAGAAAGATAATCTTAAATTTGGCAGCGGGTTACGTTTTTTCAGTCTTAGAACATATAATTATAAAGAATTTAATTCCAAAAATTTATTCAATGAATACGTAAGTATCGGACCAATTTTTAATTGTGAATTTAATCTTCCTAATTTAACTTTATATCTAAATGGTTGGTACGAATTTATTACTATAGAATCCGCGAAAGCAAAAGAATTAGCAAATGTTTTCTTTACAGTCAATTGGAATTTATGAGAAGTAGTTTATATATTTAACAATTATTATAACGAAATTTATAAGAACTTATTTGGATCAAAAAGTGAAAAAAAATTTCAAGAAAATTTTTAAGAGTAATCCGGAATTAATGCCAGAGATTGAAAAATATATTTTGAATGTGGTAGAATCTTCTTGCTTAATTCCCAAAAATAAATATGAAGATATTGAAATAGCTGTTGCTGAAGCGGTTGCAAACAGTATTTTGCATGGAAATAAAAACGATATAACAAAAATGGTTGAAGTAGAAATAAATGTTACTAACACACAATTAGAAATATCTTTTTTAGATCAAGGCAAAGGTTTTGATCCGAATGCAGTCCCTGATCCTACAACTCCCGAAAATATTCTTAAAGGAAGCGGAAGAGGAATTCATATCATTAAATCCATTGTTGATAAATTGGATTTCGAGTTCACAAATAAAGGCACAAAAGTTAAACTAATTTTTTTGAAAAACTAATTGAATCTTAAAATTCAATTACGCTTACATTCTAACAATTTAGTATATTTTAAATATTGATATTAAATCTTAATTAAAAACAAATTACAGGAGAAGAAAATGGCAAGAAAAAAAATAGCCTTAATCGGTGGTGGTCAAATTGGTGGTGTTCTAGCTCAACTCATCGGATTACGGGAATTAGCAGACGTAGTTCTTTTTGATATTGTAGAAGACATGCCTCAAGGTAAAACTCTCGATATAGCTGAAGCATCACGAATTGATGGTTTTGATGTGAAACTAAAAGGTACTAATGAGTATAAAGATATAGAAAATTCCGACCTTGTAATAATTACTGCCGGATTGCCTCGTAAACCCGGAATGAGTAGAGATGACCTTTTAACAACAAACGCTAAAATTATGAGAAGCGTTGCCGAAGGCGTTAAACAATTTGCTCCTAACTCAATTGTAATAATTATTTCAAATCCTTTAGATGCAATGGTAACTCTTTTCCAAAAAGTGAGTGGATTCGATCATAATAAAGTTCTTGGTCAAGCCGGTGTTTTAGATTCATCCAGATTTTCATCATTTATTGCTTGGGAACTAGGCGTTTCTGTAAAAGATATTAATGCGATGGTTCTTGGAGGTCATGGTGATACAATGGTTCCGTTAGTAAGATATGCAAATGTTAACGGCATGCCTGTTATGGAGTTATTGGAAAGAAAATATAAAGATAAAGAAAAAGCCAAAGAAGTAATGGATGCGATGGTAAAAAGAACTAAAATAGCAGGCGGTGAAGTTGTAAAATTACTTAAAACCGGATCTGCTTTCTATTCTCCTGCTTCCGCTGGAATCGCAATGGCTGAGGCTATTTTAGGCGATCAAAAAAGAGTATTAGCTTCTTGTGTTTATTTAGATGGTGAATATGGTGTTAATGGTTATTATGCCGGTGTTCCAGCAGTCCTTGGCGAAAATGGTTGCGAAAGAGTTTTAGAAGTAAGTTTAGATGAAGAAGAACAAGCTGCTTTTGATAATTCTATCAATGCCGTTAAAAATCTTGTAGCCGATATGGAAAGATTAGGTTTATAATTTTGTTTGGGAGGACTAAAAATTCTCCCAAACTTTTTTCCCAAACATATTAAAACTCTAAACTAATTTTCTTATTTCTACTATTCATATGGTAACAGAGTAGAATTATATTAGATAAAGTGTCTCCATTCTATTGGGATAAATAAGGACTAATGGATTATTCATTGCGTAGTTGTAAGGACTTACATCTGAATTTAAATCCGCTAACAGATCAACACTTAACTATCTACCAATTTTACTATCATAATATCTTGCACCAAAGTAGTCTAAACCGGTTTCTGCGTCTCTTTCTTTACCATTAAACTTAAACCTTTCATTGTTCCCAATATTTCCGCTTCTACCGTTTATACCTCCATCTTCATCAACTCTAACTTTTATATTCCCAAGATGGTCTTTTACAAAGTAAAAACGTTCGTCTGTTGTGTTTTGTTTGTTCACATAGCCTATCATTCTGTTACCGAATAGAGGTTTACTTGGTTCAGTTTATTATTGTTCACATTATATGTTGCAACTTCTTTACCCATTAGATCTTCATAGATTTTTGCATCTTTTAGATCAGCTTTTAGTTGTTCGATCATTTCTTCGGTAAAACTTCATTGTGTAATCTCCTTATTATGATTAAAGAAGTTGTTAATTTTTATCATCTTTCGCAACATCAATTTTTTTAAAGCTAAGCTGCGTTCCGCTACGCTTAGTCTTAAATCTCGCTTTAACTATTTTCACAAATCTTTTTTCACTACCAGATAAAATGATTTTTTTGAGGTTAAGTGGCTATATAAACCATTTGCTTTTGAAAACCTAAACAACTAATTCATTTTGAATTATAGAAAAGCTATTGCTCATTTCAAAAGATTCATCCTGTTCTAATTTAAATTCTCCTGCCAAACTTTGTAATTGTTCAGTTAAATTCATTAAATTTTGAACAGCTCCGGCAATTTGTTTAATTCCTAAAGCGGATTCTTGAGCAACATTATTAATGTTTTCAACATTTTGACTTATTTGTTCTACAGTTGTTGATTGTTCTTTACTGGTAGTAGCAACTTGTGTTATTTGTCCAATAATAACATCTGTTTTAGCTATAATTTCTTGTAAAGAAGAATTTGCTTCATCCGCATGTTTTTTACCTTTCTCAACTTCCTTTTTTCCACCATAAATAGTTGCTACTGTACTTTTGGTTTCTTCCTGTATTTTCTGAATAGTTGAAGATATTTCTTGAGTTGCTTTTATAGTTCTCTCAGCTAGTTTACTTACTTCATCTGCAACAACTGCAAAACCCCGGCCATGTTCTCCTGCTCTTGCTGCTTCAATAGAAGCATTTAAAGCTAAAAGATTAGTTTGTTCTGCAATGTCATCAATAACTTGAACTATTTTACCAATTTTTTTACTACTATTACCTAATAATTCAACAGTAGCAGTAGCTTCGGTTACTGAGCTCGAAATATTATTAATTCCTGAAATAGTATTTTCAATAACAATTCCACCATCTTTAGCTGTTACTCCTGCTTCTTCAGCTGACTGGGCAACAATTTCAACATTTCTAGTAGACTCAATGAATGTGGAAGTCATTTCTTCAATTGCACTTGCAACCTCTGCAGTTTGTAATGATTGGTTTTCTGAGCCCAATGCTAATTCGTCAGAACTGGTTGAAATTTCAGCACCGGCACTCGCTACTGCTTCAATTGTTTCTAATAATTTTTTTACAAGGTTACTAATTCTTGTTACAGAATTGTTGAAACCGTTAAACAAAGTTCCAATATCATCATCTTCAATTTCCGGAGTTACTTTTACTGTTAAATCACCCGTTGCAAATCGGTTCATAGCTTGTAATAGCTTTTCTGCATTTCGGGTTAAGTATTGTTCTTTTTCTTTTATTTCTGTAATTTCCATAGCAGATACAAGCACACCAATAATTTTTTGTTTCTCATCTTTTATTGGTATACCTGTGTATTTAAGTGGTCTTTCTATGTTGCCTGCAAAAGAAATAGTTTCTCCTGATGTTTGTTGATCACCTTCAATTGCCGAAATACAAGCACAACCTTTTGAGTGATAGTCTTTCGATTTTAAGAGATCAGACCATTTTTGGTTTAAGCAATCTTCTTTAGAAACACCAATAAAATCAGCTACAGCTTCATTAGCATATAGAATTTTTAAATCTTCATCTAAAACTGTAACTAAATTAGGTAGGTTATCTAAATATTGTAATTGCAAATTAATCTTATTTGCCATATTGCTTAAATTTTTAGATAATCTTCCCAATTCATCAGTAGAATCAAATTCAAAATTGTTTATACCATTATCATTTGAAAAATCAATAGCCGCCTTACTTAAATGTTGAATGGGTTTCATTACAAATTTATTTACTATAAATAGAATTATAAGTGTGACAAACGAAGACATAACAACTATGAGTAACAATGTCTTAAAAATTGAGGCGTTAGAAGCAGCAATACTTTTAGTAACGTTTCTATAAAGTGCAATATATCCGATCTTATTATGTGAATAATCTTTTATCGGAAAAACATATGAAGCATAACTATTATTATTAAATTCAAACTTGCTTATCTTTCTTTCTAAGCTTTGTATTGCAATATTTTCTTTTAATTCATTATTCGAATAACTATAAAAAATGATATTATCATTAATTACATCAGTAACTTCGGTATCAAATCTTCTTGCTTTCTTAAACACATCATCTTTTATACCAATTGCATAATCTATATCTAATGTATTTTTTAATGTTCTTAATATCTTTTCAATTCCTAGACCAAATTCAACAGTCCCAATATGAGTGCCATTTTTGCTAATGGGTTTTACAATTCTTAATCCAAGTCCGCCTCTACCAACTTCTATACCCGCAACTACTGATTTATTAGCGTTTGCTTTTATAACTGTTTCTCTAAATGAAGATAAATCATCTCCAAATTTAGATAGCTTATGTAATCTTAAAAAAGATGTTGCAGGAGGTTTATGGAATTGAAATTGTGCTACTCCATATTTTTTCCTTAATTGAGTTTCATAGATTGGAAGTAATAAATTAGCTAATTTTTCTCGCTCATGATTATAAAAAAGATCTGTTATTTCTTGATTATTCAGCAGTATATTCATTGCCATTAAAGCATTGTGACGTTTATCTTTAACTTTATCTTCAAATATTTTTTCAAAGCTTGCAAAATCTTTATTAACATTCTCTTCTACTTGAGTAATGTTACTATTATATATTAAAATTATAAGTGCGACAGTTATAATTACTGACCCTAAAATTATAGGAAGTGATAGCTTTAGTTTTAGTGAGTTAAATCTACTATATAACATCTTTATTCCATTTTTTTTAGTATAGTAAAAATCACACCTGCAAAGCGGTGGTTCTCTAAGTTAAAATAAAATATGCTCTTGCAAAATCTAAAGGAAAATTGTTTTTACAAAAGTAAATTAAATTAGAATTTTTAATAGTACTATCGGTAAAATGAAGAGAACTTTTTAGTTGTTTGATACAGTTTTATTTTAAATTTATTAATTTATTTCTTATCCCATCATTGCTTTTGCAGTCTGTTCTGCTTGTCATTTTTTTATAAATCTATTGTTTTATCCGTAAACTGTAATTTTTCAATTTTGGTTAAAGTATTCATTCCATCTCTATTGCTTGTATTGTCGGTTACTGTAGTAATACCGTTGTTTGTATTAATAGTATATTCAGTAGATTTTCCCGAAAAAATAACAGTATTAGTTCCCGAATTACCTGTGATGTTATTATCCAATTCATTAACTGTTACCGTATTATTATTGCTTCCTAAAAGTGTAATATCTTTTAAGTATCTGGAATGATGTGTATAAGGCTTTGAATTATCAAATTTTAATGAAAAATTGCCATTTAAATTAGAATCTATACGAGCATTATAAGTTAAGTAAGGCTGAAAAAATTTATTTGTCATTAGGGCATATCCCATTGGGTCATCTGTCTGCATATCTGCTCTTGTTTTTCCGACATACATTCCCCACATTCCATGTGTTGAATTTTCTGTCCACGCTCCCCAAAGTCCGTAATAACTATCTACCACAGAGGCTAAATACTCTTGGCTCAAACTATTTTCTGCTGTCAATTCATTTATCCATTCAGACTGACCTATTCCCCATAAATTTTTAGCTAACGCATTTTTTTGAGCCTCTCTTATTTCTGTCTGAAAAGCAGGTAATGCTCCCGGTAATGTATTTGCTCCATCTACACCTATTCCGTTATCGTGCACAAAGTGTAAAATTTCTTCGAAAGCAGCGTCTCTGTGTTCATAATTTTGATTCATATACCAAGGATGTCCTTCAACTTGAATTTCATTTTGATATAAAGGTTGCCCCGTAACTTTATTC
>PDPT01000075.1 GCA_002746605.1 Ignavibacteriota bacterium
AATTTAGATAGATTGTTTGATATTTATAGAGAGAGATTTGGTAATGCTTCCGATTTTAAATTCTTCTTCGTCGGTAATTTTGATGAAAATAAATTGAAAACTTACATACAAAAGTATTTGGGAACTCTTCCGGGAAATGGAAAAACCGAAGAATGGATAGATAGAAATATCGATATGGTAAAGGGGAAAATCGATAAAACTATTTATCACGGCATAGCTCCTAAAACCTATGTTGACAGGACTTATCACGGTGATTTTAATTGGTCGCCTGAAAATGAATTTTTGTTGAACTCATTGGTAAAAGTAATGAGTATAAAATTGCGTGAATCTTTGAGAGAAGACAAGGGTGGTGTGTATGGTGTGAGAGTGTATGGATATGGATGGAGAGAGCCGGAACAAGAATATAAATTGAGTTTTTCTTTTAATTCAAATCCGGAGAACGCTCAAGATTTGATTAAAGCGGCTGATGAGGTGATTAATAAGTTGAAAACAGAAGGTCCCGACCAAGAAGTTATGACGAAGATAAAGGAGACGAAAAAGCAGTCTAGGATTAAAAATTTGAAAGAGAATAGATTTTGGCTCAACCAAATGAGTTCTGTCGTTAAAAAAGGATTGGATTTTTCTGAGCTTACGCTTGAGATGCTTCAATCCAGATTAGATAAATTGACAGCTGAGGATATTAAAAAAGCAGCCAATAAATATCTTAATGAAGCAAGTATGATAGAAGTGAAGATGTATCCGGAAAGCTCTAAAAAATAAGTATTTTCTTGTAGAGACTAAATAAAAAAAGGGAGGAAAATTTAAACCTCCCTTTTTTATTATGTGTTTATATTTAGTGTGAGTGGGTATTTGTGTAGCATGTGAAAATTAATAATTAAAAAATAGTAGAAATGAAACAGAAATTTAGTTTGTTAGTAATTGTGATAGTATCCGTTTTCTTTTGGTCTTGTGATGGAGCACAAAAGGAAAAAGCTAAAGATGTAGCAAAAGCTAAAAAAGAACAAGTAAAAAAGGAAGTCGTAAAAAAAGATTGTAAAGATGTTCATTGGTCACATCACGAAGGAAGTGATGGGCCGGCACATTGGAAAAATCTTTGCGAAGGATTTGCTCTCTGTGGTGGTAAGTCACAGTCTCCAATAGACATTAATACAAAAAATGCCGCAGCAGATAAGAAATTGTTAAAACCTAAATTTACCTATGGTAAGTCAAAGGTTAATATTGTAAATAAT
>PDPT01000076.1 GCA_002746605.1 Ignavibacteriota bacterium
TATCGGAGGTAAAAAAAATCTTTTACTTTACACAAGAGATGCGGGTGTTACCTGGGATACCACCGAGAACAACGGAGGTGAAACTTCTACAATAAATTCAGTTTTTATGCTTGATTCAAATAATGCAATTGCTGTTGCAGGTAAATATCTATTATTGACACAAGATGGCGGTAAAAATTGGAGTAAACTCGATAAAGAAGGCAACAATTGGAAAAAAGCAATTATGCTGAGCGAAACCGAATGGCTTGTACTCGGAAGAAGCAGTGCACTAAAGACAATGGATTCAGGCACAACTTGGACTGAAATAGAATTACCGGGAAACGGCTACTCAACCATGATAGTAGATAAAACCGGATTCTTATGGGTTGCCGCTTTTGGTACAACAATTTTAAAAAGTCAAAACACTGTTGGTATAGAAAAATTAGATGTAACACCAAATATTTTTGCTTTAGAACAAAACTATCCTAATCCGTTTAATCCATCTACAACAATAAGATATTCCATTACAGAAAATGCGCATGTGAAAATGACATTATTTGATGTAATAGGAAGAGAGGTAGATGTATTGATTAATAAATATCAAACAGCAGGTTCGTATAATCTATCTTATACAGCTGCTTCCAATTTGTCTTCAGGAATTTATTTTTATACATTAACTGTTGGTAATAAAACAATTACTAAAAAATTAATGCTCTTGAAATAATACTTGGTCATTTAGTTTGTGATATATAATCGGCTGGTAGTTTATTATATCAGCCGATTTTTATATTGTGGAGAAACAATGGAAAAAACCTACGCAATTGAAGTAACAAATCTTACACACTACTACGGTAAAAAAAATGTATTTACCAATCTTAATTTTAATGTTCTGCATGGTTCCATATTCGGTTTACTTGGTAAAAACGGGACAGGGAAAACCACAACTATAAATATTTTAAACGGCTTTTTGAAACCAACATCCGGGCATTGTAAAATTTACGGAGAAGATTCATACAAACTTTCGCCTAAAGTAAAAGCTGATGTAGGCTTTCTTATAGAAGGACATGTACAATACGGATTTATGGACGTAAGACAAATTGAAAAATTCTATTCCGGATTTTATCCTAAATGGGATAAAGAACCTTACTACGAACTAATTTCAAAATTAAAAATTACCGAAAGACAAAAAAT
>PDPT01000077.1 GCA_002746605.1 Ignavibacteriota bacterium
TACAAAATGTCAATAAGTAATTTGGAAGTATTAAACAGTAATTCAATAGAGCTATCAGTATACATAGAAAACATAGGGGAAGAATTAGAACTTACCAGTTACCAATGTGATTTGAGTATAAATCAAAATATTGATCTTGAAAGTCTTTTCTTTACCTATGTTGAAGGAAGTTCAGAACTACAAAACGAACCAAACTATTTTGGATTGGGAAATATTGATGGTCCAACAGAACTAACCTTTGTTTCCTATATTGGTCACGATATTATCAATAAAAAAACTTTGGTTGGTACTTTTATTATTTCTGGGAACATTGACGTAGGTGATATAAACAATTTTAATATACAATGGAATTTTGAGGGAGCAGGCAGTACAATAATTACCGGAAAAGATTTTATTAACATTACCAATCCCAATAATCATGAAAGTGTATTTCCAAATCAAGAAGGTACAGCAGTAATCACTCAAATAAATGCAGTATCTACAGAAGCTTCAGATTATTCAGAAGAATATTCACACACAATGTTATTTGATGGAATAACCTCATCAAGTGATAACACTACATCATCAAAAGGAAGATGGGCGGTAAAAGGATTTCCACAATGGGTAACCATTGATTTAGGAGAAGAAACCTATGTTGATAACATAAGATTAGATCCATATGGGTCAGAAGAAGGAATAAGCTATGATTGTGAGTTTTATAGTGGAACAAATGATAATAAGGAATTGATAAATAAAGAAAACACAGAAACTGGAAGACAGTGGTCAGAACATAGCTTTGGAGGAAAAAAGACAAGATATATAACAGTGTTGATAACTGGTAGTGAAGATAATACATGGTGTGATTTATGGGAAATAGAAGTATATGGAAGTAAGTTAACAACAAAGGTAGAAGAAGAGGAAGTAGTTTTAGGGGAAGATAATATTCCAAATGAATATGGAGTTAGTCAAAATTATCCAAATCCATTTAACCCAAGTACAAAGGTACAAGTAAATATGAAAGAGAGTGGAAGTGCAAGATTAGATATATATGATTTATTAGGAGAAAAAGTATTAGCAGTATTGGATGAAGAATTAACAGCCGGGATTCATGAAGTTACTATTGACGGATCACAATTGGCAAGTGGTATTTATATTTATAAATTAACTGTAAATAATAAGTTCTCTCAAAT
>PDPT01000003.1 GCA_002746605.1 Ignavibacteriota bacterium
GTTTTGCACAGAGAAAAAAAATATGGTTGGTTAATATTTTTTTATTTAAGTGTGTTTTTACCATTATTGTTTACACTTATATTTTTAAATAACTCATATCTACAGTCTGTAATATTGTATGTTTTATTATCCTTTTTTTATTTTTATTGTTATTTATTAAAATATGCTGTTAATGATTGGATAAAAGAAACTAACTGGAAAGCCATAAAAATTGAAGATTAGATGAATCTATAAATTAGACTGTAATGGTTCAACTAGAACTAGAATTTAGATGAAAATCGATAAGGCGTAAAGCTGAGACTGAAAAATATCTTGTGTGAATGGGAAAATAGGGTTAAAAAATATCCTCAAATCTGTCGTTAAAATAAATAGAAAGTGTGATAAAACAACAGCCCAATTTCTAATAGGCATAGTCCATTTTTTTAGATAAATTTTTGTAAGTTAAAAATAACATTTTCTGTAGTATAAAAAAGTAGCTAAAACAGCATTTATGTGATCACCATCGAAATTTTATGTAAGGATATTTTCATTATAAAAATCCAACAGACAAGAATGACTGAAAATTAACTTCACTCTTCTATATTAACAGTAACAGATTTAAGTACCGAAGAGCCAAAACATAAGCATATATTTCTATATTTAATTTTGATCCTTTTTTGTATCTATAATCGGAAGATAAATCAATACTAAATACTGTATCCTGAGTTATAAACATTGAACTATATTCATTTTTATTTGATCTTATTGTTTTTATCAAATATCCAAATGCTGATTTAGATTTTCCCCATTTTACCTCTATGAATTTATCATTGCTTTTACTGAACTTACTGTTAGTTTTCGGATAAATAATATTAAAGTCCGAAGGTGTTCTGGTTTTGCCTGTAATTATATTACCATTTTCAACTATCTTCAATTCATAATCTGTATCAGGTTTAGGATGAAAAGATTCTATATTTGTATAATGAAATCTATGATCAATAAATGCTGATGATTTTTCAATAATAAAGTTATCAAAAATAGAATTGGAAGAAACTATTGATATATTTGCATCTTTTATAAAAGAACTATCAACTCCACCATCTAATAATTCATGAAATTTTTTTTCGTTTTCAATAGTTTTATAATAATAAATAAACTGTTTATCTTGATTTACAGTTAAATTAAATAATATACTCCTACTAAACTCATCATTCTCAAAATCATTAATTGGTTCACAGGCTAAAACCAAAAATAAAAGAAAAATAATACTTTTCGATTTTTTATTCATATTAAAATTCCATTGTTATTCCAAATGTAGGCAATATCACTGAACCTCTTTCCAAATCCGACAAATCCGTTGTATATTTTCTATAGGCTATTTCATTCGGACTATTATATAAATTCAAAATCTGCAAATAAGGTTTTACATAAAAATCACCCCAAATAAAAGAACCGTTAAAACCTATATCTATACGATGATAATCACCTGTTCTGCGTGAATTCTTAGGACCGTTAATAGGATAAAGATGAAAATAGTCACCATTACCTTCATCATATTCCAAAGATCCCCCACCTATATATTGTCCTAAAATTGGTGTATAAGGAAGCCCCGTTGCATAAATACCAAAAGCAGTAAAGAACCAATGTTCAGATAATTTATAATTTAAAATCATTTTTAAAACATGTGTTCTATCAATTCTGGAATAATATGCAAAATCACTATTTTCCTTTTCCGTCCTGGAAATAGTATAATTTATCCATCCCGAAAAATCCTTAAATTCTTTCTTAATTAAGAATTCCAATCCAAATGACCGACCATTCTCAAACCGATATTGATTTCTAAAAGTAGGATAAGTAGAAATCAAATTATTCCTCCAATGATAATAACCTGTAAGTTCAAAAACACTTCCGAACAAAAAATTATTATAAGTAAAATTAAAATTTATATTAGTGGAATTAGGGGTATTTTTTTTACTTTCAGTTAAAAAATAAACTGAAAAGGGATCAAAAAATAGAGCATTTTTATCTTTTTTAACATGTAAATTTTGGAAATATTTTCCATAATTTAATTGTAGAGATATATCTTTAGATATGTCATAATTTATATTAAAAGTAGGTGTAAAGAAATTTTCATTTAACTTCAAAAAATAACTATTCCTTAAACCCAAACTAAAATTTAGCTTTTTAGAAAGAGTAATTTTATCACTTAAATAAAAATTGATTAAATTTTCTTCTCTATTATAATAAAAAATCTGTGGTGCATAATCAAAAAAAGTATCTTCAATATCAAATCCAAAAGAAGATAATTCACTTTTTCCGATATTCCACTTGTAATTCAAATCAATATGCTTTTTCTGTAAGCCAAATTCTAATTGATTTCCAAGAAAAGAGTAATTAATATTTAAAGTTCCGGTATAATCTGAAATTTTATTTTCAATTAATGTTTTACTAGGAATTTTTTCACTTACAGCACTCCCTTCAGCAAGAAAGCTACAATTTGAAAAATATATTTGAGCATCAATCTTAAAATTATCATTAAAAATATGTAAATATTTAAGATTCAAAGATGTATTACCCCATTTGGGATTTTCTTTAACTTTCATATGTTTATAAAAATTTTCATCATACATATTAAATATATCTTTTGTATGAATAAAACCAACCGCTAATAAATTATTTTTATCAATCAAATAGTTTATCTTACTGTAAATATCATAAAATTGATATGGGAACTCGTTTTTTGCAGTTGTAAGTTTATCTACTATAGAAGCAATTAAATCAAAATAAGTTCTTCTTGCAGAAAAAATAAATGACATATTATTATTGATAGGTGTTTCCAAATAAAGCTTTGAAGACATTAATCCTAAAGACATACTACCCGTAGTTTTGGAAAAATTACCTTGTTTTGTATTTATTTCTAAAGCTCCAGATGTGTATCCGCCATATTTTTTAGGATAATTAGAAGGATATAATGTAAGTTTATCTACTATATCAGGATTAAGAAAACTAAAAAAACTTCCGAGATGATATGGATTGTATAAAGGAACACCATCAAGACTAATCAAAGTTTCATCAAAATTTCCACCACGCAAAAATATCTGCGTAGAAAAATCACTCATAGCACTTACTCCGGGCAAAGCATGTACTGCTCTTAGAACATCAGGCTCACCAACCTGTGGAATGCGTCTTAAATCACCACTTTGTAATTCGTATGTTTTATATTGTTTTTCTTTTTCAAACTTTTCACCATAAACAGTAACAGACTGAATTGTAATTGGCTCTTCTTTTAGTCGGAAAAATAATTCTATTTCTTTTTCATCTTTCTCAATTAAAATTTCTTTTATTTGAGATTCATATCCCAGCATACTTGCTTTAAATATGGCTTTAGGTGTGTAGGATATTTTTAGTTTAAAAAATCCTCTATTATCTGCAACTGTTTTAGTAGAATCATGTTATAAAATCATTATCAACTTGAGCGTAATTAACTTTAATCAGAATTAAAATAAATATTAAATATAAGTAACGCATTGGATGGTGAGCCTATTTTAATTTAACAAATCCGGGTATTCTTTTATGAAATCTATTAGTTTCATATTTTTTTTACAATATAATTACTTTTAAGGGAATATCTGATTATCCATTTAAAATTATCTTTTAATTTTAGATTCGTAATTTTTAATAAAATCAAAAATAAAATTATTATAATCTTTTTTCTATTTCTATCAGAAATCATACACAATAAGGTTTTGCTCGCTATAATCACAAACTACTAAAGTACTATCAAAAATAGCGAAACCCGTTGCGTATTCAATTTGACTTCCATCCTTATAATATTAAATTATAAATTTGTTTCACTTTACCTTGACTTAAATCAAATTCCAAAACCTTATTACAAAATAAAGTACCATAACTATGCTCATAAAAAGTAAAATAAATATTTTCTTTTCGTATAAATGCATGATTAATAAATTGGAATGTACTGCGCTGATATTTACTAGGATTTTTCTGAATTTGATTAAACATAAATTCATATCTACTATTGAAACATTTTTGGGTCCTCAAATCTGTCGTTAAAATAAATAGAAAGTGTGATAGAACAACAGCCCAACTTCTAATAGGCATAGTACATTTTTTAGATAAATATCTATAAGCCGCAAATAACATTTTCTGTAGTATAAAAAAGTTTGTATAAATGAAAATAAAGAGGTTTACACTACCTTTAAAAAAGCTCAGATTAATTTTAATCTGAGCTTCAAAGAATTTATTTATTAAACTCAATTAAAGATTGATCATAATCTTTAACGTTTTCATAACCAAGTAGATTTAGAATTGTTCCGGCTATATTTGTTAAGCCCGGAGTATCTATATCAGCCATTTTATATTCACCGTTAAAATTAGGATCATAAATAATAAATGGAACAGGATTTAATGTGTGGGAAGTTTTTGGTGTTTTAATTCCGTTCTTAACTGTAAACATTTCATCGGCATTTCCATGATCAGCTGTAATTAAAGCGATTCCACCAAGTTCATCAATGACAGGTAAAAGCTTTGCAAGACCTTCATCAACTGCTTCAACTGATTTTATTACAGCATCCATTACTCCCGTGTGCCCAACCATATCACCGTTAGGATAATTAATTCTTCCGAATTGGAACTTACCCGATTTTAACAACTCAATAGTTTTATCGGTAATTTCATCGGCTTTCATTCTTGGAGCTTTATCAAACTCAATTTTATCGGAAGGTATTTCTACATAAGTTTCTTGTTCTTCACAAACATAACCTGATTTATTTCCATTCCAAAAATATGTTACGTGTCCGTATTTTTGAGTTTCTGAAATTGCAAAAGTGTTTAAGCCTTCGGCACACATATATTCGCTGATACTTCTATCAATCTTAGGTGGATTTACAAGAAAGTTGGAAGGAATATGTAAATCACCATCATACTCCATCATTCCGGTATAGAAAACTTTTGGTACACGGACTCTGTTGAATTTATCAAAATTTTCCTCTTCAAAAGCACGGCTAATTTCAATTGCTCTATCTCCTCTGAAATTAAACATAACAACTGCTTCACCATCTTCAATTGTCCCTACGGGTTTATCGTTATCGTCAACAATTACAAACGGCTCCCAATACTGATCAATTTGTTCTTCATTTTCTTTATAATAAGTCTCAATTGCTTCTTTAGCACTTTTGAATTTTCTGCCTTCACCAAGTGTATGAGCTTTCCAGCCACGTTCAACAATACTCCAATCAGCATTGTATCTATCCATAGTTGTAATCATTCTTCCACCGCCTGAAGCAAAATTATAATCGAATCCTTTTTCATCATTTATTTTCTTGAATAGTTCTTCTGTTGGATTTATATAATTTGGTGCAGATCTTCCGGGTACATCTCTTCCATCGAGGAGTGCATGAAGCCTTAATTTTTTTACACCTTCTTCGGCACATTTATTAATCAAGGTAAATAGTTGCTTAATATGAGAGTGAACATTTCCGTCAGAAAGTAAACCAAGAAAGTGAACGGTTTTTCCGGATTTACCGATTTCTATTACTTTCTTCCAATTTTCAGTTTCGAAAATATTTCCACTGGCAATTGAATTGTTTACTAACTTAGCACCTTGAGCAAAAACTCTTCCTGCACCAAGTGCATTATGTCCGACTTCACTATTTCCCATATCATCGTCTGTTGGCAGACCAACGGCAGTTCCGTGAGCTTTTAATCGAGTTTTATTTGGTAGTTCTAAAAGTTTATCTAAGTTTGGAGTTTTTGCAAGATAAACGCCATCGCTGTCATCTTGTTTACCAAAACCGACTCCATCCATAATTACAAGCAGAACTGGTCCTTTACGAGGTTGAAAATTATCAAGTTTTTTTAGTTCTAATTTCATTTTTGTTCCTTAATAAATTAATAATTATATTACCGTAAATATAACATCGTGAAAAGGATAAAACAATTGTATTGGTAAGTTAAAAGTCCGTTATTTCAAAAATTGTGAGATTTACTTAGGTAGTTAATTAACTAGAAAGAATGGCAGAGTAATTTTGATATTGTCTCTCCAGCTAAAGTGTCGAAGCATTAGAAAAATATTTCAACCATTTTTTCCTTTAAATTTTAATGAAAGGATTTTATATTGTTAAGCAAATAACATAGGTTTATTAAATGCGAGAATTATTATATCATTTCTTTAATGACGATGAATTTTTAAGAATATCAAATAAAATTAAGGACTCTGAATTAATTACTTCCGGTGAGATTAGAGTAAGCATACGTGAGTATAAAAAATTTAGCGAACGAAATTCCAATTTAAAAGAACTTGCCGAAAAAGAATTCTATAGATTGAAGATGCACACAACCAGAGATAAAACCGGGATACTCTTGTTCTTTCTGCTTGGTGAACGTCAA
Source organism: Ignavibacteriota bacterium (assembly GCA_002746605.1). Classification (GTDB taxonomy): domain Bacteria; phylum Bacteroidota; class Ignavibacteria; order Ignavibacteriales; family Melioribacteraceae. Next base: position 6,388 of record PDPT01000003.1, read on the forward strand.
TTTTACATTCTTGCCGATAAAGGAATTAATGAAAAAGTTGAAAGTAATGTTTGGAAGGAAGTCAGCTTGAAAATACAACAGATGTTTCGTAACGGTCATTTTGCGGGCGGAATAATTGAAGGTGTAGATATGGTTGGCAAATTACTTCATAAAAACTTCCCAATAAAATCCGATGACACAAATGAACTTTCAAATAAGGTTCAAATTTAAAGTTCTGTCATGGACATAAAAAAAATGAAAACCGAAATTTTTACTTTAGACTAAATTTAATTTTACCATTTTTTACTATTAGATGTTGAATTAAAATTCCGCTAAGTATTAAAACAAATCCGATAATTGAATACATTTTAATATCTTCTCCAAGTACCAAAGCGATAAATATCATAGAGAGAAAAGGGGAGAGGTAAACTAATGTGGCGGTCTTAGATTTGTTACTGCTTAACTGTAAGCCTTTCAGCCATAGAAAAAAAGTTATACTCATTTCGAACAAACCAATATAAACAGCACCAAACAAAAATGAATAATTGTCTAAAAAGATCGAATCAAAAATTAAAATATAAATTGTTATAAAAATTGTACCGAAAAAGAAAGCAGAGAAAAGTTTAGTAATTTCATTTCTTTTATCTTTTAGATTTAGTGTCCAAAAAGCAGCCCAAATAAAAGAACTGCCAAAAGCAAGTGTTACGCCATAAAGATTATGAAACTCTAGTGAAAGTAAATTCCCTTTTGTGGAGATAACAATAATTCCAAAGAAAGCTACTAGCATTCCCAAGATATTCTTAGGCAAAAGTTTTTGTCCTAAAAAAAGAGAGGCAAACAATGAAATTGTAACGGGCCAAAAATAATTTAAGGGCATTGCTTCTTGAGCAGGCAGCAAGGAGTAAGCTTTAAACAAAACTAAATAGTACAAGAAAGGATTTGTAAAGCCTAATAAAGAATTATAGATAATGTGTTTTTTTGAAAATAGATTTTTAATTTCATTTGATTTGTTAAATAATATTATTAAGAACAACACAACTGTACTGGTTATGGAAGAATAAAATAACAATTGAATGTTATTCATTCCCTGCAATGTAAACTTAAATGCAGTTGCTACAGTTGACCAAAGCAATACGGCAGATAATGTAAATAAAATCGATTTTTGATTGTTTTGCAAAAAAGTAAATTATTAATTGAGAAAATTTTTAATAAAAAGTTATAAATTAAATACTAAAAAAGCATAAGAAATTTCTTAAAACTTAAGTAAGTTAGTTAAAAAGATTTTTTTGGTGATTACAGAAATTATGTAAAGAATCCATAAATTTTTTCCTTGATGGGGTGAAAAATTTATCTTAGGAATTACTTCTATCTCTTTCCATTGAATAATTTCTCCAAAAGAGAATGATTCACACTAAGTACTTCTTTATACTCTCTGTATCTCTTAGTAGAGAAGAAGTTTCACTATGGACATAAAATCACAACTAGAACAATATTTATTAAGCTGATTTTCTATCTGTTTCGTAATAAATTGGAGGATCGCCTTTTTCTACAGTATCTTTTGTTATTAAGCATTTATCAACATTATCCATATTCGGTAGTTCGTACATAATTTCGAGCAACGTATTTTCAACAATTGATCTTAATGCCCGTGCACCGGTTTTTCTTGCGATAGCTTTTTGTACTATTGAATCAATTGCTAATTCGTCAAATTCCAATTCGACACTTTCCATTAAAAATAATTTCTTAAACTGTTTTAGAATAGCATTTTTAGGTTCAATTAAAATACTTTTCAAGGCTTCTTTATCGAGTGAATGCAATGGAGCAATTATAGGGATTCTACCTATAAGTTCGGGAATTAAACCAAATTTAAGTAAATCTTCCGGTTGTACCTTGCTGTAAAGTTCATCTTTAGCAATTTCTTTATTTTTGTTTTGTGGTGAAGCAAATCCGATTGTATTCTTATTTAATCTTTTTGAAATAATTTGTTCTATGCCGTCAAAAGCTCCACCGAGAATAAACAAAATATTTTTTGTATTGATATTTATTAAACTTTGTTCAGGATGTTTTCTACCGCCTCTCGGAGGTACACCTGCAACAGTTCCTTCCAAAATTTTTAGGAGTGCTTGTTGAACACCTTCGCCCGAAACATCGCGAGTAATTGATGCACTTTCACTTTTACGTGCAATTTTGTCTATTTCATCAATATAGATAATTCCTTTTTGAGCTTTTTCTAAATTGTAATCTGCTGCTTGTAATAATCTTACAAGAACTGTTTCAACATCATCGCCTACATAACCTGCTTCTGTTAAAGTTGTTGCATCTGCAATTGCAAAAGGAACATCCAGAATACCGGCAAGAGTTTTCCCAATTAAGGTTTTACCCACTCCGGTTGAACCAATGAGCAGAATATTACTTTTATCAATTTCTACATCATCAAAATCAAATAGAGTTGTATTTAAGTTTACTCTTTTGTAATGATTGTAAACGGCAACTGAAATAATTTTCTTAGCATAATCTTGTCCTATTACGTGTTCATCTAAACTTTTTTTAATCATATCGGGAGTAAGAGATTTAGCAATATTTTCTTTGTTATTATGGTTAGCAAGATTGTTTTTTAAAATATCAATACTTGTTTTTATGCAAATATCACAAATGTAAACTTCAGGTCCCGCTACCATGCTTGTAACTTCATTGCCGTCTCTTCCACAAAAGGAACATTTAACTGTATTGTCTTTAGCATCACTCATAGAGTTTTTACTATCTCCGTGTTTATTTTTGAAATTAATGTTCTTGCTTTGTTATAGTAAAAAGAATTTTGAAATTCATCAATAACTCTAGTTAAGTAGATTAGAGCATTTTTTTTATCTTTTTTACCATAAAAATAATTTGAACCTAATAAATATAAATATCTATCCAAAAAGATGTTATCTTTATCAGAATTTAGTTTTTTTTCTAAAAATTTTCCCGCTTCTTCGTATTTATCTAATGCAATAAGGATTTCAGCATATTTTATTGCTGCGTAATCTTTTAAGATAAATAAATTTTCATTTTCGGAAATTTTACTCAAACTTGTTAAAGCTTCGGTAAAATTTCTTTTTTCTATTAAATAATCGGAATTTATAAAGAAAAATAAATTGGTTGAGTCAGATTTAAATGTAGAAATTATTAAAGAATATTGAAGTGCATCATTTACATTTTTATCTTTAGTATTATTCGCAAGTTCATTAAACAGAGAAATTGCCTCGGTAAATTTTCCTTGCCACATTTTTGTTTTAGCTAAAGAAAATAATATTTTATTTTTTCCCTCCGGTGTAGTGTAAAGCTTTGTTGATAATTTTTGCAAAATATTTTCTGCTTTACTCAGTTCATTTTTCTCTAATGCTACTTGGGAAATTAAATATTCTGCATTGTTATATGCAGAAAAGTTTTTGTTTGTACCAATTAACTTTGTTAAAATACTATCAGCTTTATTTACATCGTTAAGTTGATTGAGATAAATCTCCGCTATTCTATAGTTTGCTTCTTTTTCGTAAGTGGTATTTGGATATTTTGTTACAATTTTTTGGTACGAAGCTATTAGCTCCTTGTATTCATTTATACTGTTTTTATTTATTGTTAAAGGTTTCCAATCTTCGTTAGAAAGAGATTTATTGTTCAACTCTTTTTCTTTTTCGCTGATAATATTAATTTCAGACTGGCTTATAAGCGGCGAATTAGGGTAATTTTCAATAAAATATTCGTAAGCATCTATTGCAATTTTATGTTTATTCAAACTTGAAGCATTATTTGCAAAATTAAAAATATCGGAGCCGTTATTTTCACGAATTTCTTCAATCCTTAGAACTATATCGAATGCTTCTTCAAATTCATTTGCTTGAAAATATAAATCTTTTAGCAATTCATAAAATTCAATTTTATTTTCTTCCTCACAGAAATCTCTTAAAATATTTAATGTAATTTCTTTTGCATTCGGTGAGTTTATATAATTTGATATTCTCATTCTTACAATATGAATTTGCTTCGGACTCTCACTTAAAATTTTGCAATATTCTTCGGCAGCTTTATCAAACTGCATTGTGATGGAAAATAAATGAGCAACATCGTGAGAAAAAATAATCGGATTCTTTGAAATTGTATTACCTTTTTGCAATGTAATTATTGCTCTATCTATATTTCTATGCTTAATTAAATATTCAGAGACTATCTTGTAAGAAAAAGGATCGTTGGAGTCAATTTCCAAAGCTGAATCCCAAATTTCATTGGCTTTCTTTTCATCTCCGGTTAAATAATAAACTTCACCAAGATCACAAATGATATTAATTTTATTAGTTGAAGTTTTAAGTTGTTTATTGACTAATGTTTTTGCGGCATCGTATTTTTTTTGACTAATTAAAGAATTGTAGTAAGATGAATAGAAATTAAAATCTTTCGGATTTTTTTTATAAAGTTTAGAGTATATTTTCTCTGCTTCAGCATAATTATTTTGAGTCTCAAAAAATTTTGCAAGTTTTAACTGATTATCATCACTAACGTTAGATTGAGCAAAAATATTTATAGTTAGAGTAAGATAAAGAATAAAAAAAACGAATTGAAATATTTTATTCATTAACTAAACTCTCTTCCGTAAAAATATTTCCTCTGTTAAGAATAAGTTTTGGGTCAAAGATTTTTTTAATTTCCACCATTTGTTTTATTTCATTAAGTGTGTACATTATCGGTAAAAGTTCAGCTTTAAGTTTCCCAATTCCGTGTTCGGCAGAAATGGTCCCACCAAGCTCAACAGATTTTTCACAAATTAGTTTATATATTTTTTTTGCAGCTAATAATTCCGCATTATTTTTTGGCAGCATATTAAAATGCAAGTGACTATCTCCGATGTGTCCGTAAACGACATATTCAATTTCATTCTTCTTTATTATTTGGCAGGCGAAATTATAAAAATCAACTAATTTGTTATCGGGTACAGCAGTATCAGTTCCGACTTTCACTAAATTTCTTCTCGAAATAATTTCATTAACAGATAACGGTATTTGGTGTCTGAAAGCAATAAGTTTTTCTCTTTCGTTGTTATCAAATGCGAACCAGATATTTTCCTCGTTGCCATTATGTTTTTCAATCAGTTCTTGGATTTCAAAAATTAAGTCATCTTCATCTTTTTTATTATATTCTTGTTCAATCCAAATCGCTCCTTTGGAATTAGTTGGGATATTGGGATAATCCGTTTTGATTAAGTTTAGAGCGTTATCATCTATAAACTCAATTTCCCTAAAATCAATTATGCTTTCAGAATTTAGAGATAAACTTTTCATTTCACTAACAAAAGAAAAAATATCTTGCTCATTCTCAAAAAAGATTATCATCGATAAAATATTTTTAGGTAATTCAATTAATTGAAGCTCAATTTCATAAATTATTCCAAGCGTACCTTCTGAACCGATAAATAAATCTATTGCATCCATTCCGGATTTATTAAAATATCCCGCAGTATTTTTTACGTTAGGTTGTTTATATCTAGGCAATTTAATATCTAATAATTTATTGGTTTGAGTTTTAATTATTAGAGAATTTTGATCGGAGATAATTTGATTTCTTTTAAGAAATATTTTTTCTCCGTTCGAAAGAATAATTTTTAATGATTTTATAAAATTTCTTGTAGAACCGTATTTAAAGGATCTTGCTCCTGATGAATTGTTCGCAACTGTTCCACCAATTGTACAATTGTTTTCTGTCGGGTCAGGAGGATAAAAAAGATTTTTTTCTTCAACAAAATTTTGTAAGTCCGATAACATAAAACCCGGCTGCACTATAATTGTTTTTTCGGTTTCATTAAAAGAAATAATTTTATTTAATTTTTCCGTTGAAATTAAAATTCCGTTATTTGGGACACAGCCGCCGTTAAGTCCCGTTCTTGCTCCGGAAATTGTAAGTGTAATATTATTTTGATATGCATCTTTAACAATACTAAGCAATTCATCCTCATTTTCGGGAATAATTAATTTATTGCAATTACCCTTAAAATTAGCAGCATCAGTCAGATAAGTTTCAAATTCACTTTTGTTACTTTTTGTGATCATGATTGTAATATTAAATTAAAAACTTTAAACTCTAAATTCACTTTTGTTTCTCCATTATTTTTTGCCATTCGTTTAAGCTTAATTTCTCAGCTTCGTCAATAAGTAAAATTGGTATCCCGTTTTTAATTTTATAACGCATTCTCGATTCCTTATCGCTTGATATGAGATAATCTCCATCTAATATCAAATCGGATTTAGTAAGAGGGCAGCATAAAACTTCGAGCAAATCTTTACTAATCATTGTTTCTCCAAACATAATAAAATTTGTAAATTTAAACTTATATAATACAAAAATTGAGATGAAATTGATAGACCACTTTTTTTTGGACTTGCCGACTTTAACAACAGAGCGATTAGTTTTACGAAAGTTAAAATCAACTGATAAGGATGCAATCTTTGAGTATGCTCAAAATCCAAAAATTGCCGAACATGTTCTGTGGGATGCTCACGAAACAATTTCAGATACTTTAGAATATTTGTTTAAAATTTTTGAAGCATACAATAAAAATGAACCTGCCTCTTGGGGAATATGTCTAAAGGGAACCGATAAAGTTATTGGAACGATAGGTTTTGTAAGTTTAGATGAAGAAGATAATAAAGGAGAAATCGGGTATATACTTAATGAATATTTTTGGGGCAGAGGATATATCCCAGAAGCAATAAAAAAAATAATAAAAATAAGCAAAACAGAATTAGGGCTAAATGAAATTTCTGCTCGTGTGAAACCGAAGAATACAGCTTCAATAAGAGTTTTGGGAAAATGCGGGTTTACTTTTTGGAAAGAAGAGGAAATGTTAATAAAAGAAAAGCTGGAGAAGGTTAATTATTATAGCCTTTCTGTAAAATAATATGATTTTTTCATTGTCGGTAAACTAACCAAATTTGATTTGTCTTTTATATTGTTTTTGTTTAATATAAATAAATAATAAAAAATTTTAATAATAAGCGTTGAACAACTTTTGAGGTGCTAAGTGGAAAGAAAATTATACAAATTTTTAATCATAAATTTTATTTTATTTCTCTGTTTTTCCAATCTATTACTGGCTCAATCAGGTGGTATCAAAGGAAAAATTTTAGATGATCAAACAAAAGATCCTTTGCCATATGCCAATATTGTTTTTATCTCTACGGGCTTTGGAGCTTCTACAGATTTTGAAGGAAATTATATTTTAAGAAATATCCCCGTTGGAACATATAATGTCAAAATTTCTTACTTGGGGTATAAACCGATAGTATTAAAAATTGAAATCTTACTAAATAAAATGATTGAGAAAGATTTTCGTTTAACTCCAGAGAGCATAGAAGGTATAGAAGATGTTGTTGTTACCGCTCAAGTTCAAGGACAACAACATGCAATAAATGCTCAATTAAATTCAACATCTGTTAAAAATGTTGTATCTTCTGCAAAAATACAAGAGTTACCTGATGCAAATGCAGCTGAATCTGTTAGCCGTCTTCCCGGTATTTCCTTGATAAGAACCGGAGGTGAGGGTTCGCGAGTAGTTGTTCGTGGGTTATCACCTCAGTATAATCAAATTACAATAGATGGTGTGGAGCTCTCCGGTAATGTTCCTTCAGGCTTAAGCGATAGAGGAACTGATTTAAGTATGATTTCTTCTAATATGTTAGGAAGTATTGAAGTTATTAAAGCAATAACACCTGATATGGATGCAACAGCTATTGGTGGTGTAGTTAATTTTGGAATGAGAAAAGCTGCGAAGGGTAAAAAAAACAGAACTAATATTTTTAATAATTATTTATCGGGGGTAGAATTAATTAGTCAAGGAAGTTATAATGGATTAAAAAGTACCTATGGTGATTATAAATTGGTGGGTTCTGTTGAAAGACGTTACTTTGACGAAAGACTTGGTGTTTTCATTCAAGGTAATGTTGAAGAAAAAAATCTAAGTTCCAACATACTGGGTGTTGGTTATGTTTTGGAAGACAAAACGCATGGTGATGACGGAATACCTCTACTTTCTAATATGTCCTTAACAGATGTACACAGAATTAGAAATCGATATGGCGGAACTGTAACTTTTGATTATGAGCACAGTACTGGTGATATAGGATTTATGAATTTTCTTAGTATTAGTGACACAAAGGTGACAAAACGTTCCGAGTCTTTTCCTTCTGATGCAGGCAGTTTAACTTATAGCATCTTAAACGATCCGTTCACTTTAGTTAACTACAGTAATTTGTTGAGCATAAAGCAAGATATATCAATTTTTCAAGCTGACATAAAATTTTCACATTCTTATTCAGAAAGAGAAGCACCTGGTACTGCAAGATTTAATTTCCCTCAATTAAATGCTGTTGATGCTACCTTGGTGCCTGAATTAAGAAAAATGCATCCCAAAGAACTTGCAACATATATGACTAGATCAGCACAATCAGCATATTTGTTGAGTATAGGTTATGAAAATAATATTACCAAAGATAGAGCTTATACAGGGTCTGTTAATTTTACTACAGACTTAAATTTAGGCGATATTTTAACAAGTAAAATAAAATTTGGTGGTGCTTATCAATATAGAGATCGTTCCTATGATCGTGAATATTGGTATGGAAGCATGTTTGATGATGGTCAAACAGTAGCACTTGCTCTAGCAGAGCAGTTAAATGTAGAACCTGTAGCACTTGGTGGTAGTGGTAGTCCATTAAAAACTTTATCTTATTATGACTTTATTACAAAAGATTATGACTATGGAAAATTTTTAAAAGGTGATTATACAATGGGTGAACCTGCTGATTTAGATATGATTCTAAAAGCATCTAAGATAGCTCGTGCAAATGCCGGTAAAAACATAGATCAAGTTGGGTTCAAAAAACTAAGAGCATCTTCGAAGACATCGGATTATACAGGCTCTGAAACAAAAAGTGCCGGTTATATAATGGCGTCAATTAATTTGGGTACACAATTAACACTTACACCCGGTGTAAGATATCAAAATTTAACTACTGAATTTACAGGCAGCAGAGGATTAGCATTAGTAGCAGGTGATTTACAAGACACTATTGTTACAGAAAAGTTATCCCATGGTTATTTTTTACCAATGGTACATTTAAAATATAGACCTTTTACTTGGTTCCAAATTCATTTTGCTTATACTAATACACTCAATTACCCTGCATTCAGTAGAATAACTCCAAGATACCTCATAGGACAAAATTCTATTTCCTATAACAATTTTAGATTAAAACCTGCAAAATCAGAAAACTTTGACTTAGCTCTTTCTATATTTAATAACGAAATAGGCTTATTTACAATTAATGGTTTCAATAAAAATATTACTGATTTAATCTTTAGTGCCGGAAAAAGATTCCCTACAAAAGAAGAAATAGCTGAAAAGTATCCTGAAATTCCCCCCGGATTTGTTGCAGGCAGAAATTTTTATACTTATATTAACAATAAGCATAAAATTAATGTATATGGTGTGGAAGTTGATTGGCAAACACATTTCTGGTATTTACCCGGTTTTCTATCAGGAATAGTGTTCAATATAAATTATACACATATTTTTTCTGATGCCAAATATCCGAGAACAGAAAGACGATCACTTGGCTTTGATCCGGCAACGGGTACAGAAAAATATAAATACATAGATACTTTTTATGTAGCAAGACTTTTAAATCAACCCAAAGACATAATAAATTTATCTATTGGATACGATTATGGAGGATTTTCCGGCAGACTTTCAGCTTTTTATCAAGATAATGTCTTTAAAAGACCAAATTTTTGGCTGCAGGAAAGAACTCATTCCGATAAATATTTTAGGTTAGACCTTTCTGTTAAGCAAAAACTACCTTGGTATGGAATTCAAGTTTATTTTAACCTGAACAATATTACGGCTGAAGAAGAAACCGATCTTAATCAAAAAACTGCTTACCCTGCTGCACAGAGACACTATGGTATGTCAGGAGATTTAGGAATAAAGTTGCAATTATAATAAATAAAAAGGAGGTAGAAGATTTACTTAGGTATTACAAACAAATATTATATACAAATAAAACAGGAGTTAAAAATGAAAAAAAACAAATTAACAATTTTTCTAAGCTTGTTGGTATTATTTACTTTACCAACTTTTTTATCAGCTCAAACAGATACATTAGACCTTGGGGCTGAATCTGCAGCTAATTTAAGTGCAGTAATTAATGCCGACACAGTAGAAGGTGGTGTAATTGCTAACCAAAACAGAGTATATCGTTTACAAAGAGGCTTTTTTTATATTTTGAAAGAGACTATTAAAATTAATGGTTCCTTTAAAATGATTGCTACTGATGGTGAAGGAAGACCACCTATTTTAGCACCCGGTATCAATGAGGATAATTCATCAATTGGACGATTCGTTGAACTATTTGGTAAAAATGCAAATGTTGAGTTCCATGATATTTACTTCCTTGGCATTAAGCAAGATGGTGAAATTAGTTTAGCAGCCAATTCGGGAATTACCGTAAATAATAAAATGAACTTAAAAATTAGAAATTGTATCTTTGATGGATACGGTGCCAGAGGCATTCAAGTTGCCAAGGCAGGAGCTTGGAGTAATATTGATGTACAAGATTCTAAATTCCGTAATATCCAGTTCCCTGGTGGTTCTTGGTTATACGGGCAAGCTTTTAAAACAGTTTCAAATACAACACCATTAGATACTATTAAATTTGTAAATAACTCATTTATGGCTTGCGGAGCTTATATTTTTGGTGTTAGCGGTTATGTAAATCACGGTGTTTTCGATCATAATACAATCGTATATGGAATAGGTAATACTTTTTTAACAGCATATAATACTAATATTGAAATAACCAATAATATAGTTTATTCTGCTTTTACTAATGCTGGATTTAAACAAGCTGTGTATGGAGATTGGTTTTATCCACGACCTGATACAATATCAAGTGGTGTAATCGTAGTTAATATTCCCGATACAATTACTTATAATGATACTACACAATATTTTGGTAGAGGAGTATCTTACATTGTTGATACTGCTCAAACCGTACAACCAAGTATGGTTAGCGATGCTTTGAGAAAATTCGAAGTGAATCATAATGCATATTATTATCCTGAAGAATTATATAATTATATAGATGCGTACAACGATACGGTTACATCAAAAATAACAGTGGCATTTCCTTATAGTCATGAAGTCCTTCATAGATTTGAAAGACCTCAATTCATAAATCGTTATACAATGGAAATTATTCGAAACGGTAAATTACAAAAAGTTTCTCCCGGAGTAGTTATTGATACATTAACTATTTGGAACGAAAATCCAGATTTCAAAGGTGCTGATGTTGTTAGTCATATTGATAGTGTGATTTGGAAATTAGATGAAATATTACATAAAAAAATAACTGCAGACAGATGGACATATAAAATGACTTACCCTCCGGCATGGCCATTACCTGAAGATTTAGCATATACCAATTCTACACTTCTAACAGCAAGTACAAAAGGTTTTCCTCTTGGTGACTTAAACTGGTTCCCTGAAAAGAAACAAGAATGGCTTACAGGTTTAGAAAAGATTGATAATGTAATTCCGAATAAAATTGAATTAAGTCAAAATTATCCTAATCCTTTTAACCCTGTAACCAAAATTAACTTTAAACTTACAAAATCAAGTAAGGTTACTTTAAAAGTATTCAATATACTTGGTCAAGAAGTTGCAACTTTAGTTAATAAACAATTGAACTCAGGTACTTACAATGTTGATTTTAATGCTTCAAAATTAGCAAGTGGAATGTATATCTATCAATTAAATGCAGGAGATGTAAGTATTTCTAAAAAAATGACTTTATTGAAATAAATTTAGTTATTTAGTTTTAATAACAAGGCTTCATCAACTTAATGATGAAGCCTTGTTTGCTTTAAATTTATTGTAATTAGGCAAAAAATTGAAACCTCAATGAAATCAAAAAGCATATTCCGGCTTTCTGCAATTTGTTAAACAGGTTCTAAATTAATTTAAATATTTTTTCTATTGATCGGCATTGTCATGCAGCGGCAGCCTCCTCCACCTCTTGCCAGTTCTGCTCCTTCAATCGTGACAACGTATTTATTATAATCTTTAAGTTCTACTCTTTCTGCAATTATGTCTTTAGCTCTTAAAATTTCAAAACCGTTTTGGTTTATTTCTGCAAGCGTATATTGGTTCCTATCATAGCCAAGAACTTTACCGGGACCAACAGCAAAAAAGTTAGCTCCACTGTGCCATTGCTCTCTTTCTTGAATCCATTCGTCATTATTTCCGCCGCAGTAAATAGGTTTAAGTTGTATGCCTAATTTACTTAATCCCTCAATGAGATTTTTTTCTTCTCTTATATGTACTTTACCGTTATCAACACAAATATTAACAGTTTCAAATGCATGTTGATTAAGAATAACAGGCGGATAAACTAAGCATTTATCTTTATCCAAAAATGTGAAAACCATATCGAGATGTATAAATGATTCCGGTTTTAATGGCAACACTTGAACAAGAATATTTATTTTTTTCTTCTGTTTTTTGAAGTATTCAATTAAAAAATCAACTCCTTGAGTTGTAGTTCTTGCACCAATGCCAATAAGAATTATATCTTCACGAGCAATCAGAACATCACCACCTTCAATGGTAATATTTTCGGGAGTAATAGAACTTTCAGTATTAATAGTTTTAGTTTCAAAGAGTTTATTGCATTCGAAAATAGATTCCATAATAATTGCTTCGCGTTCTCTAACTTTATTTGCAAGTTTTCCTATAAGAACTTTGTCATTTATTGAAATTGAAGCATCGCGTGTGAAAAAGAAATTGTGTAGTGGGCGAAGTTTATATCTGTCTTCCGTTAGAAAATTAGTAAGATTACTATTTTTATTAATTGGAACCCCTTCTATCAATTCTTTTACAAGTTCTTCATTATTTTTATCGAGCAGTTCATCTATGAGTTCATTTTTCTTTTCGTTTTTACAAATCTTTGTGATAAGATTATTTTTTGCATCTTTATTCTCTACAACAACTTTTAACAAATCAGAAACAGTATAAGTTTTTGTTATTTTATTTAAGAGTTTTTGAAATTGACTATATTCACTTGAAGCAACGGAAAGATTAAGTATGTCGCTATACAAAGCTCTTTCTGCATTTTTTGGTGTCATATTTTCAACCTCCGGACCGGGAGTATGAATAATTACACCTTCAATTTCACCAATTTCCGAGTTTACATTAATTTTCATTTATTTTTCATAATTTATTTTGGAACTATCCAAATATTGTCTTTTTGTTCTAATTTTATATCATCTAAATATACAGCTCTGCCAGATCCTCCTAATCTGAAATCAGTAACAATATCAACATGCTGGGCTGATTTATTTAGAATTCCTTTTTTCAAATATTCATCTTTACTCATTTTATCGAAATGGTAGCATTCTTCGTAACTTGCCCCGATTGCAATGTGTAGAGTTCCACCGACTTTTTCAACAAAGAGAGGATGTTTTAGAACTTTTTCTATTCCATTATTCATTCCAAGTGCAACTTCTCCAAGCCTGTGAGAACCTTCATCGGTTTCAATTATTTTCTTTAAAATATCATTTCCTTTTTTTGCGGAATAGTTTATAATTTTTCCTTCTTCAAATTTTAAGTAAATTCCTTCGATTAAATTACCACCTTGAAAAACCGGAAGATCTACAAAAATTTCACCTTCAACTGTGTTTGCATCAGGACTTGTAAAAACTTCGCCATCGGGGAAATTTCTCTTACCGGTACACTTAACAATATTATGATCCGAAATATTCATTTTTAACTCAAGAATTTTTCCTGAATCAGGATGTTCCGTTTCAATTTTTATAGTTTTACTTTTGTTCATAAGTTGATAAATGTCTTCTTCAACATCTTCGAGAAGCTGAGGATTGATTATGGAAGCATTTACAATTACTTTTGTATAATCTTCCAAACTCAGTTCTTCCATATCGGCAAAAGATTGAGTAGGGAATAGAGTAAGTACCCATGGTTTGCTCAATCTTATTTCTTTAAGCGGTTCATCAGATTTCATAACAGCTTGAGCAAGTGCTTCTTTTTGATTAGTGAAGAATTCAGGATTTTCCGTTCCGAGAATTTCGATGTATTTTGTCATATTTTTGTAACGGTCAATCTGCCATTGTGGAACTTTGTTAATTTGTTCAACAGAGCCATGTCTTGCAATTGAGGAACCCCAAACTTTGCCTCTATCATTATCTGGTGGAATTATATTAATGTCTGCAATTGCTCCGGCTGCAAAAATCTTATCTTGCAAAACGGAAATAAGTTCCCAACAGATTTTTTCACCTTTTACCATAACTACATCATCTTTGGAAATTCCGCCCAAAGAATAATTTAATAGGTAATCCGCCCAAGTGTTTAAGTCTTTTTCTGATATTAAATTAGCCATTTTAACTCCAATATTTTTGTGGGTACTAATATACTTAAAAGATTAGTTAATAATGAAAAGCTGCATTATTTAAAGGTTTTCTTTATAAAATATTTTTTGTTACTCATATAAAATTCTACTAAAATTATTTTTATAAGAACTTAAGTGAATATTGTTAAAACTTAAAGAGATAGTCATAAAGAAATATACGTAAAATTTTATACTGAATAACTCGAGTAAAAGTAATATTTATTTTGTTAATTTTTCTTTATTTAATTTATTCCATTGTTCTAATTCATCAATTAGTCGAGTAAGAACTTTGGTAATTAATTTTCGTTCATCAGAAGTTATTTTGTTTAAAATATTTTGATTCAGTTCTATGTGCTTTTCGGTTAATTCGTCAATAAAAACCTTACTTTCAGATGTTAAATCAACCAAATGATTTCTTTTGTCTTTTTTATCTACTCTTTTGGTAATATATTTCTTATCCTCTAAGCTGGTTAGAATGTGGGTTACTCTTCCAGCACTTATCTCCAATTCATTAATCATTTCTTTAATTGAAACGGTAGTTTTTTTACTGAACATTCTTAAACATCTTAATTCTGTGGGTGTCAGATTAAATAATGATGCGAAACTTGTTTCTTTTTTTACACATGCTCTTGCCAATTTGCATGTTAATTCTGCTACGTTTTTTGCTTGTTGTTTACTTGTTGGTGTATTCATATTAAATTAAAATTATTTTATGATGCAAGCTAAAATATTATTTTATAATTATCAATTATATTGTTATTATATTTTTAAAAAATAATGGTAATAAAAAAAAAATGATGTTATTATTAATGTTAGTAAAATTAAAAATATGGGGTTTTCTTGAAAGTTTTAGTAACAGGCGGAGCAGGCTATATTGGTTCGCATTTTGTAAATATTTTACATAAAAATAATATTGAATGTGTCGTTCTAGATAATTTATCGAGAGGACACAAAGAATCCGTTCCCGATAATGTTCCTCTTGAAATTGTTGATTTATTAGATTATGATAATTTGTTAAATGTTCTACAACAAAGAAAAATTACAGCCGTTGTTCATTTTGCAGCTTTTGCTTATGTGGGTGAGTCTGTTGAAAATCCAATGCTTTATTATCAAAATAATGTGGTTGGTAGCTTTAATTTAATTAAAGCAGTTGTTGAAGCAGGTATCAAGAAGTTTGTTTTTTCATCGACATGTTCTTTGTACGGGAATCCCAAAGAAATTCCAATTAATGAAAATCAGCCGACCAATCCCATAAATCCCTATGCACAAACAAAATTAACAATTGAAAATATGCTAAGAGATTTTGATGAAGCGTATAATTTGAAATCGGTTTGTTTAAGATATTTTAATGCTGCAGGAGCGGATTTTTCAGGTAATATCGGTGAAAGTCATGAACCCGAACCTCACTTGATTCCTATAGTGTTAAACACTGCTTTGGGCAAAAGAGACAAAGTTTTTATCTTTGGTGATGATTATGACACCAAAGATGGAACCTGCATAAGGGATTATATTCATATAAATGATTTAGGAGATGCACACCTTAAAGCTCTTAATTATTTAAGTTCTAATAAAAAATCCGAAGTAATAAACCTTGGAACCGGTGCTGGATTTTCCGTTAAAGAAATAATAGAAACTTCAGAAGAAATAACAAAAACCAAGATAAATTGTGAGATTGTTGAAAGAAGAGCGGGCGATCCTGCAATTTTGGTTGCAGATAATAGTAAAGCGGAAAAAGTATTAAATTGGAGACCAAAATATAATTTGAAAGATATTATTGCATCAGCATATAATTGGCATTCTAATCCAAAATATTAATTTCAACAGAAAATATTTTTTCTAAAACTTCAAATTTAAAATAAACTGAAAAGTTAAAAGTTCGATAATTTCTAATAGAATTAAAGATAAAATTAAAAAAATAAATTAAGTAAATTGATTAAAAAAGAAAGGAAACTAAATGAAATTAGCAGTAATAGGAAGTGGATATGTAGGACTTGTATCCGGTACATGCTTTGCAGAAATGGGTAATGATGTTATTTGCGTGGATAATAATCCCGAGAAATTAGAAAAATTAAAAAATGCCGAAGTACCTATATATGAGCCCGGCTTGGATATTTTATTCTATAGGAACATAGCTAAAAAAAGGCTGACTTTTACTGATGATTTGAAAAGTGCGGTTCTTAACTCGGAAATTATTATGTTGTGTCTTCCTACACCTCAAGGGGAAGATGGTTCTGCAGACTTAAAATATGTACGTGGAATTGCTAATGATATTAGTAAAATATTAGCAGAAAACCCGGATCATGATTTCAAACTTATAGTAAACAAAAGTACGGTTCCGGTTGGCACTTCAGCTGATATTACAAATATTATTAAAAACCACAATGTGAAAAATTTTGAAGTAGTTTCTAACCCTGAATTTTTAAGAGAAGGTTATGCTGTTGAAGATTTTATGAAGCCCGACAGAATTGTTATTGGAGCTTCAACAGAACAAGCAATGAAAAAAATGAAATCTCTTTATTATCCGTTTACCTCTCACGGCAGTTTAATTATTGAAATGAATCCTGAAAGTTCTGAAGTAACAAAATATGCAGCAAACTCTTATCTTGCTATGCGTATTACATTTATGAATGAACTTGCAAACTTCTGTGAAGAAGTTGGTGCAAACGTTGATTTGGTTCGTAAAGGAATGGGTAGCGATACAAGAATCGGTAAGAAATTTCTTTATGCAGGTATTGGTTATGGCGGATCATGTTTCCCCAAAGATGTTAATGCTCTAATAAAAACCTCGAAAGAAAAAGGTTCGGAAATGCGTTTGCTTTCAATGGTTGATCAGGTAAACAAAGATCAAAAAATGGTGATTGTTAAAAAAATTCTTAAACACTTTAATAATGAAGTTGAAGGTAAGAAGTTTGCTGTTTGGGGCTTGGCGTTTAAACCGAATACTGATGATATGCGGGAAGCTCCTTCTGTAGTTATCATAAATGAACTTCTTAAATTAGGTGCAACTGTTACTGCCTACGATCCTGAAGCAATGGAAAATGCTAAGTTTTATTTACAAGATAGAATTGGATATGTTAAAAATCAATATGATGCTGTAAAAGATGCCGATGCTTTGCTAGTGTTAACTGAATGGAATGAGTTTAATAATCCAGATTTAGTACAAGTTAAAGAGTCCTTAAAAACTCCAATTATTTTTGATGGCAGAAATGTTTTCAACAGAAGAAAAACCAAACAGATGGGATTTACGCATTACAGCATCGGAAAAACTCCGATTATTCAGAAATCTTAAATAATTATGCCTCCGTGTGTGTAAGCACGGAGGTTTTAACTCGCTAATATCTTTTCATAGTACTTAATATATTTTGGTACAATCAAATCTTTCTCGAAAACATTTATTGCTCTTTCTCTCGAAAACTTAGAAAATGAATTATATTTTTTCTTTTTAGTTAAAAGTTCTAAAGTATATTTTGCCATTCTATCTACATCTCCGAACTCTGCAATAAAGCCCGTTTTATTATGGACAATTAATTCAGGTAATCCGCCTACGCTGCTACTTATAACAGGTATGCCGCATGCCATTGCTTCGAGAGCAGATAAGCCAAAACTCTCTGATTGTGAGGGCATCAAAAAAATATCTGCAACGCTAAGTAGTTTTTCAAGTCCGTCTTGTTTGCCCAGAAAAATTACATCCTTCTCTAATTGTAATTCTCTTGCTAATCTTTCACATTCCGATCGATCGGGTCCATCGCCAATAAGCAATAATTTTGCATGGATTTTTTTGCGCACAATGTTCAATGTTCTTATTGTATCGCAAACTCTTTTTACTGATCTGAAATTAGATGTATGAATAAGTATTTTTTCGTTGTTTGGTGCAATGTGTTTTTTAAATTGTTCATTACAAACAGGCTTGTAAACTTCCGTATCTATAAAATTATGAACAACTTCAATATCTTTTTTTATGTGATAGTTTGTAATGGTTTTCTCCTTTAAGAATCTCGAAACCGCTGTAACTCCGTCACTTTCTTCGATGCTTAATTTTACTAGTGGAAGAAAAGAAGGCTCAAGACCAACCAAGGTTATATCTGTACCGTGTAAAGTGGTAATTATTTTTATATCTCTGCCTTTTTTATTTAGAATTTGTTTAGCAAGGTAAGCACTCGTAGCATGTGGAATTGCATAGTGCACATGAAGTAAATCCAAATTTTCATATTCAATAACTTCTAACATTTTACTTGTTAAAGCCAAACCGTAGAGTTGATGTTCTAATAAGGGATAGTTGGTAATTTCTACTTCGTGATAAAAAATATTTTCAATAAAATTTGTTAATCGATGTGGTAGAGCATAGCTAATAAAATGAACTTCGTGACCAAGATTTGCTAAACTTTTACCGAGTTCCGTTGCCACAACTCCGCTTCCGCCGTAAGTAGGGTAACAAGTTATTCCAATTTTCATAAGAGAACTTTTTTAAGTATTAAATTTAATTGATGAAATTAATAAAAAAAAGCATTAACAACTTATTAAAATGAAACTAATAATACATGTCCAAGATATAGAACAAAAAAATCTGTATTCAGTAATTATAAATTGCTTTGATTAAAATTTTCTTTATTATTCTAAGAAGATAATATAGTATAAAATTTTTTCTTTTTTACAACCTAAATTATTAAATATTGATGGAAAATTATATTGAAAAATTACGGTTTTATACTACCAAATCAAATTTCCTGGTTTTGTTAACAAGAAACTTGTTCAAGTTCTCTTTTTCTATTATCATCTTCGAAAGTTTTCTAATCTTCACTCAATTTTTTTATATTCAAACAAACATAAACAACAAGTATTGCGATGAAATATATTAATGTGTATTTTTGCTATAATAATACGCCTTGATAAGGTGATAAATAATAACAAACATCAAAGATTTCAAATCATTTGAAAGATATCTTAAACTGAAAATTTTAAATGAAAGTAAATATTTAATTGAGGAAAATATGTTCGAAGAACAAGCCAAACAAAAAGATGAACTAAAAGAAAAGTTAGAAAAATTACGAGGTTATCTTTGACATCGACAAAAAAGAAAAACAAATAAATGAATTAAGAAAAACTACCGAAGAAGCAAATTTTTGGAATGATCAAAAAGAAGCACAAAAAATTTTACAGAAGATTAAACGTTTGGAAAATTGGGTAAATGTTTATAACGATATAAATCACAAACTCAAAAATCTAGAAGAGTTTATTGAACTTGCCGAACTTGAAGAGGATGAATCACTAATATCCGAAATTGAAAAAGAACTTCTAACTTCTCAAGAAGAAATTTCTAACTTAGAATTTAAAAGTATGCTTAGTGGAAGAGATGATGATAGAAACTGTATAATGACAATTCACTCGGGAGCCGGTGGAACTGAAGCTCAAGATTGGGCTGATATGTTATTGAGAATGTATCTTCGTTGGGGTGAACAAAACGACTTTAAAATTACAATAATAGATATTCTTGATGGAGACGGAGCCGGAATAAAAAGTGTAACTCTCGAAATTTCTGGTGATTATGCTTATGGTTATGCCAAAGCTGAAATAGGTGTTCATCGTCTTGTTAGAATTTCGCCCTTCGATTCCAATAAACGCCGCCACACCTCTTTCGCATCTGTTTTTGTTATTCCTGAAATTGACGATTCAATTGAAATAGAAATAAATCCTGCCGATTTGAAAATTGATACTTATCGTTCGGGAGGTAAAGGCGGACAAAATGTAAATAAAGTGGAAACAGCTGTGCGTATTACTCACGAACCTACGGGGACAGTTGCTGCATGCCAAAGCGAAAGATCACAATTGCAAAACAGAACCAATGCCACGAAGCTGCTAAAATCAAAATTATATCAACTTGAATTAGAAAAACAAGAAGCAGCACAAGAAGAAACTGAAAAATCGAAAATGAAGATTGAGTGGGGAAGTCAGATTCGTTCTTATGTTTTTCATCCATACAACATGGTTAAGGATCATAGAACCAATATTGAAACTTCTGATACACAAGGCGTTATGGATGGAAATATAAATAAATTTATTAAAGGATTTTTATTAGAGTTTGGAGGAAAATAATTTACATATAGTAATTTGAAACGAAAGTAATATTATTTTAGAAAACTTAATTTAAGTTAAAATAAAAATAAGATGAGAATAAAAAAATCATGAAAAAAATAGTTGTTACATTTTTTATTATAATAGCAATAGTCTCTGCATGTAAAGAAACAATAAACGATGTAGAGAAAGAAAAAGAAGATAAAAAAATTGAACAAGAATTTTTACCACAAGTACCTACTGGTAAAAAGTGGAATTTAGTTTGGAATGATGAATTTGACGGGATAACAATTGATACTTCAAAATGGTCGCATGTTACTTGGCAAAAACCAGGTATTGATCAACCCCGTAAAGATGGGTATTGGCGTAATGATGCTGCCCTTTTAGATGGAAATGGTTATTTAAAAATGTTAGTTTACTATGATTCGGTTAAAAATAGATATATTGACGGGGCAATACGTACCAGAGGAAAGTATGAAAAAAAATACGGTTATTTTGAAATTCGTGTAAAGTTTCAAAAAGAAGTTGGTCATTGGTCGGCATTTTGGTTGTTTAATGATGGAGTAGCTAATGTTGGTAATGAGGGGGTTGACGGTACTGAAATTGACATCTTTGAAAAAATTAGTCCTACCGATAATAAACTTTATCATACACTACACTGGGATGGTTACGGGGCACATCATAAATCGGCTCATAAATACGCAGATATTTTTAAATTAGATCAAGAATTTCATACCGTTGGAGTATGGTGGCAAGAAAATAGTTATACTTTTTATATTGATGGAATTCAAACATGGAAAACCGATGCGGGTGGAGTTTGTAAAGTTCCTTTGTATATTAAAATTTCTGATGAAGTAGGAAAATGGGCAGGCAATATAAAAACTGCCAGTTTACCTGATACTTGGCTTGTTGATTATGTGAGAGTTTATGATTTAGTAGATGAGTAGAATCTTAAATAAACCAAAATCTATTATCAGACAAGAATGGACATGAAAAAAAATATTTTCTTTGTAATTACTTTTCTTAAAGTGTTATTAGTTTTTGCACAAACTAACGATACATTAATTTTTCTTGAAATACCGAAACGACCTGAAGAGGCTGCAAGTGCTTCGGAGTTTGTTAATCAAGCTAAAAATCTAAACTTAATCGATAGAGAAAAAGCAATAGTAAAAGAACTTATTTCAGGGAATGCTCCATCATTCTCTCGTAATTTGAAAGCTATAGATTTTACAAAAATTATAAACAATAAAACTTATAAAGTTCGTTGTTTTGTTGCTCTCGATTATTTGGCAATCGGTTCTGATGAAGATTATTTGTATATTCCTATAACTCCTTCAACTGCACAATTTTTGTCTGATAAGTTTAATTGTATGCTGCCGACAAAAAAACTTGTAGATATAATTTATAACAATTCCGAAATTAAGCTGATTCCTCAACCGATACCGCCTTCAGATAAAATGACAACTATGCAGGTATTTTTTCAACACACGGATTCTATCAAAAAGCAAATTGAAGAAATTAATTTGGATAGGGAAGAGAATAATATTATAGCGGGACATAAAAAAGATATTATTATTTCAAATAAAATTTATAATCACAATAGAGGTTTTGATCCTGTTGTAATTTATGGTTGGCACAGAGGTATAAACAATCCTATTCAGCCGCTTTATAATGGACACAATTCCATGTATGTGGATTATTCGCACGGCATACGCTTTATCTACAATTATGCTATTGTTAACGGTGATACTTTAAGTATAAGAGAAATTTTGAAAGATTCTGAACTTTCAAATTTGTTCAGTAATGAAGGCGTAATTACGCGACCTTATTATCCTGATAGTGATTTTTTAACCTCTTTAAATAATAGAAATCATAATTATTCTACTGAATTTACGTTAAAGCAGAATTATCCTAATCCTTTTAATCCTACTACCACAATAAGTTATACGATTCCGAAATCACAAAACGGAATTACTTCTTCAATTCAGTTGAAAATTTTTGATGTTCTTGGAAAAGAGGTAAAATCATTTGTGAAGGATAAGCAAGGTGCTGGTAATTATAACATTGTTTTTAATGCTGAAAATTTATCCGGCGGTATTTATTTTTATGAGTTGCGAACGAATTCTTTAAGCTGTATTAAAAAAATGGTTCTTGTTAAGTAGTAATTACTTTTTGTTTGTTATAGTATGGTAATATTCCAAGACTAATTTTATAAGCTTATTAAGAATATTTCACTTAAATTTATTTTGCCTTAACATTTAATATTTCACTAAAGTGTGTTGTATATCTTGGTGAAAGTCTTTCTTGTTTCATTTTCCAAGTTCTTTGCGGGTCTTGACTTGCTAACTTGATTTTGTCTTGTCCGATTGAATTATTTAGTTTATCTATTGCTTCCATCAATGGTTTGTGTTTCGGATTTGAATTTTGGAATAATTCAATCTGTATTTCGCTTTCTTTTCTAATTTCAGTTACAATAACGCCTGCTCTTTTGTATAAATAACCTTTTTCAAAAATTTGTCGCAATCCCGAAATTGCAAATTTAGAAATTTCAATCCCCGAGTTGGTTGCAAACGGTAAAGGAATAAAAATATTTTTTCGATATTGCGGTAAGTTTTTTCTTTTTCTGTTTGTGCGAATAAAAACAACTAAGGCGTTGCAAGTAGAATTTTGTTTGCGTAATTTTTCTGCACAAGTTACTGCAAATGTAGCGATTCTTTCTTCTATCTGTTCCAATTTAGTATAATATTCTTCGAATGAACGTGTTATACCGATATGTTTTTTTTCTATGTTTTTTTCTAAATCCAAAGTTGGAATTCCGAGTAAATCTTGTTTAAGTTTTAATCCCGTTATTCCCATATTCTTTTTAATCCAAAGCTCCGAAAGTCCGGTAAACTTATAAGCAGTATTAATTCCAATTTGTTTTAATTGCCGTGTATAACCACGTCCGATTCCCCAAGTATTTTCTATTTTAATCCATTTTAATGCTTTTATTCTTTGTTCTTCGCTGCCGATAACATAAACATTATTTGTTTTTTCGCTGAAATTTTTTGCAATCTTGTTAGCTACCTTTGAGAGAGCTTTTGTTTTCGCTAAACCGATACTTATTGGCAGTCCTGTAGATTTTGTAATAACTTTTTTAATTTTTTCACCGTACTCTTGAAAATTTATATTAGAAGAATTTTCAAATTTTAAGAAAGCTTCATCAATACTGTAAACTTCAATTTCCGGAGCGAGATTTGAAAGCAGGCTCATCACTCTTTTGCTCATATCTCCGTAAAGCGGATAGTTAGAAGAGAATATGTGAATATTTTTTTCTCTGAAAATTTTCTCGAATTTAAAAGCGGGAGCAGCCATAGGAATACCGAGCAGTTTGGCTTCGTTGCTACGGGCAATAACACAACCGTCATTGTTAGAAAGTACAACTATAGGTTTATTATTTAATTCAGGACGAAAAATTCTTTCGCACGAGGCATAAAAATTATTGCAGTCAACAAGTCCGAACATCAGTAAGCCTTTATGCTGTGAGTTACAATTCCCCAAACAATAAATTCATTTTCGGCGGTTACTTTTATCGGAGTAAAATCATTATTTGCAGGTACCAACCAGCAGCAGTCTTTTTCAATTTTAATTCTTTTTAACGTAAATTCTCCGTCAATAAAACAAATAGCAACTTTACCGTTTTGGGGTTCAAGGCTTTTATCTACAACCAATAAATCATTATCATAAATTCCAATATCTTTCATAGAGTTTCCGTTTACTCTGCAAAAAAATGTTGCTTCGGGATTTTTTACTAATATTTTGTTCAAATCAATTCTGCTTTCAATAAAATCTTCAGCCGGAGAAGGAAAGCCTGCTTTAACGCCGCTTTCTATAAAGGGAAGTTCTTGAGCACTTTTCGTAGATGCTTTATAGATTTCTAAAAAATTACCGGAATTTATTTTCTTTGTTTTCATAGTAAATAGTTTATTTATTTATCATGTATAATACAATAGGCAAAAGTACAAAGAATAACTGAATTTTGCTCCTAATAGGTTTCAAGAAATTTGATTAGAAAACAGCTCACTTGCTATTCAATTGCAGAGACCGTCTATACTATGTAGGAATAGTATAGTTTATTAAAGGGATTGTGTTATTAAAAGTCTATCTGCCATTATTTTAGTGTAATACCACTAAGATTTCTGAAAGTTAAAGAAGATCGCTTCGCAACTCTCATGATAAGAACAATTGATAAGAACAATTAAAAAGATTACTTTAACAAAACTAATGAGCAAATAAAAGAAGAGATTCTTTCTTAAAGATACCTCTTATTATATTATTTTACAAGTAGCATCTTCTTAACTTGACTGAATTTACCACTCTGTAATTTATAAAAATACATTCCACTCGGTAAATTGCTTGCGTTAAACTCTACGCTATAATTACCAACTCCTTTGTTTTCATTTACTAAGGTTTTTACTTCTTGTCCAAGGGAATTATAAACCTTTAAACTTACAAAACCG
>PDPT01000004.1 GCA_002746605.1 Ignavibacteriota bacterium
CCTAAAACTTTTTCATAAAACTTCTTTGCTCTCTCTATGTCTGTTACGGCTATTTCAAGCCATTGCACTGGATTTTTCATAATTTATTTCTCCTATTTTAGTTATATTAATTTTGTCTACACTTTGTAAGCCAATGTTGTAAACAGTTTTTACTAATGTATTTTAATCTATTCATCACTATTTAGTGGTAAAGCTATTATTTAATGGCAAAATAAAATATTGATGTTTCTTATACTCTTCAGCTAAACCACAAGCAATGGATAATTTTTTTCTTTTTTTATTAAGCATTGTTACTTTTCTAAGGCTTTTTGCAACAATTCCAAACCTTGTTGATTGGTTTTTTCCATTTCTTTTTTTGCTCCGAACAGCCACATAAAAAACGCATCAATTAAGCCTGATTTTAGTTTAAAAGCCTGTGTTACTGTTATGCCTTTTTCGTTTTCTGTAAATGCGTAATCAAAAGTTGGTTGAGCTACAAGCGGTTTTTTAATATCACATTTCATCCCGATAAACTGTAGTTCTTCAATTTTGTAAATTTCTTGGTATCCAATATCTTTACCTTTATTTCCGTTCCAATGATATTGAGCCCCAACAGTTCCGTCAGTTCCTTTTACTTCGTACTTTTGTGTTGGGTCTTGTGCCAAGAAAGGCGACCATTTCGGAAAGTTTCCTAAATATTTTACCATATCGAAAACTTCTTGCTTATCTGCTTTTATGGTTACTTTTTTTGTAATTTCAATATTTTGCAACTGACTTGCTTTATAAAAAGCAAAAATTAAAAAAAGTAAAACCACTATTCCTATTGTTAAAAAAATCATTTTTCCCATCTTAAAGTTAGTTTTTAATTATATTTAATTACATTTTGATTATACACCATGTTAGCTGGCGTTTTGTTTATTCAGTAGTTCCATTCTAAACCTTATCATTCTCTCAATCAGGTTTTTTGGAAGCGGTTTATCTAATGGAAATTGAACCGAACCTTTCGCTCGTTTGTATTCACTAAGTTCAGAGTCAAATTTTTCCATTGTTGTTGGGTGCGGATACAATCCAACGTGTTTTTTATATCCCGCAATCATAATTTGTTCTGCTCTTTTGCCATTTTCAGTAAGGGCATAAGCCGGGATATTGTAATTCAACAATTCTGTTGCATTCGGTTTCACTTTTAGAATACATTTTTTTAATTCCCAAAGGGCATTTCTCGTGTTTTCGGGTTGAGCCTTAAAATAGTCATCAACCGTTTCAATTTTTACTGTTTTCATATTTGTTGATCGTGAATTTTGACGCAATCGCCCTGCGGTCATAGTTTGCGTGGTTTAAGATTATTTATACTGCAATACTATTAAGATTTTTAATTAAAAATCTTGTCTTATGGCAAGAAATAAAAAAGCATTACAAATTTATTGATTTTCGTATTCTGCTAAGAGAAGTATCTGTAACTCCCAGAAATGAGGCAATATTCTTTAGAGGTGCCTGTTGTATGATTTGCGGTTTTTCTTTCATTAGCTTTAAATATCTGTCGGTTGCACTTTCTTTTATTATAGAAACAGAGCGCTGCTTAAATTCAAACAGACTGTTAGACAGCCAAGCACGTCCCCATTCCCTAAAAATTTCTATGGAATGAAATAATTCTTGAAATTTGTCGAAGTCAATCTTGTAACAAGTACAATCAGTTAAAGTTTGAATATATTCTTTGGTTGGTATTCTTTGAAATAAAGACGAAACCTCAATAACAAATTCATTTTCAATAAAAAAATCGGTTGTAATATCATTTCCATTATAATCATAAACGAAAGACCTCATAAGTCCTTTTTGTAAAATCAAGTAGTTATTAGCTATTTGTCCTTCTTTTATAATAAAATCACCCTTTTTAAATTCCACTTGTTCGTGAACTTCAAAAATTTTTTCTAAATCACTATTACTTAATTCAGCGTGCTGATAAACTTGTCTTAAAATTTGTTCTTTCATTTTCTGTTTGTTTTTTTATTAAGAATAACGGTTAGGTAATAAGTAGCAGAAGAAAAAAAAGCGGTAAACTTCAAAACTCAGTACCCTTAGCCAAAATTAGTTTTGTTTTACCAAGTTAAATAAAAAAGTAAATCAAAACAAGGTTTAGCAAATTAAAATGTATGCAGTTTAATTTACACACAATGTTCACTATTGATTATAAACTTATTTTGTCTTCTGTTATTTTATTTGGGTTATTTCAATTTTACTCTCATTGATAAATAAACTACATTTAACTCTTAAAAATCCACCTAAACTAACTTTCAAACGATGTACATTGTTTTCTTCATCAATTATTTCACAACTTAATTCAGATGAAAGAGTTCCATATTTTTCGTCTTTAAGTTCATTGTTAATAAAGAGTCTTTCTCCGTTAAACCACGTATTTTCAACTGTAATTTCAAAGTTTTTAAAATTTGTTTTCCAAATACTTTTCATAAATCTTATTTTTTATTTAGCTAATATTTATTTTTCTAGACTTGTGATATTAAGTCAATTCCTACTCCCAAAATTACAGCAAGAAAATAAAAAGTTATCATTCCTAATAAATAGGCTGCCAATCCTTTCAAATAATTCAATTTTTTATTTTTATTAAAAAACTGTCCTATTGCCCAAGAGATATATATAAACCCTGCAATCCCTCCAATTTGTAATATTCTAACTTTAGTAATACTTTCTATAATTCCAAATGTCGTGTAAATCAACATTCCTATGCCCATTACAAAACATAATAATATCATAATTTCAAAAAAATTATAATGATACTTTTTAAAAAAAAGTTTAATCCAAAGTGTGATAAAAAACGACATTATGATATTTGAATAACCGTAATTATTTTGTATCCATTTATAAATATTTGTTACTGCAGAATCTCCGAATCCACCGGCATTAACATAACCATCTTCAAATTTCAGAAATTGTTGGGCTATAGTGTAAATTAATGAGCAAACTATAACGAAAATGACTGGTTTTACAAGTCTGTTCCTATCTGTATGAATAAATTCGTGAACGTTTTTTCCAGGTCTTATAAGCAACTCTTTTATTGTATAGAAAATCCCTTTATCAAAGTTTAGTACACTTACTATTTCTGAGAGCACATAACTTCCATCAATTCTCTTTAAGGTTTTGGGATTTCCACATTTAGAGCAAAAGTCATCAGCCAATTCTGCTCCACACTTCCGACACTGTTTCAAATTAATATCTTTATTCATTTTTTGTCTATTTTTTATGACGTTGTGTAACGGTTACTATTGCTGTGCATAGTGCTTATTTAGACTTAATTTTAACAATTTTATCTCCTTGCATTACAACAAGTTCACTCCTTTTAGATTTCTTATATTCAATATAAATCGTGCGTAAACTTTTTCAAGTCCTTTATCGATTTCACTTTTAACAACAAATAAAAACTTATTGATTGTTCTTTTTTCCTTTTATTTGTCTGTTAATCTTTTTTAAGAGTTATACACAGCTTTAGTCATGATTACTGTAATCTATTAAGCAAACCGATTCTTCGGCATAGGTATTTTCTGTTTCGTAAACTTTTACCATAATATCTGTAATGTTGCTCGGCAGTTTTGCCTCTTTAATTTTTTTTAGAAAATAGCGACACAAATTTTCGGCAGTTGATTCAAAGTTAACAACTACGTGCGCACTATTTAAGTTTTTTATAGCTTCAAGCAGTGCAGTATCTTTGTTATATATAATAACTGCGTGATCCAATTCTTCTACAATTGGACCGACAATTTCTTTAACATCAAAATAGTCCAATACCATGCCATTATCTTCAATACCGCCGCTAAATTCAACGAGTAATTTATAAGAGTGCCCGTGTAGATTATAACATTTTCCTTTATGACATTGTAATCTGTGTCCCATTTCCCAACGGAATTCTTTAGCAATTTTCATACGCCTCTTTTCTCCGGTTCCCATATTTGTTTATGTAATTGTGTTTGAAATCGTACATTTAAATTATCTTCTAATATCCATTCAACAAGAGTTCTGTTTTTTAGTTTTCCAAAAACAGCAGAAAATAAAATTATACATTTTTTATCTAATTTATATTTATCAATAATTTCCTTTGCCCACTTGTAATCTCCTCTTGTTCCGATAACAAATTTAACTTCATCAGTTGGTTTAAGAAAATTTATATTAGAATAATTATTCTTTTTAAGCATCTTACTGGAAGGACATTTTAAGTCGAAAATAATTTTTACTCTTTTATCAACTTCCGAAATTGGTAAACTGCCACCTGTTTCCAGCATTACAGAATAATCCAAATCGCAAAGTTTGTTCATCAGAATTAAGCATTTTTTTTGAAGGAGTGGCTCTCCGCCTGTAACTTCAACCAATTTACAATCGTATTTTTTTACTTTGGAAATAATTTCTTCAATTGACATTTCCTTTCCTTCGTAGAAAGCATATTCCGTATCGCAGTAAGAGCAGCGTAAATTACAATAAGTTAAGCGGATAAATACACAAGGAAGTCCTGCATTTGTTCCTTCTCCTTGTATGGAATAAAATATTTCGTTTATCTTTAGCAATTTATATCCTTAAACATTTAGTATGAAAAAATAAGAATTATTATAGAAATTTTTCAGCTAAAGAAAGTATTTGCTTAAAAAAATAAAATTTTTTATTATTACTTTCTTAATAAAATTTAATAGGTAAGAAATGGCTAATACTAAATCTGCGAAGAGAAGAATTAGAGTAAATGAACGAAAACGGATTAGAAACAAAGCTGCAATTTCTAAAGCTAAAACTTTAGTAAAAAGAGTTTTTAGTTCCACAGAGAAAGAAACAGCAGAGCAAAATTTAAAAGAAGCAGTTTCATTTTTAGACAGAACTGCTGCAAAAGGCAGAATTCACAAAAATAATGTTGCAAGAAAAAAAGCTAAGCTAACAAAATTTGTTAATGCTTTAGAAAAATAATTACGTACAGATTATACTCATTGAAATAGATTCATCAAGCGATTTTTGATTATTCAAGAATCGCTTTTTTATTTGCTGTCCTCTTTAATCGCTAATTAAACAATTTTATTAATTCTCTTGTCCCGAATACTGACTGATTGGACATATTACTTAAAATAATAATTGTCTTTTTCGCTCCAAGTTGTCGGATAAAGTAAGAACGGAAACCTTTCCACCAACCGGTATGATAAACTATTTTATTTTCTTTATCGCTCGCATTTATTCGCCAGCCAAAACCATAATTATCATGAATATACAATCTTTTGTGAGCGGGTTTAAATGCTTCTTCTAATATTTCTTGTTCAACCGGATATCCATTATACATAGCCTGATCAAACTTTAACATATCTTCAACTGTCGTATAGATTCCTTTATCTCCGACTACACCGTTTAAGTAAGTATCTTCAGCAACTCTTCTACGCTTAACAT
Source organism: Ignavibacteriota bacterium (assembly GCA_002746605.1). Taxonomy (GTDB): domain Bacteria; phylum Bacteroidota; class Ignavibacteria; order Ignavibacteriales; family Melioribacteraceae. Next base: position 5,401 of record PDPT01000004.1, read on the forward strand.
AACCTATTGCTTTATTCTTTTGTTCAACCGGATTAGCTTTGTTATAAACAAATGTGTTAGTCATTTTTAACGGTTCAAAAATATTTTCTTGCATAAACTTTTCGTAAGTTATTCCGGAAACTTCCTCAATAATTGCAGCGAGCAAACAGTAATTTGTATTTATGTAGTTATATTTTTTATTTGGCAGATAGTACCTTTGCGGTTTTTTGTTAATCAATAAATTGATTACATCTTTGTTTGTGATAGGTATATTTCTATCTTCCCAAAGTTTTTCTGCGAAGTAAAAATATTCGGGTAATCCCGATTTGTGTATCATCAACATTTTGATTGTAATTCCTTTGTAAGGAAAATCGGGGAAAAATTTTTGAATTGAATCTTGATAACTAAGCTCACCTTCTTGTTTCAACAACATAATTGCGTAAGTTGTAAAAGGTTTAGTAACAGAAGCAACTTGAAATTTTGTGTCTAACTTATTTTCTTTTTTCTTTTTTCTATCGGAATATCCAAAAGCATTTTCGTAAACAATATTGCCGTCAATTGCAAAAAGCACGTTACCACTAAAACCATTTACTTTATGCCTTTTTTCAAAATACTTTTTTAATTTTTTGGTTTTAGCAATGTATTTTTTATTTGTTGTAGATTTAACTACTCTGCCAATACTCGGACTTTCTTTAAATTTTAATTTTTTAACCTTTTTAGGTGAATCGGTATTAGCCAAATAAACTAAAAGGACAAACAGTAATGTTAGGATAATTAAAAATATCTTTTTCAATAGTAATATAAAATTTAGTTAACTTCATTTTAAATTTAAACATATTTAAAATAAATTAAAAAAGAAAGGTATAATTATTATACAAATATTAAACTCAGTGAGAAAATATTAAATTCGGGAGAAAATGCAGATAAATTTTATATATCATTATTTTGAAGTTTTGTTATTTGCTTGTAAAGTATTTAAGACTTTTTATTATAAAAATTCCTCAACCAACTCTATCGCTTCTTTTAATTGATTATTTTTTAACCAATGAATTTTTATTCCTTCTCTTTCCATTTTTCTGAACCAAGTCATTTGACGTTTAGAAAATTGAATTATTTCCGAAGCGAGTTTTTGGTACATATCATTATAATTCAATTCGCCCCTTATGTACATACTCATAAACTTATATTCAAGTCCAAAAAATCTTAGCTTTTCGTGACTAATTCCTTCTACCAAAAGTTTTTCCGTTTCCTCAATCATTCCGTTTTGCAAGCGTTTTTTTAATCTTTTTCTGATGTTATCTTTTATTTTTTCTCTTTCATCATACAAACCGATAATTAGAGAATCAATTTTTAGCTCGCTTTCTTTGTTCCCTTTTTCATCTTCGGCAATTAGAATAGCTTTTACAATTCTTTCTTTTTCTATTAAGTCGGTGGTATTGTGCAGATCAGATTTTATATTTAATAATATTTCTTTTAGTTCTTCAATGCTAAAGTTAAAAAGTTGTTTTGCTCTTTGCGAATAAAAATCAACAAAGTTTAGATTATATTTTTGAATAATAGAACTGAGATACAACCCTGTGCCGCCAACGAGAAAAGGAAGTTTTTTTCTTTTTGTAATTTCAATAAATGCTTTTGTGAAAAGTTGTGTAAAAAGATATAAATTAAATTCACATTCCGGCTTTACAATATCAATTAAATGATAAGGAATTTTTTTATTGGCAATCGTATAATCATAGTAATCTTTTCCTGTCCCGATATCCATTCCAATATAAACTTGTCGGGAATCTGCCGAGATTATTTCTCCATCGTATTTGCTTGCTAATTCAGCAGCAAATTTTGTTTTACCAACAGCAGTAGGACCTAAAATAGTTATTAATTTATTTTTGCTCAAGGTTTTTTATTCAATTGGTAAAAGTATAGTTACAGTAGTTCCGGTTTCTTTGTCGCTGGTAATATTAATTTTCCCATTATGATCTTCAACAATTTTTTTGCTGATTGCAAGACCTAAGCCGGAACCTTGATTTTTATTTTTAGACCATAGAGGCTCAAATACATGTTCTATATCCGATTCTTCAATACCAATTCCCTTATCGTTAAAATCTATCAGTATATTATCGCCTTCAATTTTTGTAGAGATTAATATAGTTCCGTTTTCTTTATAAGCTTCGCAAGCATTTTTTATTATGTTATAATAGCATTGATAGAACTCATTCTTATCAATATTAATTATTACATCTTTTTTGAGATTGTTTTCTACATTGCATCTGTATTCTTTTAGCAGATTATTTATTCTTAATGAAAAATCGTAAAGTGTATCATTTAACGATACCGGTTCTCTTCTTAGCAATGTTGTTCCTTCGGTAAAGTAAGTCGTTGAAGAAAGCTGACTGGATATTTGTTCTAACTGTTCGTTCAATAATTTTATAATTTGTTTTACTTCAAATAGATGTTCTTTTTTAAGTAAATGCTCAACATATCTTTTGCATGTTAAAAGAGGTTTTTTAATATCGTAATTAATGAAATTGCCCATTTTCCCAATGGAATTATCTCTTTCTACGGAAATAAGTTTCTCTACGAGAGCTGCATTATCCAAAGCTAGTGAAATATTTAATGAAATTGCATCTAACAATTTTTCATCGTTTTGCGAAAATCTGCCGTTAAAACTATTTAGCAGTTGAAGAACTCCAACAGTTTCTTCATTTTTATTTTTGATAGGATAAACCAACATATTTTTAGTTTCATATCCTGTGCTTTCATCAAAAGAAGGGTCAAATCTTTCATCACTTTTCACATCAATTAAATTTATTATTTCTCCTTTTTCGGCAACCCAGCCGGCTATTCCTTCTCCTATTTTAAGATTTATTTCTTTAATGTTTTCACCGAATAATATTTTTGACCACAATTCGTATTTTTCTTTATTTACTAAATATAATGTTCCTCTATCAGCATTAGTTATGCTAATAGCAACATCCACAATGTTTTTAAGCACTTCTTCTTTTTTTACATTTGCATTTAATAGTTGGAGTGATTTTATAATCATCTCAAATTGTTCTGTTGTAGGAAAGTTTTTGTTGGTTTCTGTATCCATTGTTTTTCTCTAGTTAATAATTCTCTTTTGATTTATAATAATAATTATTTTTTATAAAAATTTTATATACAAATTTATTATCGGTTTAGTAAAACAATTCTTAAAGTATTAAATTTATATAATAATTTTTTACATTATTCTCAATTCCTGAATCTTTTTTATTATGAAAACATCAAATGAATTAACAGATGACGTTTTGGTTGAAAAAGCGGTTGAAGGAGACAAATCGGCTTTAACGAAACTTGTTAAGAAATATGAACAAACAGTTTATAATTTTGCTTTTAAAATTTGCAGGGATAAAGAGCGTGCAGAGCATACTATGCAAGAAACTTTTCTTAGTATGATAAAATCTCTTAATCAATTTTCCGGAAAATCAAAGCTATCAACATGGTTATATACAATTGTCAGCAACCACTGTTTAATGCTTGCAAGGTCTCAAAAAAAACATGATTACTCATCTCTGGAAAATAATGAAGGAATAATTGATGATAAAAATATTATTGACTGGAAATATGTTCCTAACAAGTATAGCGAAAATGAAGAAATAAAAGAAATATTAGATAAATCAATAAAAAAACTTCCTTATGATTATCGAATTGTTTTTTTACTAAGAGATGTTGAAGGACTTTCTACTAAAGAAACTGCTAAAATTGTTGATTTATCAGTTCCTGCCGTAAAATCTCGTTTACACAGGGCAAGAAGTTTTCTTAGAAATGAGTTAAATAAATATTTAGGCAAATGAAAAAAAATAATGTTAATTGTAAAATGGTTATGAATCACATTTGTGATACTCTTGGTGAAGATTTTAATTCCCCCAAATGTATAGATATTAAAAATCATTTGGAAAATTGTTCTAATTGTAAAAGTTACTTTAAATCCGTAGAAAATACAATTCTATTTTACAAAAAATACAATGTCCAATTGGATGATAACGGGCATAAACGTCTTTTAGATTTTCTCGGTTTAGATGATGTAAAGTAATTATTCGTTATACCCCATAACTTCATCTTCAGAAAATTCTACTCCCAAACCGTTAGCAATTCTGTTAACAAAATTAAAATAACTTACTATCAAATTTATATTTAAAATTTCTTCATCAGAAATATTATGTATCCTCAAATTTTGAATATCTATTTCTGTAACTAAGCCGGGCGTTACGGTTAATTTTTCAGCATAATTCAGTATTGCTAATTCTCTTATCGAAAAATCAATTTTTTTATAATTGGCAATAAGCCTTTTTACCTTTTCTTCGTCTTTCCAAAATTTATTTAATGCTTCTGCATGGTGATTAATGCAATAACTACAATTGTTCAAAACGGAAACAACCACAGAAATAAGTTCTCTTTCTTCTCTTTTCAATGTTGTTTCGTTAAACATTACTGATAAATATAAATCCAAATGATTTTTTAAACTATTCGGGTCTAAACTTTGTGCCTTCATTATATTAGATAATTTACCGTGTTCTTTTTCTATGTTAGAATATACCTCTTTTATACTTCCTTGTGCTTTTTCTTTTTCAATTATATTTATCCAAGTCATTTTTTATCCATTTATTATTTTTTAAAAAATTTAAGATAACTTATGATTAACTTTTATTCAATATTATTATTGTTTAAATTTAATTTTTTAGAATTTTGTAATTTTAATCCTCTTTCGTGTTCCACCCTATTGTGGACGAGAGTTACGGTTTAATTTTCTGCAGCAAACTCTAATGGAGTTTGCTCTGCCTAAGGTTAATACCATTTTAACAAAAAATAATTTAACATTGAAAAATAAATTTTACACAGATTTTGATATAGAGAGAATTGAAAAAAGTAATAGAAACGATTATCGTTCTCCTTTCCAAATAGATAGAGATAGAATTATTCACTCTTCCGAATTTAGAAGACTTCAAGGCAAAACACAAGTTTTTTTACCCGGTGAGTATGATTACTACAGAACTAGATTGACTCATTCCATAGAAGTGGCACAAATCGGGCGTTCTATCTGTAATTATATTTTTTCTTCTAATAAAGATATTTTTAATTCGGAATTTTATATAAACTCCGATTTGGTTGAATCTGCCTGTCTTGCTCACGATCTTGGACATCCTCCTTTTGGACATGCCGGAGAAAGAACTTTACATAATTTAATGAAACCCTATGGCGGTTTTGAGGGAAATGCTCAAACGCTGCGTCTTCTTACAGAAATTTTTTATAGAACGGAAAATCATAGAAGAGGAATGAAACCGACTCGTGCTTTTTTAGACAGCATTCTGAAATATAAAAGTTTGTTTGGTGAACTTGATAATCCTAAAAATCATTTTATATACAACGAACAAAATAAATATTTGAACTTTGCTTTTAATAATTTTTTAAGCAAAGCTAATTTGAAGCCCGGCAGTGAACTTAATGGCTTCAAATCAATTGAATGCCAAATTATGGATTGGGCGGATGATACGGCTTATGCAATAAATGATCTTGTTGATAGCATTTCCGGTAGCTTTATAACAATATATAAACTCTTAAAATGGAAAGAAAAAAATGAAAATTCGTTAAGTGATATTCAAAAAGAATACTTAAAAGAAATTTTTTCTTGGATGGAAGCCGGAAATTATAAAGCGAATTTTGGTTCTCAGATAGGAAAATTCATTCTTGCTTGCTCAATTGAAGAAACTCAAAATTATTTTTCTTCTTTAACAAACAGATATAAGTTTAATTTAGTTATTGATAAAAACTATCTGCAAAAAGTAGAACTGTACAAAAAAATTTCTTCCGATATTGTTTTTAAATCATCTCAACTGCACCAAATTGAATTTAAAGGAAATAAAATGCTGCATAATATTTTTAAGGTGTTAGAAGAAAATTATATAACTGATATAAAACCGAATAAACTTTTGCCCGATTTTTCAGATTTGCTAATAAGAAAAGAAAATGATAAAAATAAAAGGGCTAGATTAGTCTGCGATTACTTAGCAGGTATGACCGATTCTTTTGCTATTAAAACATTTAAAAGATTATTCAATGCTGATTATAATTTCTTGTTTGACTTGAATGAATAAAAAAGTATTATACTTTGTAGCGAAAAAGCTAATATCGTGGTTTCTATAATTTTTATTAATAAATCTTTGCAAGTCTTGTTTTAGTGTTTCTGCTTTCATGTTCGCATATCTTATAAAATTCTAACATAAAAATAGCATATAGATTTAGGGCTTAACTATTTTAAAATGCTTCGCCTATACCAATTTGGATAATGAAATTTTTAAAAAATGGCGTGTGTTTAATTCTGTAAAAAAAATTGTTGGTATCATTTGGATCGTAAGCTTTAAAGCCAAAGTCAAGTCTTATAGGAGCAAAAATTGAGTAATACCTAAATCCAAAACCGGCAGCAACAGCTATCTCGTTTAATCTAATTAATTTATAATGATCCCAAATGCTGCCAAAATCTATAAATATTGCCGAACCAATATTTTCACTTAGCAGAATTCTGCCTTCAATAGAACCTTCAAAAAGAAAAAATCCTCCGGGCGTTCTATTTCTTGCAATATTTTCAATATCTCTTTTCGTAAAATTTGCAGGGAGAACATTTTCGGTTTCAGGCAGACTGTTAGCCCTCCAACCTCTTATTGAATTACTTCCTCCGGCAGAAAATCTCTGATTAAAAGGAATATCATAAACCGAACCTCTAAAAGTATTGATATTACCTATTTTTAGTTTTAAGCCTAAAACATCTAAAAGGGTTACATTAGGAAAAAATTTTGTTGTTGTTAACAATAACTTATAATAAGTAGCTGATTTAAAATTATAATTTCCAATTAGACTAAATAAATACGGTAGTGTATTACCATCTTCGGCAATTAGTGATAGTGCATACCCTTCAGTAGGAAAAAGCAAATCATTTGTTTTGTCTATAACAATTGCTATACCCAAAATATTATTTGTACTATTGGTTGTAACTTTTTTTATTTCAAGCGAATCGGGCAATATTTCACTTAAATATTCATCTTGAAAAATATATTTTGCGTGTTCCCATTTAAAATAAGTCGATAAAGAGGTTATGTAGGTATAAGGTGGTAGCTCAAAGTTAAGATTAAGATTAGCACCATAAATAGCTGCATTCCATTGCTTTTCCCTTTTTTCTAAAGTATAATAACCTTCTAATAAGGTATTAATTGGTTTACCAAAAAGAAAAGGTTGCTCTAAACCGATTCTTGTATCGGCATAACCGTAAACATTATCAGTTGCCAGACTTACCTGTCCTAAAAATTCGGTTAAGTTTTGTGTAGCGGCAGATGCCGAGAGAGTCAGCTTTCTGGCATTTCCTAAAAAATTTTTTTTACTGAACGATAATCCAAGACCGAATTTAAAATTATTCTTTTCATTAACAGCAATAATTTCAGGTGAAAGTTCGTGCAAAAGTCCAATTTTTGTAACTATATCCACAGGAATGCTATTTTGAATTGTATCAATAACATTTCCGGAGATTACAGCTGATGAAAATAAATTTGTTCTATATAACCTTATCTGCGATAGTTTAAGCTCGCTTGTATTGTAGTATTTTTCGTTATTTATATTTGCAATTTCTTTTATAAGCTCATTGCTGACCAAATTTTCACCGGGTCCGCTTTTTTTTACTCTAACTTTACTAATTCTGTAACGTTTACCAAGATTAAAATTTATTAAAACATCAACAACATTATACAATGTATCAACCCTCACAACAGGTTTGGATACATCAACTAAGATATAACCTTTATCTAATAAAAAATTGACTGTTTTTTTGTTATTATCTTCAATAAGTTTTTCGGAATAAAAAGTGTTCGAATCAATATTATTAAGTTCATTTAAGCTTTTCAGTAAGTTTTGATTTATAGTTTCTAAACCGGAAGTTTCATGTTTTCTAATTATTGACCGCGAATTTTCATTTATGATATAGTTTAATTTTGCTTCTTTTTCTCCATTTGCTTCTATACTATAATCTGCATATATTTTAGTTTTAAAGAAACCATTGGCCTTGTAAAGATTTTCAATAATTGCTATATCATCTTGAATCTTTAATGAATCGAAATAAATTGCTGGATTGCCAAGACCCGAAAAAGAATTAAGAAATTGGCTAAACCAGCCAGGACTTTCTTTAGAAATTATCAGTTCTTTTAACTTATTTTCATTAAAGAAAGTATTACCGCTAAATTTTATTGCCGTTAGTTCAATCTTTTTATTTTTCTGTGCAAAGTTATCATTAAGAGAAAGCAGCACTATTACGAGAATAATTATAAATGTTAATCTGCTCATATTAAAAAAATTAATTTTTGATTGTAACATTTGTACCAACGTTAATAACAGATATTAGCTCATCTATACTTTCGTTACTTATTGCGATTGAACCATTTGTCCAATTGAAAACAAATGGTAGATTTTTAAAAATCAAATTATACTCTCCTATACCTTGAATGGCAATATCAGCTCCAAGTTTAGTATTGGGATAAGGACAATTACCATTTTTAATTCTAGATAAAATTTCTTGAAACTCCATTTTATTTATTATTTTATCTCGCAATGCTTCAGAGGCATCCTTAGTATTCGGATAATTTAGATAAAGCTTTTTATAGTATTGTTCATCATCAGCAATTTTACAAATTTTATAAGTTCCTATAGGTGTAACAAAATCATCCTTAGAATTTTTTTTTGAAGCTTTATTTTTACCAAAAACAGCATGGTACTTTTTTATGAACAAACTATCGGAATATAAATTAAGCGTATATCCTTTTCTATCAATAATTATTTTAGGATTTTTAACTTCAGTCACATTTTTAATTTGCATTGCTTCAGTTAAGCTTATTTCCCTAAGATTTAATACAACACCATAGATAATAATGCCTAAAAAGAAAACCAATATACTACCAATTATGTAAAGTATATTTCTTAACATAGATTGTTTTTATTAAAATTATAATTACTTATTAAACTTATAAATATAATATTTGAATTAAATAAATTGAAGTGAATAAAAAATAAACCCCCTATTAAGAATTCTCAATAAGGGGTTGTAATCATTTATTAGGAGGTTACTTGAGTTCAACTATGAAGCTTTTTTAAGTTCTTTTAATAACCAGTTTCTGGAATTCATGTAATATTTTTTAATTAATGCTTCATCAAATTCCAAAGCCCAGATAATATCAGGATTTATTTGTGAAATTAATTCTTCGTCTGCTTCGTTAAATTTTATTCTATGATAATAGATCTCGCCGTTTATAGATTTATAAAGATTATGGTTAAATTTATTACTTCCTCTATTATCAATTGTCCAGTCAAATTTTTCTGCTGTGTACATGTTAACTCCTAATTTATAATCTTTCTTTTTTGTTTGATTTGTTTCCTTTTACTTTTCAAACCTTGTGCCAAAATAGAAAAGTTTGTTTTTGGTCTAATTTTCAACTTTTATGTTATTTTTATTTTTTTAGATGCACTCATTTTAAGATTTTTGTTTTATTTTGAGACAAAAAACTTCATTAAAATTTTGAATAAACTGTATTTAACCAAGGAGTAACTTTTGTGCACTTTTTCCAAACAAGTTGTGAGGAGGTTTAAGCAAAAAACTGAAAAGCTTTAGAATTTCTTTAAAATTGATTTAGCAACAGTTGCAGCCATCGAAAAACAACCTTGCAGCAAAAATCCTCCGGTTGGAGCATCCCAATTTACCATTTCGCCGATTGTGAAAATTTTAGGATATTTTTTTAATGAAAAGTCATTGTTTAATTCTTCAGTAGCAATTCCTCCAACAGTCGAGATTGCTTCTTCAATTGGTCTTAGTGAAATTATCTCTATTTGTAGTGATTTAATTTTTTCTACAAATTTCGCTTTATCAAGAAAAATATCTTTTGAAGTATAATTTTTAAGCAGTGCCATTTCCAAGTTAGAAACATTTAACTCTTTTTTATAAACTTCGGAACTAACACTTTTACTTTTTAGTTTTTTCAACAAACTTTCTTTGGAGTTATTCGGTTTTAAATCGATGGATATTTGAGCTTTACCCTTTTTTAACTGTCCTCTTATCTTTGGAACAAGCGGATAAATAGATGTGCCTTCAAGTCCGTATTCCGTTATTACAATCTCGCCTTTTTCAACTTTGTTGCCGCTTCTAATTGCAATATTTTTTAGCGGTTTTCCTAAGTAATGGTGCAAAATATTATTTTTCCACTTTACATTTACTCCACAGTTAGATGCTTCAAACGGCAAAGTTTTTATACCAATTTCTTCAAATGAATTTCTCCACTTTCCATCTGAACCTGTAACTGACCAAGATGCTCCCCCAAGAGCAAAAATATAATAATCAGCATTGTGAGTAGAAATTTTGCTGTTATTTTCTATTAGCAAATCCTTATTCTCATCGAATCCTACGAACTTGCTTCTTGTTAAAACTTCAACTGTTTGATTTTTAAGTACATTTTTAATCTTAGTTAGAACTTTAGCAGGCTTCAAGTTTTTAGATACAAACACTCTGCCGCTTGTACCGACAAATATTTCAATTCCGAGTTTGTTAAAAAGCTCTTTTGTTTTATTGGAATCAAAATTAAGGATAGAATTTTTCATAAACTCAAAAGGAGTATATTTTTTTGCAAGTTCTAATCTGGTTAGAGTATTTGTAATATTAAATCCACCTTTGCCCGCAACAAGAAATTTTTGACCGATGCTTTTTTCTTTTTCAAAAATTGTTATACTGCATTCGGGAGATAAAAAATAAGCTGTAAAAAGAGACGCAGCTCCGCCGCCAATAATATAAACTTTTGGTTTTTTCATAAAAACTATAAATCAAAAATTTTTCGTAATTCAAAAATTGCAATTCCGTAAGCAACGGCAACATTTAATGATTGCTTAATACCGTATTGCGGAATTTCTATGGAAAGATCACAAAGATCTATTAACTCTTGATTAACTCCGGTTATTTCATTGCCTACAATTAAACACAATGGAAGTTTATCTTTAGAAAGTTCAGCATAAGATATATTTTTATCTGTCTGTTCTAAAGCACAAATTGTGTAATCTTTCTCTTTATATTTTTTTACAACGTTAAGTGGGTTTTTAACAAATTCCCAGTTAACACTTGCTTGCGAACCGAGTGCAGTTTTTAAGACTTCTTTTTGCGGTGGATGTGGTGTGTAACCGCATGCATAGAGTTTTTCAATCATTGCGCCATCCGAAGTTCTAAAAATTGAACCTACATTATAGCTGCTTCTTATTGAATTTAAAATAACTACAACAGGAAGTTTTTTTACACTGTCTATAGTTTCAACAGTTGCTCTGTTTTCTGAAATTTCTGCATGAGTAAGTTTTTTCATAATTATTTTTCTTTTATTGCTAATTGACCGCAGGCTGCGGCTATGTCGTTTCCTTGTGTATTTCTGAGCATTACAAAAATATCTTTTGTCATTAATTTTTCCGCAAACTCTTTCACTCTTTCGATTGGTGTTGGTTCTAACTCCGCAGAGAAACCTCCGTTTGCCATATGTGCAATACTGTTAAAAGGAATAATATTTACTTTTGATGGAATTTGAGAACACAATTTTTTCAGCGCAGCTAAGTCTTCATCTCTGTCATTTATTCCTTTCAGCATTGTATATTCAAACATAATTTTAGTTTTTGTTTGCTTTGCATAGTACTTTAAAGCATCAATGTTTTCAGAAATATTATACTTTAAGTTAATTGGCATAATTTTGTTTCTTATTTCATCAAAACAAGAATGAAGCGAAAGAGCAAGTTTAACTCTAAGTCCGCTCTCGGCAAGTTCACGAATTCTTTTAGGAATTCCTGCAGTTGAAACGGTTATTCTTGTCCGCCCTATTTTATTTCCCAAATCAATCAGTAATATTTTTAACGATTTCTCTGTTGCCTTATAATTCAGCAAAGGTTCGCCCATTCCCATGTAAACAATGTTTGTGATTTTATCGGGAAATATTTGCTTTGAAGTTAAAAGATATTGATCTATAATTTCTCCGGTTGATAAATTCCTTGTGTAACCCATCAATCCGGTCGCACAAAATTGGCAATTTAAAGGACAACCGACTTGCGTAGATATGCACAAAGTTCTTCTTTCGTTTTCGGGAATTATAACGGATTCTATTTTATAATTATCAAAAGTCTTAAATAAAAACTTTTGCGTTTCTGTGGTTGAAGATTTTTGAGTATTCACATATTCTAAAGAATCTATGTAAGCCGAATTTTCAAGCTGCTCTAATAATTTGTTGGGAACATTTTTCATTTCATCGAAAGAAGAAGCATAATTATCATAAATCCAATTGAATATTTGTTTAGCTCTGAATTTAGATTGCCCAAGGTTTTTAATTACTTCTTCAAGCTCATCTAAACTAAAATCTTTAAGATGTATTTTATTATTATTTTTTTTCATAATTTGCAAATATAATAAATATAATAAAGTAGTTTATCCAAAAACTTGGAATTGCTTTCTCTGTGGTTTGAAATTTTGATTAACATTAGTTAGTTTGAATCTTGAAAAAATATGCTGCAAAAAAATAATCTAAGGAATAAATATGAATTTTCAACTTAGCGAAGCTCAAAAAATGATTAAACAAACTGCCAAAGAGTTTGCAAAATCCGAAATATTACCAACGGTAATTCAAAGAGATAAGAACGCTGAATTTCCTGCAGAGATAATTAAGAAAATGGGCGAACTGGGTTTCCTTGGAATGATGGTTGACCCAAAATATAACGGAGCCGGAATGGATACGGTTTCTTATGTTCTCGCTATAATTGAAATAGCTAAAGTTGATGCTTCTGTTGCAGTAATTATGTCAATCAATAATTCACTTGTAAATCTCGGTTTACAAAAATGGGGCTCGGAATTTATCAAACAAAAATATCTAAAGCCTTTGGCAGAGGGCACTAAACTCGGAGCTTTTGCTTTATCGGAGCCGGAAGCCGGAAGTGATGCAACCAGCCAGCAAACTTACGCCAAGTTAGACGGAGATAATTGGATTTTAAATGGAACCAAAAATTGGATTACCAATGGTCAATCTGCAGATTATTATATAGTTATGGCTCAAACCGATAAAGAGAAAGGATATAAAGGCATTACAGCTTTTGTATTAGAAAAAGGCATGGAAGGTTTTGAACATGGAATTAAAGAAGATAAATTGGGAATCAGAAGTTCCGATACTTGTACACTTACTTTTACAAATTGTAAAATTCCGCAAGAAAATGTAATTGGAGAAATCGGTAAAGGTTTCAACTTTGCAATGGATACCTTAAACAGCGGAAGATACGGAATAGCTGCACAAGCAGTGGGTATTGCCGAAGGAGCTTTTGAAACCGCTTTTAAGTATGCACAAGAGCGTAAGGCATTCGGCACGGAAATTTTTAATCATCAAGCAATACAATTTAAACTTTCTGAAATGGCAACTAATTTAGAAGCGGCAAAACTTTTAACGTTAAAAACCGCAACTTTAAGAGATGAAGGGAAACCCTTTATTAAAGAAGCCTCGATGGCAAAACTATTTTCTTCCAAAGTTGCTGTCGAAAATTCATTAGAAGCTATTCAAATCCACGGCGGTTACGGTTATGTTAGAGAATATCATGTTGAAAGATTTTTAAGAGATGCAAAAGTAACTGAAATTTATGAAGGAACTTCGGAAATCCAAAAATTAGTTATTGCTAGAGAATTAAAAAAAAATTATTGTTAGATATTTTCATGTAAGGTATATAAAGAGTAAAAATATAATATTGAAACTCCTGAAAGATTAAAAATTTTGTCATTCGGAATTAGAAATTCCTATTTATAAAAAATTAAATAACAAATCAACTAAATTAGTTAAGAGGTAATAAACTTGGCTTTAACAGAAGAAGAAATTCGTAAAATAACACTTCAAGCAATTAATGAACTGGGCGATAATGCAACCAAAGAAAATATTAAAGAAGTTGTATCACGAGCAGTAAACAAATCAGATTTTTTTTCATCATCCGAAAGTGAAAAATCAAGCGGTAATGTTATACTAACTTCATTCGGGATGAATCAACCCGGTATTGTTGCTGGAGTTACAGAAGCATTAAGCAAGGCTAACTGCGATATTACAGATTTAAGTCAAAAAATGATGGGTGATTTTTATACAATGATTATCATTCTAAATATTTCCAACTCATCAAAAAATTTAACTGAACTGCAAAATGATTTAAATAATGTAGCTGAAAGATTAAAAATTAAAATTTATCTGCAGCACGAAGATTTATTCAGATTTATGCACAGAGTATAAAACTTTAGGAGAAAAATATGCAGTACGAATTTGAAGAAATTCTTGAAACAATCAAGATGACAGAAATTGAACATTTTGATATTAGAACAGTAACACTCGGTATTAGTTTAAGGGATTGTGTTGATAGAAGTATAGATGTTTCTAAACAAAAAATTTATGAGAAGATTATTAAGTACGGAAAAAATCATGTAAAGTATGCAACTGAAATTGAAAAACAATATGGAATTAAAGTTGCTAATAAAAGAGTTTCAATTACTCCGGCTTCAATCCCATTTGATAAATTTGGTGCTGAGGAATTTGTAGAGATTGCCAAAACTTTAGATAAAGCAGCCGAAGAAATAGGGGTGGATTACATTGCGGGTTTTTCTGCTCTTGTTCAAAAAGGAATGACTTTTGGCGAAAGCGAGTTAATAAAATCAATACCTATTGCCCTTTCTGAAACTAAACGTATCTGTTCAAGCATAAATGTTGCTTCAACAAAAGCGGGCATAAATATGAATGCAGTTTTACAAATGGCTGATGTAATAAAAGAAACTGCAAAAAATACAAAAGATCAAGATTCAATCGGTTGTGCAAAATTAGTTGTTTTCTGTAACGTACCCGAAGATAATCCTTTTGTTGCCGGAGCTTTCCACGGTGTAAGCGAACCAGAAGTTGTTCTAAACGTAGGGATAAGTGGACCCGGAGTTGTTCTTGATGCAATAAAATCAGCAGGAAGTGTAGATTTACATCAACTTTCCGAAGTAATAAAAAAGACAGTTTTCAAAATTACAAGAGCCGGTGAACTTATAGGAAGAGAAGTTGCGAAAAAACATGGCATTCCGTTTGGAATTGTTGATATTTCACTTGCCCCAACTCCCGCACCGGGCGATAGTATCGGCGATATTTTAAAAGCAATGGGCGTTGAAGATGTTGGTGCTCCAGGAACAACTGCTGCACTTGCAATGTTAAATGATTCGGTTAAAAAAGCCGGACTTATGGCAAGCTCTTCTGTGGGTGGAATGAGCGGAGCTTTTATTCCCGTTAGCGAAGACCAAGCTATGATTGATGCTGCGGAAAAAGGAAATCTTTCCTTGGAAAAATTAGAGGCAATGACATCTGTCTGCTCAGTCGGTTTGGATATGATTGCAATCCCCGGCAATACTCCCGCATCAACAATTGCTGGAATTATTGCAGATGAATGTGCAATAGGAATAATAAATGATAAAACCACATCAGCTCGTTTAATTCCTGCTTACGGTAAAAAAGTAGGTGATTATATCGATTACGGTGGCTTGCTCGGCAAAGCACCAGTTATGGATGTTAGACACTTATCAAGCAATAATTTTGTAGGAAGAGGAGGAAGAATTCCTGCCCCCGTAAGAAGTTTAACAAATTAAAATTTTTACATATTAAAGTAAATATATTACTAAAGGAGAAAAAAATATGAAGAAAGGTTTAGGTATTCTAATTGTACTTGCTGTAGTTGTTATAGGCATAATTATGTGGGCTACCGGAATTTATAATAACTTAGTTGGTTTCGAAGAAAATGTTAATAAGGCTTGGAGCCAAGTAGAAAACCAATACCAAAGAAGAACTGATCTTATTCCAAATCTTGTTAACACGGTAAAAGGTGTAGCGGATTTTGAAAAAGAAACTTACACTGCAGTAACCGAAGCAAGAGCTAAGGTAAATCAAATTAATATGAGCCCTGAAATGTTGAACGATCCTCAAGCATTCCAACAATTTCAGTCGGCACAAGACGGTTTAAGTAGTGCTCTCTCTCGACTTTTAGTAACTGTTGAAAATTATCCACAGCTAAAAGCAAATGAAAATTTTTCACAGCTTCAAGCTCAGTTAGAAGGAACCGAAAACAGAATTTCCGTTGAAAGAAAAAGATATAATGAAATTGTTCAAAGTTATAATACCGCTATCAGACAATTTCCCGGAAGCATTATTGCCGGCTTTACAGGGTTTCAACAAAAACAATATTTCAAAGCGGCAGCCGGTTCTGAGAAAGCACCTGAGGTTAAGTTTTAATTTATGAAAAAATTGTTTCTATTTTTAGTTTTCTTTTCCAATATCTATTTGGCTCAAAAATTTTATGAGCTGAATAGATATGCCAATGATTATACGGGAACTTTTACTTCCACTCAAACAAATTACTTGAGCAACGCCCTTAAAGTATTCGATGATTCCACGAGTACTCAAGTTGTTTTTTTAATGATAAATTCACTCGATGGTTATCCGATTGAAATGTACACGCACGAAACAGCAGAAAAAAATAAAATAGGAACAAAAGGAAATGATAACGGTGTCCTCTTCTTTGTAGCAAAAGATGATAGAAAAATGAGAATTGAAGTCGGTTACGGTCTGGAAGGAGCTTTACCAGATGCACTCGCAAGTTCAATAATAAGAAATGATGTTGCACCTTACTTTAGAAAAAATCAATATTACGAAGGAACTGTTTCCGGCTTAAACTCAATACTTGCTGCAACCAGAGGCGAATACAAAAGAGATTCCGATAATAATGAAGATTCATCAATTCCTTTCAGACTAATTTTCTTCATAATAGTTATAATTATTGTCATGCTCAATAATCGTAAAGGAGGAAGAGGCGGAAGCGGAGTAATCTTCTTCCCTGGTTCTTTTGGCAGCGGTGGATTTGGCGGGAGTTCCGGTGGTAGTGGTTTCGGAGGCTTCAGTGGAGGCGGAGGTTCTTTCGGCGGCGGAGGTGCCAGCGGCGGTTGGTAGTTTGAAATTTATAGTATTTAACTTAGCTAACATATTCAAAGTAAACTTTTAAAGCGTAAATTTTTATATGGATAATTTATTAACTTTTGCGATAACGGTATTTACAGGTTTTTTTGCAATTATGAATCCAATTGCTAACGTCCCAATATTTTTATCGTTGGTTGGTGATGCCGATGAACAAACAAAAAAAGATATAAACAAAAAAGCCGTTTTAACTGCTTTTGCTATTGTTGTTGTATTTGTAATACTTGGTAAATTTATTTTTGAAGTTTTTGGAATTACAATTCCCGCATTCAAAATAACCGGAGGGATTTTAGTGTTTTTTGTTGGTTTCAATATGTTACAATCAAAAAAATCTAACATAAAACATATAGAAAACTATAAGATTGATGAAAATGTTGCCATTTCTCCTTTGGCTATTCCTATTTTAGCGGGACCCGGCACAATAGTTACTGCAATGAATTTTATAACTCATTCAGAATTATTGCACATAATTACGGTTATAATAATTTTTGGAATTATGTGTCTCTTTACTTACTTTGCATTTAGTCTTAGTGAGTTTTTTGTCAAAAAAATCGGAACAAATGTAATTGCAGTAATTAGTAAAATTATGGGTTTAATTATTGCAATAATCGGTACTGATATGATAATTAACGGAATAAAATTAGCTTTTTCTATAAAATAATTTTTTTTGCTGTTAGTTCTTTTTGCAACAAAATATAATAATACTTTTTTATCTTGATATTAGTTTTGAGATTTCTTATAATTCGGTGAAGTATGATAGATATTTCGATTGGAATTAAATTATTTAATGATTGTGATTTTTTTTCTGCCCATGATTTTTTTGAAGATATTTGGATGGATGCCGAGAGAAATGAAAAAGAGTTTTTTCAAGGGTTAGTACAAATTTCAGTTGGTTGCTACCATTTAATTTGTGGTAATAAAAAAGGAGCTGAAAGCCAATTGATTAAAGCGAAAACTAAACTTATAAAATATCAACCTGAGTATTACAATATAAAAATTTCTAATTTAGTTATTGATATTGAAAAACTATTAATAAATTTAAATAAAAAAAATATAAATAATTTAATCCCAACAATAAAAATAAACCAACAACACCAACTATAACTTAATAGGAGAAAACAATGGCAATAATGATAACTGACGAATGCATTAACTGTGGTGCATGCGAACCTGAATGTCCGAACACAGCAATTTTTGAAGGTGGTAACGAGTGGACACTTGCAGGCGAAACTTACGGCGAAGGCGATGCTGCTCCTTCCGGTGCGGCAGAATTTTATTCAGATGAATATTTCTACATTGTACCTGATAAGTGTACCGAATGTAAAGGATTTCATGATGAACCTCAATGTGCGGCGGTCTGTCCCGTTGATTGCTGCGTTCCAGATCCAAATCATGAAGAAAGTGAAGATGACCTCTTAAAGAAAAAAGATTATCTAGATGAAGTAGAAAGTAGATAATCCTTTTTTTACTTAATTATTCTAAAGCCGTATAAGATTTTCTTTTACGGCTTTTTTAATTTTTATCTAACTGTACAATCTCTATTTCTTTTCAATCATTAGCCTTTGAATTTTTCTTGTCCTTTAATTTATTATTTATCGCAATTTCTTTAATTGAATTTAGCAGCGATGTATAAAGTTCTTTGGGAATATTTGATAAAATGATTGTAAGTAATTTGTTATAATTTTTTATATGCGGACTAATACCGAGTTTCTCATTTTCAGTTTCGATATACAAAGGCATGTAAGGTCTGCCCGAAAAAATTCCACCTGTTATTTTAAGAATGTCTTCGTGCTTAATTTCAACAGTTCTTTTATTGATTACAAAATCACTACAAATCATCTTTTCATTATCTGCTTCAATTTTGAATGGAAAAGTTTTGTACATCCTTATGTAAAAACGATTTAAAACATAAAGCAAAATTAATGTTATCATTAACGGAAATATAAATTTCCAGTTATTAATTACCGCCAATATTGAAGCTATCATATAAAACAGTAAAATAATATTAGCCGGAATGTTAGCATAACGATAAATCAATTTTGGTAAAAAAGAATATTTAAATATCTGCATTTAATTCAAATTCTATTATCTGGTTTCAATTTTATATATTTGAGTAATAAAAATATTAAAAGATTTTTTAAATATTGAATAAATAACTATGAATAATTTAGATGTTGTAATCATTGGGGCAGGCCCAATAGGTTTAGCTTGCGGAATTGAAGCAAAAAAGAAAAAATTAAATCATTTAATTATTGAAAAAGGTTGTCTTGTAAACTCTATTTACAACTATCCGACAAACATGGTTTTCTTTTCAACTTCAGAAAGATTAGAAATTGGCGATGTTCCTTTTATCTCGCACGGAGTAAAGCCTACCAGGTCTGAAGCACTTGAGTATTACAGAAGAGTGAAGGATTCATGGGAATTAAATGTTAAAACTTATGAAAAAGTAATTGATATTGTAAAAAGTGAAAACATTTTTTTAATCAAGACCAATCATAACGAATACAAAAGCAAGCATGTAATTATAGCAACTGGGTTTTATGATTATCCAAATTTAATGAATATCCCGGGAGAAGATTTAGATAAAGTTTTTCATTACTATGTAGAACCTCATCCATTTGCATATCAAAAAGTTTTAGTAATAGGCGGCGGAAATTCTGCTGTTGATGTGGCATTAGAAACTTATAGGCGAGGAGCAGAAGTTACGCTTGTTTTAAGAAAGGATTCATTAGAAAATAATGTTAAATATTGGGTAAAGCCGGATATTGAAAATAGAATTAATGAAGGCGAAATAAAACTTTACAAAAATAGCACGGTAAAAGAAATTAAAGAAAAAGAAGTAATAATTGAAACTCCGCAGGGTGAAAAAAGAATCGATAATGATTTTGTACTGGCAATGACAGGCTACAAACCGGATTTTACTTTCTTGAAAAAAGTCGGAATTGAGTTTCAAGATGATTCGGCGATAACACCTGTTTACAATAGTGAGAGTTACGAAACTAACGTTCCCAATTTATTTCTTGCCGGAGTTATATGTGGTGGAATGAATACACAATCATGGTTTATTGAAAATGCAAGAGTCCACGCTCCAAAAATTTTTAAAAAAATAAAAAAGTAAAGAGTTAAAGAATTTCTTGAGCATTTTATAACTTCAAGAATTAAGTTCACTCAAACTCAGTTGTTAAATATGTATATAACAAATTATAAAAAGATATCACCGGTAAAAAGTATATCCTATTTAAGAGCCTCAAATCAAAAAAAGCCTTAATAGATTCTGAGATTTTGAGACAACTGAAACCAGAAAACTGTTGGGCTCAAGAGAAAACGTACTCTAGCAAACTGCTAAAAGCAATTTGGTAACGTTCTTCTTGTCTTTTATTATTTTTATAAATAAATTCACAGAAATAATAAAATCTTGAACGTAACTGAGTTTAGCAGTGCCATTCTAAACAATTAAAATAAACTCCGTGAAAAAAAGAATAATTGGAATTGATGTAGCAAGAGCGTTAGCAATTATCGGAATGATAATTGTTAATTTCAAAGTTGTATTTGGTGAGAATGGAATCTCTTGGGTAAAATCATTTGCGAATATTTTTGACGGAAAAGCAGCAGCAACATTTGTTGTGTTAGCAGGTGTTGGAATTGCTTTAATGACAAACTCTGCTATTAGAAATTATGACCAAGCAAAATTAAAAATTGCTAGAAATAGAATTGTTAAAAGAGCATTATTCTTATTTATTGTAGGAATCTCGTACATTGCAATTTGGCCAGCAGACATACTACATTTCTATGCTATTTATATGGCAATTATCGTCTTACTCTTAACCAGTAATGAAAAAACTATTTTAGTATCAGCTATTTCCATAATTATAGTTTTTCCAATACTAATGACTTTTTGGAATTACGAAACGGGTTGGAATTTTAACACATTAGACTATCAAGGCTTTTGGACTGTCAAAGGATTTATGAGAAATTTATTTTTTAATGGCTTTCATCCAGTAATTCCTTGGTCTGCATTTATGTTATTTGGCTATTGGTTTGGAAAACATGATTTATATAATGATAAATTCATAAAGAAAACATTTTGGATTAGTTCAATCACTTTTATTGCTATTCAATTTATATCTTATTTGTCTATTACATTTTTATCAGAAGGAAACCAAGAAACAGTAAAAGAATTAACTGAAATTCTTGGAACCAACCCAATGCCGCCATTACCAATTTATATGTTCAATGGTATTGCAATTGCCTTCACTGTAATTTCAGCTTGTATCATAATTGGCAAACGTTTGGAGAATAATATAATAATTGACGCATTAAATAAAACCGGACAATTAGCATTGACCTTTTATGTGGCACACGTCATTATTGGAATGGGAATTGTTGAAGCGATAAATCCTTCTAAAATGGGAAATTATTCTGTTGAGTTTTCAGTGACTTATGCATTAATATTTAGTTTATTATGTATTGTGTTTGCAACAATATGGACAAAATATAAAAAATCCGGACCTTTAGAATGGTTAATGCGAAAAATAATAGATTAAAAACTGTGCCTAAGATTGGTAATCGTTGCATAACACCATAAAAACATAAAAAAGAAATAAATCTTAAGCTTGCTTAATCCATTTTAATCAAGCTTTTATGTTAAGACTGAAAAATATTTTGTGTAAATGAGGAAATTGGGTTAAAAAATATCCTCAAATCTGACGTTAAAATAAATGGAAAAATGGAATAAAACAACAGCCCAATTTCTAATAGGCGTAGTTCATTTTTTAGATAAATCTCTGTAAGCCAAAAATAACATTTTCTTTAGTGCATCGTCATTAGGAAAAAGAGAGCGATTTTTAGTTACTTTTCTAAACTGCCTATGTACAGCCTGAACAGCATTAGTCGTGTAAATAATAGTCTTTATTTCTTGAGGATATTTGAAAGAGCAACCAAGTTATTCATTTTTTTAATAATTACTCCTTGTTTTGGGACAGCAGTAAGATGAGATAAAAAAGGATTGTATTTTAACTTACAATTTAATAGAATAAATGCATATCCTTATATTGCAATTGAGGGTGATGAGTTTAAATTACACCCCAATAATTTTGGGCTAACGGTTGAAAATAACTTCGTTATACTTTAGATAAAGTTAGATAATTTTAAAATAAATATTTCGGCAGAATCAACTGATGCTTATCCAAAAGTTTATAAAATAATTCATTAGGAATATGTTTTTTATGGAAATTATGTTAAGGGAAAAGATATAGGAAGAGCAAGCGATTTATCACAAAACACTTATTATGGTGTTATTGCAATGCTCAAAAAATCAATTTTAATTACTCATTCCTATGTCTAATTAAAATGATATAGAGAGGTTTATTAAAGCCTTTCTATACATAAACAATTATTTATTTTCTGTCGGCTTAAAATAATATTTGGGAATTAATTTTCTCTTCCTAAAACCTTCATCTATTTCGTGGTAGTGAGTTACTTTTTCTTCATCACTTTTCCA
>PDPT01000078.1 GCA_002746605.1 Ignavibacteriota bacterium
TTTGATTACTACGTAAATATACAAACAATAATAAGAAAAACAAAATTAAAATATTGATAAATAAATACTTAAGTCCTTAACTTAATGACATTGGAGAAGAGGGCAAGAGAGATTGTTTTCATAGTTTGTAAAGACAATCATTTTTTCACCAAATCTATTTAGAATAAATACAAACAATCGCATTTTCTTTAAAACACTTATATTTAGAACTATTCTATGCCTATAAAAGCTACAAAAAATTAACTTTGTAAAACATTCATTAAAAAATGAGAATCACTCTTGTTTTTTGAGATTTCACAGAATATAAACCGCCCAACAAGCACCTAATCTTTGAGTATTACTTATGGAAAAGGAAACAAAAATTGCATCGGCATTAATTACTGTACAAAAAAAGCATAAAGACATTCATGCTTTAAATTTAATTTTGGCAGATTTCTCCACTGAAATTATTGGACGACAAGGTATTTCCATTCCCGGGAAAAACATTAATATCATTTCCATTATTATGGAATCGGATATTGATACCATTAACAACCTTGCCGGAAAAATCGGAAAATTATCAGGTATTAATGTTAAAATTATCATCTCAAAAGACTAAAATCTCAAAAGAAAAAAGACAAGCATGAAATTTACACCGGAAAAATATTCTATCCCCGACGAACCGAGAAAAGCATTTATTGACGAAAACGAAATTTGGGACTACATTAATAATACAAAAGCCGATAAACAAAAGGTAAGAGAAATCATTCAAAAATCTCTGAATAAAAATCGCTTATCTCTTGAAGAAACGGCAGCACTTATCAATGCGGATTCTCCCGAACTTATTGAGGAAATAAAAGAAGGTGCCAGAATGCTTAAAAAGAAAATTTATGGTAACCGAATTGTTTTATTTGCACCTTTGTACATAGGGAATAAATGCTCAAACGATTGTGCTTACTGTGGTTTCCGTACATCAAACAAAGATGCCTTGCGAACAAGCTTAGATGATACTCAAATTGTCAATGAAATTGAAGCACTGCAAGACAACGGACAAAAACGCCTGATATTGGTGTATGGCGAACATCGCGAATATAATGCCGACTACATTGCTCACACCGTAGATGTTGCTTATG
>PDPT01000024.1 GCA_002746605.1 Ignavibacteriota bacterium
TATCTGACGCAGAAAAAAAATCTATTGAATTAGGAATAGCAGATGCAGATAACGGAAAACTAAAACCAAATTCTGAAGCTAAAAAGATTTATGAAAAGTAGCTATAAAATTTATTGGACTGACCATGCTTTAAATGAATTGGCTGATACTTACGAATATTTGGAAGAAAACTTTACGCAACGGTGAGTTATCCTGTTGAAATAAATAAATCTTACAATCTAAATATAAATTTGGAGAATAATAAAATTATAAATGGGACTACAATAATACCTCCCAAAGTAAAATTTAACAAGATAACTAAAGATGATGAAGCCTATTATATTTATTGGAATAATATTGATTCACTCTACTTTGAATGGACATTAAAAAGTGATGAATCAATCTTTTATGAAGTTGGTTCAAAACCTTCCTATGCTAATTTTGCAAGAATAAACAAAAGAAATATTTACAAAAATATAAAGTACTACTTGGAAGTTTACACTTTCGATAAAAACTTATCGGACTATTACTCCAAAGAAAAAGACAGATTTGGAATTGATAAATTCTACGGAGTTTTTGGTTCAAAAACTAAAACGATTATAGATGTGAATTTTGATTTTTAGGAAAAAAAATAAAAATATTTAAATGTTTATTAGTTTTTAGAGAAATTATATATTACATTTTATTTTTTAATTGAGGATAAATTAATAAAGTATCCTTAAAAATAAAATATTTAGTATCAACATATTTCATTTCATCTAATATTTCGAAAAAATCTTTATTAAACTTTTCTTCTTCCGAAACGCAAGAAAAAATTAAAATAACTAGAAAAGCCAAATAAAATTTCCTCATTTATATACTCAACTAAACAAAAACCAAAACTGAGCTACAAGAAAACAGACTACAAAACCTAAAATTAAAGGAATAAAGGTCGCTACCATTGTCCATTTTGCACTTCCGGTTTCTTTATAAATTGTATAGATAGTTGTTGAACAAGGATTGTGAATTAAACTGAATAACATAACATTAATTCCCGTTAAAACAGTCCAACCTCCGGCTTTTAATATTTCTCCGGTTTGAGTAACTGAATCAAGTTCAAACATTACACCTGCTCCCTCGCCAACTCCGGAAATCCCTAAATTCATTACCGTAAGCATTAGTATTGTTGGTATTACAATTTCATTAGCAGGAATTGCTATTATATAAGCTAAAAATATTACTCCATTAAGACCTATAAACAAAGCGAAAGGATCAACATAATTAATAAAATAATCTGCAAGAGTTATATCATTAATCGTAACATTCCCGACTAACCAAATTAGCATTCCGGCAGGAACTGCAAAAACAATTGCACGCCACAAAATGAAAAGAGTTCTATCAATCAATGAAGTGTAAAGCGTACGCCAGAAAATTGGCGGTCTGTACGGTGGAAGTTCTAAACTAAACGCAGATGCTTCCCCTTTTAACATTGTTTTAGATAGAAACCAAGAGAAAAGTAAACTTAAAAATATTCCAAGCAGAGCAATAAAAACAACAGCTCCGGCAGAAGCTAATCCTGCAAGATAAGGCGGAACCATGGTACCGATAAAAATTGTTGCAATTAAAATCTGAGTGGGCCAGCGTCCGTTACAAAGAGAAAAATTATTTGTAATTATTGCAATAAGTCTTTCACGAGGACTATCAATAACTCTTGCCGCCACAACTCCGGCAGCATTACATCCAAAACCCATGCTCATCGTTAAAGCCTGCTTTCCGTGGGCACCTGCTTTTTTAAAGAGCTTATCCATATTAAAAGCAACCCGCGGTAAATATCCAAAATCTTCCAGCAAGGTAAAGAGTGGAAAAAATATTGCCATTGGCGGCAACATAACACTTATAACCCATGCCATTGCAAGATACATTCCGTCTATTAAAAGTCCGTCAATAAAATGAGGCAAACCAATTGCAACCGAAATACCTTTTAAGAACGGATGTCCTTTATCTACTAATAAACTTGCAAGCATTGATGACGGAACATTTGCACCTTCAATAGTTAACCAAAAAACAACTGCAAGCATCAAAAACATAATAGGAAAACCAAATGCTTTGCTTGTTACGATTCTATCTAATTTTAATTCCCAATTGTTTCTTTCCTTGCTCTTGGAATTGTTAACTGTTTTACTTGCAATTTTTCCCGCGTCAATAAATATTGATTCTACAATTGCATCGTGAAAATCATCTCCTACTTTCCAACGTTGGTTATCAACATATTTTATTAATTCTTTTATACTCTCTTGCGAGTCTGTATTTTTAGTATTCATTTTATTTTTTCGTTTCAATAATTTCTAAAAGAATGCTTGCCCCACGGACTGCTTCAGCTCTAAAGCGGAATTGTAAGGACAATTAGTTGGTTTAATGTTTTATTTTTTACTATTCACTTAAACTTTTAAGCTTTCCTACTTCTCCGGATTTAACCGCATCAATTATTGTTTGATCTCCTTCTAACAATCTTATTGCAACCCATTTGGCATTTGGGAGATCCGGGAAACTATCCAAAACTTTTTCGGTTACATCTTCAATCGTTTTTTTAATTTTTTTTGTGTAACTTTTTACTTTATGCGGTTTACAAATGTATTCTCCCGTTGCAACTTGATGAATGAATTTTAATAACTCATCCATCCCCTTTTTGCTTCTTGCAGCAGTAGGAACAACAGGAACTCCAAGTTGTTTGGTTAATTCTCTTACATCTAAATTTATTTTTTTTCTTTCAGCTTCATCAATAAGGTTCAGACAGACCACAGCCCTATCCGTAATTTCTAAAATCTGCAAAACTAAATTAAGATTGCGTTCTAATTTTGTTGAGTCAACTACAATGATAGTTACATCGGGCTGACCAAAAAGGATAAAATTTCTTGCTACTTCTTCATCAGTACTTGTAGAAAGCAGCGAGTATGTTCCGGGTAAATCAACCAACTTAAATTTTTTATTGCTAAACTCAAATCCACCTTCAGCTCTTGTTACAGTTTTGCCGGGCCAATTTCCGGTGTGTTGTTTAAGTCCGGTTAAATTATTAAATATTGTACTTTTTCCTGTGTTCGGATTTCCTGCAAGAGCTACAATATAATTGTAGCCTTCCATATCAACACCAAGCTTTACAAGGTTGCTAACATTATGTACAGGACAATTTTCGCAATTCGGATTTATTTCATTCATATTACAATTTCAATTTCTTGTGCTTGATTATTTCTTAACGCTACAATTGTATCTTTTACGAGGTACGCTGCAGGATCATCTAAAGGATTTTTCATATATACGGAAATTTCTGCTCCCGGAACAATTCCAAAATCGAGAAGTCTTCTTCTCTGCTGCCCTCTACAAGTTGGTAATAACTGTATAACCTTTCCTATCTCACCAATTGATAAATCAGCAAGGGTTTTACTTTTCTTATTTATAAATTCGGATTTTTCTAAAACATCTACCAGAACTTTTGATGCAGCAATTGAAGTAAGTTTAATTTCTTTTCCGTCTAGAGCTATTTTCAAACCATTTTCGGATTTAGAAATAATTTTAATCTCTTTACCTTTATGTAAACCTTTATCTCTCAATTCCGAGTAAATAGATTTGGGTTCGTCTTCGATGTGAAGTATTTTTACAATTTTGTTATCTCCAACATTGTTAAGAAGTTTCCCCGAAACATTAAAAACTTTACCATCGGTAGTTGGAATGGGATCACCATGAGGATCAAATTTAGGGTTACCCATTTTAGCCGAAAGTTCATCGGCATCTTTCTGTGTCATTGTATGTTCAACCTTTTCAGCTTCATCGTGCCAATCTAATTCTTTAACTCCTGTTTCTTCGGCAAGATAACTTTCCCACAATCTATGAATCCTAATTATCTTTAGAGCATAGATCTTACCCGAGTTGGTTAAACTTATTTTATGTTCTTGCAGTAATATTAATTTATGACTCTTTAATTCTTTTATAATGTCGGAAATTTTATCTGTACTTACTCCCATATTTCCGGCAAGACTGTTTAAGGTAGGACTTAAATTTTGATTTTCGTAATCAAAAATATGTTTGAGAGCATCTTCAATTAAAACTCTGTTATCATTCTGTTGCATTCGTTTATATTTGTGAAACAACCCTTTACCAGGATAGAATAAACTTATCAATAACATTACAATAACAAAGAAAACCAATAAAGCAATAACCGGACTTATTTCTAACATAATTACTCCTTAACCGCTTTAATAAAAATTTGTTTTACTAATATTTCACTTAGTGAATGTTTCATTTTATCTATTTCCACAATAATTGAATTATCAAAACTTAATTTATCAATTATTTTAATTTTTTTATCAATTAAAAGATTTATTTGTGAAAGGTACCTGATTAAGTCAATATTTTTATCAATAACTCTTGCAACGGTATAAATTTTCCCAATAGAACATTCAGATAACGGAAAACTGTTCTCGGTTGTTCTGTAATTTCCTTCATCATTAGGAATTGGAGCCCCATGCGGATCAAATTTAGGAAACTTCAAATATTCATCAATTTTATTGATAAGAGAATTGGTCGTACAGTGCTCAAGTCTCTCGGCTTCTTCATGAACATCTTCCCACTTATAGTTAAGAGTTTTAATTAAAAAAACTTCCCACAAACGATGTTTACGTAAAATATTTTTAGCTTCTTTTTTCCCCTTGGATAAAATTTTTACACCTTTGTATTTTTGGTAATTAATATAGCCTTGTTTCGATAATCTGTTAACCATATCGGTAATAGCAGATTTTGTTACTTTCAACTCTTGCGCAATTTCCGAGGTTGAAACATTACCTCCATTATCTTTCGATAAGGTGTATATAGTTTTTAAATAATTTTCTTTTGATATATTTTCTTTCATCTTAATAAGAAAGTTAAGAATGCTTAACTTTAAAATCAAGACAATCTAACTATTGTTTCACATACAAAAAGAGTTTAAAACTACTCAAATGCTTCATTCTATTCTTAATATGATATTTGATAATAAACAAAAAGTATGTCTTTACGAGCCACAGCGAAGTAATCTCATTTTGTATCTCAGCCTTTCTAGTATGAGAATTAACTTTTAGACTTTCTCTTAATAAAAAACCCGATTTTTTTATAAAAAATCGGGTTTGGAGAGAAAATGAAATATTAAATTATTTTATCAACTTATTTCATCAACTTACTTCATCAACATTAGTTTTTTTGTTGCAGTATAATTACCGCTTGTTAATTTATAGAAATAAACTCCATTACTTAAATTATTTGCATTAAACTTAACTTTATAATTACCCGCTGACTGTTTCTTATTTACCAATGTTGCTACTTCTTTACCAAGTATATCATAAACCTTTAGCATTACTTGGTTAGATTGCTCCATTCCGGTTGAGGGAATAGAGTATTCAATTACCGT
>PDPT01000005.1 GCA_002746605.1 Ignavibacteriota bacterium
CCACTCATTCTTACTCGGTTCTCTGTCTGATTCTAAAATTTTAACAATCTTCCAAAATTGATTAATTCCCGAAAATTCAAAATTCGAATTTCTAGATTGGGATAAAGTACAAGTGAATGTTATAATTATAAGGAGTAATATTTTTTTCATATTAGTTGAAAATTATTATCATTCTAAAAGTTTTGTTTTTCCGAAACAAAAACCATTTTGATTAAAAATATCATTTAATTGTTTTTATAAAGGAATAATCGAATGAATAGGAAAAATTATAAAATGTCAAAATTATAGAACCAACTCCTCTATTTTTCAGAAGTTTCTATATAGCTGAAAATCATTAGAAAAATATTGCAAGACCAAGACTGGCATTACTACCGCCAAAACTAATATCTTTAGCTTTAGTAGTACCTACCAACATAGCAACATCATTAAGTGTTGATTTTGATTTAGTCTTTGAGTAACTATATGATGTGGAAATATTGTATTCACCGGATAAGAAAACATTTGTATCAAGTTGATACTCAACATTAAGAATAAAATTAAGTCCTACACTTAAAGTTTTGGTATCAGCTATATCTTTAGAACTCCCAAATGGAGAAATTTGTTTAGATTCATCATACCTTTTTTGGTAACCTATAAATGGTCCTGCTCCTACATATAAATGAAATTTCTCATATTGCATCATTCTATTGAGATAATCAACAGCAAGCTTTATATCCCACCTTGTAGATGAGTTTGGTGATTTTCTTAAAAGAGTATCTTGAATTGATTCTTGCTCTCTATCTCTATTTAATGAATAAGTAGTTATCCCAAATCTTAAACTTTTACTCTCCTTATCCAACATATATTGATAAGCAAAAGTATAACCTTTGAAATTATTAAGAGTAAAAAGATTATCAATTTGGAATAATATCCCATGTTTTAATTCAGTTTTGGAAGTGTCTTGGGCTGAAATTATTTGGAATGAAAAAATTAAAATTAATAATAAAATAAAATATTTCATCTTTTACCTTTTTTAATAGTGAATTAGTTTGTTTAATATAGTTATAGTCCTATTATTTTTGCATGATAAATAAATGCAGTATCATAAATAAATTCTTCATTTTTATCAAAACTTCTTATTACTAGATTATATTAATCCAACCTCAATAAACTGATATTTTATTAAGTAGCATATTTAATATCGTTATGCTTGAAATAATTTTTAACTCACGTCTGATTATTTTGCAACATTACTATAGGATTTTTAACATTATTTCTAAGTTGTTCTTGATTTTTGGGAGCAGGTTTATCAGACAATCCATACTTTAGATCACAATTCAAATATTCATCCGGATTCTTATCCGGAGAGTAAGAGGACAGATAAGAATACTTCAATCTTATCTTTGTGATCCTCAAACCATCCTTTAACAAACTTACTATGATGAACCCTTAAATTATTAATATAGCGTTATATTACCGCTATGTCAATAATAGGCATAGGCCATTTTTTAGATAAATCTCTGTAAGCCAGAAATAACATTTTTTTACTACCAAATAACGATTACCGCCTGTCTTATTAATAAATTCAACTGATTTTATCAGCCACGGAGAATTAGACCTAAAGATATTCTAAATATTTCTTCTGATAATTTTACTAACGGATGTCTTCTGTTTATTATTTTTTTTAATTCTACTTTGAATAATTCTGAGGTTTCTTCTCTTTTCTTTGGTCTCATTTTTTGCAAGCTTTTTTATTCTTTTTTATTTTTCTTGCAATTTATTTTTACTTTATAGAGCCTTGTGTCCTCTTAAGTTAGACTCTTTTTTAGAGGTTTCTAATAATTATCTACACCTTTAGGTATTTTCTGCAAACTATAAGTTCCTTCTAAAATTCTTTCGCGATGAAAAGCTTCTAAATTTTCAAAGGATTTTCACTTTCCTTTATAAGCGTAAAAATCTTTTTTGCTTGTACCGTCAAACAAACGAATATTATCAAAAATAAAATTTCTGGGATTTAACGAAATGCCTTTATGTCTTACTTCGTAATGCAAATGCGGACCTGTAGAAAGACTTCCTGAATTACCTGTTAAAGCAATAATATCACCTCTTTTTACTCTCTGTTTCTTTTTTACTTTAAACTTGGAAAGATGAGCATAAAGAGTAACATAACCATAGCCGTGGTCAATTTTAATTACTTTTCCGTAACCACCTCTATTACCTACAAATGTTACAATTCCATCTCCGGGAGCATAAACTTTTTCGCCGGTGTTAGCTAAAAAGTCCAAGCCATGGTGCATTCTTTTCCTTTTTAATATCGGATGATACCTCATACCAAACTTATCTCCAATAGCACAATTAACCGGACTTATTGCTGGAATTACTTCAAATAATTTTTTATTGCTTTCAAATTTTTCTAAAACTTTATCAAAATTTGCTTTTTCTATTTTCAGCTTGGTTTCAATTTCATTAATATAATTATAAACCGATGTCAGTTCGAGATTATCAAGTGAATGATTATATATATCAAACTTACTTCCGCCAATACCTATTTTATCGCTTTCAATATTAATCGGCTCCAAATTTACAGCAAGGCGCAAATCATTAGAATTATCTTTTAGGTTATTAACAGAATTAAGCAATTTGTTATATTTTTTATTTAACAAAGAAATTTCTTTTTTATAACTATTTTCTATTATTGCTTTTTGGTTATTTTTGAATACGATTGAGGTGTTATCTAATAAAAAATAATTTATACTAACAATTGCAGTTACAATAAGAATAAAAAATGCTACAACAGATATTATTACTTTTGGAACTAAATTTTTAACCTCTATTAATGTTAATTTCTGAGGAGAATAATAGTAAAACTTATTTATTTTCATATTTATATTAAATTTTTTTAATAATTAACTTAGCTATTCGCTTTATATAACTCTCTTTTTTTAAGTTCACTTATAAGGATATTATAAAAGCACCAATTTTCAAGCCACTTTTGTGGAGTTAACGTTCTTAATAAATATTTTTTTTCTTTTAACGTTTCAAAAAGAGACAAATCATAAATAATTGCTTTTTGTTCGTTTTTACTCAATATTTGCAATTGTCTCTTATACAAATACTTAAAAGTTTTTTTAATAAATATGTAACTGCAAATTAGTTGTGTGTTATCATATTCTGAAACTAAACAATCAGTTGATGTTAATTCTACTTTGTACATAAAAACCCCTCTTTCATAAGAAATTTTAATGATAAGCAGTTAAAATAAGACACAATCTGTGCCAAAGGTCACATTATCTATGTGTAAAAAAACTCTCCTTTTTTTGTAGTTTTTCGACAATTAATTTGTATTAAAATTTTTCTATTTATTAAGATAGCAAAAAAAACTGACATTTATTTTAATAAATATTTCAATTATATTTAATATAATAATTTAGCATTGTAAAGTTTTTTTGCTCAGGCAACTTTTTTTGCACCATTTACGTATGCTATAATCGAACAATTTATAAAAAATTAGAGTGATTTTTAGCATATTTATTTTTACTTTTTTCATTTAATTCAGTTTTACTAAATTAAATAAAATTTTATCGAAAATAAAAAATGAGTAAAGTAGAAAAAACAATAGTCGTAAAACAACATACTAAAGAAAATGATTTTAATATAAACTATTTTACTGCATTTTATTCAGGTATAATGATAAGTCTTTTAACTTTAAGTTTAATTATCCTCGCGAAATTTTTTGCTTTCCTGTCAGATAGTGTAACTACTTTTCTTGTTGAAAAAAATGATTTAATTATTACATTTTGGTCATTTATAATTATTTCATTTATTGTTTTTCTTGTCAACAATAATTTGTTCAAACAAAAAAAGATGTAACAATTCTTTAATTTTATTTATTTTAATAAAAGACTTATCTTTGTAGTTAAAGATGGGGTCTCTTTTTTATTTTTATAAAATTTATTTATTTTATTTGATATATGAAAAAATCTTTCATAAATAATTTTTTTTCTTTTAATACTTATAGAAAAATTTTATCCTTTTTTAGTCATTATATAATTGGGTTACTAAAGAGAATTGATCAGCACCATATTTTCTTGACTGGAGGAGGAATTGCTTTTTCTTTACTTCTTTCAACTATACCGATTTTATTATTAGTTTACGCTCTTTTGGGGAATATAATCGAAGTTGAATCTATTGAACATAATCTTTCGCAATTAATACATACGGTAATTCCATATAAAGAATATGCAGACTTTACAACTTCTGCAATAGTTAGAAGAATGCCGGGAGTTTTTCAATATAGTGCTGTTGCATTTTATCTTGGTCTAATCGGATTATTTTTCACTTCTACATGGCTATTCAGCAGTATGCGTACAATACTTAATAGTGTTTTCGGAAGCAGTGAAAACAAAGGAATTATTATCGGTTTGATAAGAGATTTCGGCATGGTTATCTTGATAATCTTATTAATGCTACTTTCTACCTTTATTCTTCCTTCAATCAATATTTTGATTAAGGCTTCAGAAAATATTGAAATTTTAGAAAGGTTCAGAGTTGATTCTTTGATACACGATCTTTTTTCATTTACATCTATTTTAGTAGTTCTTTTGCTTTTCTTTGTGTTTTATTCTCTTATACCTTATGCAAAGCTTAATAAAAAAGTTACATTTGTAGGTGCTTTATGGGCTACTATTTTATGGGAATTGGCAAGAGTTGTATTTGGTTATTATGTCCAAACTTTTTTACAATCCAATAAGTTTTATGAAGCATTTATACTTTTTTTAGTTTTACTGTTTTGGCTTTTTTACGCATCAATACTATTTATAGTCGGTGCAGAAATAGCACAGTTGTATCGCGAAAGAAATAATTTATAACAATTTATTTTAAATAAATAAAAAGTTAAGATTCAACAGCTTCTTTAACTGAATTATATATTGTAAATACTTTATCTAAGCCTGTTGCGGAAAAAATTGGAATTGTATCTTTATTGTCAAAAACCAAATAATATTTCTTTCCCATTGTTTTTAATCTTTTAACTCCCGAAACCAACACTCCAAAAAAAGATGAATCAATAAATTCACATCCATTTAAATCTACTACAATGTTTTTACCTTCTTTTGCAATTACTTCTTCCATAAAATTTTTAAAAATAGAAGCTTCCTTTAATGTGGCTCTTGTATTATTATACTTTAACACGGTAAAATTCGCAGAATAAGTATCATTTTTTGTAAATAGATTATCTTCATCAATTGAAGTATCAAAAAGGGAATTTCCTTCAATAGTAAATCTATGTTTTAATCTTTCATTGATTTGTTGTTCTTGTATTTCTTCCATTTTATAATTAATCCTCAAACTCAAATTTTTAATAAATATTTTTCATAATAACTTTAAAAACTTTATTTCTATCTTCATTGTTTTCTATAGAATCCGTGGTAACATGCTTTATACTTTTACCGATTTGTTTACCAACAGTATCTATTTTATATTGTACAATATTGTAATTATTAAAGATTATATATTCGCCTTCAATTCCTTTAATTTTTAATTGCATTTTTACTCCGTTTTTTAACCAGAAATAAATAAGAAAAAAATGCTCAAAAATGTGATCTTAAACATTGCAACTATATTCACTTTATTAATCGAAATTTTATTTCCGAAGTTAAACATCAAATGTGATATAGATCACGTCAGTATAAGTTTTTTTCTATTATATACTCGTATTAAATTTTTTTATTTTAGAAATTAGTTTTAATTTAAGAGCAAGCTGAGAGTAATAAACCAAGCTTCTTGTTCGCCAAAGCAGAAAGTGAAAGAAAATGTTAAAAAATGGAGATTTTACAAAGAATGGCAAACTATATTAAAAATCCTATTACAAATCCCGACTGGAATCCTTCAATGGGTGATTATTTTAACCGCCGTGTACACGAAGAGGATTTATTATATGAAAAGAGGCAAAAAAATAAAAAATTAATGATTTTTTCCTTAATTTTATTTCATTTAATTGGTATTGCATCCATATCTTTATTTTATTGATAATTTTTGATTACTAACTTTTTATTGTTGAGAGTGATATTGTTTAATTAAAAGCATATCACTTTCAGTAAAGCGTTAGCACATTACTAAAGTTTCGCCCAATTAATAATATTAAAGAAATATTATTAAAGAGAGAGTGTTAACTATAATTTTAATTTTTCATATAACAAATAAATGAGATTTTCAAGTACCATTATGGGTGATTATCAGTTTGTACAAACTTATCTTGAATTGATTTGAAACAAAATTAAGTTAGCTAAAAAAATTAGCTGCCTTTAAATCGGCAGCATTGAATAATGTAAGTAAAAAATTAACCTTGTATTCTTGTTCCACAGCCATCTTGGGGAAGATTTGGAGCATCGGTAATTACACTTTCTTTTCCGGTACTATCTGCAAATTTAATTGCGGCTTTAATTTTTGGAGCCATGCTTCCTGCACCAAATTCACCTTTATCGAAAAGTTCACTAACAGCACTAACTGTTAAATTATCTAATGCTTTTTGATTAGGCTTATTAAAATTAATATAAACTTTCGGAACATCTGTAATTATGTAAAATACATCAGCTTCAATTTTAGTTGCTAAAACAGAAGAAGCTAAATCTTTATCAATTACTGCTTCTATTGCTTCTAAAAAACTATTCTCATGTTTAAAAACCGGAATACCGCCTCCGCCAACTGCAATAACAATGTTACCTTCATTTGCCAAAGATTTAATAACACTTTCATTCATAATTTCTACAGGCTGCGGAGAAGCAACTACTTTTCTCCATCCACGATTTTGTGAATCTTTTTGAAATACCCAATCATTTTTCTTAGCTAATAAATCAGCTTCTTCTTTTAAGTAAAACGGACCAACAGGTTTTGTTGGGTTTTCAAAAGCGGGATCGAACTTATCTACAAGTACTTGTGTTACAATAGTAATTACATTTTTTTCGAGGTTATTTTCAGAAAGTACATTGCGCATCATACGTTCAATCATGTAGCCGATTTCTCCTTGAGAATCGGCTACACAAATATCCATGGGCATTTGAGGTAATTTATACTTATCGTACCCTGCTTCATTTTTCAACAATAAATTACCAACTTGCGGACCATTACCGTGTGTGATAATTATATTGTAATCCATTTTTATAAGGTCAACCAGCTGTTTACATGTATCGAGGACATTTTTTTCTTGTTCATCGATAGTTCCTATTTCATCACCTTTTAATAAGGCATTACCTCCGAGAGCAATTACAGCCAGCTTTTTTTTCATATTATACCTTTTTCTTTTAAAATTGATTCTACAGTTGTTGAACCAATTTCTTGAAGTTCATACATAACTCTTGTATTTGGTTTGTTTATCTTTAAGATTCTTCCAAGATCAATTGGAGTACCAATAATAACAGCATCACAATCTACATTATTAATTGTTTCTTCAAGATCTTTCATTTGTTTTTCGCCGTAACCCATTGCAGGTAAAAGAATACCAATGTTAGGATATTTTTCGTAAGTCTCTGTAATTGATTTAACCGTAAATGGTCTTGGGTCAACTAATTCTTTTGCACCGAGTTTTTGAGCTGCAACTGTTCCTGCACCATATTTCATTTCACCGTGTGTTAAAGTAGGACCGTCTTCTACGACAAGGACTCTTTTACCTCTTATAACTTCGGGTTTATCAACTATTAATGGGGAAGCTCCGTCAATTATCGCTGCATCAGGATTAACTTCTCTAACATTATTAATTACAGTTAAAATATCTTCTTGGTCAGCCGAATCAATTTTATTTACAACAACTGCATCAGCTAATCTTAAACTTGTATTACCGGGATAATAAGTTAATTCGTGTCCGGCTCTATGAGGATCAACAACCGTAAAAGTTAAATCAGCTTTGTAGAATGACATATCGTTGTTACCGCCATCCCATAAAATAACATCAGCTTCTTTTTCTGCTTCTCTTATGATTGCTTCATAATCAACACCCGCATAAATAATACCACCAAGTGCAATGTGAGGCTCGTATTCTTCAATTTCTTCAATTGTACATTCGTGAGTTTTTAAGTCTTCTAAAGTTGCAAATCTTTGAACTTTTTGTTTTACTAAATCACCATAAGGCATGGGATGACGAATAGCAACAACTTTTTTACCTGCATCTCTTAGAGCTTTAACAATTTTTCTTGATGTTTGAGATTTACCACAACCTGTTCTAACAGCAAGGACTGAGATTACAGGTTTAGAACTTTTAATCATAGTCTCTTCGCCGCCAAGTAATCTGAAAGAAACACCTGCAGCATTAACAATTGATGCTTTTGTCATTACATAATTAAAAGGAACATCCGAGTAAGCAAAAACAACCTCGTGAACATCAAATTTTTTGATTAAATCAACCAATTCACTTTCGTCATATATTTTAATTCCATTTGGATAAAGCTTACCTGCTAATTCAGCGGGGTACATTCTTCCGTCTATGTTAGGAATTTGCGTTGCAGTAAAAGCAACAACATTATAATCTTCATTATCTCTAAAATAAACATTGAAATTATGGAAATCGCGTCCAGCGGCACCCATGATTAAGACATTCTTTTTAGCCATTTTTTCCTCTTTTTAATATTGATTAAATTATAATTTATTCTTTATTATGAATATTTTTTAGATTTTAAAAATTATTTAAAACTTTTATTACTATTTTATTTGGTTTTAAAATTGAAATTTACTAAAAAAATTTTTAAAAGGGTAAAAAAATATTTTATTTTGTTAAATAGTGTTTATAATCATCAAAAGCAAAAAATCTTGTGTCATTCTAAATACATTCTAAAATGTTTTTCCTTGGATAAAGTTAAATAAAACTAGAATCTCTGTGTCATATATAGGTTAAGCTTGTATAACTTTTTTTCAAAGTAAAACAATTTTTGAAAATACCGGTTAGTGAAGCTATTTATTATTTTTTTTCGTAATTCCTCATATTATTCAAGAATTTCCCAATAATAAAATTTACCTTAATTGTTTTTGGCTTTGCATTGTTGTATTTTTGATAATTATAAAATAAACATATAATCAATAACTAAAAAAGGAGAGAATTAAATGGCAATCAAAATTGGCATTAATGGTTTTGGAAGAATTGGAAGACTTGTTTTCCGCAGAGCAATGGAACTCGGAGGCTTTGATTTCGTCGGGATTAACGATTTAACCGATGCAAAAACCTTAGGACATCTATTAAAATACGATTCCGTTCACGGAAGATTTAACGGAACAATTGAAGTTGACGGAAGTGATTTAATAGTAAACGGTGATAAAATTAAAATTACAGCTGAAAGAGATCCTGCAAATTTAAATTGGGGTGCTCTCGGGACAGACGTAGTAATTGAATCTACAGGCGTTTTCAGGACTAAAGAAGCCTGCATGAAACATATCAATAGTGGTGCTAAAAAAGTTATTTTAACTGTACCTGCTAAAGATCAAATTGATGCAACTATTGTTTTAGGTGTAAACGAAAACGCATTAAAGGACAGTGACCAAATTATTTCAAACGCATCATGCACAACTAACTGTCTTGCTCCAATGGCAAAAGTACTTAACGATACTTTTGGAATTGAAAAAGGATTTATGACAACAATTCACGCTTACACAAATGATCAAAGAATTTTAGATTTACCTCATTCGGATTTAAGAAGAGCCCGTTCTGCTGCTGTTTCAATTATTCCTACAACAACAGGTGCAGCAAAAGCAGTCGGTAAAGTTATACCTGAATTAAACGGAAAATTAGACGGAATGGCAATGAGAGTTCCTACTCCTGATGGTTCAATCACTGACTTTGTAGCAATCTTGAAAAAAGAAACTACTGTTGAAGAAGTAAACAATGCTTTCAAAACTGCTGCAAGTAATGACCTCAAAGGAATCATGGCTTATTGTGAAGATCCTATAGTTTCTGCCGATATAGTTGGCGACACTCACTCAAATATTTTCGATTCTCTTTCCACAATGGTTCAAGGAAATATGGTTAAAGTTGTCGGCTGGTACGATAACGAATTTGGTTACTCTTGCAGGGTTGTTGACTTAGCCAAAAAAATTGCATAGTTAGTAAATGTAATTAAATACTTTTAAGACGCGGTCAATTTAATTTTTCTGCGTCTTTTTTTTACATATTTGCAAAGGAAAGTTTGCAAATATGTTATCTCAAACCATTTCCTTAAAAAATTTTAGGAGTTAAAATGAACAAATTATTCATAGAAGATATTGATTTAAAAGATAAAAAAGTTCTCGTGCGAGTTGATTTTAATGTTCCGCTGAATGAAAAACAAGAAATTACAGATGATATAAGAATTACTTCGGCTTTACCAACAATTAAAAAAATAATTGATGCAGGTGGTATTGCTATTTTAATGAGTCACCTCGGAAGACCAAAGGGCGAAGTTAAATCTGAATTTAGTTTGAAACCTGCGGCTGTAAGATTAGGAGAATTATTAGGCAAAGAAGTTAAATTTGCAAATGATTGCGTTGGTGAATCGGTAAAAAATATGGCTGCCAATTTGCAAAGCGGTGAAGTTCTTCTTTTAGAGAATCTAAGATTCCATGCTGAAGAAAGAAAAAATGATGAAAACTTTGCCAAGCAACTTGCCGATTTAGGTAATGTTTATGTTAACGATGCTTTCGGTTCGGCACACAGAGCACACGCTTCAACGGAAGGCGTTACAAAGTTTTTTGATACCTGTGCCGCAGGATATTTAATGAAAAAAGAATTGGATTATCTTCATAATGCAATTGCTAATCCCAAAAGACCATTTACGGCAATTCTCGGTGGAGCAAAAATCTCAGGCAAAATTGATGTTATCCAAGAATTAATGAGCAAGGTTGATAATTTGATTGTCGGCGGTGGCATGGCTTATACTTTCTACAAGGCTCAAGGTTACGAAATCGGTAAATCACTCCTCGAAGAAGATAAAATTAGTCTCGCAAAAGAAATTTTAGAGAAAGCTAAAAGTTCAGGGGTTAATTTCTTATTACCGGAAGACGTTAGAATTGCTGCCGAGTTCGATAATAACTCTCCTGCGGAAGTTGTTTCCGTTACTTCAATTCCGGCTGATAAAATGGGATTGGACATTGGCACGGATACAATCGAAAAATTCAAAAAAGTTATTCTCGAAAGTAAAACCGTTGTATGGAATGGGCCAATGGGCGTTTTTGAATTTGATAACTTTGCCCTTGGAACTAATGCAATTGCCAAAACTCTTGCAGAAGCAACTGAAAACGGTGCTATTACAATTATCGGTGGTGGTGATTCTGCAGCTGCAATTAAAAAAGCCGGACTTGCAGATAAAGTTTCTCACGTTTCTACCGGAGGAGGTGCTTCTCTTGAATTCCTCGAAGGTAAAACTCTTCCCGGGGTTGCGGCCTTAACTGATAAATAATTACTTAAATATAAACCCAACTACTCTAAGAAGTTGGGTTTATTTATATACTTTATATTTTTTGAATTCCCCTATTTACGTTATTATGTTTCTTGAATAATCTCTTCCGTAACTCAGACTTTCCGTTCTAATAATTAAAAAGAACATGTTATTACAAGCTAATCTCATCATAACATCTCAATTTTGATAAGCAGAGTTTGAGAAAGACAGCAAACTGAAAACTGAAAAAGATCGCTTCGTTTCTCTTGCGATGACATTTGACAATAGACAAAGGTAGAATGTTGCGTACGGTACTGAGAATTTTATGTAAGGGAGATTGAAAGCCCTCCCCTACTGCTGCATAAAATTATTTTACCTTTTGTAATTCCAACTTGGCAAAAATTTCAACTTTATCACTAACAACCAAACCACCCGTTTCTAAGGTTTTGCTCCATTTTAAGTTATAATCAAATCTGTTGATCTCCCCTTCTAACTCAAAACCGGCTTTAGTGTTTCCCCAAGGATCTTTTACTGTTCCTCTGTACTCAACATTTAGCTCAACTTCTTTTGTTACATCTTTTATTGTTAAGTCACCGATAAGTTTATATTCGCTATCATCAACTTTCTTGAATGATTTACTTTTAAAAGTGAGTTTGGGATATTTTTCTGCATTAAAAAAATCATCAGCTTTTAGGTGCTTATCTCTGTCTTCATTATCAGTATCGATGCTTGCAACTTTTGCTTCAAATTCAATTTCCGCATCTTCAAAGCTATCGCCTTTGGCAATAATTTTTCCGTCAAAATCTTTAAACTGACCTTCCACATCAGTAATAACCAAATGTGTTACGCTAAAGCCAACTTTGGAATGAGATTTATCGAACTTCCACTCGTTTTGTGCAGATAGTATTGTTGCAAAAAGTAATAATGCAACAAAGATGTTTATTAGTCTTTTCATTGTATTCTCCTTATTTAAGATTAGTTGTCTTATTATAAATTATAAGATACGAAACAATTAGTCAATTGGCAGATAGGATGACAGTTAATTTTTTTTAGATTAAACTAATTTCCCGTAAGTACTTTAACCACTATTAGCAAGATAAAGTTCCAGACTTGGATTTTTCGAGTGCTTCTTTCACTTCACTAATTGTAAAACAAGCAATAAATATCGAACTTGCAACATCTATACAAGGAGTTTGAAAAATTTAATATAGTAAGCTTACAAAGTAAAAATACAAAGGATAAATAAAAATAAGTTTTTGTAAAACAACGGTAGTAATATATTTTATTCTTCAGTAATTATCGAACCGGTTAATCGGGCTAATTCCGTATCGGTTTTTATTAAATTATAAATGGCATTTAATTTTCTTAATGAAGCGTTTAAGTAAACCAACTGAACATCACGATAATTAAATGAATTTATTACTCCATTCTTAAATTTCTCTTCGGAAATCTGAAGATTTAATTTAGTGCTATTTACATTTTCATCTGCAACATTAAGCAATTCTTTTTGAATATTGTACAATTCCAATAATTGGATAAGCGAGTTATCTAGACTGTGTTTAATTTCTTCTATTTTTATTTTACTGATTTCATTTTTTATTTTTGCAATTTCCAATGCTCGGCGTGTATTAAAACCGTTAAAGATATTTAGTTTTAAAGTTAAATTTCCGTAATAATCATAAGAATTAGTATTTTGTATTGCAACTCCTCTAATATCTCTTCTCACTTTTGTATAATCGTAACCTGCATTAAAAATCAACTTAGGAAAAATACCGCTTCTTGCTATATCAATTTCTCTTTCACTAATCATTTCGTTTAAGTATTGATTTTTAAGATTTTTATTATTGATAGCCATTCTTTCTTTAAGGTCTTCAAAACTATATTCTTTCAATTCAATTTTGAATTCTTCGAAATGGGAATAATTTTTATCTGTTTTTTCTCCAATAAGCAAGTTTAATGCTCTAACTGAATTATCATAATTTAGTTTTTGCGAAAGAAAATTTGATCTATCTTCCAACCAAGATGTTTTAGCTTGCAGAACTTCGTAAGTAACCGCATTCCCTAGCTCTTGTCCGGTTTTCATTCTATTATATCTGTCTTTGGATAAAACTTCCAATTCTTCAAACACATTAAGTTTTTCTTTTTGCAAAACTACATCGAAGTAACTTAAAATTATTGCTTTTATTGTATTTTCCACTTGAACTGCATTTAAGCCTTCACTTAGTTTTTGTTGGTCTTCAAGAAGACTTTTAGTATGAAAAATTTGAAATCCGTTAAAGAGTACCCAATTTAATTGTACCGAAGGGATTAGATTATTTGTAATTATTTCGGAATCGTTATTATCGTATCTGTTAATAGAATTAACAACCAAATCAATTGTAGGAAATCTTCCTGCTGTACCCCAAGAATTATTTCTTCTGCTTATTTCAACATTTTTATTTGATATTCTTAAATTATAATTATTTTTTAAACCAATTTTTATTGCATCGGAAAGTGTAAGTTTAGTTTGCGAAAATATATTATTAAATGAAATAATTGTTATTAAACATAAAATTTTTAATTTCATTAATTTTCCTATAGATTTACTCAAAAGTTATTTTACTGTTTTTTATTGCAGGTTCAATATCTTCTCGTGATATTTCTTTATTGCCTCTTTTTCTTTTGAACCAAAAAACTATATCGTTTAGTACTAAAATAAGTGCAGGGAAAAATCCGAGTATAAAAGAAGTACCTACAAAAACACCGTAAGCAAGCGAAATTGCCATCGGGATTAAAAATTGTGCTTGAAAACTTGTTTCCAAAATTAACGGAAATAAACCAACTGTAGTAGTAAGCGTAGTTAAAATTATTGCTCTAAATCTCGAAAGTCCTGCATCAAAAACCGCATGCTGCACTTTCATTCCTTCTAATAAATTCAGGTTATACTTAGAAAGAAAAACAACGGCATCGTTAATAACAACTCCGGAGAGTGCTACCATACCCCAAGTACTCAATATTGAAAGCGGGTGCCCATGTATTCCATGTCCCCAAGCTACACCAAGAAAAGAAAGCGGAATCATCATTAGAATTATTCCGGCATGGAGCAAAGATTTGAAGTGAATAATTAGAAGTACAATTATCAAAATAAAAGCTACGGAAAATAATTTTTGAATTTGCTGCAGAGATTCACTACTGCTTTTTTGCTGCCCTTGATATATAACCTTAACTCCAGGATATTTTACATTAATCTCTTTGATTATTTCGTTTCTTACTCTTTCTAAGATTGGAGGAACAGATACGTAAGGATCGGATAAATCCGCTTCTATTCTAATTTCGCGTGAAGCATTATATCTTTTTATGGAAACCGGACCCCTTTCCACTTTGTAATCAACAAGCTCTGTTACGGGAAATTCGCCTTTCAATGTTTTAATTTTCATTTGATCGAGTTTGCCGATATTTAATCGACCTTTTTGAGGATATCTTACCCAGACTCTAAGTTCATCTTTTCCGTCTTGTAATCTTTGTGCTTGTCCGCCAAAAAAGCCGTATCGTATTTGGTTAATAATTTCTTTTTGCGAAA
The DNA here is from genome assembly GCA_002746605.1 of Ignavibacteriota bacterium. Classification (GTDB taxonomy): domain Bacteria; phylum Bacteroidota; class Ignavibacteria; order Ignavibacteriales; family Melioribacteraceae. Next base: position 14,929 of record PDPT01000005.1, read on the forward strand.
GTCCTAAAAAATATGCTTCGGGCTTTAATTGAATTTGAACTTCTTGTCTTCCTTTAGGATTGTTATCGGTTATATTTTTTAAGTCGGCATAATGTACAAGCTCTTGCTCCAAAAATTCTTTAGCTAGTTCAAGTTCTTTTAAGTTTTTACCGAGCAGACTAATTGAAACAGGTTTCCCCCAGCGGTTTATTCCACCAATGGTAAATTTATTAGCTTCGGGAACATCACCTATTTTTTCTTTCACTCGGGACACTATATCAAAGCTGGATAGTGGTGCCCCTTCCATATCTCTTAGCATAACCATAATAGCACCGGCATGCGAGCCTCTTTCTGTACCTCTAAAAGCTGCTCCGACAGAACGAAAAGTGTAGGTTACATAGGTATTTGTATCACCAAATTCAGTTTTAATATCTTCATTTACTTCCCATATTTTTTTTTCAAAGTCTTTGAGATAATCATAAGTTTGTTGTTTACCTGAACCGGGTGTAAATGCTAAATCTACAGAAAAAAAATCGAATGTTATTGAAGGAAAAAATGTAGTTCTAATTATTGTTCCCTTTATCATTCCTACAGTAATTAAAATTAAAGCAACAGGTATAATAATAACTACCCATCTCCATTTAATAATTATCTTTAAACTTTTTTTGTAAATTTTATCTCTAAGCAGAAAAATTAGTTTGTCTAACTTTTCTCTTATCGGACTTCTTTTCCCGTTATCTCTTCTTAAAATATGTTTGCTTGATAAGTGAACAGGCAAGATTAAAAAAGCTTCAATAAGTGAAAAAACGAGACTAAATATTACAATAAATGCCATCTCGTAAAGCATTTCTAACTGTCCTTCCAAAAACAAAAGCGGAGCAAAAGCTACAATTGTAGTTGTAACGGAAGTTAATACGGCAGGTGCTACTTCCAGTGTTCCATCTAATGCTGCTCTTTTAGGACTTTTCCCTTTTTCGAAATGTGAAAAAATATTTTCACCGATTACAATTCCGTCATCTACCAAAATTCCAATTACTAGGATCATCCCAAAGAGAGAAATCATATTTATCGTAATTCCGGCAAGGTTAGCAACTATAAACATACCAAGGAAAGAAGAGGGAATGCCCCAGGCAACCCAAAGTGATAATCTGAAACTTAAAAAGAGTGCAAGAGAAATAACAACTAAAATTAATCCCAAACCACCGTTTTCATAAAGTAAACTTAAACGGCTGTTTAACAAAGATAAGAAATTAAAAGTAATATTTAGAAAAATACCCTCATGCTTTTTGTTAAACTTTTCAGCATAATCATTCAAATAATCGGAGATTACTTCCAAATCCTCATCAGCTAATTTTCTAATATCAAAATAAATGGCGGTTTTACCATTCATGTATGATGCATTAGATTCTTCGGAAAACTTTCTTTTTACATTTGCAATATCTCTAATCCTTAAAAAGCTGCCATCATTATTTGCTCTTAAAACTATATCCCCTATAGAACTAGGCTTTACACTTCTGTTTCTTGATCTGATTAATATTTCTTCTTCATCCGATCTTATGGTTCCTGCGGAAACATCAATATTATTGCCCGCTATTGCAGCCATTATATCTCTAAAACTCAACTTATATCGCATTAAATTTTCTTCGGAAACTTCTACGGAAATTTCCAATGGAGGATAACCTTGAATTAAAAGCTGAGTAACAATTCCGGAATTACGAAAATCTTCTTCAATTTCGTTTGCATATTTCTTTAAGGTTTCTAAATCAACATTGCCCGATAAACCGATATTTGCAACATTAGTGGTTTCTCTTTTTTTATAAACAATTGGTTTTTCCGCATCAACGGGTAAAGAACTAATTCCATCTACAGCATTTTTAACATCTCTAAGAACATCATCAATATCATAACTTGTTAAAATCTCTATCATTACACTAGAAAGATTTTCTGAGGAGGTTGATGAGAATTCTTTAATTCCTACAATTCCTCTTATAGATTCTTCAATTCTTGTAGTTATACTTTGCTCCATTTCTTGAGGAGATGCACCAGGATAAGCTACTGTTACATAAATGAACCTGGAAGATACTTTAGGAAAGAATGATTTTTTAAGAGACATCAAACCTGAAAATCCGAAAATTACAATTACTGCCAAAAGTATGTTTGCATAAAAAGGATATTTTATAAAAGTAGAAATTATTTTCTTCATTAACTTTTCTCCGCAAAAGGGAATTATTTTAGATTACTTTAACTTTAGTATTTTCACGAGCATTTACAAGAGGCTCAATAACTATCAGTGTTTTTTCTTTAAGTCCGTTAAAAAATATTGAATTCTCATTTACTTTAATAATATTAATTTTTTCTTTTGCAAGCAGATTATCTCGTACAACAAAAACTTCATTTGTATTAAAAACAGCATTTCTAGGTATTTCCATTGCATCATTAACTTGAAGCGAATTGAAATATGCTTTAAGATATTCGCCTTTATAAATAGGTGTTTTTTGATTATTATAAATTTGAACGAAGACACTTAAAGATTGTGTTTTAACATCTAAATTACTCGATTTTCTGATTACTCTTCCTTTCCAAGTTTCGGTTTCCAAATTATTTTTAATTACTACCTCATCACCTCGCTTTACCCATTTATCATTTTTTACATTTAGTGGAACTTCCAATTCGTATTGCTGAGTATTTATGATACTCCCTAATTTCATATTCATTCCCGCAATACCTCCAACCTCTACATTAACAGAAGTTATTGCTCCGGTAAAAGGAGCATAAATTGAATATTTTTTGAAATTAGATTCCAAACTTTTAATGTCATAATAAGAACTTAGCAGATTGCGGCTTGCCAAAAACACTTTTTCTTTGGTTGAATTTATTTTAGGCAATTCGGGTAAATCTTTTTCTATATCGATATTTTCAAAAAAGATATACCAATTATTATAGCTGTCGGGAAAATCAATTTTTAAGTCGGGTAAAATTCCGGCAAGGCTATTCAAAAATTTACTCTTGCTCGATTTTAATTTTAATCCGGCTTCTTTATCATAAATTTTTAGAAGCAGATCGCCTTTACTAAAGCTTTGTCCTTTTTTGAAAGGAACATTACCCTTAATAATTTTTCCGGGAACTTCTGCCGTGATAAATAACTCTGATTTAGAAGTAACCCGTCCCGAAGAAATTATCTTGCCTTTTAACTTACTATATTTAACAGGTGCTGCTTTAACTGATCTTAAAACTTCTTTTTCCTTAACTCTCTTAGGTTCCGATTTGAAACCACTCAGAATATTCATTACCAAAAAAGCAAATAAAACTATGGCTATTCCTACACCAATAACAATATACTTTTGTTTATTCATATAAAAACCGTTAAAATTTATGGAATGATTAATACAATTCGTTGTTAAAGATATAAATAAATTATTTGTACTACAATAATATTTTTATAATTAGACGCATTGTTCTTAAAAAAAGTTTAGTTATTTGATATTGTTGTTTCTACTGAACAAAATAGAATACCGTAATCTCTGAAAAGGTTGAAAGTCAAAGAACCTGCTCAACTATGATAAATAAAAACTAAAAACATGAAAATATGAGCAACTTTAAAGAACTTAAAAACATTGTTTCTAATTTTTAAAATATAAAAAATGCGTCATATAAAAATTTATTACTTTGAATATTACTATTCATAATAATATACTCGTTCCGCTGTAAGTTTTGAGTTGATAACTGCCATTGGCAAGCCGGCTCCTGGAATTATTGATGCTCCAACGTAAAAAGTATTTTTAAATTCTTCGTAGTAATTTTTTTTAAAACCAGAGTCTAATTTTGAACCGATGTTTTAAGCTCCTTGTTAAAGCAGAAATAGAATAACTATTATCTATAAAAAATTTAACACTCATTATTTATGTTTTTTCTATTTTTCAATTCGGTTCAGGTTTCCCCCCTCCAAGACTTTTGTTTTTTAAATATAAAACTCGTATTTCTTCCCTTGTTTACTTAGAAGAGTTTTACACATCTTCTTCGTTCTCTAATTGAGTTTTATATCTATTGAGCTTTGCAATTTGTTCTTTATCCAATTTCGGATATTCAATATCAAGACTTTCAAGTACATTATTAATTATTTCGGAAATTGCAAGTCGGGCATACCACTTATTATCAGCAGGAATAATATACCAAGGAGCATATTTGGTAGATGTTTCATTAATTGCATCTTGATAGGCTATTTGATATTCGTCCCAAAGTTCTCTTTCTTTCAAATCACTTGCGGAAAATTTCCAATTTTTAGATGGAGTTTCCAGGCGTTTCATAAATCTGTTTTTTTGTTCCGCTTTCGAAACGTTTAGAAAAAATTTTATAATTCTTGTTCCGTTATTGTACAAATATTTTTCAAAATTTTTGATTTGTTCAAAACGCTGTTCCCAAATTATAGGAGTTATAAATTCCTTCGGGATTTTTTGATTTTCAATTAAATTATGAACTCTGGCAACTAAAACATCTTCGTAATAAGAACGATTAAAAACACCTATTCTTCCTCGTTCCGGCAGTGCTTTCATACACCGCCAAAGATAACCGTGATCTAATTCCTCATTTGAAGGTTGCTTGAAGCTGAAAACTTGTGTGCCCTGCGGATTTACACCCATCATAACATGCTCAATTGAGCTATCCTTTCCGGCAGCATCCATTGCTTGGAATATTATCAATAAGCTGTATTTGTCAAATGCGTAAAACATATCCTGAAGTTCTCGCATCTTTTTTCTATTTTTTTTAAGTAACTTTTTTCCTTGCTCTTTTGTTTCAATATTTCCTGTATAGTCAGTTGCAAAATTTTTTAATTTAATTTTTTTTTCGCCGTTAATTTTGAATTTATTTATTTTCATTTCTGCTCCATTTTACATGTAATTTTTACTGCTATTCAACTTGTTAAAGTTATCATTATTTATCAAATTGGATAATATTGAACAATTTTGTTAAAAAAGATAATAAAAATATCGATAATAATTATCAGAAATATCTGAAAAAATTTAAGATTTTTGTCATTTTGAATTCTGCGTAAACTAACTTCCTGGACGGATTATTTACTTTTGTTTTTTATTGAAAGCAATTTTTAAGAAGTTGCAGTTACTTATTTTTTCATAAAAATTTTTCAGCAAAGAAGGACAAAAAACTTTGGCTTGGTTCTTGTTAATTAAAATATAAAATTTAATAATTGAGGAGATCAAATGGAAACTTTAAATATGAATACTTTTATAAAAGCAGCCGAAGACGTTGAACTAAGCAAATATAAAGTTTTATCTATTTTAAAGGAATATACTACAGATCTCCACAAAAATAAATTATATCCTGCTCTATCAAAGTTAATATCAATTAAAAACGAGCTTGAACTTTTCGCTGAACAATTAGTAATGTTTGACGCGGAATTTGTGATGAATCTGAATTATGCAGATTTTGAGGAAGATTTTGATATTTCGGAAACAATTTCTTACGATGAAGATTCGTTAAACATAGTCGCTGAATTTATTAATTGGGCATTGCCTGAAATAAAAGCAGCTATAAACGAAGGAAAAGCAATTTTTGACTTTGTTGATGAAGAAATAAAACTTAACGAAATAGGTACTGTACCTAACTATAAAAATGACGGTTACTTTTTTATTCCCGATCATAGAAATAATTTGTTAAAAATCTATCAATTCGAAATGTCATTATTCTCAACTCAAATGAATCCTCTTAGAACATTAAAAACCAAATTAGTTGATTTGATAAGCTTAGATATTCCCGAAGCTAAATCACCTTACGAAATAAAACATAACTTAATTAAAAAATTTACAAACATACCTAATCCCGTTTGTTTTAATTTTGAAACGGATTTGGATTTTCCATTTGTTGAAACAATGCTTCCTGTGGCTAAAAGAAAGTTAGTTAAAGCATTAATGTAATTAAACAAAATACCATTATTAAATAAAACATCCGTTTTAAATAAAAATTTAATTAATCGATTTTATTTTTAATACTTCATATAATTTGTTAAGTTAAATATAAATTCAATAAAATTTATTTAAATATTGCAGCATAATTATATGTGTAAAAAAAATTGTATAAAATTTTGTCTTATTATTTTATCTTTAACAGTTATAGGATGTTCTTATTCTTTTACCGGTTCTTCTGTCCCGAATCATTTAAAAACAATTTACATTCCTTTTTGTAACGATAGGTCAGGTTCCGGCGAACCTACACTTGCCGATGATTTTACAAATAGCCTAATTGATCAATTTATTAGGGATAATTCATTATCGATACAAAACAATTCCAAAGCAGATGCAATTTTGGAATGTACAATAAATTCCATTCCCGATATTCCGGCAGAGATTGAAGCGGGAGAAAATGTATCTGTAAGAAAAATTACTATCAATGCAAGAGTTATTTATAAAGATTTGGTTAAGAAGAAAACCGTATTCGATAAAACATTTTCGAATTATGGCGAGTATGTAAATTCAGGTGATATCTTTACCAATAGAAAAGATGCAATTGATGGTGCGATAAAAAAAATTACTGAAGATATTATGCTTGCCGTTGTTTCTAATTGGTAGATTTTCTAAAAAATATCTGCTTGATATTTAAATTGAAAGAACATATCATTATTCCTATATTTATTATCTTAATAATAAAAATTGATAAACTTGGTTTGATTTAGATTATAAGGTTTGAATAAAATGTTTATTATATTTAAATACTTTATTATAAATTGGAACATAAATGCTTTTTGATGAAATTATTCTAATAGTTTACATTCTTACTATGCTTGTAATTCTCTTTTTTGCAAGTCACGGAATTATTATGCTTTTTTATCACAGGAAATATATTGAGAATGTACCAAAATCAATAGATAATGCTGCAATAGATAAAAAGGTTACAATACAATTACCTTTGTATAATGAACAATATGTTGCAGAAAGACTTATTGAATCTGTCTGCAAAATAGATTATCCGAAGCAACTCCTCGAAATTCAAGTCCTTGATGATTCAACAGATGAAACGGTTGGAATTGTTAAAAAGTTGGTTGAAAAGAAATTATCCGAAGGATTTGATATAAAACACATAAGGCGTTCAAATAGAAAAGGTTATAAAGCTGGAGCATTAAAAGAAGGATTAAAAACTGCGAAAGGTGATTTAATCGCTATATTCGATGCGGATTTTGTTCCCCGTCAAGATTTCTTAAAAAATACTTTAAGATACTTTACTAACACCAAAATTGGAATGGTACAAACAAGATGGGAACATCTTAATGAAGACTATTCACTCCTTACAAAAATACAAGCTATTGCATTAAACGGACATTTTGTAATGGAACAACCAATCAGAAATAGAGCCGGATTTTTTATCAACTTTAACGGAACCGGCGGTGTTTGGCGTAAAGAATGTATTGAAGATGCAGGCAACTGGCACGCCGATACTATTACAGAGGATTTAGACTTAAGTTATCGCGCCCAGCTTAAAGGCTGGAAATTTGTTTACTTACGAGATTTTACTACTCCTGCTGAATTACCCGCAGAAATGAATGCTTTAAAAGCTCAACAATTTCGTTGGACAAAAGGTGCAATTGAAACCGCTAAGAAACTTTTACCAATGGTGTGGACTTCCAAAATTCCTTTAAGAATAAAATTGCAATCTACTTTTCACCTTACTAATAATATCGTTTTTCCATTTATTTTGATTGCCGGAATTTTGAATGTTCCTTTAATCTTTATAAAAAACAGCGGACCTTATAATATTTTCTTCAACTTTATGTCTGTTTTTGTTATAGCTTTTATCAGTTCGTTTCTGTTTTATTTGTTTGCCCAAAAAGATGTGTATAAAGATTGGCGTAAAAAAATTGCTCTATTTCCTATTTTTATGGCAGGCAGTATGGGTTTTGCAGTTAATAATTCCAGAGCTGTTTTTGAAGGTCTTTTAGATAGGAAAAGTGAATTTGTAAGAACTCCAAAATTTAAAATAGTAAATAAAAACGATGTTGTAATTCCTACTTCTTCTTATCTTACTAATTTTAAAATTAATTCAACTGTTTTAGTAGAAATTCTTTTAGCCTTTTATTGCTTAATCGGTGTTTTTGCATCAATATATTTTATGGAAATTGCGGCATTACCTTTTCACTTAATGTTTTTCTTAGGTTTTGCATCTGTTGCCGGATTATCAATAAAACATTCCGGAATTAAAAAAAATAATTAGAGGTGTTATGATGGATAAATTTGCTTTAGTTTATGAGTTTAATAATGATTCGCCTTTAATTACTTATAAGGCTTCCAAGGAATTAGATGCCGGTAATAATAAACGGGCTTTAGGATTGTTAAAAGAATCGCTGGAAAAAAATCCTTATCACTCTACAACTTACTACATGCTGGCTGTTGCTTTAGCAAAAAATAATCAAATTGAAGTCGCAAAAGAATTTCTAAATAAAGCAACAGAAATGTTTTATGATGAAGGAACTAAAGATTATTATTTTAATATAATTGAAAAAATAAGAATGGAAACCGAAGGTATAAATCTTGGTATTGAAGAAACGGTGAATGAAGTTTTAAGCCAATCATTTCTAGAAGCTGATGAATTAAATAATGATATAGAAATTTCGGAGGAAGAGCTAAAAGCCACACAAACCAAAAAGTCTCACGATGATGATAACAGTATTATAACCGAAACTCTGGCGGAAATTTATGCCTCACAAAATAATTACGAAGAAGCAATTGAAATATATGAAAAACTTCTCCATTCCAAACCTGAAAAAGAAGATAAATTAAAAAAACGAATTGCTGAGCTAAAAGAAATTTTAGAAAGCAAAAAGAAAAGAAAATAAAAAAAATTCGATAGTAAATTTTGTATGTTTTTTTGTTGAAGTTATCACTAAAACCTATAAATCCGCATAAAAAAATTAGAAAAAAATAACCTTAGGAGATTAAATGAAAAACTCAAGAAAAGATATTGTTAATAACTTAATTAATAATTATTCATCGGAGTTTAATTATAAGTATAAAGAAACGGCAATAATACTTGCTGCCGGACATGGAAAAAGAATAAAATCGCAAACGTCTAAAATGCTTCATAAAATTTGGGGTGAACCTACAGTCCAAAGAGTTTACGATGCATGTAAAAACGGTCTTTCCAAAATAAATTCAATAATTGTAACAGGCATAAAAGCCGAAGATGTAATAGAAGTTATCGGAAATAAAAAAAATAATTTATTTGCTTTTCAAGAAGAACAAAATGGAACAGGACACGCTGCCCAAATAGCTTTACAAAAAATTAAAAAAGATAAATTCAGCGGGACGGTTTATATACTCCCTGGTGATATGGGACTTATAAATGAGCAAACAATGAAAATGTTTCGAAGAGAATTTATTAAATCAAAATCCGATATGATGGTTCTTACGGGAATGTACTCCGGCGACCCAAACAAAAACAGTTACGGAAGAATTGTAAGAGTAAAATCACATGATGATTCAGGTAAACCTTCAGGGAAAGATAAAGGAAAAGTTATTGAAATTATAGAACACAAAGATATTCTTAGCCTTGATGATAACAAACCTTTGCTTAGAAAATTTAATGGTAAAGTTTACTCTTTCACAAAAGATGAATTAATAAAAAATAATGAATTTAACTCCGGCGTTTTTGCTTTCAAATACGAATATCTTGTAAAACTTATTAAACAAATTAAAAGCGATAATGTACAAGGTGAAATTTATATTACGGATCTTATTTCTTTATTTAATAAAAACGGATTATCAGTCGGTGCAGTTAGTGCACAACAGCAACACGTAATCATGGGCTTTAACAACAAATCCGTTCTTAAAGAAATGGATGCAATTGCAAGAAAAATAAACTATGAAAAAATTAAAGACATAATTGCTATTGACGATCCTGAAGATTTCTTTATTTCCGATGAAGTAATTAAGGAAATAATTAAACTTGATAAGAAAGGTAAACCGCTCGATATACAAATCGGGAAAGGGGTTTTTGTCGGTAACGGTGTAAAATTAAATTATAACTTAACTCTCAAAAAAAATGTTTATGTTTCAGGGAATGTCCAGTTTGGTAAAAATGTAATTGTAGGAGAAAATGTTCACCTTTCTTGTTTCCCCAAACAAAAGTTAGAATTAAAAGATAATGTGGAAATTCTGTGGAACGATATTATTAAAGGAAACATAGTAATTGGTGAAAATAGTAGAATTGAATCAAGTGTAAACATGACAGGAAGTGATGAATATCCAACCAGAATAGGAAATAACGTAACAATAAAAGGAACAAGTTATGTTTTCGGTTCAATAATAGATAATGATTTATTTATTGAACATAGCGTTTTGATAAAAAAGAAGGTTGATAAGCTTATTAGAAAAGACGGAAATATTCAACCAATCAGATTCTTTTTGCCGATGCCCGAAGGTATAGACGCAATCGAAGAAGTGTAGAGAATCTATAATTGAATGACCGCAATATGCAATTATTCAATTTCTGATAGTTATGCAAAATAAAAGCTGACTTGATTATCTATGTCTGGTTATACTTGAAATTGCTAAGATAGATATTTAATCCGTAACTACCAAAAACTGTAGCAGGCAATAAAAGAAAAATATCTTATAAATTAAGGAAGAAGAAAATGAAAAAAATAATTTCAGTTTTATAGCATTTGTTAAAATATGTAGTGGGTTTTAATAGTTTTGAGCTTTGAAATCTCTTACTATAATTTGGAAATAAGAAGAAATAATAATATATTAGTATTTGAATAAAGTACAGACTTTAATATAAAATAAAAGTTTTCATTCTGTAAAAAGCACTTTGGCACTGAGGAAGAAACGGGAAGTGTTATTTGGGAAACTTTGTGTTAGGAGAAAGCACATACCTCGGTTTAATCATTTTTATTAATGGTTGAATTGAGGTATGTGCTTTTTTTGTGAATAATGGATATTAATTTTTAAACTAAAATAGGATATAAAATATGAAACGAACATTTTTAATCATTGGATTTTTAACTTTAAGTCTCTCAGTAATAGTATCTTGTAGTGAAGATACTCCTGTTACTCCAACAAAAAAAACAACCACAGAAACCGGAATTAGCACCACTATTCCCGCAAGTTTAGGCAACGTTTACACAAAAAACTTTAATCGTTATACAAAGGTTACAACTCCGAACGGAGGAAATATTCATATTGTTGCACAATCTAATCTTACCGATGAACAGATAATAAGATGTAGAAGCATTTTGGAGTTTTATTTAACTAATTATCCTGGCTCGAAATATGGGGCGGATAAATCGGCAGTTGCCAATAAGATGGCAGAAAATAATGCAATTCTATGTTTGCTAAACGGACAAGACGATGGCAGCAATCCTGTTGGGAATAAAGTTACGGGGCAACCTTTATATCAAAATGAAATTCAAGTTGAAGGACATCCTTGGTATATGAATCAA
>PDPT01000079.1 GCA_002746605.1 Ignavibacteriota bacterium
GATGATTCAAAATATGATAAAGTTTATAAATATTTTCTCTATATTCCCAACCATCTTTTAATGGAAATTCTTTATTGTAAGCAGAATAAAACTTTGCATTAAATCCACCAAATAATTTTGTTAAAGCCAAATCAGCTTCTCTATGCCCATAATAAACAGCAGTATCTATCAAACAAGTATTGCCTCGCTGATCAACAATATAATTTCCACCCCAAAGATCACTATGCAGCAAAGTTGGTAATTCTTCACTTCCTTTAAGAATTTTTTCAATATTTTTTTCTATGAATTTAATTCCCTCTTTCAACTCATCTTTTACATATCCATTGTTTTCTGCCAAACGGAATTGGTACATCAATCTATTTTCAGTATAAAACTCTACCCAATTATCATTTTGCGGAACATTAATTTGATCGGTTGTGCCAATAAAATTATCTTCAAAAAATCCGAATGAACTACCATTATTTTTATGAAGTTCAGTAAACTGTCTTCCAAATTTTTTCGTCAAAATCATTTACTTTCGAAGCAGATTCAATAAATTCTAAAATTAGGAAATTATCATTTACTTTTATTACTCGCGGAATTCTGATAGCATTTGCTGTTTTTAATTCGTGTAATCCATTTGCTTCTGCATAATGCATCTTAGAATTTTCATATTGTTTTACAAAATAGTTGGTTCCGTTTTCAACAGTAACTTTCATTGCGTTGCCAATATCACCGCCACCAAGCGGAATAATATCTTCAACCTTTTGTAAAAGTCCAGAACAAGAATCTTCAAGAATAAAAACAATTTCAAATCCTTCGGGTCCACCATAATAAGGATCAGGCACTTCCTTGTAATTTCCGTGCTGTTCAAAATCGGTCATCTTAAATATTTTATTGGAATATTTTGTTTCACTATCGAACTTATGTAAGTCACTATAATTTGCACCATCCATTGCAATCATATAATCAAAATTCTCAAAATCTATTTCTCTAAATCGCCTTGCAATACTTGTCAATCTGTATCCTCTATGTAGTGCATGTCTTTTCATTCTTGCATCA
>PDPT01000080.1 GCA_002746605.1 Ignavibacteriota bacterium
TCCTTTTATTGTTTTTATTTCCAATAATAAATGGTTTCTAATAAATATTGACAGACAACAAGATAGTTTGCTGCTAGGAAAAGAAATTGTAAAAATCAACGATGTCGAAATTGCTGATGTCGAAAAACGTTTGGTACAATTTACTTTTTCCGAAAATAGAATCAATCAACAACAGGAACTGGAGAATTGGCAAATCTATAATAAGCCTGAATTTCTAAAAGAGGCGAATATAATTGACAAATTATCCGAAAAAGTAAAAATAGCATTTACAGATAGTACCGTTACTTATCTTGCTCCCGTTACGAAAAAAGGTATCCGCACGTATAAAGTTAAAACATATCCTAATGAAATAACAAAATTTAAGAAAAAAATTTATGATTATTCTGTTTATCCCCAGGAAGATTTTGGGTATTTACAATTCAATAGCTGCCACGATAAAATTGACATGTTAGATGCTGTTGAAAGTTATGTGAAACCTTGGTTGCAGCCTATTGCAAGAAATTATTTAAAACGACAATTTAGAAAAAAGAAGCCCTCCAAAAGAATGGCTCCTTATTATAATCCGGAATATCCTGTTTTTAAGGATTTTGTTTGGGAGCTGGTGGATAGCTTGAATAGAAGTAATATTCAAAATTTAGTTATCGATTTGCGTAATAACTCGGGAGGAAATTTGAATTTAGGAATTCAATTATTGTATTTTCTTACAGATAAAGAAGATTTAAAAGGCTTTACTGATTTTGCTTATACCTCTGATATTTATAAAGAATATTTTTTAGCAGATTATCGTGAATTACAAAAAGAATATTCCGCCAAAATTCCTGATAATGCTTTGGTAAAGCGAAACAAAGAAGACAATCTTTTTTCAGAAATAACAAATCCAAAATCGAAATATTTTATTCCTAAAAACAGACCTGTTTTTAAAGGCAAAGTATTTGTGCTTTCAAATTACGGTACGGGCAGTGCAGCAGCGATGCTTACGACCTTATTTCAAGATAATAATATTGGGACAGTAATTGGAACGAGTGTAGG
>PDPT01000081.1 GCA_002746605.1 Ignavibacteriota bacterium
GAATTATAAACCTTTAAACTTACAAAACCGTTGTTAGGAATTTGATAACTTATATTAGTTGTTGGATTAAATGGATTTGGATAGTTTTGAATAGAATATGCTTTTATTTCCCGAACTTTATTAATATTTTGCTGGTGAGTAGTATTTAGATTATTTATTCCTCTAAAAAACCCACTTGCAGAAACAATATTTGAAGATACAGATGATAAATTTTGAGTATCGACTGCTTTTATTTTGTAAGATAAATTATTAAGCGGTTTTGATAACGAAACTTCGTGATCTACAAAGCTGGTTGTTGTTTTACTAACTATGGCAATCTTAAGATAAGAACTATTATCTACATTACGGTATATCCAATACTCTTTTAAATCAGGCTCTATATTTGCTTCCCAACTCAATGTCGGATTATTTCCATTTGTAGCAATTCTTAAATTTTAGGGTTTGGAGGGTGAACCGGCATACTCACTTGTACCATCACCACCAAAGTAAAATGTTATTTCATTTGCTCCTGTAACTTCTAAAGAAAAGCTTAATGAAACTCCATTATTGCTACTAGGATTACTTACCGGAGATAGTACATTATTAAATGTTAAATCAAAAGCATCTTCATCATCACTCCAAGCTGAATTTTCATGATAGAATGGTTTACGACAAACATAAGTAATACCATTTTTATTTTTTCTATAATTCATTTCATCTTTGCCGTTTACATTTTGAGTAGTTCTTGTTAGTGTTTGAGTTGATGTATTGATACTAAAATCCCAATTGCCATCTGCGCATAATACATCTATTGTTGGAGGATAATTCTGTGCACTTGTAATTCTATAAAAATAAAATCCCACATCACCAGCTTTATCATGAGAACTAATTTTTTTTCTGTTTTCTATCAGAAAAAATTCACTTGAATTTCCTGGTACTCTATAAACCATATCTGTTGTCATATAATCAGATAATGTAACTGAACCATCTGTTGATTTGTCTGTATAGCTTATCCAGCCTAAATCTTCACGT
>PDPT01000039.1 GCA_002746605.1 Ignavibacteriota bacterium
GCAATGCCTTCCTTAATTAACCAATTAACTCCATCGGTTATATCGTCTTGCATTGTTTGTCCCCATTGTTTAAAGCTTTTTTCCCAGAATTCTCTTCCGTAACCTGTTGAACCTCTAAAATTCATTTGCAGAACAGCATAACCGCGGTTTACAAGAAATTGTACAGTAGGACTGAATCCCCAACTATCTCTTGCCCAAGGTCCGCCATGAGGATGAACTACAACAGGTAAATTTTTAGGTTCAACGCCAACAGGCAGAGTTAAATAACCATTTATTGTTAAGCCGTCTCGACTTTTGTAAGTTATCGGTTTCATTTCTGCCATAAATTCTTCGTTTAACCACGGACTAACTTCTACAAGTTTTGTTAATTTTTTAGAATTAACATCATACATGTAATAAGCTCCAAGTGATTTATCACTGTAAGTTCTAACAAGAAGTTTGTCTTCATTTTTATTTTCGCTTGTTATTACTATTTCGTAGCCGTCTAATTTAGACTCTAAATCATCAAAGATTTCTTTAGTTTTTTCATCGAATAATTCATATTCGGTTTTCCAAGTGGTAAATGCCACACCTTCCAAAAGTTTACGCTTTTTGGAATAAAGTAATCTGCTTACATCAACTTCAGGATGTTCATAAATTACTTCGAGTTCTTTATTATTAACTAAATCATATTTTACAATTGCAGATTTATCTCTTCCTAAATTTGAAGAAGCATAAATATTTTTGTTGTCAAAAGTGAAGAATAGAGGAGTTAAAGTTTCCTTAAAGTTTGTTGTGAGAACAGGTTTGAACTCATCTGTTTCTTTTTCTCTATATAAGATTGAAGTATTAACTCCATCTGTAGTTATTGCAATTCTTAATTTGCCGTCATGATCAGTTTGCCAACTGGTAACATTTCCTGGATTTTCTGCAACCAGTTCCATTTCTCCTGTTTTAACATTAATTCTAAAGACATCAAAAATTCTGGGATCTCTCTTATTCATTGAGATCAGCATCTCATCTTCATTTTCTTCCAAATCATCAACTATTCCAACTCTAACTTTATCGAAAGGAGTTAAATCCTTTTGGTTTTCACCGGTTTTATCAACTCCGTAAAGTCTGAAATTTTCGTCGCCGTTAGTATCTTGAATATAGATTAGTCTGTTGTTACCTTTCCAAAAATATCCGGCAATGTCTCTGGCGGTTGCATCAGTAACTCTTACAACGTCATCTTCTCCAATTTTTTGAACATGTATGTTCATTCTGCTTTTGTAAGGTGCTAAATAAGCAAGGTACTCACCATTAGGTGAAAGCTGAAAACTTCGTTTTTCGGGATTTTTAAAGAAGTCTTTCATCGGGATAAGTGGTGCTGTGTTTTGTCCGGTTAAAATTGAACTGAACAAAATTGAAATAATTGATAGGGCTATTAAAAAGTTTTTCATATTTCTACTCCTATTTTACTTATGAGATAATGTTTAAATTTAACTAAATAGTTATATTTACAAAAGAAAAAATACTAACTTAAAGATTTTTTTGTTCATATATAATATTAAAATTTTATGATTGAAATTGTTGATCTGCATAAAAGTTTTAGCGAAAAAAAAGTTTTGAAAGGAATAAATTTAACTATTGAAGATGGTGAAACCAATGTAATTATCGGTAAAAGCGGAAGTGGGAAAAGTGTTCTTTTAAAACATATTGTTGGTCTTTTGATGCCCGATAAAGGTTGTGTAAAAGTTGCAGGTAAAATTGTTGATTACTCAAATCAGAAACAACTTTACAAATTAAGAAGAAAGTTTGGATTTCTTTTCCAAGGGGCGGCACTTTTTGATTCAATGACTGTCGGTGAAAATATTGCCCTCCCAATTGTTGAAAATGAAAATAATTTGTCTGAAAAAGAATTGAACTTTAAAGTAGAAAAAATGTTGGAGTTAGTTGATTTACCCGATACACAGAACTTGAAACCTTCGGAACTTTCCGGCGGAATGAAAAAACGTGTCGGCTTGGCAAGAGCATTAATTACAGACCCTGAATATATTCTTTACGATGAACCTACAACCGGATTAGATCCGACAATGTCTGATTCAATAGATGATTTGATTAATCATCTTGCCGAACAACTTAATGTTACATCAATTGTTGTTACTCACGATATGTACTCGGTAAACAATGTGGCTGATGAAGTTGCTATGGTGCATAACGGAAAAATTTATTTTGAAGGAACGCCAAAAGAGCTTTACACTTCAGATGATAAAATAATTAGGGACTTTATAAACAGAACGAAGTAAGCGAGTGAAAAGTGAAATATAAATTTTTATGTCTTTCCTTCTTGATGACTTACTAACTCGGTAATTGAAATATGTCTAAAAGTAAAATAAAATATATTTGTTCAAATTGTGGATACGAATCCTTAAAGTGGCTTGGTAAATGTCCGCATTGTAATGAATGGAATACTTTTCTCGAAGAGTTTTTTGAAACAAAGAAAAGAGCCAAAACGGAAAAAGTAAAAGAAGAAAATATTTATCAACTTTCCGAATACAGCGAAAGTGATGATGTTCGAATTTCTTCGGGCATTAAAGAATTTGACAGAGTTCTCGGAGGCGGAGTAATACTTGGTTCTGTTATTCTGATTGGAGGAGATCCCGGTATTGGAAAATCTACTTTAGTTATGCAGGCAGCGGGTAGCATTAGTGCAAAAGTTTTATACGTTACCGGAGAGGAATCCGTAAAGCAAATTAATTTAAGAGCAAAACGATTAGGGATAAATTCGGAAAATATTTTTATTCTTTCGGAAACAAATGTTGATGTTATTACTTCTGCAATCGATAAACTTAAACCTGAAGTTGTAATTATCGATTCAATTCAAACAATGCAAAAACCTGAATTTGAGAATGCAGCCGGAACAGTAACTCAAATTAGAGAATGCACTAACTTTTTAATGAATCTTTCCAAAACCTTGAATTTTGCCGTTTTACTTATTGGTCATGTTACAAAAGAAGGATACATTGCCGGACCAAAAATTTTAGAGCACATTGTCGATACAGTCTTACAGTTTGAAGGAGAAAAAAATTATTCCTACAGAATTTTGCGTGCTCAAAAAAACAGATTCGGTAATACCAATGAAATAGGTATTTTTGAAATGCACGAAAACGGTCTTACCGAAGTAAAAAATCCAAGTCAAATTTTCTTAAGTGAAAGGAATGAAGATGTTACGGGAGCTGTAGTAACTGCAAGCATGGAAGGCTCGCGTCCTGTTTTGCTCGAAGTTCAAGCTTTAGTTACGCCGACTAATTTTGGAAATCCGCAAAGAGTTACAACGGGATTTGATTACAGAAGACTTTCAATTCTTCTTGCCGTACTTGAGAAGAGAGCCGATTTAAAACTTTCAACGCATAATGTTTTTCTGAATATTGCCGGCGGATTAAAGATTGATGAACCCGCAATTGATCTTGCTGTTTGCACGGCAGTTGCTTCGAGTTTAATGAATAAACCTGCAAAAAGTAATATTGTTGTACTTGGTGAAGTAGGGCTCGGAGGAGAAATACGAAGTGTAGGCTATATTGAAAAGAGGATACAAGAAGCTGAAAAATTAGGTTTTGAGACTGCAATAGTACCTCAAAATAATATTAAATCAATAAAAACTAAAAATAGTATTATGCTAATTCCTATCGAAAATATTACGGAAGGAATTAAAAAAGTATTGTTTTAAGATAATTAAGGAAACTACTAACTTTACAATCCTCATTTTTTTTAACATAATAACTTATTGAATCCCAGAAAAATTGAAGTTGATAAGGAAATACTATCTATTTATCTCCAAAGTTAGAAAGAAATCTATTATATATACAATATAATAAATATTATTAATCTTAGTTAAAGTAGTTTTAAAAATAAAAAATTATTAAATTGTATTTATGAAAGTATTTATTAATAAAAAAATCATCAATTAAACGTAATTTATAAAAGTAATATTACTAAAAATTACTTACAAAAAACTTCTCGGTTTAGAATAAAAACAAACTAATCAATTTACTAAATTACTCATATTAAATAAGAGGACAATATGATAAAAACTAAACAATCTTACTCTTTTATGGAATATTATAAAAGGCTAATATTTCATTTAAGTACAATATTTAATGGTATGCGCCAAATACCTGTTAAGGTCAACAGGCAGTACAATCTTAAAAGTATAATTTTATTTTTATTGCTTATAATGTTTCATGTTACAACTGTAACAAAAGCCCAAGAAATAGAAATAACTGGTAAAATTATAAGTGCATCCGATGGTTTTGAACTAATTGGTGCTAATATTTTTGAAAAAGGTTCTTTAAGTAATGGTACATCTACAGATTTGAATGGTGAGTTTAAATTAAAAGTTCCCAAAGGAGCTGTAATTGTAGTATCTTACATGGGCTTTGAGAAAAAGGAACTCAAAGTTCAAGAAGCTAAATTTTACGAAATTGCTCTTGAAGAAAAAACTTTTGAACTTGAAAGTGCTGTTGTTGTAGGTATTGGTTATGGTGAAGTTAAGAAATCAGATGCTACCGGTTCTGTAACTGCAATTTCAGCTAAAGATTTTAGTAAGGGGGCAATAACTTCTCCACAAGAATTACTTATTGGTAAAGCACCCGGTGTTGTTGCAAACTCACTTGGTGGTGCGGCAGGTGCCGGAACTAAAATACGTATTCGTGGCGGTTCTTCAATTCAAGGTAATAACGATCCTTTAATTGTTGTGGATAATATTCCTTTAGATAACTCAGGTATCTCTGGTATGGCAAATCCGCTTTCCACAATCAATCCTAATGATATTGAATCTATCTCAATATTAAAAGATGCTTCTGCAACTGCAATCTATGGTTCAAGAGCTTCTAACGGTGTAATAATAATTAAAACTAAAAAGGGTGGATATGTTGATGAAAATATGCCTGCGAAATTAAGCTTAACTTATAATGGTAACGCTTCTGTGGCTACTCCAATGAAAATGTTAGATGTTTTTTCAGGTCCTGAATTTAGAAAAATTGTTGAAGATAGAGTAGCTAATCATGGTTTAACAAATGTTGCTTTACAAAAATTAGGAAACGCTAATACGGATTGGCAAAAAGAAATTTACAGAACCGCACCTGCAACCGATCACAACATCAGTCTCAGACATGCAATCGGTTCAGTGCCTTACAGAGTTTCTTTAGGTTATATGAATCAAAGCGGTATCTTGAAATATAATAACATTGATAGAAAAAATGTTTCTTTAGCAGCTACTCCGTCTTTATTTAACGGCGACTTAAATGTTGAACTTAATGCTTCAGGTTCTTGGATAAGTAATGACTTTTCCAATACAGATGCTATTGGTTCTGCGATAGATTTTGACCCTACACAACCAATTAAAAACGGAAATAAAAGATACGGCGGTTATACTGCTTGGACAGAATTAAGTGATACAAATGGAATTAACGGCGTACCGATTAATATTGCTACACATAATCCTGTTGCTCGTTTAGAATATCGCGATAATACTTCCGATGCAAGCAGATATACACTTGGTGGTAAATTTGATTACAAAATTCCTTACGTTGATGGTTTAAAAGCTATCTTAAATCTTGGTTACGATTATTATCAATCGGAAGGTGAAGATATTACAGATACACTTGCTTCTTGGTCTTACCGCGAACCTGAAAATCAAATCAGAAGATATGAACAAACAAAGAAAAACAGTCTTTTGGATTTTTATATGAATTACAAAAAGGAATTTGGTGTTCATAATTTAGATTTAACAGGCGGTTATTCTTACCAACATTTTTATAACGAAGGTGAAGCATCTAACAGAGCTTGGGATCCTAATTTTGTGGGTGCAAAAACTACACCTTATAAAAATGAATATTTCTTAATTTCATTCTTCGGAAGATTGAATTATACATTAATGAATAAATATTTGTTAACATTAACGTTAAGAAATGATGGTTCTTCAAGATTTTCTGAAGACCAACGTTGGGGATTGTTCCCTGCAGTGGCATTTGCATGGAAAATGACTGAAGAATCATTTATTGGTAAATCTGATTTCTTAAACGAACTTAAACTAAGATTAAGTTGGGGACAAGCAGGTCAGCAAGATGTAGGTAGTAATTTTTATCCTTATATTCCAACATACACAGGAAGTACTCAAGGAGCTTACTATCAATTCGGTGATATTTTCTATCCTACTTTAAGACCCGATGCTTATGATGCAAACTTAAAATGGGAAACTTTAACTTCATTAAACCTCGGGTTGGATTTTTCAATACTTAACAATAAATTATCAGGTAACATAGAAGTTTACCAAAATACTTCGGATGATTTGTTAAATAGTATTCCAATTCCTGTTGGAAGTAACTTTACAAATTATCTGTTAACCAATGTTGGTTCAATGGAAAATAAAGGTTTTGAATTTGCATTAAACTACACTCCTATTCTGGAACAAGACTTATCTTGGGAATTAGGTGTTAACTTTACTTACAACCAAAATGAAATTACTAAGTTAACCTTAGTTGATGATTCTTCCTTTACCGGTGTCAATACTGGTGGTATTTCAGGTGGAACCGGTGCTAATATTCAGAAATTCATTGTAGGACATCCTGCGAGAGTATTTTCCTTATTTAACCAAATTTACGGAGCAAACGGATTACCACTTGAAGGTGTGTATTTTGATAAAACCGGTCAAGGTGGTAATGTTTCGGGTAACGACTTAAATAAATATTTATACAAATCACCAGATCCAGATTACTTAATTGGTATTTCTTCCAAAATAAATTATAAAGAATTCGATTTTGCATTTTCAGGAAGATTAAGTATTGGTAATTATGTTTATAACAACAATGCTTCTAGTAAAGCATTATATCAAAATGTTTATAACCAAAGCGGTTATAATGCTAATATTTTAACTGATATTAAAGAAACTGAATTTACGACAGCTCAATATTGGTCTAATTTTTACTTGGAAAATGCTTCATACTTTAAGTTGGATTATCTAAGCCTCGGTTATAATTTTGCAACCGTTTTCGGTAATAACATAAGTGGAAGACTCGGATTATCAGTTCAAAATGTTTTTACAATAACAAAATACACAGGATTAGATCCTGAAGTTGATAATGGAATTGATAACAATATTTATCCTAGACCACGTACATTTATGTTATCAGTAACTCTTAATTATTAATATTTAAGAAGGAAAAAGAAAATGAGAATAATAAAAAATAAACTTCTAGTAATAGGAATGTTAATAACAGCATTCTTATTTACATCATGTGTTAATGATTTGAATGTGGAACCGATTGATCCGAATATTAACACTGCTAACAAAGTCTTCAAAAATAAAGAAGCCTACAAACAAGCTCTTGCTAAACTCTATGCAAGTTACGCAGTAAGCGGTCAAACAGGCGGCGGGGGCGGAAGTCCTGATATTCAAGGTATCGACGAAGGTTTTGGTAACTATCTTCGTTCATATTGGAATTTACAAGAACTTCCTACAGATGAAGCAATAATGGCTTGGGATGACCAAACAATTAAAGACTTCCATTGGCAAACTTGGGCTGCAAATGATGTTTTTATTTTTGCGATGTACTCAAGAATAATTTATACTGTATCAATTTGTAATGAATTTATAAGAAATGTAAACGATAAACTTGGTTCAGTATCTGGAGATTTTAAAACGGATTTAGAACACTTCAAAGCCGAAGCTCGTTTTCTTCGAGCGCTTTCTTACTGGCATGCAATTGATATGTTTGGCAATGTTCCTTTTATTACGGAAAAAGATAAGGTTGGTGCTTTCTTTCCTAAACAAATATCGCGCAGTGCTCTTTTCGATTATGTTGTAAGTGAACTTTTGGCAATTGAAAATCAATTAGTCCCTGCAAAACAAAATGAATATGCAAGAGCTGATCAAGGAGCTGCTTGGTTTCTACTTGCCAAGTTATACCTAAACTCTGATGTTTACACAGGAAAAAAACAATATTCGGAAGTTCTTACTTATGTTAATAAAGTTATTGCTGCCGGATATTCATTAGAAGCAGATTATGCAAATCTATTTACTGCCAATAATAATTTAAGTAACGAAATTATTTTCCCTATAACATTTGATGGACAAAACACTCAACAATACGGTGGAATGACTTTTCTGTTACACGCATCAAACGGCGGTGGTATGCCGTTATACGGAATTGATGGCGGATGGGGAGGTATAAGAACCATTGATAATTTTGTTTCTAAATTTAATTTAACAAAAGATGATTTTAGCAGTGCCAATCCTCAATATCAAGGACCTGATAAAAGAGGAATGTTTTTCTTCAATCCTGAAAATTGGGAATGGGATATTACTAATGTTGGTACTTTTACTCAAGGAATAGGAGTTACTAAATATAAAAACACAACTTCTTCAGGCGGAGAAGCTCCTAATGCACATCCTACTTATGTAAGTACGGATTTTCCTATGTTTCGTTTGGGCGATGCTTATTTAATGTATGCCGAAGCAGTTGTGAGAGGTGGTGCCGGTGGCGATATGGGAACCGCTGTTGGATATATTAACGATTTAAGAGAGCGTGCTTACGGTGATAACTCCGGTAACATTACTGCCGGTGATGTGGATTTAAATTTTCTGCTTAACGAACGTGCCCGCGAACTTTATTGGGAAGCACACAGAAGAACCGATTTAATTCGTTTTGGTCAACTTACAGATGGAGATTATGTTTGGGCTTGGAAAGGAAAAGTAGAAGACGGTAAACAAACTCCGGCTTACAGAAACTTATATCCTATTCCTGCAAGTGATATGAATGCTAATCCTAATTTGAAACAGAATACAGGTTATTAATAAGAATTAAAGATTAAGGAAAATTAAAATGAAAAAAATAAAAATAATCTTACTCTTTTCAATATTTGCTTTCCTCTTTGCAGCTTGTGAAAGTGATATTGATAAAGTAGTAATGAGTTCTAATCCAACATTACCCGGATTAGAAGATGTGGTAATTACAACTGATTTTAATGTAAGTAATATGGATAGCTTAGTAAACTTTTCTTGGTCTGCAGCCGAGTTTGGTTTTACTTCATCAGTAACTTATGATGTTGAGGCAGCCCCTGTGGAAGATTTCTCGGAAGATGTTATGACATTGCTTAGTACCCAAGAAACAAAAGGAAGTGTTGAAATAAGTGTAATAAATAATGCATTATTAACCTGGAAAAAAGAGGTAGGTACGGAAACTACTCTTTATTACAGAGTTTCAGCATCTTTAAGTCCTTCACAAATTTATTATTCCCAAGTAAAAGCTGCAAGTCTTACTCCGTTTGAAGTATTGAGAGAATATCCGATGATGTATGTTCCCGGTTCATATCAAGGTTGGACTCCCGGAGGAGAAAACGGAAGATTGTACTCTTATGAATCTGATAATATTTATCAAAATATTATTCGTCTTGTTGATGGTGAACAAGATACGGTAATGTTTAAAGTTACAGTAAATCCAAATTGGGACGGACCAAATTATGGTGGTGTTTTAACTCAAGACGGTAACAATTATAGTGCAACTCTTGATGCTTCAGGTGGTAATTTTGCAGCAGTTAAAGGTACTTATCAATTTGAAGTAGATAAAAGTGCTTTAACTTTAAGCATGACCAAAACAGATGACTGGGGAATTATTGGTTCTGCAATTCCACCTTACGATTGGTCGGCTGATGTGGATATGTTCTATAACGGTCAACGTAAAATGTGGGAAGTAACCGGAAATTTTAAAGCCGGAGGTTTTAAATTCAGAGCAAATGACGATTGGGTATTCAGTTATGGAGATAACGGTGGTGACGGAGTTCTTGATTCGGATAATGGAGCTGACATACCTCTTGCTGAAGATGGAAATTATACAATTAGATTCAATCCTGTTACTTTAAAATATACAGTTCAAAAGAACTAAAATTCATTTTTACAACTATAAAAGCCCAACTTCCTAAAGAAGTCGGGCTTTTTTTATATTATGTAATTTCAATTTTTCGGTTGGCGAGAAATTCTCTTATCAAACCTGACATACCAAAATTAGTAAAAAAAATCAGTATTAATAATTTTTTTCATAGGAAAAAAGTTTCAAATACTCTCTTACAAAATGTAATTATAATTTTAATACAATAACTCCTAAGGGTTTAATATTTATTTCTTCTTTTACATTTTCATTTGAAAGTAATTCTAAAGAATCAACTAACTCATTCGGTAATTTGTAAGTTATAACATTATCCGAATTATTTATCAAAACAACAATTTTAGAATTATTGTATTCTTTTACAAACTCCAATAAATTTTCATTATCGTTTTCAATAAAATTTATACTTCCTCTTCGTAGCTCAATATTTTCATTTCTTAACTTAATATGTTTTTGATACCAATTGAATAAAGACGAATCAAACTTTACTTTATTTATTTCTCTTTTTTTCCCAAAAGGATGAGTCTTTTCATCTTCATATTTTACTTCGCTCCAAACCATAGGTTTTCTGCAATCGGGATCATCACCTCCCCACATTCCGGCTTCATCTCCGTAATAAATCATTGGTGCACCGGGCATAGTCATCTGCAAAGCAACAGCAAGTTTTTGAATTTCTCTTTCTTTCTCATTTGGTTTTCTTACGTCAAAGGTTGCTCTTTGTTGCGGATTTGCATTATGATCGTACCAATGATCCGGATTCACGATTAAAGATGCTAATCTTTCAGTATCATGGCTTCCAAGTAAATTCATAACTACATAAGTATTTTCACCATAATCTTTTTTAATTGATTTTATTGAATCAATAAATGCAACTTTTGAGATTTTATTTTTTCTATCGATAATAAAATTTTTAATTGCTCGTGTAAATCTATAATTCATAACTGCATCAAACTGATCGCCCCGAAGCCACGGAGAAGCATTCATCATAACATTATTATTCCAATCCTTCCACCAAATTTCTCCGGTAATGTAAGCATTAGGGTTTATTTCCTTAACCCATTTTCTGAACTTTTTCCAAAACTTATGATTTACCATTTCGGCAACATCCAAACGCCAGCCGTCAATTCCATCTTCAGGATTGCCGTCATTATTTGGGTCCATCCATCTTTTTAGAATATGATGAACATGTTCAGCAGCATCATTTATAAGTCCGTTACTATCTTCTTTTATTTCTGGTAACTCTTTTACACCGTACCAACCGCTGTAATTAAACTCGTTACTATCTGTTTGGGGATTATCAAAAGAATGAATCGTAAACCAGTTTTTATACTTTGACTCTTCTTGATTTTTAACTATATCCTTAAATGCCCAAAAAGTATTGCCGACATGATTAAAAACTCCATCGATGATTACTTTAATATTTCTCTTGTGTGCTTCTTTTAATAGTGTTAAAAATAGACTGTCGGCTGTTGTCCATTGCCATGTCTCGGGATTTGAAGGATTTTCTTCTGTCCAAATTTCTCTATCTTTTTCGGGGTTTGGACCAAAATTATTATCAATATGATGATAGAATGTTGCATCGTATTTGTGCAGGGAAGGGGACTCAAACACAGGATTTAAATAAATTGCAGTAATTCCTAAGTTTTGCAGATAATCTAGTTTGCTAATTATACCTTGCAAATCACCGCCATAACGTCTTACACCTGCATTCCAATAGAAATCATGTTCATTTTCTTCCCAAGGCTGAAGTTTATACCAATCGGAGTTCCAAGGATGAATCTGCCAACCTTTGGGAATAAAATGAGGCCAGCCACCTTCTAAATCTTTGGGAGTGGGATCGTTATTTTTATCACCGTTATTAAATCTTTCCGGAAAAATTTGATACCAAATTGCATCTTTTGCCCAATCAGGTATGGTAATTTCTTCTTGTGAGAGTATGTTAGAATTTAAAACAATTAAAATTAAAGCAATATAAAATATTTTTCTTTTCATAATTTTCCTCATTTAACACTTTATTATTTCTATTAATTTACGAAAATGAATTAGAAATTTCTCGAAATAAAGTTAGGCGAATAACAAATTGATTTTTTAAGAGATTTCAATTAGTAATTATTTGGTCTTGTTAAAAAAAATATTTACCTTTAATGTTCAAATATAATCTATTTGAGCTTAATTGGAGAGGTGGCAGAGTGGTTGAATGCGGCGGTCTTGAAAACCGTTGAGGATTCACGTCCTCCGGGGGTTCGAATCCCTCCCTCTCCGCCAAAAATTTCTTTTTTTTCAAATCAGGCAAATAATAACTGGGTTTTTATTTTAGAGGTATATAATTTTATATCGAATTAAACTTAAAACATATTTTAGAATTTACTAAAGACAATAATTATATAATAAAATTTATTCTTTCAAACAATTGTAATTCTTTTTATTATTTTATAAATTAAATTTTTTACTTTTACGAATTAGCAAAAAATGGTATCCAAAAACTTTTCAATAAATAGCGAATATCAAAATGTTAGCTCAGTTTGTTTTGTAGCAAAAACCTTTTGTGAAGAAAACGGTGTTTCGGACAGCACAGTTAGAGAAGTTGAATTATGTCTTGCCGAAGCTCTCAACAATATCATAAAACATTCCTATAAAGGTGAGCCGGGCAACAAAATTTATATTGATTTTACTCATAAAGAAGATGAGTTTAAAATTAAGTTAACTGATTTTGGTGAAGCACGAAAAAATTTGGATAAACCTACCTTAGAATTTGATCCGGAAGATATTGATAGTTTACCCGAAGGTGGTATGGGACTTTTTATCATCGATCAAATAATGAACAAAACTTCTTACGAAATTGAAGGCAATCAAAATATTTTTACAATGATTAAAAAGTATGATTAATCTTTGAAAAATGCGGCTTGTATTAAAGTTTGTTTTAGCTTTTTTTCTTACCTCTATAATTATTCTTCCTCAAGAAAAAATAATTCCCGAAGTTTATAAAAATAAAAATCGTAAAAGAAGAGCCTCTTTAATTGCACCTAAATATCCTTCTTACAGCCTGGCTGCAACTTTTTTATTAAAGGAGAAAGCAACTACAGGAGATCCTTTTGCTCAACACGAGTTAGGGCTTAGATACATTTTAGGCATAGGAGTTCCGTTGGATACATTAAGTGCGGCTGAGTGGATTGGAAAAGCTGCATCGAAAAGTTTACCCGCAGCAAATTTTAATTACGGAATAATGCTCCATAATGGAATAGGTGTTAAATGGAATCCCTTTGAAGCTTTTAAGAATTTTAAGGTTGCAGCCGAAAGCGGAATGGAGCAGGCACAGTATATAATCGGGTTAATGTACACCGATAATTTAATTGTTAGTAAAAATTTGGCTGAGGCTAAAAAGTGGCTTGTTAAATCAGCAGATAAAGGATTTGAAGATGCGGTTAAAGCTTTAAAGAAATTTAAAAAGCAAGGTTTAATTGGTACATACGATTCTCTTAAATCAAATTCTGAACAACATGATGAAAGAAAAAATTATCGTACTTTTATTTCTAATGATTATGAGTTGGATTTTTATGATTTCGGAGACGATTCATTATCCAAAGCGGATGAGACAGAACTTCTGAACGAAATATTATCTTCAGACAAAGAAGAGTTGAAAAGAAAATTAAAAGTAAGCAAATATGATTCTACAAATTCCGATACAACAGCTATAGATATTATTAATTATGCTGCAAATTCCGGAAGTCCCGAAGCTATTTTAATAAAAGCAAGAATATTGAATAACGGAGTTGGTGTAAAGCCAAATCATATATTGGCGGCTTCTTATTTCTTAAAAGCTTTTAGATTAGGTTCGTACAAAGCAGCAGAGGAGTTGTTGGAAATTTCGCAAATAAATGATTTCTTTAAAAATCTAAAAAAAGAAGTTGATAGCGAAAATGCAGATGCAATGTATGTTTGGGCGGGTTTAATAGCTCTTGGTTTGGATTATAGATTAACAGAAAAGCAAGCTCTTGAATTATTGTTGCGAGCAGAAAAGAAAAAACATATTTATTCCATAATTGAACTTGGACTTGCAAATTATTCCGGTTCACTAGTAAAAAAAGATTCACTAAAAGCGTTGGAATATTTTAAATTGGCTTCCGAGCTGGGAAGCGAGGAAGCTGCTGTAAGGCTTGCTCTTATCGAAATTCAATCGTATCAAGGTTCGAATATATATAAGCAGATTAAATTACTAAGGCAGCAAGCTGATAAAGGTTCCGTATTGGCAGAAGCTGCTCTTGCTTATTGTTACGATAAAGGAATAGGATTTACAAAAAATAAAAGCAAAGCTGCAATTTTTTATAGAAGAGCCGCACAAAGAGGAAATGAGGCAGCCTTTAATTCTCTTATTAAAATGTACAACGAGCTAAGACCTCCGGATGAGGAATTTATAATTTATTAGTTGTATTTTAAAAACTAATCTTAAAATTAAAAGTAAATTTTCGATTATTTATAAATAAATTGAAAAAAATTATGTCTTTAGCCAAAAAATTAAGAATAAATCATTCATTATTGAAGCCCCAAAAGAATTTTTATATATCCATAAAATATAAAATTGCTTTTATAGTAATTGTTCTCCTAGCAATTTGTTCTTTTTTTATAAACTACTATTTCCCTGAAAAAATTCTAGATGAAAAAATTAAAGTTTTACAACTAAATGCAAACTCTTCCGCAAAAATGGCTGCTTACGGAATTGCTGCAGGAATTGAATTAAAAAATTATAAACCTTCTGATTCTGAAATAAAAGATCTTGTGGATAATACAAATCTTAAATATTTAATCATATTTAAGGATAATTCACTTTATTACGAGTTCAACTATCATCTGGCATCATTAAACAATTTTAAAAACTTTAATGTTGATCATAATCAAAACTTGTTAAAATCACATGCAGATATTGTTAGAAATGGCAGAAACATCGGAACACTTTATGTCGGTTTTTCAACAGAATTATTTTATTCTAATTTTGAAGAAGTAAAGGAATATTTTAGAAATGTAAGCCTCGGTATTTTTATTATCGGAAGCTTGATGAGTCTTTTAATTGCAAAAATTTTTACTAATCCTCTTAAAGAATTTGTAACAAGTGTAGATAAAATTTCAAAAGGAGATTTTACCGAAAAAGTAACAATAACCACGAATGATGAACTGGGTGTTTTGGCTAACTCTTTTAACAATATGCTGGAAAAAATTTCAGAAAAAAATCTGAAAATGGATAAGATTAACAAAGAATTGGAAAAGAGAGTACACGATAGAACCGGTAAGTTTGAGGATTTACTTGTATCTCTTAAAAAGGAAAATGCTCAACGAAAGAAAGCAGAAGTGAAAATAAAACGTTCTTTAAATGAAAAAGAAATATTATTAAAGGAAATACATCACAGAGTAAAAAATAATCTTCAGATTGTTTCCAGTTTATTCTTTTTTCAAACCAAACAAATTAATGATCCCCAAATGTTAGATTTGTTAAGAGACGGACAAAATAGAGTTAAATCGATGGCACTTATTCATGAAAAGCTTTATCAGTCAAGCGATTTGGCAAATGTTGATTTCAAAGAGTATATTAATAAACTATCTAATTTTTTATTCCAATCTTACAATATTAATAAATCTAAAATAAAGCTTAAAATAAATGTTCAAGATATTAAACTCGGTGTTGATATTGCTGTTCCCTGTGGTTTAATTATTAATGAATTAATCTCTAATTCATTGAAGCATGGATTTCAAGATAATGATAGCGGCGTAGTCCAAATAACCATGGGATATCAGGAAGATAATAAACTAATGCTTAAAATAAACGATAATGGTAGCGGATTACCCGACAATTTTAACAGCGAAAAAACCGATTCATTAGGTCTGAAATTAGTTAATAATTTAACGACACAACTAAACGGTAATATAAAATTTAAAAATAATAATGGAACAGAAGTAAAATTACTTTTTGAAACCCCTGAGGCTAAAAAATAATTAAGAAATTTTTATGAATAAATCTAAAATTCTTATAGTAGAAGATGAAGTAATAATTGCAATGGAAATTGCAGATCGATTGCAATCTATGGGCTATGATGTTTTAAGGATAGTTGCTAACGGTAAGGATGCAATTGCTTGTGCCATTAATGAAAAGCCTGATCTGATATTAATGGATATTATGATTCAAGGACCAATCGATGGTATTGAAACAGCCACTAAAATTCAAGAAAGAATTAACATCCCCGTAATTTATTTAACTGCTAACGCAGATGAAGCCACGCTGGAAAGAGCAAAAGTTTCAGACGCTTTCGGATATTTGATTAAACCTTTCGAGGAAAAAGAACTTAATACAACAATTGAAATGTCTTTATATAAGCACAGAATGGAACTTAAACTTCGTGAAAGTGAACAAAGATACAGAAGTTTAGTTAGTAATTCTTCAATTGGCATTTTTAGACTCAATAAAGAAGGTAAAATTGTACATGGTAATCCTGCTTTTATAAAGCTAGTGGGAAGTAATAAATTTAATGAAATTGCAGGTAAACCAATTTACAGATTCTTTGTTGGAGGTAAAGAAAAGTTTGATCATTTATGCCAAATTTGTAATAAAACAAATGAAGTAAAAAGATATAGAGTAGAAATACAAAATGGAAAACAAAACTTTGTTGTAAGCCTTAGTGGTAATACATTTAAAAATAATAAAGGTGAGATTGTTTATTTTGATGGTACAATGGAAGATGTAACTATGCAACAAAGGTACGAAGAAAAACTTGTTAAAGCTAAAGAAAAAGCTGAAGAATCTGATAGATTGAAAACAGAATTTCTTGCCGGAATGTCACACGAAATAAGAACACCCGTAAATACAATAATGAATTACTTATCACTTTTACGTGATAGCCTTACGGACATAGAAAAATCAACTTATGACGATGTTTTTAGTGCTATACAAGTTGGAAGTTTAAGACTTACAAGAACGATAGATTCTATAATAAACATGGCACAGTTTAGAGCGGGTACATTTGAAATATTTAAAAAAGAAATGGATCTTTATGAAGATGTTCTTAAAACTATTAATAAAGAATTTGAATATACGGCAAAACAACGAGGCTTAGAACTTAAACTTACTAACTATGCAACTAATACGAAAATTTTTGGAGATAAATATTCCTTATCACAATTGTTTACCAATCTCGTTGATAACGGACTTAAATATACAGAAAAGGGTTCTGTAGAAATTAAAATTTATAATTTGGATAATGGCGGATTAGTTGTTGATATTAAGGATACCGGTATAGGAATTTCCGAAGAATTTTTGCCAATATTATTTAAACCTTTTTCTCAAGAAGAACAGGGCTATACAAGAAGCTTTGATGGTAACGGGCTAGGACTTGCATTAGTGCAAAAATATTGCGGGTTAAATGATGCAAAAATAAAAGTAAGAAGTAAAAAAGATGTAGGTACTATTTTTACTATTCAATTTTTGCAAAATGAATTAAATAGTAAAATTAAAGTTAAACAAAAGTAAATTATGCATGAAGAATATTAAAATTATAACACTAATAGTTTTAAGTATGGTGTTTTTTTATGCCTGCGAAAAAAGCGATAATGGAACAGAACCCGACGATAAAGACAACAACAATTTGACTTTATTGCTCCCTTACAAAATTGGTAATATTTATACATTTAATATTGATACATTAAATTTATCTACACAGAGTTATGAAAATATAGGAACAAGAAAAACTACAGTACTTACCAAAATTGAAATAGATGATTACAGCAATATTTTATGTGAAAATAAATATTTTTTTCAAAATGTAACTCAAAGTTTTAATGTAATGTTTAAAGTATCCGAAACTGAAATTTCTTGTTATGCCGATACAATTGCAATTAAACAATTAGTTCCTGATTCTTTATCTCAAAATTTTCAACTAATTACAGATGGTACGTTTAATTTATTAAATAGAAATTATTCTGATAATGAGAGTTGGGTAGTTTATAAAGTTGCAGCTAAAACTTTGTTTGGTAAATTTAATATTTTGATTATTGATGGTAGTTACATTGGTGAAGAAGAAATAAAACTTAATGAGTTAAATAAAACGGTAACTGCAAAAAAAGTAGAATATTCAATTAAACTAAAAATCCCCGATATAAATAATCCTTTACAAACGCATACTAAAAATACTAAAGCTTATATCTGGTTTACACAAGAATATGGAATTATAAAATTAGAAGGCTCTGCACTTTTAATTAATCCTATCGGCGGATATTTATTCACTCCTGCTGATTCAAGTAGAACGGTAAGGCATATTTTAACTGCATCCGAATAAAAAAGACAGTCTTGAATTGGCTTTAATCTGCAAGGATTGAGAACATATCTTTCTATAATTTTGTAACAAAAAATTTCACAGAAGTTTAATATATTACCTTATGAAAAAATTTATACTTTCGGCTGTAACAATACTTTTTTTACTTTTGGGTGGTTTCTTTTTAGGTGGTTTTTTATTAACTAATCATAGTACTAACAAAAAGATTAATGAAATAAAAAATACTACAGACTTTACTAAAAAAGAATCTTTTTCCTATTCAATTATAGAGAATCAACCGAGTATTATACAGAACTATATAAAAGCAGTATTAAAAGATAGTTTGTCTATTCCTAATTTTGCAACAATAAATTTTATGGGCAAACTTAAAACTGATTTAAATTCAGAGTGGCAGCCTGTGGAAGTTTCGGCTTATTTTAATTTACAGAAACCAAATTATTTATGGTTTTCGGAAATGGCAAAATCAAAACTATTTTCTATAAAAACTATTGAGAGCTACTGCAATAATAAGGCGAATGTATTAATCAAGCTTGCTTCCAGCATAACTATTGGCGATTCTTGGGGAAAAGAAATTGATAAAAGTAGTTTGTTCAGGTATTTGTCCATGTCGGTTTACTATCCTTTTAACTTAATACAAAGTGAAAATTTAATTTGGAGTGTGCTTGATTCAAATATAGTGGAAATCAAATTTCAAGAGGGCGAATCTTCAATTGTAGCTAAACTCTATTTTGATGAAAACAATTTGATTTCAAAAATTGAGACTAAAGATAAATACAAAGCTGTTTTTAATGATTATGAAGAATCACTATATACTATTTATTATAGTGAATATAAAACTTTGGATAATGGTTACAAAGTTCCAAATAAATTTGAGCTTGAATGGAATTTATCTTCAGGAAAGTTTAAGTATGGAATTTTTGAACTTAAAAATATAAAATATGAATAAAGATAAAAGCCTGCTAATTATTTTTAACTAACAGGTTTTATTTATCTCGAACTAAGATTTCATTCTCTTGCCTTTTTCTTCGTGGATGAAGAGCCAGCTTACAACTTTACCAATATTGATTTTTCTGAAATCATTCCAATATTTTTTTGTCCTTACATGCATAGAGCTTGTATCATCAACTGATATTGAAGATGCTTCATTAATAATTGAATTTATTCTGTTTATCCATAATTCCATATTTTCTTTTCTTAAATCTACCCAACCGTCACTTGCCCAATGGTTTATGTTGGTATCTGTAACTTTTAATTTATTTTTCCCTCTAAAAGGAGGTATCTTCATTTCATTCCCCCGAAGTAACGATTTTCCATCAGGCAGTAGAATAGGAATTCCAATAGAAATGATTTCACTTCTTAGTTTTTTATTTTTAGCTAAATAATCATTTACTTCAGTTGATAATTGAACGGGATTATACTTGCTTATTGTTTCCATTTCGGGAACAACTTTTCTGATTAAATTCAATTCATGCAAAAGTTTTGATAATCTTGGTGGTCCGAGCAATTCAAAAGCAACACTATCGATGCCATGTAATTCTTCTAATTCCTCAAGCTTTTCAACTGCGGAATGTTGCAAATAGCCGGCGCGGTAAGTAGGTTCAAGAGTAGCATTATCAAGAGCATTGATAATATCGTGCCCTGTATTTCCACCTCTAATTTCAAAAATAGCGTCATCTGCAATTTCTTCAGGAGTAACATATTCCATTTGACCTTGTGCGGTTATTGCTTCAAATTCACCTCTCGAAAAAGTGCCGTTTTCACCTGTATCAATGAAAACCGATTTTAATTTTTCTCCTGTTGTTTTAAATTTTGTATTTAGACTTAATTGTAATTCATCATCCAATTTAATTACATTCTCGAAAGTCGGGTCAACCAAGTCAATCGTTTTTCCTCTTTTTTTGATTTCATCAAACGCAATTCTTTTCCAAGCAATTGCTCCGGTAGGTTTAATCTCTTTGGTTATTGCACCCTCGGGAGTTCTTCCCATTAGGAATAAAAGAAGTGTATGTGCACCTGCCACAGAGGATTTGCTTAGTAAAACTCTAGACGGTCTTTCCTCACTGTGTGTGTAGGGAATATTTAGTCCCATGCCACCTGTGCCGCTTGTTCCAATCTTAATGTAAATGCTTGTTTTTGCTTCGTTCATGGAATTATACAAAATTTGAATATGTCTTATCAGTTGAGGAATATATTGTGTGCAAAGAAGTTTTTCGGTTTCTTCAATAATATCTTCTCTTGTAGAATCAGATTCAATTGTTTTTGTTATTTTATGGTAAGTTGAATAAATATTCTGATATGCAATTCCGGTTGCAGAGTTTATGCAATCAACTATTATATCCGGTTTATATTTAAGTATGAGTTTGTAAAGAGATGAAGCTTGTAAAATATCAGGAGTCATTTCTTCCATAATATCTTTTAGCAGAATTTTTCTTTTTACTGTATCGTTTAAAATTTCAAAACGATTTGTATCCTTAAATTCTTCTCTTACAAAAATATTTCCCCACCAAGGAATAAAATAATCTTTGGGTAATTGAGGAAATTCATTAATTAATTTTTCTGCATATGATTCTGCTTCTTCTTTGAAAAGAGATGTTACAATGATTTGTTTTGGGTTCTCGGCGATAAGTTTTCTTGTTACTGCGTTACCAACCAAACCATAAGCTCCTAAAACTAAAACGGTTTTGTTTTGAATATCCATTTAAGCCTCACAATTTGTAAATTTATAATGGAATTTAACTTAATGTGTATAACTCTGCAAGTAAAATAAGATTTATTTTCCCAAGTTTATAAAAGGGATTGAAAATACTAATATCCTTTATTAACTTAATAAGTTAAAATTTTTTTATAAGGAAATTATTTTATGAAAATTTGTGAAGTATTAAATAAGGATACAATTATACCCGAACTTAAAGCTGCAACAAAAGAAGAAGCTATTGATGAGTTGTTAAATGTTTTTAAAGATGATAAAAGAGTTCTTAATCTTAAAGATATTAAGGATTCCATTATGGAAAGAGAAAAAATTATGTCAACCGGTGTGGGGCACGGTTTCGGAATTCCACATTGCAAAACAAATCAAGTTAAAGAAATTCTTGCAGCATTCGGAAAAACAAAAGAACCTATTGATTTTGAAGCATTAGACGGTAAGCCCGTTAATCTATTATTCCTTTTAATTGGTAAAGATAATTTGGTCGCTCCTCATATAAAACTGTTAAGCCGAATTTCTCTGTTAATGAATAATGAAGACATAAGAAAAAAAATCTTAAGTGCAAAAACTGAAGAGGAAATTTTTGCTGTTTTTCAAAATGGCGAAAATAGTATTTCCTAATGTTAAACTTCTAATACTAAACTTAACTTTTGAAGCTATGATTAAATCAATAAAAGGTACAAATGATATTCTACCCGATGAAATTAAGAAGTGGGAATATCTGTTAAACATTGTTAAAAATGAAATGGAAGTTTTTAACTATAAAGAAATTCGTACTCCGGTTTTTGAACATACGGAACTTTTTGCCAGAGGTATCGGAAACGAAACTGATATAGTCAGTAAAGAAATGTATTCGTTTACGGATAAAAGCGAAAATAATATTACGCTGCGGCCTGAAATGACCGCTTCGGTAGTTCGTGCTTTTATTGAACACTCACTTGGTAAACAAGCCGGTCTGCACAAGCTGTTTTACATTTCTCCAATGTTCCGACAAGAAAGACCACAAGCCGGAAGATTGAGGCAATTTCATCAATTCGGAATTGAAGCAATCGGGAGTAATAATCCTTCGCTCGATGCCGAAATAATTCAAGTTGCTTATAACATCTTAAAAAAAACAGGACTTAAAAATTTAACTGTTTTAATAAATTCATTAGGGACTTCTGAAGAAAGAACCGCTTACACAAATGCTCTTAAAGAATTCATAAAACCGAAACTAAATCAACTTTCCGAAGAGAGTCAAAGAAGATTTGAAACAAATGTGTTAAGAATACTTGATAGTAAAGATAAAAACGATCAACAAATTGTTGATAATGCTCCTTCGATTTTAGAATTTTTAAAAACTGAAAGTAATCAACATTTTGAAAAAGTGAAAACTCTTTTAAATGTTGCTGATATTCCTTTTGAGGTTTCACCAAAACTTGTAAGAGGATTAGATTATTATACTCATACAACTTTCGAAATTCTAAGTACATCCGTTGGTTCTCAAAGTGCACTTTGCGGCGGCGGAAGATATAATCCTTTAATTGAATGGTTGGGCGGACCTTCGATTCCTGCAGTAGGTTTTGCAGCAGGAATAGAACGAATTTTACTTGCTTGTAAAACCGAAGAAGCTTTTCAAGTAAAGGATGACGAAATTGATATTTATATTGTAGATATAACAAAAGAAGAAAATGAAAAAGTTTTTGAGTTTGCTTCAAACTTAAGAAATAAAAATTTTAAGGTTGAGTTTGATTATTTATCACGAAGCGTAAAAGCCCAAATGAGAGAGGCAAACAAATTAAATGCTAAATATGTAATTTTTGTTGGTGGTGATGAACTTATTAAAAATCAAGTTCAAGTAAAAGATATGAATAGCGGTGATCAGGAAAATATCGAAATAGAAGAGTTGACGAACTATTTCTCGAAATAAAAATTATGCAAAAAATTTTTGGTCGTAAGCCGGTTATTGAAGCTTTAAAATCTAAAACTAAGTTAGATCAGATTTATCTACAATTCGGGCAGCATGGTTCTGTTATAGAGCAAATAAAAAACTTAGCTAAGCAAAAAAATATTAAGCTTACACAAATATCAAATAGCAAGTTTAATCAATTGTCCGAAGGTAAAAATACACAAGGAGTTATAGCCCTCAAAAGTTCATTTGATTATTCTGAATTAGATGAAATCTTAATCGAAGCTGAAGAATCAGAATTTCCACTTATATTAGTTCTCGATTCAATTCAAGACACACACAATCTTGGTGCAATAATAAGATCAGCTGAATGTTCAGGTGTAAACGGGATTATTACCACAACTCGTAATAGTGCTTCCGTAAATAACACAGTTCAAAAAACATCTGCAGGAGCAGTAAGTTATGTTAAAATTGCAAGGATAAATAATCTTGCCCAAACTATAGATATTCTAAAGCAGAACGGATATTGGATTGTCGGTTCTAAATTGGGTAATTCTGTAAATTATACAAAAATAGATTACAAGCAGCCGATTGCTTTAATTATGGGAAACGAAGAAAAGGGAATCAGACAGCATGTTGCAGAAAAGTGTGATTTTCTAGCCAAGATTCCGATGAAAGGTAAAATCCAAAGTCTCAATGTTTCGGTTGCAACAGGTATTTTACTCTTTGAAATTTTAAGACAAAGAAATTAAATACTTTTATTATCATTTTGGAATTCATACAGGGAGAAGACGAAATATTCTTTAGTGATCTGTTGTTAAGTTAGGCCAAAACAAATCTTAAATTCCCCTTTAATTTACTTACTATAATATTCCCAAATTATCTTTCACTATAGTAGATAATTTTGCTTTAATAATAATAATTTATCGATTTTTATAATCATAAATAAATCACGAGTTTAATCTTGACTTTTTTGTCAAGATTACTTAGAATTACTTTCTAAAAATAGGAGTTATTTAATGAGTAAAGAAGAATCCAGAGAAGATGTTCAGTTAATAAACGAGCATACAAGTTCTGAATATAAATGGGGATTTGTAACGGATATAGAAACAGATGAATTTCCGAAAGGATTGAATGAAGATATTATAAAGAAAATTTCTGAAAAGAAAGATGAACCTGAGTGGATGACAGAATGGAGATTAAAAGCTTACAAGCATTGGCTTACAATGAAAGAACCGAATTGGGCAAAAGTAAAGTATGATAGAATTGATTATCAGGATTTAAGATATTATTCAGCTCCTAAAAAGAAACCGGAGCTCGAAAGTTTAGATGAAGTAGATCCTGAACTTCTTGCCACTTTCGAAAAATTAGGAATTCCTCTCGAAGAACAGAAAAGATTAACCGGAGTTGCCGTAGATGCGGTTTTTGATTCGGTCTCTGTGGCTACAACATTTAAAGAAACTTTAGCAGAAAAAGGTGTCATTTTCTGCTCGATTTCCGAAGCTATTAAGGAATATCCGGAACTTGTAAAAAAATATATCGGAACATCTGTACCTGTTACTGATAATTATTTTGCAGCACTTAATTCGGCTGTTTTCAGTGACGGTTCTTTCGTCTATATTCCCAAAGGCGTTCGCTGCCCAATGGAGCTTTCAACTTACTTTAGAATAAATGCAATGGATACCGGACAATTTGAAAGAACTTTAATAATTGCAGATGATAGCAGTTATGTTAGTTATCTCGAAGGCTGTACTGCTCCGATGCGAGATACTAATCAGCTTCATGCCGCTGTTGTTGAGCTTATTGCTTTGGATAATGCGGAAATTAAATATTCAACTGTGCAGAACTGGTTCCCGGGTGATAAAAACGGTAAAGGTGGAATTTATAATTTTGTAACAAAGCGAGGAATATGTAAAGGAAACAATTCTAAAATATCTTGGACGCAAGTAGAAACCGGTTCTGCAGTTACCTGGAAATATCCGAGTTGTGTGCTAAGAGGTGATAATTCTGTAGGTGAGTTTTATTCTGTTGCAGTAACAAATAATTTTCAGCAAGCAGATACCGGAACAAAAATGGTTCATATTGGAAAGAATACAAAGAGCACAATTATTTCCAAAGGCATTTCTGCAGGTAGAAGTGATAATTCTTACAGAGGATTAGTTAAAGTTTCGAAGAATGCTGAAAACGCAAGAAACTTCTCTCAATGCGATTCAATGCTTATGGGTAATGAATGCGGTGCTCATACATTTCCTTATTTGGAAATTGGTAATCCCAATGCTCAAGTTGAACATGAAGCAACTACATCAAAAGTCGGGGAAGACCAAATCTTTTATCTAAACCAAAGAGGTATAAGTACCGAAGATGCTGTGAATATGATTGTAAACGGATTTTGCAAAGAAGTGTTTAATGAATTACCGATGGAATTTGCAGTTGAAGCACAAAAGCTATTAGCTATAAGTCTGGAAGGAAGTGTAGGCTAACCGAAAGCACCAGGAAATGGGCAAAAAGATATAAAAAAAGAAAAAAAATAATTTAGAAGAAAAGGATAAAATTAAATGATCAAAATTAAAAATCTTCACGCTAATGTTGAAGGAAATGAAATTTTAAAGGGACTTGATTTATCAGTTAATGCCGGTGAGATTCATGCAATAATGGGACCGAACGGTTCGGGTAAAAGTACACTTGCCAATGTTCTTGCAGGCAGTGAAGCTTACGAAGTTACGGAAGGTGAAATAATTTTTAATAACCATGATATTATTGAAATGGAACCTGATGAAAGAGCAAGAGAAGGTTTGTTCTTGGCATTCCAATATCCAATAGAAATTCCGGGTGTAAGTAATTCCGTATTTCTAAAAACTGCTCTCAATGAAATTAGAAAACACAGAGGCGAGGAGGAAATTTCAGCTAAAGATTTTCTCGCTTTAATAAAAGAAAAGACAGAAATTCTAAATATGGATAATTCACTTATCGGGCGTTCTGTTAATCAAGGGTTTTCTGGTGGAGAAAAGAAACGTAACGAAATTTTACAGTTGCTCACACTAAATCCCAAACTTGCTGTGCTCGATGAAACTGATTCCGGTTTAGACATTGATGCACTAAAAGTTGTAGCTCGTGGCGTAAATAAATTTAAGAACGAAAACAATGCTGTAATTTTGGTAACCCATTATCAAAGGTTACTTGATTACATTGTTCCCGATTTTGTGCATGTTCTATATAAAGGTAAAATAGTTAAATCAGGCGATAAAACTCTAGCGTTGGAACTTGAAAAACATGGTTACGATTGGTTAATTAAAGAACAATCTGCAGAAGTTTAAATAAAGAGAGGATGAATTTTTATGAGTAGTGAAAATAGTATTAAAAAATGGTATTCGGAAAACTTCAAAGAGTTTCATAAATTAAACAATGATGGTGCTTTTGATGATTTAAGAAAAAATGCGTTCGAGGGTTTTAACGATTCTAAATTTCCAACCAAAAAAGATGAAGAATGGAAATATACAAATGTTTATAATATTTTTAATGAACAATTTATCCCTTCACCTCTGAAACAGAGAGAAAACAATATTGAAAATATCTCTGAATATTTAATTCCTGGCTTAGATGTGCATCTAATTGTTCTAGTTGATGGAATTTTTAATGATGAATTGTCTAAAATCGGAAATCTACAAAACGGTGTTATTATTGATAGCTTTTATAATCAGTCCAAAGTGAATAAAGAGTTTTTGTTGCAATACATTTCAAAAAAGGAAACTGTTGAAAACTCTTTTGATTATTTAAATAAAACTTTTACTTACGATGGATTTGTAATTTATTTACCCAAAAATCAAATAGCTGAAAAACCTATTCACATTTTGAATATTTCTACAGATGGAAAAGAAAAAAACTTAATACAACCGAGGAATTTAATTGTTGCCGAAGAAAATTCGCAAGCCAAAATTATAACTGAATATATCAGTACAAGCGAGCTGGAATATTTTACAAATATAATTACTGAAATTTATATTGATGAAAATGCTAATGTTAGTTTTTACAAATTACAAAGTGAATCAAAAAAAGCTTATCACATTGATAAAACGGAAATAATTCAAAAAGAGCAAAGTGTATTCAACCATTTTTCACTTTCTTTTGGGAGTAGAATTGCTCGTAATGATATAAATACTAAATTAGATGGTGAAAATATTGAACTGCATCTTTATGGTTTATATCTCGGAAACGAAGAGCAGCATATCGATCATCATACTTTTATTGATCATGCCCATCCGAATTGTGAAAGCAATGAATTGTACAAAGGAATTCTTGACGATAAAGCAACAGGAGTTTTTTCGGGAAAGATTTATGTTAACAAAATTGCACAAAAGACAAATGCTTTTCAATCAAATAAATCCATTTTGCTCTCTGATGAGGCAACAATAAACGCTAAACCGCAATTAGAAATTTATGCTGACGATGTAAAATGTTCGCATGGAGCAACAGTTGGTAAATTAGACGAAAAAGCATATTACTATATTCGTTCAAGAGGTGTACCTGCTGAATCGGCTCGTTCGATGTTGATAAGAGCGTTTGTTGATGATGTTATAAGCCAATGTAATATTCAATCGCTTAGAGAAAAAATTAATCATACAATTTTTGAAAATTTACATAGAGAAGAATTTTAATGAATTTTGATCAGTCTTTTATAACTACAAAAAAATCAAAAAAAAATTATCGCAAGTTTGATGTAGATGAAGTGAGAAAAGATTTTCCTATTTTGAAAAGAAAAGTAAATAACAAACCTTTAATTTATTTTGATAATGCAGCAACTTCACAAAAACCGCAGAGAGTTATTAATGCAATAACACAATATTATTCCTATGAAAATGCTAACATCCACAGAGGATTGCATTTTTTAAGTGAGCTTGCTACGGAATCGTATGAAGGAGCAAGACTTAAAATTAAAGAGTTTTTAAATGCAATGAGTGTTTCTGAAATAATTTTTGTGAGGGGTGCTACTGAAGGAATTAATCTTATAGCTAATTCATTTTGTAAAGCAAATTATTTTAAGGAAGGTGACGAAATAATAATTTCGCACATGGAACATCATTCAAATATAGTCCCTTGGCAATTACTTTGCGAAAGAAAAAAATTAAATCTGAAAGTAGTTCCAGTAAATGATAAAGGCGAGTTTATTTTTGAAGAATATGAAAAACTTTTTTCGAAAAAAACTAAGTTGGTATCAATTGTTCACATTTCTAACGCACTTGGAACAATAAATCCGGTAAAAGAAATTGTTAAGAAAGCTCACGAAAATAATGTACCTGTTTTGCTTGATGGTGCACAAGCGGTTCCGCACACAACGATTGATGTGCAAAAATTAGGTTGTGATTTTTATGTCTTTTCCGGTCACAAAGTTTTTGGTCCGACCGGCATAGGTGTTCTTTACGGTAAAACTGAATTTTTAGAAAAGATGCCACCGTTTCAAGGTGGTGGAGATATGATAAGAGAAGTAACTTTTAAAAAAACAACTTATGAAGATTTACCTCAAAAGTTTGA
Source organism: Ignavibacteriota bacterium (assembly GCA_002746605.1). Classification (GTDB taxonomy): domain Bacteria; phylum Bacteroidota; class Ignavibacteria; order Ignavibacteriales; family Melioribacteraceae. Next base: position 28,333 of record PDPT01000039.1, read on the forward strand.
AGCGGGAACTCCGAATATTGTTGGTGGCATTGCACTTGGTGCAGCTATTGATTATTTAAGTTCTTTCAACTTTTCCGAAATTAAAGAGTATGAACATAAAATGCTAAAGTATGCAACAGATAAATTAAATGAAATTGACGGCTTAAAAATTATCGGAACTTCAGATAAAAAGGTATCTGTAATTTCTTTTGTCATAGAAGGCATTCATCCTTACGATATTGGAACAATAATAGACACGGATGGAATTGCAATTAGAACCGGTCATCATTGTACAATGCCGCTGATAAAGAGATTTAATCTGCCTGCTACGGCAAGAGCATCTTTTTCAATTTATAATAAAATTGAAGAGGTTGATATATTAATTAAAGCTTTACTTAAAGTAAAAAAAATGTTTTCATAAGGAAAAATATTATGGTTGACAAAGGTTATTTAGAACAAAAAATTATATCTGTGATAGAAACAGTTTACGATCCTGAAATTCCGGTTAATATTTATGAGCTGGGAATGATTTACAATGTAAAAGTTGAAGATAATGCCGATGTTGAAATCACGATGACATTAACTTCTCCCGCTTGTCCTGTTGCTGAGTCTTTGCCTATCGAGGTACAACAAAAAATTAAAGAGATAGATGAAGTAAATGAAGTGAACATAAATCTGGTTTGGGAACCTCCATGGAATAAAGATATGATGAGTGATGAAGCAAAATTAAATCTCGGATTTTTATAGTTCAAAGAATGTGCGGTTATAAAATTGCTCTCAATAAAGAAAACTAAAAAAAGTATTTTGCTACAATGAAATTTACAACACAAGAAGAATATGGTTTAAGGCTTTTGGTAAGACTTGGTTATGCCTACAATAAAGGTGTCGGTTTAACTATTCCCGAAATTAGTGAACACGAAAATTTATCTCAACATAATGTTGCAAAAATTTTACGTATTTTAAGACTTGGTGGTTTATTAGAAAGTGAACGCGGAAGACTTGGCGGTTATGCTTTAACGAGAAATCCCAAAGAGATGCTTATTAGTAATATTCTTGATGTTCTTGGCGAAAAATTTTTTGATATAAATTATTGTAACTCTCATATATCTGATAATGAAATGATGATTTGTAAGCATACTGCGAATTGTTCAGTAAGATCTTTATGGAGAATAATTCAATATTCAATTGATAATGCAGTTAAAGATTTAACTTTAAATGATTTGTTGCAAGAAGAGACATTTTTGTTTAAGCAAATTAATAAGCAGGTTTCTTAATATTGCTTTATCCGTTGCTGCATTTATCAACTAAGTAAATGATTGAATTGTACTCAATGCCGCTGTAGAGCGATAAACCAATTTCGCAAGTTCTGCTCGAAGAATAACCACTTCTGCAATTATTTTTAACTACTGTTTTTTTCAAATTAGAAAGTGCTGAGTTATTTAATTCAGGAAATGTAAAACCTCTATCACCTGCAAATCCGCAACAATTTATATCTTCGGGAACAATAACTTTATCAGAACAAGCATTTGCAATGTTTAATAGTTTATCTACAAGTTCCATTTTGGTTGTACTGCATGTAGAATGAATTGCAATCGGTTCGTTAGTTTTGGTTATTTCTAAATTTTGTAAAATTTCATCAGCAATAAATTCAACACTGTCATAAATTGTAATATCGGTTAATTTATTTTTTCCTAAATATTCCTTAAAAGTTTTAACACACGGACTAGTATCAAAAACAACCTGAATATTATTTTTTTTATTTATTTCTTTTAGCGAGTTGTATAACTCATCAGCTTTTTTGTTTGCTGCATCAATATAACCTTTACTTGAAAAAGGCATTCCGCAACATAAATTATTTAAGTTCTTAGGATATATAATATTAAAACCTGCTTTGGTTAAAAGTCTTTTGAATACTGTAGATTGGTCTTCCTTAAATTTGCTATCGGAATAGGTTCCCATTGATCTGCTGATACAACTTGGGAAATAAATAATTTCTTTGTTATTGTTCTCTTGAATTATATCCTTAAAATCAGCACCTGAACCTTTTGGTAAAAATTTATTCCACATTGGGATTTTATTGTTTGAAATTTTCCTCAAGAACATCGATATATTGTGTAGAAAACCTACACCCAAAATATTTCTAATAAAATTTACCAAACTTAAAATTTTCTTTAATAAGAATGTAATTTTACTAAAATGATTTACAAAGAAATCAGCAATTTTACTATTCAATGGAATAATGTTCTCTTTACGGATAGTTTTTATAAGCTTGCCGGTATCAATATCAACCGGACAGCTAAGCTCACATAAACCATCGGTTGCACAAGTGTTGTTCCCAAAGTAATTATAACTTGTTTGCAACTCATTAATTATTTCTTTGCTGCCATTACTTTTTTCAAGTCTATTAATTTCCCTCCAAACCGCTATTCTTTGTCGAGGTGTTAATGTCAAATTTTTAGAAGGACAAATATTTTCACAGAAACCACAATCTATACATTTATCAATCATGGGATTTACAATCGGGGTTTCTTTTATGTTTTTAATATAAATTAATTCATCTAAATTGATTAACACACCGGGATTAAGGATCTCAGTCGGGTCAATTGCTTTTTTTATTCTCAGCATTAAATTATAAATTTCATGTCCCCATTCATACTTTACAAAAGCAGCCATATTTCTCCCCGTTCCATGTTCCGCTTTTAAGGAGCCGTCATATTTTTTTACAACTAACTTAACAACATCCTGCATAAATTTTTGATAACGTTTTACTTCATTTATATCATTGAAATCCTGTGCAAATACAAAATGAATATTTCCGGAAAGTGCATGTCCCCAAATAATAGTTTTAGTATAATCATGAACTTTGAAAAGATTTTGTAAATCCATTACGGCATCGGCAAGTTTATTTGTCGTAAAATTTACATCTTCAATGATTACGGTTGTTCCGGGTTTTCTTGACTTACTCACGGAAGGAAAAAGTCCTTTTCTAATTTTCCATAACTTTAAATATTCGGTAGGAATTTTAGTAAACTCAATAGGTCTTATGGTTTCAATTGATTTCAAATTAGATTGTATTTCAGAAATATTTTTATCCAATGCTTCAATTGTTTCTGCGGAAGTTTCAATGAGCAATGCAGCTGCATTTTCATTTAATTCTTTTAAGTATTCTGGCATTCCTTTTTTATTTTCTACTGATTTTAAAGATGCTCTATCCATAATTTCTGCAGCATCCACCGGTAGTTTTTTTAAGATTGGTATTGCCGAACAAGCACCTTTTACACTTGGAAAAATAATTAATGATGAAGCTTTGTTAGGTAAAGAGGGAACTGTGTTTAAAGTAATTTCAGAAATAAAACCAAGTGTACCTTCAGCTCCAATCATTAAATGTTTAATTATATCTGTAGGGGCTTGGTAATCTGTAAAGGAATTTATTCCGTAACCGGTTGTATTTTTTATTTTATATTTTTTCTCAATTCTATCTTTTAATTCATTATTATTTGATATTTCAGATTCAATGTTTTTAATTTCAGTTATTATATCTTTATGAGTTTTAAGAAAATCTTGGCAGCTCTTTTGGTCGGAAGTATCAAGAAGTGTTCCGTCAGAAAAAATTATTCTTAAATCTTTAAGAGTGTTGTAAGAATTTTTTTCAGTACCACTTGTCATTCCGCTTGCATTGTTTGATGCTATGCCAACAACAGTTGCAGCATTTATCGAAGCCGGGTCGGGACCAATTTTTTTATTAAACTCATTTAATCTTAAATTTGCTTGTATGCCAAGTGTTGCTGGCGAAAGAGTAATTGATTGCTTATCATCACTAATCTTTATCTGATTCCAACTTCTATCGGCAACAAGTAAAACCGAAGCGGAGATTGATTGTCCGGATAAACTTGTGCCCGAAGCTCTAAATGTGATTGGAATATTTAGTCTGTAACATGCTTTAATTACATGAATAGCTTCTTCTTCAGAAATAACTTTTACAACAAGTTTAGGAGTTAATCTATAAAAACTTGCGTCTGTACCAAAGGCAAAAGTTCTTAGCTTATCAGTATAAACTCTTTCTTTCGGGATAACATGATCAATATCAGATAATAAAGAGTTAAAATTGTCTTCCATAAAAAATTATTTTTTTGAACAAGCCTCTTCAACTTCTTCAACTGTTTTAGGAATTGGTTTCCCTAAAATTTTGTAACCATTTTTAGTTAAAAGAATATCATCTTCAATTCGTATGCCACCAAAGTTGTTATATTTTTTTACAGTAGAATAGTTGATAAATTCCGCATGTTTCTTCTCTTTTTTCCATTGCTCAATTAATGCGGGAATAAAATAGCAACCGGGTTCTACGGTAATAACAAAACCTTCTTTCAATTTTTTACCTAATCTCAAATAAGCCAATCCAAACTGATTGCTTCTTTCAATTGATTTATTGTAACCGACATAATTTTCACCAAGATTTTCCATGTCATGTACATCTAAGCCCATCATATGCCCGAGTCCATGAGGAAAAAATAAAGCATGTGCACCTGCCGCTACTGCTTCATCTACATCTCCTTTCATTAAACCTATATCCTTTAATCCTGAAGTAATAACTCTTGCAGCTTGTAAATGAATATCTTTGAATTTAATTCCCGGTTTTATCATTTTTATTGCTTGAAGTTGGGAATCGAGAACAATATTATAAATATCTTTTTGTTTTTTTGTGAATTGACCGTTAACGGGGAATGTTCTTGTAATATCGCTGGCGTAACCTTCAGTTGTTTCTGCACCGGAATCAAGTACGGCAATTTGTCCGGCCCTCATAACATTATTATGAGAATGGTTGTGCAGAGTTTCTCCGTGAACGGAGAAGATTATTGGGAAGGAAACTCCGTTGCCTTTCGATAAAGCAATTCCTTCAACCACACCAAAAACTTCTCTTTCAATAATTCCGGGTTTAGTCAATTTCATTGCAAGAGTATTCATTTCGTAGCTTATATCAAGGGCTTTTTCTATTTCAACAATTTCTTCATTACTCTTTATAGATCTTTGTTTTACAACAGCTTTAATAAATTTTTTGGATACTTTATCATTTATCTTTGAGTGTTTAATATTTAATAATTTAGATAAAAACAAAACGTTATCAGCTCTGTACTGCGGGAGGAAGTGAATGTTCCTTTTATTTTTTTTTGCTTTATCTAAATAATTACTCAATTTGGAAAAAGATTTAACCTTATGAACGCCAACTTTCTCAGCTTTATTTTTGATCGTATCATCATGTCCCATCCAAATTATATCATCAACAGGACGATTATCACCAAAGATTATTTCCTCATTTTTTTCGAGATCAATTATTGCGGCAACACCGGGTTCATTTAAGCCCCAATAGTAAAGGAAAGTGCTATCTTGTCTATAGTGGTAAGTGTTGGATGCAAAATTCATAGGCATTTCATTATTACTCAAAAAAAGTAAAACACCTTTGGAAAATTCTTGCTTTAAAGTTTCTCTTCTGTTTTCATAAGTTTTTGTGTTAAACATTACAACTCCTTGTTAATTCATACAGCAAATATATAAAAACATTTAATGTGATTTGGACAATTGTTTATTTCAGTATAAATTTATGTATATGTTTGATATTAAAAAATTATTTTTTATATATGAAATACAATAATTAAAACTCTAAGAGGTAAATATGAAGACTAAGTTAATAATATTATTCGGTTTTATTGCAATATCTTGGTTAGTTTCTTGCAGTTCAAAAAATGAAGTTAAGATTCAAGAAAATATTTCTAAATCAGATAGTTTAAAATATGTAGAAGGTACAATAATTATGGTAGGAAATGAGCCTTTTGTAGAATTGGCGTTAAATGTAAATGATTCGTTAGTTTATGTTTTAGATTGCCCAAAAGAAATGCAAGATAGTTTGAAACAAAAACAAGGTGAAAGTTTTATAATTTATTATTCGGATAAAATAAAAAATGAAATCGGTACAAAATTAATTGTAACCGAAAATAAAAAAATTGAAAAACAAACTAAAGAAGGTGAAAAATGAAAAAAAATCTGATATTAATTTTAGTGTCTTTTCTTTTAACAAGTAATATATGGGCACAATATTCTAAAGTAGAATTGGCGAAAGAAACGGAAGTTCGTAAATCTTATAAGCTCGATCCTCAAATTTTACTTAAAAAAGAAAATGAGAAAGTTGAAAAATTTTTAAGAGAAAATCCTACATATTTTGAAACACAAAAACTACTTAAAAAATCTGCTTGGAATTTTACAGTTGGGAGCAAAAAATCATGGTTTTCTATTGATTTTACAAATCAAGAGTATTATTCTGTTGCCTCTACTTGTAGAGCAGTTGGAACAAATTGTTATATTTTTGTTGAAGATGATATCTGGAATTCGAGAGTTACTGCTGATAATGTAACTGCAGTTATGAATGCTTTCGATAATTCAACTCCGGCTAATCCAAATAGAGGAATTTATGATATTACTACATCTACTTTTGGTGATCCTCCGAATGTTGATGGTGATGATAAAATTATAATCCTTATTCTTAATATAAAAGACGGTTCTGACGGAAGTGGCGGTTACGTTGCCGGATATTTTAATTCTATAAATGAAATATTTACTGAAAATAGTAATAATGCAGAAATTTATTATCTTGATGCAGACCCTGCTAATCTTAGTACACAAGCAGGTTTAGAAAATGTAATGAGCACAACTGCTCACGAATTTCAACATATGATTCATTTTAATTATCATGATGGAACTTCCAGTAAGCCAAGACAATTAGTTTTTATGAATGAAGGTTGTTCTCTTGTCTCGGAAGTTTTATGCGGATATCCCGTTTATAATCAAAGCTTGTTTAACGGAGAGTATAATCATTATCTTTTTGATTGGAGAAACCTTGCCGAGAATGATGATGTATTAAGTGATTATTCAAGAGCCGCAAGATATTTTACTTATATGTATGAACAATTCGGTAGTGATTTTCTAAGTAAGTTTGTTAAAAGTAAGAAAGTAGAAATTTCAGGTATAAATGATGCATTAAGTAAATTAGATGTAGCAACTAACCTAAGATTTGCTGAATCTCTAGAACATTGGTTTTTAGCAAATATTGTCCATGATCCGGGTATAGATTCTAAATGGGGTTACTCTACCGAAAATATTACTCCTGTTAACTCGTTAAGTATTTTTAACCCGAATTATGTGTCAGAAGATGTTACTGTTGAAAGAGGTGCTGCCGATTATATTTCATTTGTTAACGGAAAAAATTTAACGGTTAATTTTGATAACTACAATATTGAAGGATTAAAATTTAGAGCTGTTATCTTTTATGGTAACGGAAATATTGAAGTAAATGAACTGAATCCTAAAACTGAATACACATATCCTGAATTTGGAAATACTATAGAGAAAATTACTTTTGTTATTTCTAACAGTAACATAGAAAGTACTTATAAATACGGCTGTGTTACTTCGGGCGAAACTGCTACAGTTGAATTGGCTTATGATAAAAATAAACCAACCGGAGTTTTACGTTTAAGTGATAAGGATACTGTATGTGTGGTCTTTGATGGTGTTCCTAATTCCAAATTGGATTCAATAAAAGTAGCGCTTCGCCAAGCAGGTTCCGTATATGGAGGAATTTATCAATATACAGGTTCAGTGAGACCAACGCCACTTGGTAAAAAATTAAAAGATTTGACAGTTACTTCTACAATTACTGAAAAACCTTCATATCCTTATCCTGAGCCTTGGCCTAACTGGGTTACCGTAGATGTTTCAGAAGATAATATAGATATATCAAAACCATTTGTTGCTGCTTTTGTTGTTGAAGGTACTTACCCTGAAAAAAATAGAATTATGATAACAGAACAAGAAAAGGCAGATAATCATAGTTTTACTTATCTTAATAATCCGAGTTCGGGAAACCCTGCTTGGTATTATATTTCTTCCAGCGATGCAGGAGATTCTGTTTTTGCTTATTTAATAAGAGCTTATGCAGCTCCTACAAAAACTGATATAGATGAAAACAGCAATGAAATATTACCGACTGAATATAATTTATCTCAAAACTATCCAAATCCATTTAATCCGGTAACAACAATAAATTATACTATTCCGTCAAATGTGAAACGGTTTACTAATTCTATGACCGGTGAAATGTCAAATGTAAAATTGATAGTTTATGATATTCTTGGAAACGAAGTGGCAACCTTGGTTAATGAGCAACAAAATCAAGGGAACTATCAAGTTAAATTCGATGCCTCTAATTTGTCCAGTGGGATTTATTTTTATAAACTACAAGCAGGTAATTTTGTAGCAACAAAGAAAATGATTTTGCTCAAATAAGCCTTTGTGTAATTCTCTACTCTCTGTGGTGAAAAGTTATTCACCACAGAGAAGACTGAGAGAACATTAAAAATTCGGTGTAAGTTTTTTCCCTTTATGAAAGTTGAAAATAATTTGTGCAGCTTCTTTTGGATCATCGGTTACAGAAAATAAATCCAAATCTCCGGGACTAATGTAACCGTTTTTTAATTGAGTATTTTTTACCCAATCTAATAATGGTGCCCAAAATTCTTTTCCCATAAAAACAATTGGTACTTTACTGGTCTTACCAGTTTGTATTAAAGTTAGAACTTCAAAGCCTTCATCAACTGTTCCGAATCCGCCGGGCATTACTATGTAACCTTGTGCATATTTAAAAAACATTAACTTTCTTACAAAGAAATATCTGAAGGTTAAAAGTTTATCCGTATCTATATAAGGATTTGCTCCTTGCTCGTGAGGTAATTCAATATTTATTCCTGTGCTACTTCCATTTGCTTCTTGAGCTCCGCGATTTCCTGCTTCCATAATTCCGGGTCCACCGCCTGTTGTAATTCCAAAGCCTTTATAGACAAGTTGTTTAGCTGTTTCAACGGTTAGTTTGTAATAGTGCTCTTCGGGTTTTGTTCTTGCCGAACCAAAAATTAAAACACTTGGTTTTATTTTTGCCATTCCTTCAAAGCCTTCAACAAACTCCGACATTATTCTAAAGATACGCCACAAATCTTCTTGAGAATCTTGTAGCTGTTGTTCTATTTCAGTATTGTTATTAGTTTTTTCCATTAATTCTTCCTATTCCAAATCTTAATAATTATTTTATTTCTTTAATGATTTCATCTTTTGCAGCTTCAATATCTTCAGCTGTATCAAGTTCCATACATTTAAGATTTTCTACATCTTCAATATAAATTTTTGAACCTTTTTTTATAGATTTTTCAAATGCAGCTTCGTAAAAAATATTGACTTTGTTTTCTTTTAGAATCATTTCATCTAAGATAGAAAAAAGTTTTGAGGAATATTCTTTTGAAAATTTTTCAATTCCTATTGATTCACCAATTGCAAGTTTAGGATTAATCACCTTGCTTATTTCAGAAATTGATTTATCATCATTAAGAATTACTTTTATTTCTTCTTCACCAAGTTCATGAACCGATTTTACTGCCAAAACATTTTTATGCTTAGAGTTTAACAGTTTTTCAATAATTCTGTAATCAAAAAGAATGTCACTATCTAAAAGTAAAATATCAGAATCCTTCACACTTTTTTTTGTTAGCCACAAAGAATAAATATTATTTGTGGAATCATATTTTGGGTTGTAGATAAATTCAATATTTATTTTAGGGAAATTATTTTTTACATAATCAATTATTTGTTCTTGAAGATATCCTGTTACAATAATAAAATCTTGGATATTATTTTTGATTAAATTTTTGATTGTTCTGCCAAGAATAGTATCTTCGCCAAGTTCTAATAAACATTTTGGAGTGTTATCTGTTAAGGGGCGCAACCGAGATGCAATTCCTGCTGCGAGAATAACTGCTTTCATTTTTATCCTTTTAAGTTTAAACTGTTATCAATTTTCTTTTGCCAAATAAAAAGTATTAAGGCAAGTAAATTTCCGAATATTATCATTCCGATTAAATATGTATGCAGAGCATTAAAGAATGAGCAAATTATCATAAATGTAAGTTGCGTTGTAGGACCAATGTATGTCCATAAATGTATTATGAGTTTATTTTTTTTATAAAATATATCGGAATTTATCAGGGGTTTGCTTTTGTTCTTTTTATTGTTTGCCATTTTTACTTGAAATTCAGAATATTGAAGATAGATTTTTATAATCCATTTTTCAAAAAGCTTTCCTTCAATATTTTTTAATCGTTCATTTTCTCTTTTAAACTCTTGCAGTTCCGATTCCAATACACTTTCTCTTTTAAGAACTATATCGAGGAATCTGTTTCTGTAAAAATCTAATAATATCGAAAGGATTGCACTTGTAATGCCTGCCCCAACTGTTAAAGCCCAAGAGGTTGCAGCGTTGTCCGTGTACTTTGTGAGACCAATCCCGATTCCAATATAGGCAGCAATTGTAGCAATATAATCTGCAACGCCATCAAGAATTCTCCCAAGTTTAGTTCCGTTTTTTTTTAGTCTAGCGAGCTGCCCGTCACTACAATCTAAAACATCGTAAAGTATGAATAAGATTCCGGCAACAACGAAATATTCGGGTTTACCTAAGCTGTAAAAAATACCTCCGATTACTCCAAGTATGACTGCTGCAACTGTTAATTGGTTTGGGGTAATGTTTGTTGGATAAACTATTTTTACAAGTAAAAATGCTAATGGACGATAAAAAATGAGGTCAAAGACTTCTTCGACCTCAAGCATCTTTAACGTACTGATAAATTTGTTAAACCAGTCTATCATTTTTTCATGAACTCTTTGATTGCTTCAATCAGCATTCTGTTCTCTTCTTGTGTTCCGAGTGTAATTCGTAAATGATGATTTAATAGTGCTTCGTTCATAAATTTTACAGAAAGATTTTTGCTTAATAAAAATTCTTTGAGAGGATTGATAATTTCCATAGGAATTTCAACAAGAATGAAATTTGCAAATGATTTAAAAACTTGAAAACCATCGAGTTTATTTAATTCGGTAAAAAATAATTCTCTATCTTCTTTCATTTTGTTAGCAATATCTTTGTAGTAATCTTTAGAGTCTAATGCGGCAATTGCAACTTCTTCCGATAATCTGTGGTAGCCTAAATACCTGTTTGTAAATTTTGAAACATCTGATAAATTTTTACCTATTACTCCATATCCGATTCGCATTCCCGCAAGAGCATAATATTTAGAGAAAGTTCGGATAAGAATTAAGTTAGGATTATTATCAATTAAACTTCGAACATAATCATTATTCCCGAGATGAGCGTATGCTTCATCAAAAACAACAATGGATTCTTTAAATTTTGAGACGATTTTTTCAATGTCTGTAATTTCGAGTGCATTACCGGTAGGATTATTTGGGCTTGCAATAAAAATGATATTTGGTTTTTCACGATTATAGATTTTTACCATTTCATCGAAATCATAGTAGAATGTGTCCGTACCTTTAAGCAAAGGATATTCAATTGTAATGCCGTCAACTTCATCAGCAATTCTTTTATAGTACCACCAAGAATAAGTAGGAATTAAAAGTTTACTTCCTTTTTCTAAATAGCATTGAACTGTTTGCTTTAGTAAATCTTCGGCTCCATAACCGAGAACAATTTGTTCTTCCGGTACATTTAGTTCTTTTGAAAGTCTTTCGGATAAAATACTTTTTACCCCTCTTTTATAAGCTTTTGTGTACCAGCTTAATTTTGTTAGATCTGCATTCTTCAAAGCTTCGAAACAAGCGGGTGCAGGTCCGTAATTACTTTCATTTCTGTCTAAGTAAATCATATTAAACTCATTTTAAAATCAAAAAAAATATTTATGAAAATTAAATAATAAAGTTACAAAATCAAAAAATAATGTTATATATAAAGTGAAATATTCCAACGGCTTCATAATTAAAAAAATATTATTTTGAAGAACTAAAAAAGCTTAAATACGTCTTAATATATAATTACAAAAATGAAAGTAAAATGAACAAACAGAGCAAAAAATTATACGATACATTAAAGAATGATATTTCAGATGGTGGTTTTACGGATGATGTTCATTCGGATTTTGAAGAACTGAAAGAATATTATTTGAATGAAGAGCGGAAAAAAGAACTTTCTAAGATGAGTATTGTTAAGAAATATTTTTTAATGACTTGGTGGCTTCTGCAAGAATTATTATTGAATTTAACCCCGGCAAGGAGATTACTTTTATTACTTGGCATACTTATTTTACCTATTCTGAATTTCAAAGTTGGAAATTTTGGATTGAATACAAGTTTTATAGGCAGCATAATAATTTTATTTGTTCTTATGTTAGAATTAAAAGACAAACTGCTTGCCAAAGATGAATTAAATGTTGGAAACTCAGTACAAGAAGCGTTGATGCCCGAGAAAAATCCTAAAATAAGCGGTTGGGATGTTTGGCTTTTTACAAAGCCTGCAAAAGAAGTCGGCGGTGATTTGGTGGATATAATAAAACTGAAAGATAAAAAATATGGAATTACAATAGCAGATGTTTCGGGAAAAGGTTTGGGAGCAGCACTTTTAATGGCAAAATTACAAACAATAATTCGAACGCTCGCCCCGGAAAATTCAAAACTTGATTTACTGTTTCGAAGAGTAAATAATGCATTTTATAGAGATATTTTACCAAATAGTTTTGCCTCGGCAATTTTTTTGGAAATTGAAGAAAATGGAAATAGTATTAGTTATGTTAATGCAGGGCATCTGCCTCCGATAATCATTCAAGATAGACAAATAAAAGAGCTGCCAAAGGGTAATATGGCTCTCGGATTATCTAAAGAAGTAGAATTTGATAATAGAAAAATAGCAATAGAACCTAACGAATATTTTGTTGCCTTCTCTGATGGTGTAACCGAAGCGAAGAACAAGAATGGTCAATTTCTTGGACTAAACAGCTTAAAAATTATGCTCAAAGAATCGGTTTATCACACATCTGACCAACTTGGAAATAAAATACTTAATTATGTTAAAAGTTTTATTGGTAACTCCAAAACTGCAGATGATTTATCAATTGTAATAATTAAAAAAAAGAACGCTATTTAACATTACCAAATAAAGTTTTAAGCAATCCGGTTATGATTTAATATATTTCAAGATTCTGTATAAATGATTAAATTTATTATGCAAAAAATAAAACTCATAGTAATTAATGTTATATTATCATAAAATTAAATTAACGATTCTAATTCTTTTCTTTGTACTGTCTTCTGTATTTGGTCAACATAATAAAGATAATTTTGTAAGAATCGGGACTGAACAAGGCTTAACTCCCGGGAATGTTAATGATATTCTTCAAGACTCATTAGGTTTCCTTTGGTTCGGTACTGAAAGCGGACTTTGTAGATACGATGGTTATACATTTAAAATTTTTCAAAATGAGTTGGGAGACAGCAATTCTTTGAGTTTTGATAATATATTTAGTTTGTTGTTAGACGAAGCAGGTATTATTTGGATTGGTACGCTGGGTGGCGGCTTAAATAGATTTGATACTAAAACCGAAACTTTCAAAAGATATGATAAAATAAAAAACTCTTTAAGTTATAATACAATATTTAAGGTCTATAAAGATTCTGAAAATCGTATTTGGATTTCAACACTTGGCGGAGGATTAAATCTTTTTAACAAAGATACCGAACAATTTATTGTTTATAAAAATGTACCCGATAACCTTAATTCTATAAGCAGCAACACGGTAAGCTCCATTTACGAAGATAATAAAAAGCGATTATGGGTCGGTACTTTCGATGGAGGTCTCAATCTTTTTAACCCCAAAACAAATTCTTTTACTCACTTTAAGAACGATAAAAATAATAAAATGTCAATAAACCACAATCAAATAATGGATATTATTGCATGTGGTGATGATAGTTTAATGATTGCGACTTTTGGCGGTGGAATAAATATTTTTGATATTAAACGGAAAAAGTTTTTTAATAGCGAAAATGAAAAAGACTTTTTTTATTCTACTGAGCATAAAAATGTGAGAAAATTCTACAAAGAAAATGATAATATTTGGGTGGGGACCTATAATGGTTTGTATAAATTTAATACAAAAAGAAAAAGCAAAAAGCGATATATTTATGAGCAAAATAATCTTGCTTCTCTCAGTAATAATAAAATAAGAGAAATATTTAAAGATAAAAGTAATAATATTTGGATTGGTACAATCAATGGAGCAAATAAATTAAACTTAAATAAAAAAAAGTTTGACTTTGTGAAATATGACGATAAGGATTTAATTAAATCCGGTAATTTAGTTGAATTAGCAAACTATATTAAAAGCAGCAGTCTTATATGGGGAGAAAAAGTAAATAAAAAAATAAAATATTTTAACAATAATTACTCAGTATCAAAAAAACAATTGTATTATTCCAACTCGTATTTTGACGATAAAGGAAGATTATGGATCGGTAATTATAACGGATTAAAATATTTTAATAAAAATAATAAAGAGTTTAAATATGTTGAGTATGTTTCTCATGGTTCTTCGGAGGTCTTAAATAATTTGGTAAAAAGTTTTTATATTGATAAAAATGGAGATTTATGGGCAGGTACACTTGGTGGAGGATTAACATATTATGATATGCAAAGGAATATTTCTAAGAATTTTATACATAGTGAAGAAGATAGATATTCAATTAGTGATTCAAGAGTGTTCCCAATTTATGAGGATTCATATAATAACTTTTGGGTAGGAACTTATGGGGGATTAAACAGATTTGTAAAAGAACAAGAAAAATTTATAAAATATATTTACGATCCGAGTAATGAAACATCACTTTCTAACGATAGAATTTACTCTATTTTTGAAGCGGAAGATAGAACATTGTGGATCGGTACCTATCAAGGATTAAATAAGTATATAAAAGATAAAGATAATTTTGAAAGAATTACTGTAAAAGAAGGTCTCCTTGATAATACAATTTATTGTATTTTAGAAGACGAAAGAAACAATCTTTGGTTAAGGACGGGGAAAGGAATATCAAAATATAATCCCCAAAAAAAGATAATAAGAAATTATACTATCGAAGACGGTATAGATGCAATTGAAGCAAATGGAAGTATTTGCTTTAAAGATAAAAATGGAAAAATGTTTTTTGGTGGTCTAAACGGCTTTAATACATTTTATCCCAAAGACATAAAAAATAACAATGATGCCCCAAAAATTGTTTTTACTGATTTGAAAATATTTGATAAATCGATAAACATCAGTAAAGAAAATGATTATCTAAACCAAAGTCTTAATGAAATAAATGAACTTGAACTTTCTTATAAAGACAAAATATTTACAATTCAATTTTCTGCATTAAATTTTACGATACCTTCAAAAACCAACTATGCTTATAAATTAAAAGGCTTTAATGATAATTGGAAATATATAGGTTCAGAAGAAAGGGAAGTTACATTTACTAATCTAAATTCCGGAAAATATGTTTTACATGTTAAAGCAACCAATAATGATGGTGTTTGGAGTGATAAAAGTAGAAAACTAATTATAATAATTTCTCCGCCGTATTGGCAAACTTGGTGGTTTAGGCTTCTAATTGCGGGATTTATCATGGCAATTATATTTATTTTCTACGAAGTTAAGCTAAGTAAATTACTTGAAATTGAAAAAACGAGAGCAAAAATTGCTCGAAATTTACATGATGATGTAGGCGGCACTTTGGCAAGTATCCAATATTTTGTTAATGCCATAAAACAAAGTAAAGATCAAAAGAATACTGAAAAGTTTTTAGATTTAATAGTCGAAAGTTCAAATGACGTTCAGGAGAAGGTTCGAGATATAATTTGGACGGTAAATCCAAAAGAGGACGGTCTTTCAAAATTTATGGTAAAGTTTAACAGATATGCTTCGGATATTTTTGATTCCAACGGAATAAACTATAAAATAAATTTTCCTAAAATTGAAACTGAGAAAAAAATAAGCATGGAAAAAAGACAGCATTTTTGGTTTATCTGTAAAGAAACGGTTATAAATACGGTAAAGCATTCGAAGTGTGATAATGTTAAAGTAGATTTTATTTTAACCGGAAACAAATTGGAATACATAATTTACGATGATGGAATCGGTTGTAAAAAAAATAACAAAAACAAAGGTTACGGACTGAAAAATATTGAATTTAGAGCCGGAAAAATTAATGCTGATTATAAGTTTGAACCGAACTTTCCGCAGGGTATGAAAACAACAGTATTATTTGAATTAAGTTAATTGATGAGAGATTACCCAACTGTGTAGTAAAAAAAAGATGAGAAAAATTAAATTTAACGTATTATGATAAAAATAGTAATAGTAGAAGATAATGCCTATGCGCGCAAAGGTTGGGAAGCAGCTTTAGATACAGTAGATGATTTTGTCATCTTAAATTCTCATTCATCTTTCGAAGAAGCATTAAGTTCTTCTTCGTATATGAAAGCGGATGTAATTTTGTTAGATATTAATCTACCGGGAGCAAATGGGATAGAAGCCGCCGAAAAGTTTGTCAATACCAATGCTAATGCTTTGATAATAATGGTTACAATACAAGATGATGATAAAAGTATTTTCGGTTCTCTGCAAGCCGGAGCAATAGGATACTTGCATAAATCGGTTTCACCTGAGGAATTAATTGATGCAATAAGAGTAGCTGTAAAAGGGGGATCCCCAATGTCGCCTCAAATTGCTCGAAGAGTTCTAAAATCTTTCCACAAATTTACACCAGAATTTGAAGAGGATAGACTAAATAAAAAAGAAGAAACCATTTTGTTCTTTTTGGCAGAAGGAAAATCTTATAAAAAAATTTCTGAAGAGATAAATTTATCCGTAAACGGTGTTAAATATCACATCAGAAGTATTTACGAAAAATTACAAGTAAACAGTAGAGCAGAAGCTGTAAGCAAAGGAAGAAAACTTAGAATTTTACCAAAATTTTATTCGTAGATTTTTTTCTACCTTTACGAGTAGGATAATATCCTTAAAAAATAATTTTGTTTCAAACATTATTGTATTTGTAATTAAATTTTAATTTTATTATGAAAAAATTAGCGTTTATTTTAGCTTTAACAATCACAACTTTCGCTCAAGATAATTTTATCAAAAGAGAGTTTAGAGGTGCTTGGGTTGCTTCTGTTATAAACTTAGATTGGCCCTCAAGCAAGTATCTTTCCACAGAGGAACAGAAAAAAGAATTGATCCAATTGTTCAACAAGTTAGAAGCAACAAACATTAATGCCGTAATATTCCAAATTAGAACAGAGTGCGATGCCTTTTATAATTCACCCTACGAACCTTGGTCTTATTGGTTAACCGGTTCTCAAGGAACAGCTCCAAGTCCGTATTACGATCCTTTGGAATTTGCAATTGAAGAAGCTCACAAAAGAGGTATGGAATTGCATGCTTGGTTTAATCCTTATAGAGTTGAAAGACAAATCGGAAATTATACCACCGCATCAAATCATGTTACCAAAGTTCATCCTGAGTGGACTCTCTCATTTGGAAGTGGTACAAACAAAATTAAAATTTTAAATCCCGGTCTTAAAGAAGTTAGAAAGTATGTAACAAATGTTGTAATGGATGTTGTAAACCGATATGATGTTAACGGTATCCATTTTGATGATTACTTTTATCCTTATCCTCCTAATAAAATTTCCGGTGAAGATTATCAAACATTTAATGCTGATCCAAGAGGTTTTCTTGACATTAATGATTGGAGAAGAGATAATGTTAATGAGTTATTAAGAATGATTTATGATTCAATTCAAGTTGCTAAGCCTGAAGTCAAATTTGGAATGAGTCCGTTTGGTATTTATAAGAATGGAGTTCCTAAAGGCACCTATGGATTAGATGCATATAGTACAATTTATTGTGATCCTGTTGCATGGTTAAATGAAAAAATTATTGACTATATTACTCCCCAATTATATTGGGCATTTGGCGGCGGACAAGATTATGGTAAACTTTTACCATGGTGGGCTTCACAAACAAATGGAAGACACTTGTATCCTGGACAGGCAATTTATAGAGTTGGTAAGCCTTTTAACAAAACTGAAATTCCCCGCCAAATACGTCTTGACAGAGCAACTGATAATTGTCAAGGAAGTATTTTCTTTAGAGCAAAATTTCTTGAATATAATCCTTTGGGTTTAACAGATTCTTTAGAAAATAATTACTACAAAAATAAAGCGTTAATTCCTCAAATGAATTGGAAAGATTCGATAGTACCAAATGTACCTACAAACTTGAGATACGAAAAACTTGCCGGTCAACGAGGAAACGGATTGGTTTGGGATAGGCCTAATTTGGCTGCAGATAATGATTCGGCATCAATGTATGTTGTATATGAGTTACAGAATAATACACCTCAACAATCGGATTTTGATAATCCTGCAAATATTTCAAAAATTACGTCTGGAAATTCTACTCCGATTAGCTCAAGAAGTAATAATTCAAACCTATTTTTCTCAGTTACTGCCTTAGATGGTAATAATAATGAAAGTATAAATTCGGAAGTTTTAGAATTACAATTAACCGTTCCCCATATACCAGATTTAGAGTATCCTTTAGCAAATGCAAACAAACAAAGAGATACTACACAATTAGTATGGTTTGATTCGGAAGGAGCTAATACAAATCGCTTACAAGTTGCAACTGATTCTAGCTTTAGTGATATAATACTAAATAAAGTAAATTTAGTTGATACATCTTATTTGGTAACTAATATAGATGGTTTAACAAATTATTATTGGAGAGTATCGGCGAGTAATATAGCAGGTGAGAGTGAGTTTTCTGAAGTAAGACGTTTTACAACGGGCTTCCCTATATCTCCACTTTTAGTTTCACCTGCAAACAAAACTTTAGATGTAGCTTTGGATACATTCTTTGTTTGGAATTATTCAGATAGTTCAGTATCTTATCAATTTCAATTAGCAGAAGGATTATCAATTGGAGAAACCAATGTTGTTATTGACACAGTATTGAGTGATACTTTACTGTTATTAAAAAATTTAAAACCTAAGCAATTATATGCTTGGCATGTAAGGGGAATAAATGAATTTGGTAATAGCAAATGGTCAAAATCTTTTCAATTTAAAACAATTAAACCAACCGGTTTAAATGATGATTTCAGTATCCCGAATGATTTCTATTTGTCACAGAATTATCCAAATCCTTTTAACCCTGAAACAACCATTGAGTTCAGTATTTCAAAAAGCGGTTTAACAATTTTAAAAATATATGATATATTAGGTAAAGAAGTTCTTACACTTAAGAATGAATTTATGAATAGCGGAAAATACTCAGTTAAATTTGATGGAAGTAAATTATCCAGTGGTGTTTATATCTACGTTCTTAAGAATAATCATAATTTTGCTCGGAAGAAAATGTTATTGTTGAAGTAAATATAGATTAATGTTTTTTTAATTTTATAAAAATTATCTTAAAGGGATAGGTAACATGAAAAATGTTATAGTTTTTCTTTTTTTGTCTTTTCAAATTTTTGCACAAACTACTGGCAAAATATCCGGAAAAATTACAGATGCTTCAACCGGAGAGCCTATCATAGGTGCAAATGTTATTGTTGAGGGAACTAATTTAGGTGCGGCAGCAGATATTGACGGATATTATGTTATATTAAACATAAAACCCGGACTTTATAATTTAAAAGTATCTTCAATTGGTTATCAAGCAACCAAAGTTTTAAAAGTTAGGGTAAATATAGATCAAACAACTGAAGTTGATTTTAAGTTATCTGAAGAAATTTATGAAACCGGAGAAGTTGTTGTTGTTGCCAAAACACCAATAGTGCAAAAAGATGTTGCTTCAAGCGGCGTAAATCTTAATGCCGAAGAAATTCAAAATTTACCTGTTGTCAATGTTACAAGTGTTGTTGGTTTACAAGCGGGAGTTATAGGTGGTAATATTAGAGGTAGTAGTTCAGGGGATGAAATCATATATCAAGTAAATGGTGTAACCATGAAAGATAGCAGAAATAATACTCCTTACTCAAACGTTAGTTTTACCTCTGTTGAGCAAGTAAAAGTACAAACAGGAGGTTTTACGGCTGATGTTGGTGATGTAAGGTCCGGCGTGGTTCAAATAGTTACAAAAGAAGGTGATGTAAATAATTATTCGTTTAGTTTTTATTCTCAGTTAAGAAATCCCGGTAACAAACACTATGGTCCTTCTGTTAATGATCCTAATTCATATTACTTAAGACCGTATTTAGATGATGATGTTGCTTGGACCGGTACTAATAATGGTGCTTGGTCGGATTATATAAAAAGACAATATCCTGAGTTTGATGGTTGGAATGCTTTTGCACAATCAACATTAGAAAATAATGACCCGAATGATGATTTAACACCTGAAGCTGCTCAGCAATTATTGTTGTGGCAATCAAGGAAAACATTTGATATTGATAAACCTGATTATGATATTGACATGAGTTTTGGAGGACCGGTTCCATTAGTGAGTAAAAGTCTAGGGAATTTAAGATTTTTAGCTTCTTACAAACAAAATAGAACAATGTTATTAATTCCTCTTTCTACAGAAGACTATAGAGATTATGATATTGGCTTAAAATTAACCTCAGATGTAAGTAAGGGAATGAAGCTTTTTATTGAAGGGCATTATGGAAAACAAGAAGGAACTGCAACCAGCACAATAGGAGCACCCGGAATATTTAAGGGCAATTGGAGTTTAGCTGATAGAGTAGATTTTGGAAGTTATACAAGGGATGCAATTTTTTCTGATGCTTATTTTTCTCCTACAACAATAATCCGAAATAGTTTGGCAGCTAAATTTACTCATGTGATTTCTCCTTCAACATATTATGATGTAATTTTTAATACATTTGGTTCAGATTACTCAACTAATCCGGGAAGATCTAGAAATCTAACAAAAAATAAGTTGATTGGAAATAATTATTATGTTGATGAAGCACCTTTTGGACATTATCAAGGTAATGTTGATGCTATTAGTCCGGCAGGAATGTTGTTAGGGATTGTTTACAGTCAAGCAAGGGATAGCAGTAAAGTAAGAAATTATAACTTAAAGTTTGATTTTAATAGTCAGTTAGATCAAAATAATCAAGTAAAAGCCGGAATTGACTTTAAAATACTTAATAATGATGTTAACTATGGGGTAAGGTCAGTTCTCTTTACTCAAAATAATATTGACCGTAAATGGAATACAACACCAATTCAAGCCGCTGCTTATATACAAGATAAATTAGAGTTTGAAGGGATGGTAGCAACCGTAGGGCTTAGAGCAGAATATTCTGATCCAAATACAAAATGGTATGACTACTCACCATACGATCCTGCCTTTTCTGCTGCTAATTCAGAAAATAGAGATAAATTATTGAAAAAGGTTGATTTACCAGCCCAGTTATCATTCTTACCACGTCTGGGTGTATCTTTTCCAATTGGTTTGAGTAGTAAAATCTTTTTAAACTATGGGCATTATCAAACCTTACCTACTCCTTCAAATTTATATCTAATCATTTACGATTTTAATGGTAAGCTAGATTACATTTCTAATCCTGAAGCCGAATTAGAAAAGACAATAGCTTATGAGTTAGGTTATGAACAAAGTTTAATGGAACAGTTTTTTATAAGGGCTACAGGTTATTATAAAGATATTAGCAATGAATCCAGGGATATCAAATATATAAATAGTGACAATGGAACTGTGAGTTATAAAAAAGTTGAGCCTGTTCAATATAGAGATATCCGAGGTTTTGAACTTGAAATAAATAAAAATAGAGGTAATTGGATTACAGGATTCTTGAATTACAATTATATGGTTTCTTCCAGAGGTAAATTTGGTTGGGGTAGATATTATGAATCAAAAACTGCCCAAGATGAATATATAAGAGAGTCAGGAGAAAGTTGGTACAAACAAGATAAATGGCAGCCAAGACCTATTGCGAGATTAAATATAGATGTTTTTACACCCAATGAATTTGGTCCGAAATTAGGGGGAATCTTTCCTTTTGAAGGTTTAAGATTGAATATTTTATCTACGTGGAGAGCAGGTGCTTCTCAAACATGGTATGGTGGGGGACCTCTAATTGTAAAAAATAGAAATAATTTGCAATGGCTCGATTATTATAATACTAATTTAAGATTATCTAAAGTGTTTTATTTTGATAATTTTGATATTCAACTTTTTGTGCAAATAAATAATTTATTTAATACTAAAAGATTATCAAAAACAGGCTTCAAAAATTATTTTGACGAAAGAGATTACTATGAATCATTACATCTTTCTGAAAATACAACCGGTATAGAAGATTTTGCATATATAAATATTCCCGGAGATGATAAGCCCGGTGATTATAGAGATTTTGATGTTGAATTTGTCCCAATTCAGGGTGTTAGGAATATTTATGATATTTCCAGCCCTAAAAATAATTTAATTTATTATGACGCTGCAACAAAAAACTATTATGAATTTAATAATTCTAATTGGAAAATGGTTGATAAAAGCAAAATAGATAAAATTTTAGATGATAAAGCATATATAGATATGCCAAATTTATCTTTCTTTTCATTTCTTAATCCGAGAGATGTATATTTGGGAATAAAACTTAATATAAACTTATAATAAAAGTTTAAGGCAAAAATGAATAAAATATTTTTTTATAACAGAATAATATTAGCAGTTATTTTCTTACTAAGTTCACTAACTGAATTAAATGCTCAAACAAGTAATATGAGTAAAATTGAAAGATGGCTTTCAGTGGGAGAGCTGGCTAATTGGTATTCAAGTATTGGTTGCGAAAGAGAAGAAGATGGTCCCGTAAAAAGTCAACAAGCAGGTTGGAGATGGCCTTCTCCATATCCTAATCAAGATATGCAGGCTGCTAAAGGGTTATGGATTGGGGCAAAAAATTATTATGATCCTGATGTTGATAGAACTTTCGATTTTAAAGTAGTACATTGTGGGCCACGCCCTCAAACCGGAGGTATAAATAAAGAATTTTTTCCTGTTGAGTTTAAACATTATGCTAAATTTAATCCTTCACCTGTAACTGTAGATGGACAAAGTTCCTACTTGTATAAAAATACTGTAGAAGATGTAGATGTTTCAATGCCATATGATCAAATGTTGTATAATGTTGTCAATACCCAAATTGGCATTACAATGAAAAGAAAAATATTTCAATTTAGTAATGAATATCACAGTAACTATATAGTTCAGGATATTACTTTTGTTAATACCGGTAATTTGGATGGTGATTCTGATATAGAAAGAACTTCAGGAACCTTGGAAGATGTTTATTTTTATTTTCAGTATAGGATGGCTCCATGTAAAGAAACCAGACAAGTTATAGGCAATGGTTCCGGATGGGGGATAAATACACTAAATGATGAAAGAGGAACTTATCGTGAAGATTCTGATAATCCTGAAAAATTAAGATATCAATATGCCTGGCATGGTTTTTTTGCTAAGAAAAAAGTGTCATATAATAATATAGGTGGACCTATTTTTGCTCCTAAGGGTACTATCTCAGATGCTGATACTGTAGGGCGTTTGGCTGCTCAACAATTCCCCGGTGTTCTGGTTTTACATGCAGATAAGAATGTAAATGATAGAGATAATGATCCTGAACAGCCGAGAACAACAGGTGTTATTTCTTCTGATGGGCAATATAATTACGCTTCCAATCCTTTTAATATGACTGAAATGCAGGCAAGATACGGAATGATGACAGCAGGGCATTCTGCTAAAAGTCATGCAGAAAGAATAACAGATGGAAATTTTGCTACCTCAACTGCCGATCCCAGTGAAGGCTCTGCAAATTCAGCGGGTTATTCTTTTGTTAATGGTTTTGGTCCTTATAATATTCCATATGGAGACAGTATAAGAATAGTTTTAGTAGAAGCTGCAGCCGGATTAAGTAGAGATGAAGCAATTAGGATAGGGAAACTTTTTAAAAGGGAACAAATAAATGCAGCCCAGAAAAATGAATACTTTTTGCAAGGTAGAGATTCATTGCACCAGACTTTCAAAAGGGTTGTTAATAATTTTGAAAATAATTGGGAACTCTTAAATAAGCAACCCTTACCACCGGCTAATTTTACGGTTAATTCCAGAGGTGGTAGAATTGACTTGGAATGGGGAATATACAATCAAGGTGAAATTCCAAAAGGATTTGAAATTTATCGTTCCAGTTTTGAACCTGTGGAAGGATATACTAGTAGTAGTTATTATTCTAAATTTGAATTAATTGCAGAACTACCTGCGGATGCAAGAAGTTATTCGGATACAGCTATAGCATTAAATACTGCCTATTATTATTATATCCTTTCTGTAGGTGATGAAGTACCGGGCAATCCTGAATTAAATATACCTGCACACAAATTAAAGAGCAGTAAATTTTATACTAAAACCTATGCTCCGGCTTACAAAAGAAGTCCCGGTGAAAAAAATATTACAAGTAAAGTCAGGGTTGTTCCAAATCCTTATATAGTCTCTGCTAATTCAGAATATTTACTTTATCCCAATGAACCTAATAAAATTGTATTTGTTAACATATCGGGTAATTGTACAATTAAGATTTTTACAGAAATTGGTGAATTAGTCGAAACTATTGAACATAATGATGGAAGTGGTTCACATGATTGGTCACTAAGAACATCTTCTAATCAATTTGTAGTTAGTGGTATTTATATTGCTGTATTAACTGATAATATCACGGGTGATAGAGAAATAGTTAAATTTACTATAATTAGATAAGTTAAAATGGGAAAAATTCAATGAATAAAAAATTAACTCTTTTTTTGTCTGTTCTAATTATTAGTGTATCATTTAATAATTTTTATGGTCAAGTAAAACTTGCACAAACAGGCTTAAAATTTTTAAGTGTAAGTCCTGATGCCAGAGCTTCTGCAATAGGTGATGCCGTTACTTCTTTAATTGGAAATTCATCTTCAATGTTTTATAATCCTGCGGCAATGTCCGATCAAAAAAATTATTTAGATGCTACCTTTAACATGACAAAATGGATAGCCGATATTAACTATATGCATGCCAGTGCTTCAATTGTACCAAGTAACGGATTATACGGCGTGTTTGGTTTATCAATTGCTAGTGTTGATTATGGTACTTTCCATAAAACAAGATATCTTAAAGCTGCAAGTGGGGAAGACTCTTATGTGGACCTTGGTACTTATAGTCCTAAGTCAATGGCAATTGGTCTTGGATATGCAAAGGCGTTATCAGATAAATTTTCAATAGGTGGTAATGTAAAATATGTATATCAAAATCTTGGTGCTGATCATGTAATTGATATAAATTCCGCAACAGGCAAATATACAACAACTAATTTTGATATAAATGTTCTTTCATTTGATTTTGGACTGCTTTATAAAACAGGTTTTAAAAGCTTAAATTTTGGGATGTCTGTTAGAAATTTTTCACAAGAAATTGAATACATCGAAGAAAGTTTCCAATTGCCTTTAACATTTAAACTTGGTTTATCAATGAATGTTTTTGATTTGTTTGATTTTGATAGTAAAAAGCAAAAATTAAATGTTGCTATAGATGTGTTGCACCCTAGAGATTATAATGAACAAATAAATATAGGTTGTGAATATGTATTTTATGACATACTTTCTTTACGTGCAGGCTATATTTCACCAACAGATGAACAAGGAATTAGTGCAGGAATAGGTTTGAAAAAAGAATTAGCTGGTATTTTACTTGGTATTGATTATGCTTATTTAGATTTTGGTATTTTGAATGATGTTCATAGATTCTCGGTTAATATTTCATATTAGGAATATTTAAAATTAAGGTAAATTATGAAAAATAATAAAATTATTAAGAGTCTCATCTTTTCATTTATAATAATTGTTTTCTCATTTGGATGTGCTGATGATACTACTCCCACAATATATAGGGATATACCAAACGGTAAAGCTCCCGTTATTACTGCGGTAGAGCCCGCAGATACTTGTTTAGCAGGTGTTTCAAGAGTAACTATTACAGGAGAAAATTTTTCTTCGGATATTTCTAAATTGGTGGTCTTTTTCAATTCGGAAAAGGCAAAAATATTTGAAGCATCTGAAACAAGGATAGTAGTTCAAGCTCCTTATGTACTGGGGGATTCCATTGCCATAAAAATTGGAGTTCAAGGAAGTCTCTTATATAATGAACCGTATTACATCGAAGGAAAACCTCCGGTTGTCTCGGTAATTAATTTTTTAGAAATTGAAGAACCGTATGGTATTGCATTAGATAATAAAAATACTTTATTTTTTAATATGGTACTAAATAGTGTTAGTAACGGACTTAAAAAATTTACTGCAGCTGAAGGAGTTATTGACTTTTCTCCCAAAGGAGGGGAATCAAATTACTTGGAACTACGATATTTTGATAATGCACTATACGGAACTCGTATACAAAAAGTTCGAGCAATCTTTAAAAGTGTGGAAAATACATCCCCTAAAGCATTGCCAGTTAGTAATAAAAAAATGAAATTTACAACTTTAGATTTTGATAAAGATAAAAATATTTGGGCTGGAGGAGAAGGTGGAGAAATTTACAGTTTCAGCCAAGATTTTAATACTAAGGTAGCTTTCAGTTTTGATGGTAAAATTCAGAGTATGAGGTATTTTGATAAATATTTATATTTTGTTGGACAAAAAGATTCTTTATATAAAATTTGGCGAACTGAAATATTTTCTGCTGATAGCATAGGACCTATTAAAGAATATTATAATTTAACCGAAAATTTGGGTGATTATACAGCTACTTCTAT
Source organism: Ignavibacteriota bacterium (assembly GCA_002746605.1). Classification (GTDB taxonomy): domain Bacteria; phylum Bacteroidota; class Ignavibacteria; order Ignavibacteriales; family Melioribacteraceae. The sequence continues at coordinate 55,045 of PDPT01000039.1, forward strand.
AACATTTTCTAAAGATGGAAAATTATTTATTGGTACTTCTGCAGAGGGTTATGATCCCAATGCTTTAGTTTATTTAGATGAGAACAAAAATATTGTTCAATGGTATCCAGGCTTAATTTCCGGACCTGTTTTAAATCTTACTTGGGATAATACAGTAAACTTATATTATGTACGCCAAAAAGTTGAAGATAAATCACAAAGCCAACTTATTATGAGGATAAATACCGGGCTTGAAGGTGCACCACAATTTGGAAAAGATTAAATAAGATAGTTAATAAATCATTTATAAATTACTTAGGAGGTAATATAATGAAAAAAATACTTATAACTGTAATATTCTCTGCATTTGTATCTACTATGATAAATGCACAATGGGAAGCTGCCGGTCCGTGGCCTGATTCAAACTATATTGGCGGGTCGCATGGTATTGCTGTAGATCCTGATGGTAAGGTTTGGACTTCAAGCTATTATTTTTCTAACTGGGCAACTCCTGGTGGAGATACTTTGAAAGCTACGCCTATTTTTGTTTTTAATGCTGATGGAACACCTGCAGATACAATTTATACTGTTACTGATGGAACAGTAACAGATTCTCTAACAGGAAAGTGTAGAGGTTTGGGAACCGATGAAGTTGGAAATATAATTTATGTACAATCAGGTCCTGCAAAAGGTATTAAAATAAATTATAAAACTATGGCAAGAATGTCTAGTGCATTATTAGAAGAATTAGGTTCTTCACCAACCGCACCCGCTGTTGATGAAAACGGTAATATTTTTATTGGTCCTGTAGTTGGTGGAGGTACTAATGCTATAGCAATTTATAATACTGAGTTTGAATATCAAGGAAACGCAGTAGTAGGTCCTCCTGCTATTGCTAGAACAATGGAAGTATCGAAAGATGGTAATACGATTTATTGGTTACCGTTTACTGCTCAAGCAGGATATGTATATTCAAGAAACGATGAGTTTTCCAGTTATGAATTAACAGATTCATTATTTTTGGGAATGAGTATTGAGTCTTCTGCATGGCAGCCTGTTTCAAACTTACTATGGGTTTCTCATGATGTTGATCGTGGAACTGATTCTACCAAAAGTGATTTAACTTGGTATGGGTATGATCTTACTTCGAAAACTTTTGTTGATAGTTTTACTTTAATGGAAGCTGTTAATGCCGGAGATAAATATCCAAGAGCATTAGATTTTAGTCCTGATGGAAAAATTGCTTATGTTAGTTTATTTGGTACTAAGTTTCATAGAATTTATAAATTCACTACTGATAGTGTGAAAGTTGATATCGAAGAAATACCTGGAACCATTCCGAATGGTATCGAATTAGCACAAAATTATCCTAATCCTTTTAATCCATCAACTTCAATTTCATTCTCTATTCCAAAGAGTGATATTGTAACTCTTAGGGTCTTTGATATGCTAGGACAACAAGTAGTTGAGTTATTAAATGAGCAAAAATCAGCTGGTAACTATAAGGTAACTTTCGATGCAAGTAAATTAGCTTCGGGTACTTATGTTTATATGTTGCAAGTAGGTGATGTAAGTATTAGTAAGAAAATGCTGCTGTTAAAGTAAGTATTAAAATATTTAATTCTTTATTAAAAGTCCGATTGAAATATATCGGACTTTTTTATTTTAGAAAACTAATAAGCATGAGTTAATAATTAGAAGTTTAAGAACTCGGTTTGTTGTTATAAAACTTTATTTTTTATAATACTTGATATTTGATCTAGATTTTCTTGTAATTTATGTAATTCTTTTTCCAGCTTTTCTATTTTGTGATATTCCAAAGATTCTGAGCCACTTAATAACCAATTAATATCACATCCCTTGTTTAAAAGTTTTAATAATATTTTAGAACCGGGTTCCCTTTTACCGCTAATATATTGATGAAGTTGCTGAGGAGAAATATCTATAGCTTGAGCTAATTTTTTTAAAGTTCCATACTTTTTTTTCGCAAAAATTCTGATTCTTCCACCAATACCAATACGTAGTTTTTCATCAGCAAATAAGTCTAAATTATTTTCAGAAATTCTACTGAAAAATTCCATCTCGTTATCTTTGTTATTTAATATATCTTTAATTTTTGTATAAAGGTGTTTGTCTATCTTGTTGCTGTCATTTAAAAGGTAAGAAAATGTTTGCGGCTTTAGCCCGAGTTTTTTTGCTAACCAGTTTTGTTTAATTCCATGTGAATGGATCAGATATTTTATTTCTTCTTGTAATGTCAAATTATATGATTCTTATTTTATAATTTTAAGTAGTTACAAGTTAATAAGAAAAATTTAAATATAAAAAAACTTTAAACAAACATGTTTTGATAGTTTACTAAAAAATTATAAAAATTTTGTTTCGTATAAAAATACAATAACCAGAGATAACTGAATCTTATACAATTGTACTTTTTTAGAATTTTTCATTAGGTGTTTGTATGTTGTAAATAGAATCTTTTAAATCGTATAACTTGCTATGGACTTAATATTGTGTTTTTACAACTTGTCCGTAGTTTGGAAAGAAAGTATTATGTGAGAGAGATTGTCTTATCTTTTAGATTTCTCCAGCCAGATGTAGGATTGCAATAACACTCGCTTTATGTTTTGAGGTTTTTACTTTTCTAAAATTGTTTTTTAATACTTACGATAATTCAGTATTACCTATTGACTTTTCACGAGATTATTGTACTTCGTTTTGCTCCAACCGGAATGACAATCTCTTGTCTCACATCTCAAATTTTACATTCTCATATATAGAATCTGATGGCTACGTTCCAAGTGTAGCAACCATTACAGCTTTAATTGTGTGAACTCTATTTTCAGCTTCATCAAAAACAATTGAGTGTTCCGATTCAAACACTTCTTCGGTAACTTCCATTCCGTCTAAACCGAATTTTTGGAAAATTTCTTCACCAATTGTTGTTTCTCTATTATGGAATGCTGGTAAACAGTGCATAAATTTAACATTAGGATTACCTGTTAATTTTATTGTATCCATATTGATTTGATAAGGTTTTAAGAGTTTAATTCTTTCTTCCCAAGCTGAATCAGCTTCACCCATTGAAACCCAAACATCAGTATAAAGAAAATCAACTCCCTTTACACCTTCTTCCAAATCACTTGTTAAAGTAATTTTAGCACCCGATTTTTTTGCAATTTCTTTACATTGATTTATCAAATCTTCCGAAGGTAAAATTTCTTTTGGGGCACAAAGTCTAACATCCATTCCCATAATTGCTCCCCCCACAAGAAGAGAATTACCCATATTGTTTCTTGCATCACCTAAATAACAGAAAGAAATTTCCGAAAGCGGCTTTGTTGAGTGTTCAATCATTGTTAAAAAGTCAGCAAGTATTTGTGTCGGATGATATTCATCGGTCAATCCGTTCCAAACAGGAACATTAGAATACTCGGCAAGTTCTTCAACTATTTTTTGGCCAAATCCTCTGTACTCAATTCCATCATACATTCTGCCCAGAACTCTTGCGGTATCTTTCATCGATTCTTTATGACCGATTTGCGAACCACTTGGTCCAAGATAAGTTACTCTTGCCCCTTGATCAAATGCTGCTGTTTCGAAAGCACATCTTGTTCTGGTGGATGACTTTTCAAAAATTAAAGCTATATTTTTACCTTTTAAGGTTGGTCGTTCATAACCGCCATATTTAGCGTCCTTTAAATTTTTTGAAAGCTCAAGTAAAAATGTTAATTCCTCTTTTGTGAAATCTAATAACTTCAGAAAACTTCTGTTTCTTAGATTAAAAGCCATAAATATTTCTCCTATTAAAATTATTATTAGTTAAAAAAATTGATTATGTTAAGATATTGAACTAAAACGAGAACAAAAAATTTAAATCAATGAAAAAATCAACTTATTTCAAAAATGTTCTTCTAATAACATTATTATTAATTTTTGTACTAAATGCTAAAACCTTTTCTCAATTTGCAAATCCAGTAAAAGCCAAAAATGGAATGGTTGTTTCGGCATGCTCGCTTGCTTCAGAGGTAGGGATTGATATTATGAAAAAAGGCGGTAATGCAATAGATGCCTCAGTTGCTGTAGGATTTGCTCTTGCTGTTACTTACCAATATGCCGGTAATATTGGCGGTGGCGGATTTATGGTTTTACACTTTCCCGATGGAAAAAGTACTACAATCGATTTTAGAGAAAAAGCTCCCAAATCTGCTTATAAAGATATGTATCTTGATGAAAAAGGGAATTTAATTCCTGAATTAAGTCAAAAAGGTATTAAATCTGTTGGAGTTCCCGGAAGTGTAGCGGGTTTAATTTATGCTTTAGAAAAATACGGAACAATGAAACTTTCAGAAGTAATACAACCTGCAATTGATTTGGCAAAAAAAGGTTTTATATTAAATGAAGCCCAAGCAAATTCCTTTGAACGCTATTTGAAAAGGTTTGAGAAATATCCTTCTACCATAAAAGCATTTACCAAAAACGGAATTCCGTATAACGAAGGTGAATTATTTATTCAAAATGATTTAGCTAACACTTTAAGCTTAATAAAGAAAAATGGTCGAGACGGGTTCTACAAAGGCAAAGTTGCCGATTTATTTATCAAACAAGTTAATGAAATGAACGGATACATAACTCATTCAGATTTAGAAAACTATAAACCGGTTGAAAGAAAACCCGTAAAAGGAACATACAAAGATTATGAAATAATTTCTATGGGTCCGCCAAGTTCCGGTGGAATAGCAATAATTCAATTATTAAATATTTTGGAAAATTTTAATTTTAACAAAACAGAATGGAACAGTAGTAATTATATCAATAAACTTGTGGAGGCTATGAAATATGTTTATGCAGATAGAGCAGAGCATCTTGGTGATGAAGACTTTTATCCCGTTCCCAAAGAAAAATTATTATCCAAAAAATATGCGAAAAAAATTTATAATAGAATAAAAAATAAAGCTGTTCCTTCTGATGAGATTAAATCACAATTACCAAATGATTATTACGAAAGTAACGAAACTACTCACTATTCGGTTTATGATAAGTACGGCAATGCTGTTAGCGTTACAACTACGGTAAATTCAGGTTACGGTTCTAAAGTTGTTGTAGAGGGAGCAGGATTTATACTCAATAACGAAATGGATGATTTTGTTTCTAAAGCCGGAGAACCGAATCAATTTGGATTAGTCGGGGGGAAGGCAAATTCAATACAACCCGAAAAAAGAATGTTGAGTTCAATGACACCGACTATTGTTTTAAAAAATGGAAAACCTTTTTTAATTGTTGGTTCTCCCGGAGGTTCAACAATAATTACAACTGTTTTACAGGTTATATTAAATGTTATTGAGTTTGATATGAATATTAAGGAGGCTGTAAGTGCTCCTAGAATTCATCATCAATGGCTGCCCGATAAAATTTTTATTGAAAAGTTTGCGGTTAATTCTGATACAATAATTAAATTGGAAGAAATGGGTTATAATTTTTCTGATAGAAATTCAATGTTTACAATTCTCGGTTCTGCTCAATCTATTTTAATTGATAACAACAAAAATGAAATTTATGGTGCATCAGATTCAAGAAGTAACGGAAGAGCAATCGGTTATTAACTCTTAAAAATTTTTATGCTAACTTTTATTAAAGTAACAGAGTTTGATAACACTTTTTATATGACTTTTTTGAAAAAATTAATAACTTACTTTTGATGTAGATTTTTTTTAATATAGATGATAAAATAAAAATGAAATATAAAAAAGGAGAAAAAATGTTAAAAAAACATTTAACTATCGGTTTATCAATATTTTTAATTTTGTTATTTTCTGTTGCTTGCGATCAAACTAAAGATACAGTTGAGAAAGCAAAAGATGCCGTAAACAAAACAGCGGAATCTGTAAATAAAACGGCAGAAGAGGCAGTTGATAAAGTTGGCGAAACAACAGAAAAAGTTGTAGAAGAAACAAAAGATGTTACCAAAAAAGTTGCTGAAGAAGTTAAAAATCTTTTTGATTCCAACAAATTGGTTGGGGCTTGGAAAGGTAAATTAGCCGGTAGAGAAACTATATTAACAATTACATCGGCAAAAAATAATAAAGTTAACGGAAAAACAGTTGTTAATTTAGGAAAACTAATTAGACAAGATGTTAAAGGAATATTCAATGCCGAAACAAGAACTTTAAATCTGCAAGACCAACTTAATCTAAAAGACAAAGGAAAATACGAAGGTACAATTTCTAAAGATGGAAAATCTTATTCGGGAACATTTACCGTTTTAAAAAGTAATGAAAAAGTAAAATTTAAATTATTCAAAAAATAAATCAATAAGGAAATCAAAAATGAAAAAAATAATTAATCTTCTACTACCGCTAATTTTTGTAATTGCTATTATTAGTTGCGGAGATGATAATGGTACAACAGACCCGATTCTGGATGAAAAGGGAGCTTTACAAATTTTATCTTCCCCTGAAGGTGCAAAAATTTATATTGATAGTGTTGCTACCGGAGATGTTACTCCATATACTTATGGTTCTAAGGATGTTAAGGAGTATAAAGTAAAATTAACACTTGATAATTATCAAGATACTACCTTTACAGTTTCCGTATTAAAAGGTCAAACTACAACAGTTAATATAAAATTAACACCTGAATATGTAGTTTATGGACCTGTTAAAATTTGGGAATCTTTGGATCCAAGTACAAATCATCCAAGCGGATTAAGTCTAAAATTAGGAAAAGCTTACAGTATTGCTCAATCTAAAGATAGTTCTGCATTTAATGATATCTATTACAATTCTGATGGTTTTTTAGTTGTAAGTGCTGATAATAGAAATAATAACAATAAAATGACTAGAGAAACATTCTTTAAAGTAGGTAGTTCTACAAACCTAAGTGATGGTGTTGCTGCATCAGTCAAAGATCAAACTTGGGGAAAAAGTATTGATGCAAATGAAAGAAATTACATCTTTTTATATGATGCTGATGGTCATTACTCAAAATTAATTATTTTAGAAAAGAATGATCCTTCTTCACTTACCTCTAAAGATGGAAATTTAGTAGTTAAATGGATTTACAATAAAGCTGAAAATAATACCAGTTTTTAACTTATGTACTTTTTAATTTGAAGGTGTACTAAAAAAAGTGCACCTTTTTGTTTTTAAAGATTTTTATTTTTTTGACTTTTTTATTTTATTAGAAAATGTTAAAATAAACTTTTCATTAAAAGATTATATATCTATTTTATGCGACCAATAATTATATTTTTTTTCCTATTGCATCTTCACTTAATGGGTCAAACCAAGATTTTTATTCCTATGGATATAAATCAAAAAGATCATTTAAAAGCTTATGGAATCACTTTTAATTCATTAAAATCCGGTTATAAAGCGGATTGGCTTTTAAACTACAGAGGTGGTTCATTTTTATTAGACTATTCCGAAAAAATTGTTATGGAATGCAGAATTAAAAATGTGAGTTTCGAACTTTTAGAAAACAGCTCCGTAGTGGAAATCTATTCATTAGTGCAAAGCGATGATAACAATACCGAAGTTGTACGATTAGAAAAAGCTCCAAAGATAGCTGTTTATGTTCCTCCCGGATTTCAACCTTGGGACGATGCTGTTACTCTCGTTTTGGAGTATGCCGAAGTTGATTATGATAAAATATGGATAGAAGAAATTTTAACCGGAAAACTAAAAAAATACGATTGGCTTCATCTTCATCACGAAGATTTTACAGGGCAATTTGGCAAATTTTATGCAAGCTACAGGAGTGCGAGATGGTATCAAGAAAATCAATTGCTCTACGAAAAGGAAACCGAAAAGTTTAACTTTAAAAAAGTTTCGGAAATGGAGAAAGAGGTTGTAAATACAATCAAAGATTATATCGGGCAGGGCGGATTTCTTTTTGCAATGTGTTCCGCTACGGATAGTTATGACATTGCTCTTGCGGCAAACAATGTTGATATCGTTGATAAAATGTATGACGGTGATGCCCCTGATCAAAATGCTCAAACACTACTCAATTTTAAAAATACACTAGCATTTAAAGATTTTAAGTTAGAAATGAATCCTATGGTTTATGAGTATAGTGATATTGACATTCAACTAAATGAAATTGGACTGGAACAAAATGATTATTTTACTCTGTTTGAATTCTCTGCAAAGTTCGATCCGGTTCCCACAATGCTTACTCAAAATCACGTTAATACCATCAGAGGATTTATGGGACAGACAACAATGTTTCGCGAAAGTAAAATAAAAAAATCAGTTGTAATTATGGGCAAACGAGCAGACACAGATCAAGTAAAATATATACATGGAAAATACGGAAGAGGAACTTTTACTTTCTATGGTGGGCACGATCCGGAAGATTACAGACATGCTGTTAACGATCCGCCAACTGATTTGAGTTTGTTCAAAAACTCACCGGGTTATAGATTAATTCTAAATAATATTTTATTTCCTGCAGCAAAAAAGAAAAAACAAAAAACTTAATATTGGGTTAGATGAATATATTCTGATGCTAAAGTTAAACAAAATTTTGAATTAACTACTTACTTTAGCAATTTTGAGTAAATTTGGATAAAGTTAAATTTGTTATGATTGCAGTTATATTTTTAAAATATTTGCTATTTATTTGTTTGAATAACCTTATCAAACAAGTTTACACCTCCTTTTACTCCAAAGTCCAATGTTGTAACAGAATAGGCAATAGATATATTCTCTTGTTCAAAACGTTTTTTAATACGTATTATGGTTTCACTCATAGCTTTCAAATAGTCCTCCTGATTTGAGAAATGAACCCAAAAGCGAAGCTCGAAATTATATGTAGAATTTCCTATACCTGTAAAATAAAAATCAATAGCATCCTCTTTTAACAGTGAATCAATTTTCCGAACTTCATCTAAAGCTACTGCTCTCACATGCTCTAAATCATCTCCATAAGAAACACCACTTTTAAAAATAATGCGGCGCTTTTTGAAAGTTGAATAATTCTTGAAGGTTGTATTATAAATTATTTGATTAGGTATAAAAACTTTTTGTCCTTCAATTGTTCTTATTGATGTATTAATCCAGCCTATTTCTTTTATAGTTCCAAAATTATTATCAATCTCTACCCATTCTTTAGGTTTAAAAGGACGTTGTACATTTAACAAAAAACCTGCAAAAGCATTTGATGCTATTTCCTTAAAGGCAAAACCTGCAACAATACCAACAATTCCTGCTCCCGCTAATAATTTTGTTAAAACACTTTCCAAACCTAATACTTCTAATGCTAAGAAAATACCTGAAAGTAGAAAGAAAAAGTAAACAATAACAGAAATTACTTTTACAACATCAGATTGTTTCTTGAATGTTTTTGAATAGAATTTTAAACTTAAATTTCTGAACAACTTTGCAATAAAATAGAATGCTGTAAGTACTAATAAAGCAAGAAATATTTTAGGTAAATAATCGAAGATTGAATGTTGCCATCTATTTAGAAGAATTTCTATATCTTTAAAGTTATTCATTCCTAAGTTTCCTTTTGTAGGTTAAATATTTTTCTACAATTTTTTTTCGTAATTTTTACTAACAGTATCGCTAAGTCCAATTGAATTTTCAATTTTTATTTTTCATTTGAAATTATTCATAAAAATAATAAAAGACAAGGAAAGCATTCTAAATTATATTTAAATTTCTGTTTTGAGATATAAATTTAAGAAAAGAGTAAAATATTTGATTCGGCTCTTGAGAGAAAAGTAAAAATGGAAATGCACGAACTAATTTTAAATTTTAGAAAGTAGAATTGAGAATACTAAATTATTAACTTAGAAATTAATATCTCATATCTTCAATGCCTATAAGCTTCTTTACTAAAAGTGGATTTTTTAATCTTTGTTTGATACTATGTAATGTAATGGATAGTTACTTTTTCAAAGGAATCTTGAAGCTAAAAGTAGAGCCAAAACCTTTTTGACTTTTAACCCAGACTTTGCCGTTATGTGCCTCAACTATTTTTTTTGCTATCCATAAACCAAGACCTGCTCTGGTTTCATCTCCGGTAGGCTTATTACTTAGTTTTGTTCCTTTATCAAAAGCATGGTTTAGTTCTGTTTCTGTAAGTCCGTAACCGTCATCAGTTACATCAACAAAAACGTAGTTCCCCTCAACCTTGCTTATAACTTTAATATTACTTTCTTTAGGACAGTATTTAACAGCGTTGCCTAAAAAATTATCAACCACTTCCATCATTTTATCTTTATCACATTCAACCATCACTTCAGATTTAGGTTGATATAAATTTATTTTTATCTCTTTTGTGATTGCTTTTGCTCTATTTGCCTTGACTATACTTTCAACAATTTCTCTTATATCATTATTTTTTTTATTTAACTTAAATGGAGTATAGTCTTCAGAAATTACATTATTAAACTCATCAGCTAATTTTATTAAGCGAGAAGAAGTTTCCATTAAACCTTTTAAGATATCTTGCTGTTCTTGTGCGGTCAAATCATATGATTCCAGTAGTTTTACAAAACCTTTTATTGCAAAAGCAGGATTTTTCATATCGTGCGCAACAACTACAAGTGCTTCTTCTTTTTGTTCGCGTAAATCTTTTAATTTTTTTGAACTATTTTCCAACTGACTTTTTTGCTTTTCTAAAGATTGAATGATATTTCTCATTCTATCAATTTTTAGTCTAAGCTTTCTATTTTTCTTCTCCAAAAAAGCAATTTCTTTTTCCAGTGATTCGTTTTCTGTTTGTAATTCTATTAAAATATTTTCTTCACTCTCATCAACTGTTTGTTTAGAAGTATTTGATGAAAATATATTTTTCTTCATCAGTAAAAAAATAATTCCTATAAAACATAGAAAAACAATGATAATTATAGTTATTCCAATAGCTGAATTCATTAAGAGAGTTTTTCCTTAAAAATTTTTTATTATTTATAATATTTCAATAAATAATCGTAAAAAAATTAAATTATGTTAACTATTAACAAATATGGTACTTAAGTTCTAAACAAAGTTCAGATTCTTATTTTGTAGCAAGTTTTTTTGAAACGGACAATATAGAAACTTCTCTTTCGGTTAAAGCTGAATGCAAGATTTGATCTAAATTATAAAATATTAAAAATTTCAATATTTATTTGCTAATACTGAAAAATTGCCTTATTATTGAAGGCTTAAATATATAAAGTAACTTAATTTCTAAGATTGATGGATGCTATAGATAAAAAAATACTTAACACTTTGCAAGAAAAAGCAAGAGTTAAACGTAGTGAAATTGCAGAATATGTCGGATTATCGCTTCCGGCATTAAGCGATAGATTAAATAAATTGGAAGAAAATAAAATTATAGAAGGATATTATGCCAAATTAAACAGAAAAGAATTCGAATATGATCTAATGGCTTTTATTAATGTTTTTATGCAGTCATCAACAAAATTTGAAGAATTAATTGAACACGTTAATGAAACGCCGGAAATTTTAGAGTGCTATGCCGTATTAGGAGAAGGCTCTCACATGCTGAAAGTTATTGCGAAAGACACTTTACACTTAGAAACTCTTCTCGCAAAAATTCAAGCTTGGGATGGTGTTACAAGAACATTAACAAGCTTTGTTTTATCAACAATTAAAGAAACAACAAAAATAAAAATATAGGAGGTTAATTAATGCCGAAATGTAAATTAGAGTATATCTGGCTGGATGGTCATTTACCTACCCAAAAGATGCGGAGCAAAACAAAAATTATAGAAAACTTTTCGGGCAATGCACAAGATGCACCAATGTGGTCGTTTGATGGTTCTTCTACTTATCAAGCCGAGGGTGGCAGCTCCGATTTGTTATTAAAACCTGTGCGGGCTTTTTTAGATCCTGCAAGGGATAATGCTTATCTTGTTATTTGTGAAGTGTTGAACGCAGACCAAACTCCGCACCCTACAAACGGGAGAGCTACAATTCATGATGATAATAATGATTTTTGGTTTGGATTTGAACAAGAATATGTTTTATGGGATTTAAATCATCATACTCCGTACGGATTTCCGGCACCGGGATATTATCCTCCGCCGCAAGGACCATTTTACTGCTCGGTTGGTGCAGAATATAACATAGGCAGAGAAATTGTAGAAGAGCATCTCGATATTTGCATTAAAGCCGGATTAAATATAGAAGGAATTAATGCAGAAGTTATGAAAGGACAATGGGAATATCAAATTTTTGCTAAAGGTGCCAAAGAAGCAGGTGATCAACTTTGGGCTGCCAGATATTTGTTAGAAAGAATTGGTGAGCAACATAATATCAGAATCAACTTAGATCCAAAACCAGTTTCGGGCGATTGGAATGGGTCCGGTATGCATTGCAATTTTTCAAACGATGTTATGAGAACTTGCGGTGATAAGGAAATTTACAATAAAATATGTTCGGCTTTTGGAACTCAGGAAGCAATTAATAGACATATTAAAGTTTATGGTGAAAATAATCATTTAAGATTAACAGGAAAACACGAAACTCAATCAATCGATAAATTTAATTGTGGAATTTCTGATCGAGGTGCCTCAATAAGAATTCCTATTGCAACTGTTCAAGCAGGCTATAACGGTTATCTTGAAGATAGAAGACCAGCTTCAAATGCTGACCCTTACAAAGTTGCAGCGGTAATTATTGATACGATTAAAGCTGCTTTGAAGTAAAAATATTCGTAAGTGAAAATATAAACTCAGATAAATAACTAAGAAGAAATCTGTTAACATTACCTTTTCTTTTAGCGGATTTCTTCTTCATTTAAGATAAATCTAATCCTTTAGAATTAAATTGTTTTCCTAAATTTATTAAACAATTTTGTCTAAAATACTGTTACAGCTTCTACAATTTTTGGAAGTATTTCTCCTGATTTACCAATAATTGAATAATTAGTCTGTCTTGTTAATTCAGTTGGTTCAATATTTATTTCTACTATATAAGCTCCGCTCTCTTGAGCTGTTAAAGGAATATAAGCAGCAGGATAAACAATTGCAGAAGTACCTACAACAAAGCAAATATCACAATTGCGTGCTTTTTTTTCGCTGTTAGGAAAAGCACTACCGCGTAATGCTTCGCCAAACCAAACAACATCAGGTCTAATCAAACCGTTGCATTTTTTGCACTTGGGTACTTTCTTGTCTTCCATATCAATTTCATCATTATAAAAAGTACCGCAATCAACACAAAAATTTCTAACAATACTACCGTGTAATTCTTCAATGCTGGTGCTGCCGGCTCTTGCGTGAAGATTATCTACATTTTGAGTTACTACATCTACTTTATAAAATTTTTCTAATTCAGCTATTGCCAAATGTCCTTTGTTCGGTTGGGATTCTTCCACAATTTTTCTTCTGTATTGATACCATTCCCAAACCATATCTGGATTTTTCATGAAAGCATTAAAGTTGGCAAGCTCTTCGGGTTTTAATTTGTTCCATAATCCGTCTTTGCCGCGGAAAGTAGAAATACCACTTTCGGCAGAAATGCCTGCCCCGGTAAAAAATAGCAATTGTTTTGCGTCTTTTAATTTTTGTATAAAGTTTTTATCGAAATTCATAGTACCTTTGTTATTTTAATTTTTAGAATAAAGTTTCTTTAAATTCATTAGTATTACCAAAATCTTTTGGAATGTAAAGAGATGTTTCAGCTAAAGGTAAATATCGTGTCCAATTAGTATTGCCGGTAGTTTCTGCAATTATGGCACTTTTGTATGCATTTGTCTTTGCACTCAGTTCATCTGCATGATAAAGTATAATTGCTTCTAATGTTTTGGGTACAACAGGAGAAGCATATTCTAATTTTCCTTGATGACTTAGTACAAGATGAAGAAGCTGGTCCTTTAACCATTCGGGAAAGTCCGATATTTTTACGGCGGCTTTTTCAATTAAATTTGCAACAATAACAATATGCCCAAGTAATTTTCCTTTGTTTGTGTATTCAAATCCGTTAGTAATTTCCAATTCTTCTATTTTACCGAGATCGTGTAAAATTGCTCCGCTTATAACTAAATCACGGTTTACCTCCGGATGAATATCGCACATCAAATCACAAATTTTTACTATTTCCAAAGTATGTTCTAATAATCCACCTATATAAGCATGGTGCCAGGCTTTACCGGCAGGAACTTTTTTATATTTTTCAAAATTATCTTTGCTAAGAATTTCTTTTATAATTCTTTTCAGACATTTATTTTCTATTCTTTCTATTCGGGAATTAAGTTCATTTTCCATTTCGGTAAAGTTACGTGAAGACTTTGGTAAGAAGTCTTCAATTGATACATTATCGGAAGCAGCAGTAATTCTAATTTTATCAATTTTAATTTGGGGTTGATTATTAAATTCATCCATAGTACCTAAAACTTTAACTATATTGCCAGCCCTTGCCTGAAGAACAAACTCATCAAAATTATCCCATTTTTTTGCATTTATTGAAGTGCTTTTATCTCTTAACACCAAATCCAAATATTTTTTCCCGTTTTTGGTTTCTTTTTCTATGATATTAGTTAACAATAAAAAAAGTTCAACTCTTTCTTTTACGGAAATTTGCTTTAATTCTTTTTGCTTCAACATAATTATGTCTCTGTCTGTTTTGTTTCGATTAAACTATCTTTTGGAATTTTTACACGTACGGTTCGTTTCAATAAATCAATACTTATTGATAAAGTTTTATTTTGGTTTGCGTCTTCTTCTACGATGCCAATAATATCTTTGAAAGGACCCGAAATAATTTTAACGGGAGTTCCGGCTTTTATTTTGTCAGTTACCGTAATATCACCATTTCCTTCTAACATTTTTTTTAGATTTTCAATTTGCCAACTTGGAACAATTGCTGGTGCACCTTGAAAAAATATAGACCGAACTACTGCATATTGTTCAAGAGCAAGTAACCGGTCTCGTTCGTTTCCTCTAATGAAAATATATCCTGAAAAAAGAGGTTCTTTTACTTTTTTCTTTCTATCGCTCCACTGCTTTACTCTAATTACCGTTGGCAGATAATGCTCTATTCCGCAAGCAGTTAATTGTATTTCTGCTTTAAATTCATGTCTTGGTTTAGTATAAAGAGCATACCATTTACTGTCTTCCGAAAAATTGGGATTTATCAAAATACTTCCTTAATTTTCTTTTGCTTAATAGTAAAAATAAGAAATATATTTATTAAAATAAGATGGTATCAGAATTTATTTAATCAATATTTTTAATCTGAAATTAGCTTTCCTTTTCATATCAAACAGTTAATAGGAGTAGCTCTACGAAGAAATGAGACATCTAAACTTGTACCAATTATTAATAGCAATTTATTAAAACTTTTGAAAAGTTAAAAAGAATTAAATAAAAAAATTCCACTTGTAGTTTCCCAAGATTTTGAAATATTTTAAAGAACAATCTTTTTATGCATAAGCAAATAATACTACAAGAACAACTACTATAGCAATCCCTAAATAGTACAAAACTCAATTAAGAAAGTATCTAAAATTGCTTCTCCTGCATTATTGAGTCGTTTTACTATAAGATAAAACAACGATGATTTTTTAGTAATTGTTTTGGCTATTAATACAAATAAAATCCACCCAAAATATTCATTTTTTATCCTCTTTTATTAAAATTGCAGGTTATAAAATGATACTTTAAGATAAACACTTCATCTTAGGTAGACTAATATGTTAAGATAATATTATTAAATATTTTAAAATATCTGGAAATAATTTGTAATTATTTATAATTATTTATAATATTATATATGCTTATTTAATAATTATGAATATTCACTAAATAATCAAGGGGATGTGTATGGGCATAAAACTAATTAATTTCATTTTATTAAAAAAAAGAAAAACTATTTTTAAAACAAAATGCGGGATCTAACATGAAAGAGATTTCTAAAACAAAAAAAATAATTCAAAATATTATAGTATTATTTACTGTTATCGTGTTTAGTACCGGAATGGTTTCAACTAAATTATGTGCACAACAAATGCGAACAGTAAGCGGTACCGTTACTGATGCCGAAACAGGTGCTTCTTTATTTGGGGCAAGTATTTTAGTGGTTGGGACCACTGTCGGAACAAGTACCAATAAAGCAGGAGAGTACAAGCTAAAACTTCCTAATAATGCAAAAACTCTCCGGTTCTCTTATATCGGATATAAAACTCAATTAATAGAGATTGGGACTTTATCCCAAATTGATGTTGACTTAGTTCCTGATGTCGCTAATCTTGAAGAAGTAGTTGTCGTAGGGTACGGTACTACAAAAGTCGAAAACTTAACCGGTGCAATTTCTACATTAGATGTAAATAAAATAAAAAACAGACCTTTAACAAATGCGGGGCAAGCACTTGCCGGTTTAACATCTGGTGTTTACTTGAATCAAACTTCAGGACAACCCGGTAAAGATAATCCTACTATTAGAATTAGAGGTGTGGGGACATTAGGCAACAACAATCCTTTGGTACTTATTGATGGTGTAGTTGGCAGACTTGATTTACTTAACCCTAATGATATTGAAAGCTATACAGTACTTAAAGATGCAAGTTCTGCTGCAATATATGGTTCAAGAGCAGCAAACGGTGTTATATTAATCACTACTAAAAGTGGTGCAAAAGGTATAAGTAAGGGTAAAACTTTTAATGTTACTTATGACACTTATTTTGGTGTGCAAGAAGCAACTAAGTTACCAGAGCCTGTTACAAGTGCAGTTGAGTTTATGGAACTATATAATATTGCTATGAAAAATGAAGGTAAAAATCCTGCTTATAGTGAAGAAGTAATAAATGAATTTAAAAACGGAAATAATAAATATCTTTATCCAAATACAAATTGGGTAGATATATTATTTAGACGAGCAAATATTCAAGAACACAATATTGGTATTGCAGGTTCTGGCTCAGGAACTAATTATGCATTATCTCTAAAATTTTTAGATCACGAAGGGATATTGATCAATACAAACCAAGAGAAATATAGTCTTAGAACAAATATTGAATCACAAATATCAAGCAGATTGAAATTATCAGGTAGATTTTCCGGAGTTTTTCAAGATTATGATGAACCAATTTATGGTACAACCGGGACAATAAGGACAGGATTTAGAGCAACTCCATTGCATGTTCCATATCTTAAAGATGGAAAATACGGTGGCTCATGGGTTGCCGTTGGTCCTCAAGATGTAAATCCATTACCTTTTGCTGAGAGTGGAGAAAATAATTTTGAAAGAGAGTACTATACTGCTAATCTTAGAGCTGAATTTAAAATTTTACCGGAATTAACATTAGCCGGAAATTTTGCAGCAAATAGTAGAACAGATTTAAGACATAGATTTTGGCCGGAAGAGTATGTTTATGATCCTAAAACATTGACTGGAATAAAAGTTAATTATTATAATCAAAGAAGTACAAGAGACGATGCAACATATGTTAAAAATATTACTGCATTTACAACTTTAACCTTTGAAAAAACATTTATCGAATTACATGAACTAAAAGCAATGGTAGGTTACCAACAAGAAGAAACAAATGCTCGTTGGAACAGAGCTTCTACGGAAGGATATCCTAATAATCAGTTACACGAAATAGATGCCGGTTCTTCCAATCCATTGGCATCCGGTAGCAGTTACAGAGATGCTCTGCAATCGGTTTTTGGCAGAATTAATTATACTTTCGATAAAAAGTACTTATTAGAAGGGAATCTTAGATATGATGGCTCCAGCAGATTTGATGAAAATGAAAGATGGGGACTGTTTCCATCATTCTCTATTGGTTGGAGACCTCTGCAAGAATCTTTTATTCCTAAACCTGATTTCTTAGATGAACTTAAAATAAGAGGTTCTTGGGGACAACTTGGTAACCAGGATATTAGAGATGCAGACGGTTATCAATTACGTTGGGCTTATTTAACATCATTAAATTTGGGACAAAATTATCCACTTGATGATAAAGTGGCTTCAGGAGCAGCACAAACTGCACTTGCCAACGCCCTTATTTCTTGGGAATCTACAACTACCACAAATATAGGTTTCGATGCAAATCTTTTCCGCAGCTTAGGACTCAGTTTTGATTACTTTACTAAAGTAACCGATGGTATTTTAAGACCAATCGAACTTTCTGCTATGGTTGGAGCCTTAAATGCTCCGGTAAAAAATCTTGCAGAAGTAACAAATAAAGGTTGGGAATCTACATTAAGCTATGATACAAAATTCGGTGATGTAAACTTTGGGGCTTCATTTAATGTTACACACGTAAATAATGAAGTTACAAAAATTGATGCACAAGTTATAAGCGGTTCTACAATTTTAGATACAAACTATGCAATAGATTCATGGTATATGTACGTAGCAGATGGAATTTTCCAATCGCAAGAAGAAGTAACGGAATATGGTGCACAACCAAATGCACAACCGGGAGACATTCGTTATAAAGATTTGAATGGCGATGGAGTAATAAATAACAAAGATAAAAAAATTGTTGGAAATACAATTCCCGAATGGACATTTGGATTAAGTATTTATGCAAATTGGAATAACTTTGATTTTTCAATGATTTGGCAAGGAGTTCAAAATGTTGAATCAATGCCAAGAATGGAATTGGTTGAACCTTTCTTTAATGGTGCCGGTATAGATACAAAATGGCGAAATGCTTGGACACCCGAAAATAAATCAACTGAATTACCAAGATTAACAACGGCAAGTCATGGTTACAATCATCCTAATAAAAGACCATCTACATTTTGGTTACAAGATGCTTCATTTTTTAGGTTAAAAAATATTCAACTCGGATATACTTTTACTCAAGATTTTATTAAAAATTACGGTTTTGAATCTATAAGACTTTATGTTAATGCTAATAATATTCTTACCATAACTGAATTTGAAGGATTGGATCCGGAAAGAAGTATAAAACAACTTCGTTCAGATTCTCATCCCAATGTAGCGATATGGTCTTTTGGTTTGAATATTAGACTTTAAATAATGTAAAAATGAAAAGTATAAATAAAGAGGAATTTAAAATGAATAAAAACATAAAAAAATTATTATTTCTTTTGCTGGTTAGTTTGCTATTTGCAACCGGTTGTAAAGAAAACTTTTTAGAAACAAATCCACCGAATAAATTATCGCCGGCTACATTTTGGAAGACAGAAAACGATGCCAAAATGGCTTTAGTTGCAATTTATGATCCTTTAGATAGTTATGCTTTGTATGGTGCCGCAATTTATCTTGAAGTATGCGGTCCTAATGCATACAATAACTATCCTTGGGAAGGATATAAAACTGTAGGAACGGGGGAATTAAATCCCGAAGGCCCTTGGGTTATAGCTAATAAATGGAAAACATGCTGGAGTGGTATTGGAAGAGCAAATACATTCTTGAATAATGTCGGGAATGTTACTATGGATGAAGCTACTAAAAAAGAATTTATTGCAGAAGCAAAATTCTTACGAGCATTATATTATCATAATCTTGTTAATTATTATGGTGGCGTACCTGTAATTACCGAATCTCCCAAAGAAGAACATGGGCAATTACCAAGGAATACAAGAGAAGAATGCGTAACACAAATATTAAAAGACCTAGACGAAGCTATAATAGACTTACCTGAAGATGCTAAAGAAGAAGGTAGAGTTACCAAAGGTGCAGCTTTATCATTAAAAGCAAAAGTTCTGTTATATGCAAGCAGATGGAAAGAAGCTGCAGATGCAGCCAAAGCTGTTATGGATCTTGGTAAATATTCATTAGACAATAATTATAGAGAACTATTTCTTGGTTCAAGTGCAGGAAAACCTGAAGTTATTTTTGCACTCAAGAAAAAATCTCCTGAATTTACAAATGCTTGGGATACATACCTCGCTCCTATGAACTCAGGTGTTTCAGGCTGGGCATCTATCGTACCTATGAAAAATCTTGTTGATGATTATCATATGAAAGACGGTAAACCAATAACTGAATCTGCATTGTTCGATGCTAACGCTCCTTACGAAAATAGAGATCCCAGATTTAAGCAGACAATTTTTTATCATGGCGGTAAATGGAATGGAACTACTTTTGATTCTGCCAATACTTATACAGGATATGCTTTCCAAAAATATTCTTCATACGATTCTTCTGCATCGGATGCAGTTGGTTATGGAAAATCAGTTAATGATTATTTGATTTTGAGATATGCAGATGTACTGTTAATGTATGCTGAAGCTGAAAATGAAGCAAACGGACCAAGCCAAGCTGTTTATGATGCGATAAATCTGGTTAGACAAAGAGCAGGAATGCCTGATGTGGGAGCTCTTGGAAAAGATGCTTTAAGAGATTTTATAAGACACGAAAGAAGAATTGAATTTGCAGGAGAAGGTTACTATTATTCTGATATTAGAAGATGGAAAATAGGACCGGAAGTAACCCGAAAAGTAACATTCGAAGCAAGAACTTTTGATCCTAATAAGAATTATTTATGGCCTATACCTGCACGGGAATTTGAAATAAATAAAAACCCTGGTTTCAAACAAAATCCGGGATATTAAAAGCTTCATAAAGTTGTCAAACCTTCACAATTTAATTATTGTGAAGGTTTTTTTATAACCACACAAAAAATAAAATTTTTTGGTATCACCAATGTTTTAATTTTTTTTATTACCTTTCTAAATTCAAATCTGTAAACTGTTGGATACTATTTAATAAATACTTTTAACTTAAAGGAATATTTATGAAGACAAAAATTAAACTCATAATATCGATGCTGATACTATCTGCATTATTAAATAATTTTTTTGCACAGCACGATGAAATAACCGGATTGTGGAAAACCATCGATGATGAAACGGGTAAAGCTAAATCTGTTGTAAAAATTTATATCAAAGACGGAAAACTCTATGGAGATATAGAAAAACTTTTTAATGTCCCGGGTGAAGTAAAAAATCCGATTTGTGATAAATGCGATGAAGATGATCCTCGTTATAAAAAAGAAATTATTGGAATGACTATCATAAATGATTTGGAATATAATGAAGATGATAAAACTTGGGAAGACGGAAATATTCTTGATCCTAAAAAAGGTAAAGTTTATGATTGTAAGCTTTGGGTCGAAAACGGTAAACTGCAAGTTCGCGGTTATGTTCTCTTTTTTCACAGAACGCAAGAATGGTTAAGATATAAAGAATAGTAAAACTATATGTAAATTTTCTTTTTCCGGAGATTAGAAAATTGCACTAATGATGATAACCGAAAATGAAATAAAAATAGAAAGAACCGCTACATATTTTTTACTTGGTAAAATAAATAAAGAGATTAAAGAAATTTGGTTTGTTTTCCACGGTTACGGACAACTTGCAAAAGACTTTATTAAAAATTTTGAAGTTCTGCAAAGTAATAAAAGGCTAATTGTAGCTCCTGAAGCACTTAACAAGTTTTATATAAAAAGTTTTTTTGGTAAAATCGGTTCAACTTGGATGACCAAGCATAATAGAGAAAATGAAATTAAAGATTATGTTTTGTTTATAGATAAATTATACGAAAAAATTATTTCTGAGCTGAATGATAATGTTAAAATAATTTTCTTTGGTTTTTCACAAGGAGTTCATACAGCAGCTAGATTTTTAGACTTTAAAAAACCTAAAATAGATGAATTCATCTTGTGGTCAAGTTCTTTTCCGCATAATTGCAATTATAAAGAAAATCAAAAGTATTGGCAGAGTATTTCAAAAAAAATTTTTGTTGGAACAAAAGATAAATTAATTAGTAATACAAAGTACGAAGAAGAAAAAGAGTTTATTAGATTGCAAATGCTGAGTGTTGATTTTATTAAGTTTGATGGCGGACATGAAATAACTGAGTTGGAATTATCTAAATTTCTAAAAACTAAATAAATTTTTTGCACAAATCATTTGTAGAAATGTAAGAATTATATATATTAACTTATCATTATAAAAAAAAGGGGAAAATATGAGTAATATTTTAGAAGATTTTATGGGATCAATTGGCGGAGAAGCTGTTTCAAAACTTTCTTCTCAATTAGGTATTGACAAAAGTACTGCCGGAGCGATAATTCCACAAGTTTTGCCGATGGTTCTTGGCGGATTAAAAAAACAAAAGGATAGCAACGGTGGTGAAGAAAGAGTTGAGCATATCTTAAATAAATATGGCAGTTCCAATGTATTAGATAATGTTGGCGATTT
The DNA here is from genome assembly GCA_002746605.1 of Ignavibacteriota bacterium. Taxonomy (GTDB): domain Bacteria; phylum Bacteroidota; class Ignavibacteria; order Ignavibacteriales; family Melioribacteraceae. Next base: position 77,171 of record PDPT01000039.1, read on the forward strand.
ATTTTCTGCAAAAGCTAAAGACCCAAATCCCGATCCTTCTTTAGGCGGTTTGCTTGGAAATGCAGGTGAACAAGCGTCAAATTTAATTGGTAAACAATTTAATTTGGATAGTAATACGGCAACAAAAATAATTCCTATGGTTGCTCCATTGGTATTAGGTTTCTTAACTAAAAAGAAAAATGAAGGAGCCGGTTTAAGCGGTATTGCATCTTTGTTAGATCAAGATGGAGACGGAAATATCCTTGATGATGTAGGAGGATTTTTATTGAATAGTCTTGGTGATTCCTCGTCAGGTGGTGCTCTTGGCGGTTTGCTTGGCGGAATTTTAGGTGGTAAAAAGTAGAGACTGCTATGTCAGGTGGACTTAAAACATTTTTTCTTATGACACTACTCACACTAATTTTAGTGTGGGTAGGTGGTATTCTCGGTGGAAAAACCGGAACTATAATTGCTCTTCTTTTTGCAGCCGGTATAAATTTTTACAGTTACTGGTTTAGCGATAAGATGGTTCTAAAGAGATATGCAGCCGGTGAAATTACTGCGGGGCATCCAAGCGGATTATATGAATTAGTACAAAATTTGGCTCGTAAAGCTGAATTGCCAACTCCTAAAGTTTTTATAATTCCCGAGGCAACACCAAATGCTTTTGCAACCGGAAGAAATCCTCAGCACGCAGCAGTTGCAGCGTCAGAAGGTATTTTACGTTTACTTACTAAACAAGAACTTGCGGGTGTAATGGCACACGAACTGGCTCACATAAAGAACAGAGATATTTTAACAAGTTCAATAGCTGCAACTTTTGCAGGTGCCATTTCCGCTTTGGGACAGTTTGCTTATCTCGGAAACAACAGAAGAGAAAATCCTATACTCGGCATTGTAATGATGATTCTTGCACCAATTGGAGCAATGATTGTTAAAATGGCAATTTCTAGAGTAAGAGAATATGCTGCTGATAAAGGAGGAGCTGAAATATCAGGTAAACCTCTTGCATTAGCAAGTGCACTAAATAAAATTCAAAACGGTGTAAAGCAAGTCCCGATAAGAAGTGGCAGAGCTTCAGATTCACATATGTTTATTGTAAATCCTTTTTTTGGCGGAATGCAGAAATTATTTTCTACTCATCCTCCCACAGAAGAAAGAATAAGAAGGTTAAAAGAATTGGCTAAATAAATTTATAAGAAGCTAAAACAGTAAAAATTAGCTTATGCATAGTAAAAGAAAATCCGTTAAATTTTGGAGGATTTTTTTGATTTAAATTTAATCTCTAAAAATATTTATGTATTCTTCGTATGCATATAATCGATTACGTTGTGCGCCTGTTATTTCTTTTAGAACTTTAACTTCTTCTAATTTGTTGATTAATTGATAAGCCGATTGAGATTTTTTATTAATAATTTTACTTACTATTTGTGCATCAATTACAGGATGATTATATAAATATTCTATTACTTTATGAGCATCTGAACTTCGGGCTCCTAATCCAGTTATTTTTTCTTCAGTTTGTTTAGATAATTGTATAATTTCATCAAAAGTATTCACTCCTTTTTTAGCAGTTTCTATAATACCCCTTAAAAAAAACTTAAACCATTGTGAAATATCATTATGTGTACGTACACGCATTAAATTATCATAGTATAATATTCTGTGTCTTTCAAAAAAATCAGATAAATAAAGTATAGGACGTTTTAATATTTCTTTGTTAACTAAATAAAGTGTAATTAATAAACGTCCAACTCTTCCATTACCATCAAGAAAAGGATGAATTGTTTCAAATTGATAATGAATTAAAGCTATTTTTAATAAATCCGGCATTAAATTCTGTTCATCATTCGCTAATTTTTCAATAGCTAAAATTAGATTATCTATTGTTGTATAAATAGGGGATATAAAAGTTGCATTGTTTATTGAAGTTCCTCCTATCCAATTTTGACTTCTTCTAAATTCGCCTGGTAATTTGTGTTTGCCTCTTACATCTTGTAATAATAATTGAATGTACTTGCTTAATTAAACGTGCTGAAAAAGGCAGGTCTTTTAAAAGATTAACAGCATGATTCATTGCTTGAATATAATTTTGTACTTCTGCCCAATCTTTATATTTTTCTTTTAATATATCTTCTTCTTTGAGAAATGCTTCTTCTATATTTGTCTGTGTACCTTCAATTTTTGAAGATTCGGTAGCTTCTTTAGCAATATGCATTTGTATAAATAAATCAATATTTACATATTCAGAATACATATCTAATCGTCCAATATTTCTATCAGCCAAACTTAAAAGTTGTAACACTTTCATATCATCTATTAACCAGTTTCTGTTAATAGGTTCAGGTTGAAAACTTGTGTAGAATTTTTGATTTTCGTAATTACCTGATTTAAAATTTTTCATATTTAAATAAATTGTTATTGTTAATAATTAAAAAAAATCATAATAAATATAACTCTTATTATGATTTTTTACCAAAAGTCACAATAACGATAAGTTTTAACGGAATTTTTACAGTAAATAATATGTTGCGAGTTTTATATTGGTCTCTGTATATATTTCAGTAGCCGTAAAAATAACCTAAGTTACGCTCTTTAAAGTGAAAAGCTTCTTTTCCGTTGTGATTTGCTTTGAATTTATTATTTGACAAAATTTAAAACAGCATTGAATGAGTAATGTAAAAACTTATAAGCTTGCCGGCAAAGAATTTACTGCGAAAAAAAGATACAGTCTAAAAGACTGGGGGAAAATTATTGAACAGTTAGAGGGTTTCGATCCGGAAAATCCTATTGCCGGAACTGCTGTTTTGCTTAAAGGTAATACTGTTAACAATATTCTTGATGCAATTTTTGAAGAAGATTTTAATGAGGAATTATACGAAGATGATTTTACGAAGGCGATGAAAGTAATCAATGATTTTTTTACAAGAAAAAAAAGTTTGATGAACGCTTCGGCAAGCTCTTCGAAGGATTAAATAGAGGGTATAATTTTTACACTCAAAAGTTTGAACAGTTACAAGATAAAAAATACAACTATTATGAGCCGGAAGCAGTTAATATAGATTTGATTCTATACAGACTTGCAGACAGTGATTTAAGTAAAGTTAGAATAATTGAACAAGAAGAGATAAATAAATGTTATGAGTGGTTTTATCTTTTAAAAGTAAAAGAGTTAAATAAGCTTATTAACGATGTTGGGGAAATGGAAAGGTTGAAGGGCTAAGAGTAATATTTACGCTGAATTTTAGTAGCATAATAAATGACTAAGGCGGAAAACGGAAACGTAAAAAAATGAACTGCATCACCAATTACTGAATGGAGAAGAGTA
>PDPT01000040.1 GCA_002746605.1 Ignavibacteriota bacterium
AGAAAAAAGAAAGGTAATATATAATTGATAGAAATACCATAGTTTGATTAAGTCTTTTATAAAAAACAAAACAACAAAGGTATATAGATAAAAAATAATATAATTTTTAATATCTGCGTAAAAAATAAGGAGAAATAATCTACAAAGCAAATTGTTTTCCCCTTTTCAAAATGCTATAAATTTTTAGTGTCACTTTCTGAGATTGCTTCGCTTTTCTCATGATGACGAAAACTAATATTCAAAGCAGTCATTGCAAGTGGAACAAAGTAATCTTACTCTTAAAGAATACTTACATCAATTCTTTAACGTCTGCAAAATATTTCTCAATATAATTTTCAGCTTTTTCTATTGATGCGGCTTCTGCAATACATCTGATAATCGGTTCGGTGTTTGATTTTCTAAAGTGTACCCAATGATCCTCAAAATCAATTCGTAAACCGTCATCTGTATTTATCTTTTCAGTAGAATATTTTTCAGTTAGTTTCTTTACTACTTCATCGGGATTTGTATTACCCAGTTTAATTTTCTTCTTTACAATTTCGTAATGAGGAAGCTCATCTTTTATTTCAGAAAGTTTTTTATTTTCTTGTGCAAGATGTTCTAATGTTAACACCGTTCCAACGAGAGCATCTCTTCCGTAGTGCAGTTCGGGATAAATAACTCCGCCGCTGCCTTCTCCGCCGATTACTGCATTAACTTCTTTCATTAACTTAACAACATTAGCTTCGCCAACCGGAGAACGAAACACTTTTGAATTAAATTGCTTTGCCACATCATCAATTGCTCTTGTGGTAGAAAGATTAACAACCACATTTCCTTGTTTCTTTGAAAGAATATGGTTTGCAGCAAGTGTAATTGTGTTTTCTTCTACGAAAGGTTCACCTTTATCGGTTATTAAGACTAAACGATCAACATCAGGATCAACAACAACAGCCAAATCGGCATTATTATCTTTTACAAATTTCATCGTTTCAGTTAGGTTTTCCGGAATTGGTTCGGGCAAGCGAGGAAAAATACCTGTCTTTTCACAATTGAGCTTTATTACTTCACAACCGAGTTCTTTCAAAAATTCAGGCATAATAAAACTGCCTGCTCCGTTTACGCAATCAACTACAACTTTAAACTTTTTAGATTTAATTAGATTAACATCAATTAATTCTAAAACATCTTTGCTGTGATTTTTAAGTCCTTCGGAATATTCCGTTAATTTGCCGAGTTCATTCCATTTCTTAAAACATTTATCGGCATCATCTAACTTTTCTAACATTATCTTGTTTTCTTCGGGTGTCATAAATTCACCTTCGGAGTTTAATAATTTTAAGGCATTCCATTCATTTGGGTTATGGCTTGCAGAAATTTGAATTCCACCGACTGCATTTAGTTTGGTTACATTGTACAAAACCGTTGGCGTAGGACAAACACCAATATCCACAATATCATTACCTTTCGCAAGTAGAGTACCAATTAAAACTTGTTTAACCATTCCGCCTGAAATTCTGCCATCGGAACCAATAACAATTTTTCCTTTACCGCAAAACTCGGCATATGCAGAAGCATATTTTATAATTGTGTTTGGATCAAGTCCGTCACCTACAAGTCCGCGTATGCCCGAAACACTAACCATTAAAGTTGGCATTTAACCTCCTAAATTTATTTATCATTAAAATAAAGTTAACAATTTATTCAATCTTAAAAAAAAATTGCTTGAAATGAAATAATACTTATTTTTTACTGAAAGTTTTTATGCGAAATATTTTACGAATTAACATATAAAGAGAAGAAATATATTATTAATCAATTTTTCTACCCGTCTTATGTTGCAAAAATTATATAACTGTATTATCTTTCATTACATAATAACCAAAAAAGAAGGAGAAGATATATGAAAAAGCTTTTACTCATATTTTTTTTAAGTGCAGCGTTTTTGTCTGCACAAACAACTGATTCGATAACCGCTGCAAAAATTGCAACTTTTACTGTTCCTAATTCTAATATTGCTGATTCAACAGCACCTTACTATAAATACTTAGGTGTACGAAGAGTTATTGTTGCAGATGCTAATAGTGATGGTGAACAAGAAGTAATTGCTACGGATTATACTAACGGTGGAAGAGTTCATGTATTAAAGATAGCAAGTGATTCACTTATGGAAATAATTTGGTCTTCACCTGCTTATGAAAGTGCAAGTGGTTCTACACCAAGATTTCCTCAAGTTGGTGATTGCGATGGTGACGGAAATTTAGAAATTATCTTTGAACAAAGAAATTTTCCAAATGATGACGGAAGTGAAGGTAGAATAGCTTTATACGAATGGAATGGAACTGACTGGGGTTCTGAACCAGCATTTTCAATTACACCTACAATGCTTGAAGCTGCAGGCGGAAGAGAAGGAATGAGATTCCATAGAGAAGTTTTAACAGTTTATGATTTTGACAATGATGGCAGATCAGAGATTGTTCCACATGGAAATTCACCAAGAAAAGATGTACTAATCTTAGGAGTTGAAAATAGTTTCCCCGGATTTGCAAGTATTGTAATTGAAGGCGGTAAACCGGGTACACAGACTAATGGTGGTGACTGGGGTGCCGGAGGTTCTTTCTGGAATGCTGAAGTTGCAGATATAAACGGAGACGGTGATATTGAAATTATAAATCATACTTGGAATAATTATGGTTTTTGGTCAATAGATGTTGCAGGTAAAGATACATATATTTACCCTGATTCAGTTGATACAAGAGCTATGGGTGGATATAATGAATATTGTGACGACCATGATGCTGTAAGTTACTTTGGAGTAAAAGCTGCTGATGTTGATGGTGATGGAAAAGATGAAATTGTTGGTACGCAATATAAAAATGCTCATGCTATTGCAATGATATCTTTCGCAGATACAGTCGATGAAGTTTATCCTTGGACAGAAGCTTCAAAAACAGAAAATTATGTTGAATTATTTCAAAGTAAAACAGTAGCAGCTTTAGCAGGCAAACCGTCAGCTCAGTTGTGGCCTATCGTAAAAGGTGATTTAAATCAGGATGGTAAAGATGAACTTTATACTGGTGGAGCAAACGGATTAAATTTAGTTGCAATTCAATATAAAGGTGAAGGAAGTGTTTTGGATTCATCAAATTATATGATGAATTTAGTGTATGACGGAAAAGGCGGTAATGTTTTCGCTGAGTGGGATATCTACAACGGTAAAACAACTTATGAAATCGATACTTTAAATGTAGGTACAGATTCATTAAGATATGATACAACAAATGTTACATTTGATCCTTCGGTAATTGATACTTTTAAAACAGAATTACCATTTACAGCTTACATTTATGCCGATAGTGTTGATTTAGACGGTGATGGCAAATTAGAAATTGTTATAGCCGATCAAAATATTTATGATTCAATAAAGGTTAATTTCTATAATTGGAGTGATTCTCTTGGTCTTGGACTATGGGAATTAGATACAACTAAAAGCCATAAAATATTTAATGCTTATAGACAAACTATGAGAGTCTTAGAATTTACAGGTCAAGGAGTTGGACTTGCAGAACACAATTATGGTATAATTACTCCTAATGATTATAAGCTAGAACAAAATTATCCCAATCCGTTTAACCCGACTACTACTATCAATTATACCTTGCCTATAGATAAAAAAGTATCTTTGAAGATTTATAATATGCTTGGTCAAGAAATAAAAACTTTGGTAAGTAACGAACTGAAGAAGAAAGGAACTTATCAAGTTATGTGGAATGGAAAAAATAATTTCGGTACAAAAGTAGCCAGCGGTCATTACATAGCAAAATTAATTTATGGAAACTTCAGTAAATCAATTAAAATGACTTTAATGAAATAAATTATATTCACAACTTTTTCTCAGCCGAGTTATCTACACTTGGCTGAGTAAAAAAATCTTCAAAAATAACAGAGCCTGAGTTCAATTCTAAGTTGAAGAGGAAACAGAATGAAAAAAATACTAGTAATAAAGTTTACAACATTATTGTTATTCTTGGCATCAAGTCTTTCTGCCCAATCAACCGGTAAAATTATGGGAAAGATAACAGATAAATCAACAGGAGAAGGAATACCTTTTGCTAATGTTTTTATCGAAGGAACTTCAATTGGGGCAGCAACGGATATTGAAGGTAATTATGTAATCCTTAACGTTCCCCCTGATGTTTATACCGTTACAGCATCGTACATAGGTTACCAAAAGGTAACAAGAACTAATGTTCGGGTAAATGTTAATTTTACAACATCATTAGATTTTGCTTTGCCCAGCGGTGCAATTGAAATGGATGCAGTAATAGTACAAGGTGATAGAAATCCTCTTATACGTCAAGATTTAACAAATCCAACAGTTGCAATTAATTCTGAAACTATTGATGTACTTCCCGTTGATAATATATCTGAAGTAATTCAATTGCAAGCAGGTGTTGTAAAAGCTGATAATGGTGCCTTACACGTAAGAGGAGGACGAAGTAATGAAGTTTCCTATCAGATAAACGGGCTTTCAATAAATGATCCGTATGGTAACACAAGAGCTGTAGGTGTAGCTACAAACGCCGTGCAAGAAGTTTCTGTTTCAACCGGAACATTTAGTGCCGAATTTGGAAATGCTCTTAGTGGAGTTGTTAATTATGTTACCAAAGAAGGCAGTGATAAATATAGCTTTAGTTTAAGAGGCTACACAGGAGAATACTTATCTTCGAGAGATGAATTATTCTATAATGTAGATGATTTTGATCCTTTAAATAGGAAAAGAGTTGAAGCTACATTTGGTGGTGCAATTCCTTTTTCCAGTAAAACAAAGTTTTTTATTTCAGGTATTTTGGAAGATCATAAAGGTTTGTATTATGGGAAAAGAATTTACAATACAACTGATTCTTACTTAACTGCTGAAGCATTCAAGATAAAAGATTACAGAAGCGGTAGTGCAAGTAAACCTTACTTTTTTAATCCGTTTTCAAATGATTCCAGCGGATTACCAACCGGAGATGGGGCATTGGTATCAATGGACCCAAGTAAAAGTTGGAATATTCAAGCAAATATTAGTCACCAATTTGGTTCATTGATAAAATTAAAATATGAAATAGTTTTTAATAAGGGAGAATCTAATCCTTTTGCACCCAGCTATAATTTGACAAGAGGTCGTTCATATTTATTTAATCCTGATGGTTTAGGTACTAATTATAGCGAAGGAATTTTACAAGCAATCGATCTTACTCATACATTGAATAATACAACTTTCTATACTCTAAAAGCATCATTTTCCTATAATAAAGGAGAATATTACCTTTATAAAGATTATACCGATAGTAGATATTTACCAACTTTTTATAAGAAAACTATCGGACCAACTTTATATTACTCCGGTGGTACTGATAATTTTCGTTCAACGAGAACAACTAAAACTTATAGCGTAAAAGGGGATATTGTTTCCCAATTGTTCAATTCTCATGAACTAAAAGCAGGATTTGAGTTAAGATTGCATGATCTTAAAAGAGAAGCTTATACTCTCAACTTCTTTAAGAAAGATTCAAATTCTCAAATTAGTTCATTAAGCTTAACCGATGTTTTAGATGGTGGTTATACAAACTTTATAAGAAGGCTGCAACCTTTAGTTGATAATTTTGAAGCTAAGCCTACACAGTTTGCAGCTTATCTTCAAGACAAAATTGAATTGGCTAAAACATTAATATTAAATATTGGTTTAAGGTACGAATATTTTGATCCTGCTAAACAATATAATTCTAATTTATCCAAAAATATTGATGTGCAAAAAAGTGGTTTAATGAACGATCCTCGTTTTGTTAAAGATGCAAAGATTAAGCATATGTTTTCACCGCGGCTTAGTGTTTCTTATCCGATTACCGATAGAGGTGTTATTAGATTTTCTTACGGGCATTTTTATCAAATCGGTTCACTATCTGCTTTATATAGAAATAGTCATTGGTTTGTCGAAAATATTGGCTCAATTCCAAGATTTGGTAATGCTAATGTAAATCCTGAAAGGTCTGTTCAATATGAAATAGGCTTACAACAACAGCTTACAGAAAATTTTAAGTTTGACTTAACAGGTTTTAACAAAGATGTAAGAGATTACATCTATACTCAAACAATCTTTACAACAAATGCCAGAGAATATAGAGTTCTGACTAATTTGGCTTATGCTAATGTTAAAGGAATTACATTATCTTTTATAAAAAGACCTGAACCGGGCGGAATACTTTCTGCAACACTTGATTATACTTTTCAGATTGCTGAAGGGAACAGAACACAACCTGAAGAAGACCTCTTTTTTAGTGATGCAGCAGGAAAGCAAACCGAGACGTATTTGGTCCCGCTCAATTTTGATAGATCACATATCATAAATGGAACCGTTACTCTAGCGGAACCTAAAAATTGGTCTGTCGGTATTGTTTATAATTTACAAACCGGTACACCATATACTCCTTCTCTGCCTCCAAGTTTGAGTACAATAACTTACGAACAAACATCAGCCAATAAGCCTTTTCAATGGAATGTTAATTTAAAGTTAGAAAAGTTTTTTAGTGTTGAACCGTTCGATTTTTCGGTATTCTTGCAAGTTAAAAATCTTTTTGATACTCAAAATGAAAGATATGTTTGGGCTAGTTCCGGACAAGCACTTAAAAGTGCTGAAGAGAAAATTAATTCAGCTCGATTTAAAGATATTTTGAAAAGAACAAAAAGCCATAAAGGATTATTTAATCCTTCTTACATAAAGAATTATTATCAAAGAGCTGAAAGATTAAGTACTCCAAGAGAAGTGAGATTAGGTTTTTCGGTTTACTTAAATTAGTGAATTAAGAAAATAATATTTTAGGAATAAAATGAAATCAAAAATATTTGTTATACTTTTTAGCCTCATTTTTGTTATCAGTTTAAAGGCTCAGGAAAATACAAAATATAAGAATGCAACTAAAGTAGAAAAAATTGAAGGGAAAAAAGGATTTTTAGTTTTAAATAAAATTACTGGCGATCCGAGGTCGATATATGAAATTGTAATTAGTGGTAACAAAATACAAACATCACTTTGGAACTACGGTTCTATAACCAAACCTCAGGCTCTGAATGATGTTAAAGATTTAGTATGGAACGGACTTGGATATGGATATGAATTTGGGCTTTTAGCTGGTGCCCAAGTTATAGGGGATCAAGGTGATACCGTAAATATTATAAGTGATTCGCATGGAAGATATACTGAAGGAGATTATGATCCTACACGTACATTAAAATGGGGCTGGCTTCCTAAACCGGGTTATGCCGATCCTTCTGCCAATACTATTGCTTCGTTAAATGCTCCGGATAATAATGGAGATGGTAAACCTGATTCTTGGCCCGACACTTGGTATTCACCGGGAGCTGGAACTTATCTATGGCCTGCTTTTCTTGGTGATGCTTCTACAGCACCGGACGAAGAAGTTTACTTTGCTATAGATGATTTTACTAATTATGAATTTATCGATAAATATAAACCTTTTCCGAATGATTCATCTAAGGGTGGTTTAGGTCTTGAAGCTGATGTAAGAGTTTTACAATTTAATAATCCTCTTGCTGAAGATTTGTTATTTACAGTTTATCAAATGACTAATGCAAGTGAAAAAATGTTAGATCCTTTTTATATGGGGATGTATGGAGATCCACATATAGGAGGTGCTTCAGATTATAATGATGATATGGCATTTTTTATTCCTCCGAAGGGTGAACTTGCTGATAAATACGATCAAAGAGCCAGGAGTATGGTTTATGGCTGGGATGGAGACGGAAGAGGAAAAGGTGGCAAAAAACCGGGATATTTTGGATGGAAATTTTTGGAATCACCATCTATCGATAATGATAATATAGATAATGATGATGATGGAATAGTTGATGAATCTCCCTTTAATGGTAAAGGTAATTATATAGATGGTAGTATTTATCCTTTGAATACCGGTGTAAATGATGTTGTAAAATATGAAAAAATATTTGGTAAATTAAAACCAAGATGGAGCGGGGATGAAGATGGTGATTGGAATCCCGAAAAAAATGATTTTGGAATAGATGGTATTGGACCGGATTCAAAAAATTATCCAGGAAAGGATTATGGTGAAGGAGATGGTGTGCCTTCCCAAGCATGGTATGATGATTTAAATGATAATGGTCTTTTTGATGAAGAAGAAAGCGGAACATTAACAGACGAATGGAGTCTCGGGAAAAAATGGGCTGGTTCCGAACCAAATTTTGGCTTTCGAGATATTTCTGAATCGGATCAATTAGGTTTAACCGGTTTTACAATTGATGCTGCCGGAGCTAATCAACCTAAAGAAGATGATATTATGTGGACTTGGTTAACAAAACCTGAAATTAATCCTGATCAAGAATATCTAAAAACTGCAGGTGATAATATCTTTTGTTTCTCTACAGGACCTATGAGTCTTGACAAAGGTGAATCTCAAAGATTTTCAATGGTAATTATATTGGGCGAGGATAGAAATGATTTATTGTTAAACGCTATCACCTCTGTAAAAATTTTAGAGGCAGATTATCAATTTGCTCAACCACCCGATAAACCGATAGTTACTGCAGTAAGTGGAGATGGAAAAGTAACACTTTATTGGGATGCCAAATCAGAAGAATCAATTGATCCTTTAACAAGTGAAAAGGATTTTGAAGGTTATAAAATTTACAGAAGTAGAGATTTCAAATTTTCAGATGTTTATACTGTAACAGATGCAAATGGAGTTCCGTTTTTAGGGCAAGCACTCTATGATGATATAAGTGGAAAACGAGCACAATTTGATTTAGTTAATGATTATTCAGGTCTCTCTGAGATTGAATATGTCGGCAGAGGTGTAAAATACAATTTGGGAAGTAATACAGGACTTGTTCATGAATATGTTGATTCCACAGTACAAAATGGAATAAAATATTATTACGCTGTTGTTGCTTATGATAGAGGAACTGAAGATCTGCCTCCGACAGAAACTCAATCTGTTATTCAACAAGATCCTACTACAGGGAAATTAATTTTTGATGTTAATACAGTTGAAGTAATACCCGGTCCAAATGGAATTGGTCTAAAAGATGCCGAAGCAGGTAACGATGGTACTCCTACTTTGGTTAAAGGAAATCCAACTGGAGATGTAAAGGTAAAAGTATTGGAAGATCTTGCTGTTGAAGATAAGTTATATTCAATTACATTTGACACAACAAATGTTTACAGTATATTAGATTCTACAGGTGTTTCTTATCAAATAAAGTCTAAAGGAACTATATTAGTAGCACTAAGGCATAAAAACATTGTTAAAGAGAGTATTGTATTAAAGGATGAAGGTAATAATGTTGTTTCTGAAGATGATTATGTAGTAAATCCTGTTAGAGGTCAAATAGCCGGTAAAACTGCAGCTAGTTTACCTGAAGGGAATATTTATACAATTAGTTACAGATATTATCCTAATTTCCAAAGTAGCTTGATAAATAATGAAGATGGCAATGATGTATTCGAGGGATTAAGAGTATTTATAAAAAATGTAGAACTTGGAGTTAACCAAGAAAAATCTAGATTTATAACTAACTCGGCTATTACTGTAATTGATTCAGTTATTTTTCCTCCGGTTTTAGGTGCTGATAAAGTTAAACTTAGTGCCGATTGGGAAATAAGATGGAATAATGTTGATACAACAGCCGATGGTAAATGGGCTGATGCCGATACAACACAAACGCTACTCGGAAATGTTGCTGCTCCATTTACTGTTTGGTATGTTCTTGATGAAGCACCTAATTATCATCTGGAAGAACCGGCAAAATTTGTTCTTTACGAACCTAATCAGGAAACTCAAAATAATGGTCAGTGGGATTGGGGTGAAGCAATTATCTTGCAGCCTCAAGGTGCAACCGGTGCAACTACATCTTATCAAATAAATTTAAGATTAGATTCTAAACTTACAAACCAAATTTTGCCTTCCAAAGGTGATATTTATAAATTAGTAACAAACAGACCTTTTGAAAAAGGTGATAAATATGTTTTTGAAACCCAAAAAGTTGAGTTTAAAGCTGATTCAGTAAATTCTAAATTAAGCAATATTAATGTTGTTCCAAATCCTTATGTTGCTTATTCCATGTCTGAAAATCCGGGACGTACTTTAACAAAAAGAGGCGAACGTGAATTACAATTTAGAAACTTGCCTCCTACATGTACAATAAGGATATACACGTTAACAGGCGAATTGGTAGATACAATTGAAAAAGATGATAACTCAAGTATTGCTTACTGGAATTTATTAAGCTCTGAAGGTATGAGAATTTCTTATGGTGTTTATATCTATCATGTAGAAGCTCCTGAAGTTGGAGAACATATTGGACGATTTGGGGTTATTAAATAGGAAAATAAACTTAGAATAATCATATATAATAAAATGAGTTATTTTGATATTTGGAGAAAAAAATGAATAAGTTTTCAAAAATTTTGGCAATCTGTATTTTGTTATCCACTTTTAATATTTTATTTGCACAAACTGATGCGGATATATCAAGAGTCGGAACTACTGCTGCACAGGTTCTAAAAATATCACCGGGGGCTCGAGCATTAGGTATGGGAAATGCTTATGTTGCAGTAAGTAATGATATCTATTCTGCATACTTTAATCCTGCCGGAATAACAAAATCTAAGGGTATAAGTCAAGTTGCATTTAATCATTCCAATTGGCTGGCAGATGTTAATTACGATTTTGCTGCAGGTTCAATTAATATTTTAGGATTTGGTACTTTCTTTGCAACATTTTCTTCACTAAGAGTTCCTGAAGATAATGTTACATCTTTCGAATATCCCGAAGGAGACGGAAGAACCTGGGATGCTAATTCTTTAGTAATTGGTGTTGGTTATGCACGTAGCCTTACTGATAGATTTTCAATTGGTTTTCATTTTAAATATGTTCAAGAGTCAATCTGGAATACTTCTGCTTCAGGTATTGCATTAGATGTTGGTACTTATTATGTAACTCCATTTAATGATTTGGTAATTGGTGCGAGTATTTCTAATTTCGGAACAAAAATGCAATTAGATGGGAGAGATTTGCGATTAAATGATGATCCCAATAATTCTCGTGAATCGGGGCCTAATAATATTCCTGCCCAATATACAACAGAAAGAAATGATCTGCCTTTACATTTTAAAGTCGGATTATCTATGGATGTTGTAGAAACAAGATACTTTAAAGTTACTGCTGCTGTAGATGCGATACATCCTAACGATAACAAAGAATATATTAATTCGGGTTTAGAATTTTCATATAATAATATGGTTTTCTTGAGAGCAGGTTATAAATCTTTATTTATGCCAAATACTATTCAAGGTTTAACACTCGGTTGCGGTATAAATTATGAACTTACTCCTGAATTAAACTTTACTTTTAATTATGCTTATGCAGATTATGGAAGACTAAACAATATTCAGTACTTTGATATTGGTTTAGTTTTTTAGTATTATTTTTAGAATAATACTTTGCTCAAAATTTAATCCGGATATTTGTTGCTTACTCAACATTATTCGGATTTTTTAAAATTTAAACTATAAAAATATTAAGTATTTTCTTATTATATTCAAATAAACAAATTCCATTAAGAATTTTTGTTTTTCTTTTTTTACTTATGCTTAAATTTTTTAGGCTTTACAAGGTATCTTAAATATAAAAGAGAAACCATTTCATTTCTAATAATTCATTTGTCGTTTAAAGTTAATAACTTATTTTTCTGAAAGTTTATGTGAATATTATTCCAAAAAACTGTATGAAATCATTAAAAATCGTTTTAAAAAATTTTACTATATGTAAGAGATTGCAAAAATATTAAAAAAGTGTATTATATTGTAAATTAATTGAGACCTAAAATTTATCTTAATCAAGAATATAAAAATGACGTTTATCTTAGACTAATATTTTTGATTGATTGTAAATATAAATTTTGAAACTTTAATAATTTTTCTATTAATACTAAGGAGGCAGTATGAAAAAAATAATAATAATATGTTTAGCTTTTATCTTATCTATGCAATTAAGTGCACAGAGTGATGAGTTTACTAGATTTGCTACCATAAAAACTGATAGTTTTGAAGTCGGTGGTTTCGGCGGAATTGTATCTGGGGTAGATTTTGATAATGACGGTAAACCGGATTTATATGCTTGTAATACAAATATGGTAGATAGAGAAGATGAACTAAAACCTCGTCTTTATAAATTTGAATGGACAAATGGAAAATGGGATTCTGTTTGGTCAGCTGACATTTCAGGCATAGTTCCTGCTCAGAACACTTGGCCTGCTTTAACTTGGGGAGATTTAGATAAAGATGGAAAACAGGAAATAATTTGGGGACCCGTTAATGCACTTGACGCTGAAACAAATCCTAACCCTCCTAGAATTATTGTTTTTGAAACTCCGGGTGACGGTAGTGATAATATGGGTGTTTCCGACGGTTTTGGCGGATTTTTGCCTAATGCAAAAACTACAATTATAGATGCTGATTCTGTTAATTTTGAGTTACGTCCTGTAATTTTTAGAGTTGCTGATGTTGATAACGACAATACTGATGAAATTATTTTTGCAGAAAGAAGAGGTAGTAAAAACAATTTTCATTTTGGAGTAGTTTCTGTAAATGATATTCCTGATGGTGGAGGTGATTCTGAAACTTGGACAATTGAATTAAGCGGACTTGGTGATACTAATTTTATTGGCAACAATTATGATGCTGCAGTTCTTGATAATTATGTTTATGTGTGGAATGATGAAGGGCATATAAATACTTTAAGATATGTAAATAACAGTTGGGAAAGTTTACCTCCACAATCAATAGGCAGCGGTTCCTTTAAAGGTTCGCAAGTTGTTGATGTTGATGGAGACGGAACTAAAGAAATAGTTGTTGGAAGTTGGTTTGGTTCAGGTAACGGAAGTGTATTGTTACTGCAACAAGATGGTGATACATTGGTTTATTCAAAAATTGCTGATGTTTCTAAATTAGGCGGCGGAAGGATAGTTAGTTCCGCTTTTGGTGATTTAGATAATGATGATCAAGTTGATTTTGTTTTTGGAAGTCGTTTTGATGCCTCATACAAGCCGATTAATGCTATTTACAGAGTTGAATACCAAGGCGGTGATATAGCAGACTCTAATAATTATACTTTAAGTGTTATTGATTCAAATTTCTTTTTCGATAATCCGTTAACAGTTGCAGATACTAGTGGTGGAGGTGACATAGGAACATTGATTATGGTCGATAATGATGGTGATGGATATGATGAAGTTATATACACTCAAGATTATACTAGGGGCAGTGCTAATGATTGGCCTTTAGATGTTATTTTTTTAGAAAATTCTGTGGCAGTTTCCGTTGAAGAAGTTGAAGGTATAATTCCTAATAAGTTTACGGTTTCTCAAAATTATCCAAATCCTTTTAATCCATCTACAACAATACAATTTGGTATTACTAAACCAGCAAATGTAGAAATAAAGGTATTTGATATTCTTGGCAGAGAAGTTTCAACTTTAGTTTCTAATAAATTATTTAGTGCCGGTACTTATAATGTTAATTTTGATGCAAATAAATTAGCGAGTGGTATTTATGTTTATAGAGTTACTGCTGGCAATGCTGTAATAACTAAAAAAATGCAGTTGCTTAAATAAAAAAGTGAAACATCTGAAAAATTAGAGCAAGCTGAAAAAATATATAAGCATGGTGTTGAAATATAGGTGAGTATAACAAAATTTCTAATTCTTCAGAAATTTCAAAATACATAATTTATTGGGGGTGTTTTCCCTGGTATTATTTATAAAATGGGCGGAATATAAAGTCCGCCCGTTCTTTTACTTAAAATTAAAGAAACAAAATTAAAGATAAAACCTTATTACGAGGTAATGATGAGATTAAAAATTTTCCCACAATTTATATTACTTTTCTTTTTTATTTCATTAACAGCCACTAATGCCGGTAACACAGGTAAAATATCCGGAAAGGTTACTGATACAGGCTCAGGTAAACCGCTTATTGGTATAAATATCATTTTAGAAGGCACATCTCTTGGAGCTGCAACAGATATTGATGGAAAATATGTAATAAATAATATTGAGCCTGGTGTTTATACAATGATAGTTTCCGGAATTGGTTATCAAAAGAAAAAAATTACATCGGTAAATGTTGCCTCCGATTTTACTACACAAGTTGATATTAAATTATCGGAAGAAGCAATTGGTTTGGAAACAATTGTTGTGCAAGCGAAAGAACCCTTAGTAAGAAAAGATTTAACTTCTTCTAAAACTGTTATTGATAATAGTAGAATAGAAAGTCTGCCTGTAGAAAGCATTGATCAAGTTTTATCATTGCAAGCAGGCATTGTTAAAGGTTCTGGAGGTGAGTTGCACATAAGAGGCGGACGTTCTACCGAAGTTTCTTATAATGTTAACGGTTTATCTGCCGTAAATCCTTTTGATTACGGAAGAACGGTTCAAATTTCTACAAATGCAGTTAAAGAGCTTTCTGTAGTAAGTGGTACTTTTAATGCTGAATATGGGAACGCTTTAAGCGGTGTTGTAAATACAATAACCAAAGAGGGCGGAAAAAAATATTCAGGTTCATTATCATTCTATACCGGTGATTTTTTAAGTAATTCTACCAATGTTTTTGCAAATATTGATGATATAAATCCTTTAAGCAATAGAGTTGTTGAAGGAACTTTTGGTGGTCCTATTCCTTTTCTTGAGGATAATTTTTCGTTTTTTGTTTCTTCAAGATATAATAAGAGTGAAGGTTATCTTTATGGTATAAGGCAGCACACAATTTATGATTCTCTATCCCGAAACCAGGCAGATCCAAATATATTGTACTTGTCACAAACTGGGGATAATAAAATTGTTTCTATGAATCCCAGCGAAGATTTTAACTTCACCGGTAAATTAACATTCAAACCAGTTTCTACAATAAAAATTAATTATGATGTAGTTTATTCAAAATCAAATTATCAAACCTATTCACACGATTATAAATATAATCCGGATGCAAATTATAACAGATATACTTGGGGATTAGTAAACTCTTTGGAGTATAAGCAGGCAGTAAGCGATAATACTTTTTTTGAATTAAAAGGTTCTCATAGTATTTATGATTTTAAAAGATATTTGTTCCCTTTATTAGATGCTGATGGAAATAAAGTTTCTTTTAATCCTACAATGAGTTTGGCTGGTTTATATGCCGACCCAAGATACCAGCCTTATGATAAATCAATAAGTTTTAGTCCGTTTACGTTTGTTTCCGGTGGAACAAGATCAGAGCATTTTTATCAAAGGTCTAATACGATAGAGGTTAAGTTCGATTTAACAAGCCAAGTACATAAGCAGCACGAAATAAAATTTGGGTTTAATACAAAGTGGGATAAACTTAACTATGTTTACTTTCAAATTTTAAGAGATAGAACAAAACATTTAACTCCTGAAATTCCTAATCCGGAAACAGACATAAGTTCAATTGATATTTATTCGAGAAAGCCTGTTCAATATTCCGGTTATATTCAGGATAAAATGGAATTTGAAAGTATGATAATTAATGCGGGTTTAAGATTAGACTATTTCAATTCTAAAAGCATCTTTGCTCCCGATGAATTTAAACCCACATCTAATTTGGAAGATGCTGAAGATAAATTATCAATAAGTCCAAGATTAGGAATATCTTTTCCTATTACTGACAGAGGTATAATACATTTTTCATACGGACATTTTTATCAATTGCCTCCTTACAAATATTTATATACAAATCCTAACTTTGAAGATATAGTTGCGGCACCAACTTACGGAAATGCAAACCTAAATCCTGAAAAAACCGTTACTTACGAAATAGGTTTACAACAACAATTAACTGAAGACGTTGCTTTTAATGTTACAGGTTTTTACAAAGATGTAAGAGACTTATTGGCAATTCAACAAATAAGAATAAGCAGTAGCAAATATTACAACAAGTATGTAAATAAAGATTATGGAAATATAAAAGGGATAACATTTTCATTTACAAAAAGAAAATTAAATCAAGGGTTATTTGGTGCTTCATTAGATTATACATTCCAAGTTGCCGAAGGTAATGAAACCGGAGCTGATGCTTTCTTTATTGATTTACTTTCAGGAAGACAAAGTGAAAAAATTCCTGTTCCGCTTGCTTGGGATCAGAGACATACATTAAATGGTTTGCTTACTCTGGGTGAATCAGGCAATTGGACAGTAAGTATTGTTGGTTCAATTGGCAGCGGATTACCTTACACTCCTGTATTATATGAGCAGCAAATTTATTTAAGAACTAATAGCGATCTTAAACCTTTACAAACTAATGTAGATGTGTTATTAGATAAATCATTTACTTTTGGCACAACAACGTTAACATTATTTATGAAAGTATTTAACTTGTTTGATACAAAAAATGAAAAGTTTGTTTATGATGATACAGGCAGAGCCACATATTCGTTAGCACAAAAGAAAGGTGGACCCGAAGCAACAAACAAAGTCTCGAAAAAATATCCAGGTATTAAATCTGCAACAGAATATTATAACAGACCTCATTACTATACGGCTCCACGTGAAGTGAGATTAGGTTTTTCATTAAAGTTATAAAGAATTTTTACGGAGAAACAGATGTTAAAAAAAATAATGTTTTATTTATTGATTTTTGCTTTTGGATTTATAGGTGTTAAGCAAAATTTTGCTCAATCTAATGAGTTAAAACTTAAACGAATGCAAGAACATCAAAAAATAAAAAATTTGTTGAACTTGAAACTGGCAAATTCTAAATCAAACAAATCAGGCAAAAAGAGTAACAGTCCTAAGAAATATTTAAAAGAAGGTTTGCTATCTAAAACCAATGCAGAAAGTGATAGAAAATCACTTTTTATGAATGGTAATAATGTTGCTGTAGAAATTGAAAATTACGGTGGTATTGGTCCCGGTTTTGGAGGGATAAGAGAAATAACAAATTTAATTTGGAGAGGAGCTCCTTATATATTTCAATTTTGCCCTATTGTTGGAGCATCTGTGTTAGATACAGCAGGCATAAGAAGACACATCATCTCAGACGGTATGAATGACTACGATAGAACAGGTTTACGCGAGATAGATCCTGCAACGGGATTAAAATGGCAATGGCAGCCCCTTCCCGGTTATGCAGATCCCGATCAACCAAATATTGCCTCTAATCCTGCTTTTGATTCCGATAGAGATGGTAAACCCGATAGTTGGCCTCGAGAATGGTATAATAGTACACTGGGGGAATATGTCTGGCCCGGCTATTTGGTCCAAGGACAGAATAATGCTGATCTTGAAGCTTTTTGGGCTATGGATGATAGAAATAATAAAGAGTTTGCTTATTTCCCTTATGTTAACGATAGTTCAAAACAAGGCTTGGGTGTGCAGGTAGAAGGTAGAGCTTTTCAATGGAGTAACTCACTTGCAGCAAATGCAGTTTTTTTTGTTTGGTCGATAACAAATATTAGTGATAAAGCTTTAGATAGTGTTGTGTTTGGTATTTATGGAGATCCTGATATTGGTGGTTCAGATAATGATGATGATAACGGATTATTTATTCCGCCATTTGATACTACTGTGGCTCTTTATGCAAGAAATATGGTTTACTTTTTTGATCCTGACGGGGTAGGAGACCGAGGTAAAAAGTTAGGTTATTTAGGATGTAAGTTTTTAGAAAGTCCGGGTAAAATAGATGGAATTGATAATGACGGCGATGGAATGATTGATGAAAGACAAGATGATGGAATTGATAACGATGGTGATTGGAATATAGAAACAGATGATGTTGGAATTGATGGGATAGCTAACACAGGAGATTTTGGTGAAGGAGATGGTAAACCTACTGCTGGGAGTAGAACTGCCGATAATAGACCAAATCCCTTAACACCTGGTGAGCCTAATTTTGAATATACTGATTTAGATGAATCCGACCAAATAGGTTTAACAAGTTTTAAAAGTTCTCAATGGGCAACTGATTTGAAAATTGCAGAAGATGAAGTTATGTGGAATGCTACAAAACCGGGTAACTTTAGCGAAATAACACAAGATGAAGACATAGTTTTTGTCTATGGTTCGGGATATATTTCTTTAAATCCCGGTGAGACCAAACGTATTTCTATGGTTTTTCTTTTTGGAGAAGATTTGGATGACCTTTTGATAACTGCCGAAACAGTTCAAGATATTTATAACAAAAATTATCAATTCTTTAAACCTCCTAAATTACCTAATTTAACTGCAATTCCAGGTGATAAAAAAGTTACGCTCTATTGGGATAGTTCAGCCGAAGAAAGTCTTGATCCAATTACCGGAAAAGATTTTGAAGGCTATGTAATTTATAGAAGCACAAGACCCGATTT
This sequence comes from Ignavibacteriota bacterium, assembly GCA_002746605.1. GTDB lineage: Bacteria > Bacteroidota > Ignavibacteria > Ignavibacteriales > Melioribacteraceae. The sequence goes on from PDPT01000040.1 coordinate 18,399, forward strand.
CTCTGACATTCAAAATATTACTGATGGTAAAGGCTCAAAATTTTTATATGAACCGCTTAAAGATTCGAAAGGTTTTGAAGCTAAGTGGGATTTGGAAAATGACTGGCGTGGTTATCATCCCGTACCATATCTTGGAAGAGGACTTAATTATTATCTTGGAGATAATTCCGGTTTGCAACATACTTTTGTTGATTTCAATAATGTAATAAACGGTCAAACTTATTACTATGCAGTTGTTGCTTATGATCATGGAGATTCTGCGGGAATTCCACCTTCTGAAACAACCAAGAAAATTTCTTTAGATCCAATTACCGGCAAACTTCGTTATGATGTTAATACAGTTGGAGTTGTACCCGGACCAAGAGCCAACGGTTATATAAAACCTGCAATAAATGATAATAATGTTTTACATAGCAGCGGTGTTGCAAACGGAACGGTAGACTTTTATATTATTAATGATTTAGAAGTAGCTGATAACACTTATACTTTAACATTCAGTAATAAAATGAATGTTGATGGTAGAGAAGTTACTAAGAAAAATTATTCAGTAAAAGGTGATGCTTCAATTAAAGAAAAAGTTACTTTATACGGAACAAAATTTGCACAGTTGTCTAAAACAAATATTATTAATGATGATTATTTAAGTGTAACTGATGAGCAAGGAAAAAAATACAACTTAAATTCTGATTATGAAATTAACTTTTCCAAAGGTGCAATTAAAAGAACTGATAACAGCTCAATGGCTGATAATTCTACTTATACAATAAAATATAACTATTACTCAATTTATCAAAGTACTGCATTAAACGGCAAAGATTCAAATCCTGTTTTTGAAGGAATTAAATTAATATTAAATGATTATGACAAGTTAGATATTGATACCAAAAGGTCTAAATGGGTGAACGGTAATATAGAAATTCCTTATAAAGCAGGAATTTCTTCAATTGGTATCCGCAAGGTTAAATATCCCGGAGATTATTTAATTACATTCTCCAACGAAAATATTTCAACCGCAAGAAAAGTGGTTTCCGGTAAATTGATTGATATTCCCGTGAACTTTAAAGTTGAAGAAGTATCAACAGGTATTTCAAAACCGGTTGTAACATTACTTAACGAAAGAGCAAAAAATGATTCAGCTTGGACACGAGGTGATGAAATAATATTTTTCAAACCAAATGCCAAAGGTACTATTACCGATACGTTAACTTGGGGATTTACTCTTGCTGTCGCATCGAAAAATGATTCTCTTGTGCCTGGTAACGGAGATGTTTTTGCCCTTTACACTAAAAGACCTTTTACCCCAAATGATGTTTATACATTAAACACTAAAGCAGGTAAGATATCACAAAAATTAACATCTGATATTTTAGATAAAATTTATGTGGTTCCAAATCCGTATGTTGGTGAAAATAATATTGAACCCGCAAATAGGCTGCAAGGTCAAAATAGAGGCGAAAGAAGAATTTATTTTGAAAATTTACCTCAAAAATGTTCAATCAGGATTTTTACCATAAGTGGAGAACTTGTTCAAACAATTGAACACGAATCTGGTATGGAAAATGGTCAAGAAACTTGGAACTTGCTTAACGAGGATGGTTTTAGTGTAGCCTATGGTGTTTATCTTGCTCATATAGATGCACCTGGTATAGGAGAAAAAATAGTAAAATTTGCTCTAATAAAATAATTGATGATCTGGAGACAAAATGAAAGCAATTTTTTTGAAATTATTTTTAGTTGTTCTTGTACTTTTTGTTAGTACAAGTAATTCACAAACAAGAAAAACAGGTACAACAGCAGCACAAATATTAAAACTTAATGTAGGAGCCCGAGCCATTGGTTTAGGTGGTGCTTATACATCTATTGCCGATGATATTTCATCAATTTACTGGAATCCGGGCGGTACATCCAATATTGCGTTTAACTCGGCCTACTTTAGTCATTCGGACCTATATGCAGATATAAAGCACGAATTTGCAGCTTTTTCAAGTAAACTAGGAGATATCGGAACAATTGGCTTATTTGTAGATGTTCTAGATATGGGAGAAATGGCAGTAAGAAGAACAGATAAGCCTGAAGGAACCGGAGAAATATTTGATGCCGGCGCGGTTGTAATAGGACTTAATTACGCAAGATATCTTACAAATAATTTTTCTATAGGATTTAATTTTAAGTATATTAATGAAAATATTTGGCATATGAGTTCTACAGGATTTGCAGCAGATATTGGAGTTTTGTATAAATTAGATGTACTTAATCAGTTAAGAATTGCTGCCAGTATCTCTAACTTTGGTACAAAAATGCGACTAAGTGGAAGAGATATTACTAACACCAAAACATCAGGTGCAGGAGATAAAAATTTAATTAATACCAACATTCAATTAGATCAGTTCGATTTACCTTTATTATTCAGATTTGGAATTTCAAACGATGTAATCAAAGAACAAAATTCCAGGTTAACGATAGCCATTGATGCTGTTACTCCAAATGACCACACAAGTTACTTAAACCTTGGTACTGAATACGGTTGGAACGAAACGGTTTTTTTAAGAGTCGGATATAACTCGCTTTTTGAAGAAGCTTCCGAGAAAGGATTAACTGCCGGTGTTGGTTTTTATACAAGGTTAATGGATTTGGTGAAGGTTAAATTCGATTACTCTTATCAAGATTTTGGAAGGTTAAAAGAAGTACATTATTTTTCTATTGGAGTTGATTTTTAATTTTAAAATATTCGATTAAAAAGTTTTTGTTATGAATCTTTAAAAAATGAAAAAAATAATTCTAAATATAATTTTCTTTATTACTTCGTTCAACTTTGCTCAACCAGATTCAATAAGCTTAGTTTTGTTAAAAGACATTATCCCAAATGTGGTAATAGAGTTAAAATATGCTACTACGGATAATGTTTTTAACAACACTAAATTGTATGAATCAAATAAATGTTATGTTTTAAAGTCGCTGGCAGTTAGATTAAAAAAAGTTCAAGACAGCTTAAATAATATAAAAATTTTTAATAGTAAAAGTTACCCTAAAGGACTTGGACTTAAAATATGGGATGGTTACAGACCTCTTTCAGTTCAAAAGAAAATGTTTGCTATGTTTCCCGATCCAACTTTTGTAGCTGATCCGAAAAGAGGTTCTTCGCATAATCGTGGCGGAGCAGTAGATTTAACTATAATTAATTTATTGACCGGCAAAGAGTTGAAAATGCCAACTAAGTTTGATGATTTTACTAAAATTGCTTCTCATAATTATCCTGCAGATTCACTATCCGAAGAAGTAGCTGCTAATAGAAATCTGTTAAAATCTTTAATGTTGGAAGTTGGTGGAATTGATTTTTACATTGATGAGTGGTGGCACTATCAGCTTTTTGATAATAAAAAATATCCTTTATTAGATTTTCAAATTAAATAGTTTTGTTAATCTTACCTTACATTTTTTTCTCAACCTTTTGTTTTCTTAAATTTCTTCAGTATATTTATTAAATTATTTCAATACTACAAAAGGATTATTTAAATGTCGGAAAATTATGATATTACTGTTCTTGGCGGCGGACCAGGCGGTTATGTTGCGGCTATAAAAGCAGCTCAACTCGGTTATAAAACATGTGTAATAGAAAAAGAAAATCTCGGCGGGGTTTGTCTTAATTGGGGTTGTATTCCAACCAAAGCTTTGCTAAAAAGTGCTGAACTTTATGATACAATAAAAAATGATTCAAGTGATTTTGGAATTAAGGTAGAAGGTTTAAGTTTTAATTTTGATAAAATAGTTAAAAGAAGCAGAAATGTTTCCAAGAAAGTTTCTAAAGGTGTGGAATTTTTAATGAAAAAAAATAAAATTACGCACATCAAAGGTTTTGGGAAAATTAAACCGGAAAATAAAATTGAAGTTTTTGACAAGAACAATAAAATAACTGAAACCATTAGTGCCGATAAAATAATAATTGCTACAGGAGCAAGACCCAAACTCCTTCCAAATATTCCTGTTGATAGAAAAAAAATAATTACAAGTTCAGAAGCAATGGTTTTAGATAAACTGCCTGAAGAAATGATAATTATCGGTGCTGGAGCAATTGGTGTTGAGTTCGCTTTTTTCTATTCAGTACTTGGTACAAAGGTAACAATTATTGAAATGATGGATTCGATTTTACCAATTGAAGATAAAGAAGTTTCTAATGTAGTTACTTCGAGTTTCAAGAAAAAAGGAATAAATATTTTAACTAATGCTAAGGTTGAAACTGCAAAAGTTAAAGGTGAAAAAGTTGAAGTAATTGTTAACTCTAATGGAAAAGAAGAAAAATTACAGGCTGATGTTGTGTTAAATGCAATAGGTGTTACGGGAAATGTTGAAGGATTTGGTCTCGATGAACTTGGTGTAGAAATTGAAAGAAATCATATAAAAGTTGATAAAGTAACTTATGAAACTAATGTTAAAAATATTTATGCTATAGGCGATGTTATTGGTCCGCCTTGGTTGGCTCATGTTGCCTCTGAAGAAGGAATAAAATGTGTGGAAAATATTAAAGGAAAATTTACCTCTCCAATTGATTATAATTCAATTCCGGGATGTACTTATTGTCAGCCGCAAGTTGCATCAATTGGGATAACAGAAGAGAAAGCAAAAGAGGAAGGCCATCCGGTTAAAGTTGGTAAGTTCCCGTTTTCCGCAAGTGGTAAATCAGCCGCAATGGGAGAAAGAACAGGATTTGTAAAAATTATTTTTGACGAAAAGTACGGCGAGATATTAGGTGCTCACATTGTTGGAGCAGAAGCTACAGAATTAATTGCAGAACTTGGGCTTGCTAAAAGTTTGGAAGCCACATTTGAATCAATTGTCGGAACTATTCATGCACATCCGACTTTATCGGAATCTATAATGGAAGCTGCGGCTAATGCTTATGATGAAGCAATCCACATTTAAAAAAGAGCTTTTTTATCTTGACCTTGGTTCAATTGATTACCAAAAAGCTTGGGATTTACAACATAGTTTGTTTAAAATGCGGATTGAGGATAAGATAAAAGATTTGTTAATCTTGTGCGAGCATCCGCATACTTACACACTTGGAAGATTAGCAAAAAAAGAAAATTTATTATTTTCTAAAAATGAACTCGACAAAAAAAATATAAATGTTTTTGATATAGACCGTGGTGGTGATATTACTTATCACGGTCCCGGACAAATAGTTGGTTATCCGATAATTAATCTTGTTGATTGGAAAAAAGATACTCATTTATACTTACGAACACTTGAAGAAGTTATTATTAAAACTTGTAATAAGTTTGGTCTTAATGCCGGACGAAATTCTAAACACACGGGAGTTTGGATAAATGACAAAAAGATTTGTGCGATTGGGATTAAGATTAGCAAATGGGTAACAATGCACGGTTTCGCTTTTAATGTTAATACTGATATGGAATTTTTTAATGGAATTATTCCTTGTGGTATTCAAGATAAAAGCGTAACAAACTTCGAGGCAGAATTAAATTCTAAAGTTGAATTAACTGAAATTAAAACATATATACTAAATATTTTTCTTAATGAATTTAGTTATTCCGAATTTACAAAAATAAACTTAAAAGAGATTGAACAAAAAATTAAAGGATAAAATGAAAAAAGATAATTTAATTAAAGGATACACTAAAGATGCAGTAATGAATGCTCTTAGATTGATTTATACATCAAGAGCAATGGATAAGAAGGTCATGAATCTGCTTAAACAAGGTAAATCATATTTCCATCTGCCATCAGCAGGGCACGAAGCTACACAAATAGCTTTTGGTTTAGAAATGCAAAAAGGGATTGATTGGGCTTATCCTTATTACAGAGATATGGCTTTTATGATTGCTTTGGGCATTAAGATTGAAGATATTTTCCTTCACCAATTAGCTAAGGCTGATGACCCGATGTCCGGTGGAAGGCAAATGCCTTGTCATTGGAGTTCTAAAGAATTTAACGTTCCTGCACAATCCAGTCCTACTGGAACGCAGTTTTTGCAAGCTGTAGGCACTGCAATGTCTAATAAAAAATCCGGAATAAAATCTGTAACATATGTTAGCAGTGGTGAAGGAACAACAAGTGAAGGAGAATTTCACGAAGCCATTAATTGGTCTAGCCGTGATAAGATTCCGGTTGTGTTTGTAATTCAAAATAATAAGTGGGCAATATCTGTGCCTGTTGAGCAGCAAACAGGAGGTAAAGATGCTTCCATTGCAAATATGATGAGCGGATATAACAACTTATTAAGATTTTCTGTAGATGGAACCGACTACTTCAAAATGAAAAAAACAGCTGAAGAAGCATTTGAATATGCTCGGGAAGGTAAAGGACCCGTTCTTGTTGAAGCTAAAACCGTAAGATTATTATCTCATTCATCTTCTGACGATCAAGGAAAGTATAGAAGCAAGGAATCTTTGGAAGAGGATTTAAAGAGAGATCCTTTGGAAAGACTACTCAATACGCTTATCCAAAATGATGTAATAAATGAAATTAATTTTGAAGAATTAAAAAAAGAAATTAATGAACACATCAATAACGCTGCTGATAATGCTCTGACAAAAGCTGACCCTGATCCATCTACTGTAACCAAGTTTGTATTTGATGAAAGTAACAAAAGAAATAAACTAAAATATAATGAATGCAAAGCCGAAGGTGTTCCTGTTGTAATGGTTGATGCAATAAATCATGCACTAAGAGAAGAGATGGAGCGTAACGAAAATATTTATGTATTTGGTGAAGATGTTGCTGATGGAAAGGGTGGAGTTTTCACGGCTACAAAAGGGCTTTCAACAAAATTTGGAAATGTAAGAGTTTTTAACTCACCTCTTGCTGAAGCTAGTATTCTCGGTGTTGGAATTGGAATGGCTCTTACCGGAAAGAAACCTTGTGTGGAAATTCAATTTGGTGATTATATTTGGCCCGCCTTCATGCAAATTAGAGATGAGTTGGTAATGCTACGTTATCGTTCTAACAATAAATTTGAAGCTCCTCTTATTATAAGAGTGGCTGTAGGTGGTTATATAAACGGCGGACTTTATCATAGTCAAAATATAGAAGCATTCTTTACGCACTTGCCCGGCTTGTTAATTGCTTATCCATCTAATGCTGCCGATGCAAAAGGATTACTCAAAACCGCTTTAAGATTAAATGATCCTGTGCTGTTCTTAGAACATAAAGGTTTGTACCGACAAAGTTATGCTACCCGTCCTGAACCTGATGCAGATTATCTCGTTCCTTTCGGAAAAGCAAATATTACTCGAGAAGGTGAAGACATTACGGTTGTAACTTACGGAGCAATGGTTCACGAAACTGAATTTGCTGCAAAAAAATTGATAGAAGAAGGTTATTCAATAGAAATCATTGACATAAGAACTTTAGCACCGCTCGATACCGAAACTATCTTTAACTCTATTAAGAAAACAGGGAAAGTAATTGTTATTCACGAAGATACTTTAACAAGCGGATTTGGAGCAGAGATTAGTGCTCAAATTTCAGAGAAGTGTTTTGAGAATCTTGATGGTCCCGTTAAAAGATTTGCTGCTCTCGATACTCCAATTGCTTTTCATCCCAAATTGGAAAGAACAGTTTTACCGACAAGAGATAAAATTTACGGTGAATTAAAAAACTTATTAGAATATTAAAAATTGAAATATAAAAGTTTGGAGTTTAAATGAAAGTTGATATAATTATGCCTAAAATGGGTGAAAGTATAAATGAGGGAACAATAATTAAATGGCACAAAAAAGTTGGTGACGAAGTTAAAAAAGACGAAATAATTTATGAAATAAGTACTGATAAAGTTGATACCGAAATACCTTGTCCTGCTGATGGAAAATTGGTAGAAATTAAAGCTTACGAAAATGAAACAGTCCCTGTAAACGAAGTTGTTGCAATTATTGAAACAGACGCTGATGCCAAAATAGAAGAAACAAAAGAAGAAGATGAGCCTTCAACTGACCAAATTGGTTCCGTTGTTGATGTCCCGATGCCCAAGATGGGTGAATCAATATTTGAAGGTACAATAATTGAGTGGCACAAAAAAGTCGGTGATACTGTTAAGGTAGATGAAATAATCTATGAAATAAGTACAGATAAAGTAGATACGGAAGTGCCTTCGCCGGTTGATGGAACTATTGTTGAAATTCTTTACAAAAAAAATGATGTAGTTGAAGTAGGAAAAATTGTTGCCAGAATTTCTACAAAATCGGGCTATCGTAAAGTAAAAAGTGAAAAAGAAGAAATTATTGCAACAGAGAAATTAAAAGAAAGTAAGTCGGAAGTAAAAACTCAAGCTGCAACCGAAAGAAAAATAAGAGATAAAAAAAATTCTCAATCAAATAAATTCTTTTCACCATTAGTGCTAAACATTGCTTCTAAAGAGGGAATAACAATGGGTGAGCTTGAATCTATTGTTGGAACCGGAATAAGCGGAAGAGTAACTAAAAAAGATATTCTAAATTATATTGATAAAAAAGGAACTAAACAATCAACTCCTGCTCCTGAACTCTCAGTTGCCAGACCTATAACGGCTTCCGAAGAAATCCCTATGGATAACATTCGCAAGAGAATTATGGAACATATGATTAATAGCAGAGATACTTCCGTACATGTAACTGAAATAATGGAAGTGGATATGACTAAAATCTATAATTATATTAAAGCAAATAAAGAAAGATTTTTACAAAATGAAAATCTTAAACTTACATATATGGCATTCATTTCTTATGCTGCCGTAAAAGCTTTAAAGGAATTTCCACTTGTTAATGCATCAATTAGTAAAGATAAAATTTTGCTTAAAAAAGATATTAACCTTGGCATTGCTGTAGCTGTTGAACCAAACGGACTTATTGTTCCTAATATTAAAAATGCTGATGAAAAAAATATTAGAGGAATGGCAAAGGCGATTTCCGAATTAAGCAGAAAGGCAAGAACCAAAGGTCTTTCTCCCGATGACATTATGGGTGGAACTTTTTCTATAACAAATTACGGAGTATTTGGGGCGTTGTTTGGAACTCCCATAATAAATCAGCCTGAAGTTGCAATACTCGGAGTTGGAGCAGTTGTAAAGCGTCCTGTTGTTATTTCTGTAAACGGACAAGACACATTGGGTATAAAGCCGATGATGTATTTATCGCTTAGTCACGATCACAGATTAGTTGATGGATTACTTGGAGGAAAATTCTTAAAATCCATTAAAGATACTCTTCAAAATTTTGATGTTGGTTCTATATAAATTTATTTTTTATTAAATTTTAATAACACTATTTCTAAAAATAAAAATGGATAATCAAAAATGAAGAACTATTTATATGTCTTAATAATTCTCCTTGTAAATATAAATTTAATTGCCCAAGATAAAATGACAACGGTTGATTCAGTTGATTTAAAAAAATATACCGGAACTTGGTACGAAATTGCTAAAATACCGAACAGGTTTCAAGATCATTGTATTAAAAATGCAACGGCTTCTTATACAATTGATGAAGATGGAGATATCATTGTTCATAATAAGTGTATTGATGAAGATGGGGAATTAGATGATGCTGAAGGTTTGGCGAGAGTTGTTGATAAAGAAACCAACTCAAAATTAGAAGTAAGTTTTGTGAGCTTTTTGGGGTGGAGACCTTTCTGGGGTGATTACTGGATACTTGGTTTAGAATCAAACTATCAATATGTAGTTATTGGAACTCCCTCCAGAGAGTTTGGATGGATTTTATGCAGAACTCCGCAAATGAGTGAAGCTGATTTAGAGAATTGTTATAAGATTTTTGAAAAGAATGGTTACGATCGTAAATCTTTTGAGTTAAGTAAACAAGATTAAAAAACTCTGAAAAATTAATTTGTGCAGAAGAAAAAATCTATGTTATACTAAAGTTATTTCATTTTAAAATCCCGAAGAAATTGAGGCATAGTATTTCTTCGGGAGTATCTGCAAAGTGCAAAGTAATATTTTAATTCCTTTTAGTATTTGGTTCGGTATGACAATTAACTTAACTTTTAGCAATAATTAAATTTTTGAAAGTTTAAAAACTCTTAAATATTTCTAAAATTTCTTTCTCTAATTCTTTGCCCCTATTTTTTGCATACCAAGTGTGTAATTCTTTATTAAATTCTTCTTTTGTGTAACCCTCGGCTTTTAATTGCTGAACCAAATCTTGAGCAAACTTAGGGCGTGAGCCCCAACGAGCCAATTCATTTCCATTAGAATCAAAGAAAACTATTTTAGGAATACTTCGAGAATTTCCTTCGGTAAAGTAGTTATCAATTGCCTCTATGTTAGAATCCCTTAATATTAAAATAACTTTAATATTATTATTAAATTTTGAATATTCAAAAAAGTAAGGAATATTTTGTGCAGAATCACCGCACCAAGCCTCCGTAATAAATAACCATGTTTGTGAAGTATCTATTTTTTTTAATAATTCAACTATTTCATTATTTGGTTTAAAAGTTTTTTCTATTCTGCTGCTTCGTTGCAAATTTATTTTTGTGTAGTCATAGTAAATTTTATCTTGTTCAGATAAATCTCTCGAGTTGCTATTTTCAATAAATTTTTCTGCTTCTCTAATGTATTCATTATAAGAGTATATTTTATTAATTTTACTTTTTGAAAAAGTCTTTAAAGCTTTATCCATTATAAATTCCATATTTATTTTTAAGAAAACTTAACGTATAAAATTAATATAATTATATAAGAAATCAATCACATGAAGAAAATATTTGAGTTATTTAATCTAAAACTTAAAGGTTTATTTATTTTAATTCTAATGAGCAGCATGGTTTTAGCCCAAAAGAATTATATAAATATTATTGTTCCTAAAAAAACAGAGACTAGTACCAAATTTTCAAGGTATCGTTTATCGGCAAATACAAAACCCGGTAGCAAGGTAAAAATTAATGGAAAGAAGATAAAAGTTTATTCTTCGGGTGCTTTCGTTGATTTATTAAATCTTAAACTCGGAGAAAATTTTTTTAAGATTACTTCAAACCTAAATGGAAAAAAAATAAAAAAAGAAATAAAAATAATAAGAGAAGATAATCAATTAAAATCTACAGATGAAGATGAGATAATAATCGAAGATGAGATGATGCTTCCCGAAAGTGATATTTGGCTTGGGACATGTGAAGTTTTGGAAGTTAGAGTTAAAGGAACTCCCGGAGCAAATGTAACATTTTTAGATGGAATTGAAATGACTGAACTTTCTGAAACTGAAACAGGTGGAATTAAAGGAATTTATACTGGCATTTATAAAATTCCTAATGACTTTAAAATGAAAGATGAACAAATAATATTTATATTAGAAAAAGATGGAGAAACTTATAAAAAAAAATCTAAAGCAAAAATATCAATTCTTCCAAAAGAACTACCAAGAGTTGCGAAAACAATTATTAAAAGACCATTTCTCAATTATGGTCTAGGCTCTGATAGATTAGGAGGAGCAAAACTGTCTTTTCTCGAAAAGGGAATTAAAATGATTATTGACGGAAAAGTTGGTAACCAATACAGAGTTCGTCTAACTGAAAATCAAGTTGCGTGGATTCCTGAAGAGCAAGTAAAATTATTACCGGTTGGTACTTTCCTTCCAAAATCTTTAACTGAATCGTGGGCAGTTTACGGAGGTAAAAATTACGATAAAGTTGTTGTTAATCTCAATGGAAAATTGCCATATTCAACTCGTCAAGAAGTTGAACCTACCAAGATTATTATAGATATTTACGGAGCAACAGCAAACACCAATTGGATTACACAACATTTAACAAGTAACACGATAAAGAATTTGTATTACGAACAAGTAGGAACTGATTTGTTCAGAATAATTATTGAACCTAAACAAAAACAAATTTGGGGTTATGATATAAATTATAAAGGGACAAATTTGGAGATAACCGTAAAGAATCAGCCTAATGATTTAAGGTTCTCAAATCTCAAATTTATTCTTGATGCCGGACATGGGGGCAGTAATAATGGTTCGCTTGGTGCAACTGGAGCTTTAGAAAAAGATATAACACTGGATATAGTAAATAGGTTGGGAAAAGCTCTTGAAAAAAAAGGGGCACGTGTCTTTAAGACAAGAACTCGTGATGTTTATCTTTCAAATGATGATAGATTTGAACGTATTGCCAAAACAAATGCAGATATTCTAATTAGTATTCATACTAATTCCATTGGTTATACTGTTAATCCCAAGAGGGTAAGCGGAACAAGTACTTATTACAAGCACATTTGTTACCGCCCTTTATCGCTTGCAATTTATAAGAGAATGTTAGAACTTGAGCTAAAACCTTTTGGTAATATTGGCAATTTCAATTTTGCATTAAATTCTCTTACTTCAATTCCTAATGTGTTGGTTGAAACTGCTTTTTTAAGTAATCCTAATGATGAAATAAAACTTTTGGATAAAGAGTTTAGAAAAAAAATAGTCAATCAAATTATTCAAGGTGTTCAAGATTGGCTTTACGAATGTGAAAATAATTATGTATCAGAATAAAAAAAGTATAAAAATGAAAAAATTATTATTATTTGCCTTTATAATATTTAACATTAAAGTTATAGCTTCAGGAGGAGTTAGGTTTGTAGTCTTTGGTGATTCCCAATTTGGAAATCCGCCTGAATTTGAACGAATGGTTTATGAAGCTTCATTGCTCGCACCTGACTTTGTAATTCAAGTCGGGGATTTAATCCATGGTTATACTGATAATAAAGAACAGTTGAGAGCTGAGTGGAAAAGATTCAAAGGACAAATAAGTTTGTTAGATGCTCCGTTTTACCCTGTACCCGGTAATCATGATGTTCTTACCAATGAAGCGGAAGAAATTTATAAAGAAGTTTGGGGCGAAGAAAAACTTTACTACTCTTTTTCTAAAGGGAGTGCACATTTTATTGTCTTGAACAGTTGGTGGGGAGAAGAAGATGATAGAATTATGGAGTGGCAAAGAAATTGGTTAAAGACTGATTTAGAAAATTACTCGAAAAAATATTTAAAAGAAGAATTAAAGTCAAAGTCCATTTTTATTTTTCTTCACAGTCCGCTTTGGAAATATCCAGAAAATCATGATGGTAAAAAAGATTGGGATAAAGTTAAAGAGATTCTTAAAGATTATCCTGTCAAGCTTATTATTGGCGGACATACACATGAACATGTTTGGGAACATAATGATGGAATCGATTATCTTATCTTAAATTCAGCTGGAGTTAGGAGGGAAAACATTCGTGGTGGAAAATTTTCTTCTTTTCTATTTGTAACAGTTAAAGATGAAAAAAATATTAAAGCTGCAGCCATTAAAGCCGGTTCAATTTATCCTTTGGATACAGTTAATCCAAACGACAGAATAGAAGCTACGAAAAGAGATATTGAACCAAAAACTATTTCGATTGATAATTGGAATGTTGGTACACCTTTTAGTGAAAAAGTAATTGTAGAGTTTAATAATAAGTTAAATGTAGAACAGCTATATAGGCTTGATTGGTTTATTCCTTATGGTTCAAACATTCAAATTACACCCGAAAGTAAATGGTTAAATTTAGAACCGAAACAAAAAGTTACTGAAGAATTTCTAATTGAATCAACAGGTTTGCCGAATATGGAATTGATGCCTTACTTGGAAGTTACTACAAAAGAAAAATATCGTACAGGTTTTTTATCAAGGGATTTAGAAGATAAATATAAAAATCAAAAAATAAAAATTGATGGTTATGAGCCAACAATTAAATTGGAAGATGAAATAATTCACAAAGAAAAATACTTTTTATTTCTTCCTCCGAAGGTAATTGTTAATAGGATATCTAGTGAAATTATTATTGATGGAAAAATTAATGAAAAGAGTTGGAGTAATGGTAACTCAATAAAATTTGGAACTAATGAGAATGATTCAACAGAGGTTCGACTTCTTTATGATAAAAATTATCTTTATGTCTATGTAAAAATGAATGAGCAAAATCCTTCAAGCTTAAAGTATACTACAGGTGGAGATATTCCTTTAACATGGAATGATGATGATATTGAGTTTTTCTTTGATACGGAGAATAATCAAAAAGACTATATACGATTGTTCCAAAATGCCGGCGGAACAAGATTTAACTCTTTACAACGCTGGGTTGAAAATAAATATTTTGAAAGCAAGTATGAAAGCAAAATAGAAATAAGTAATGACTATTGGGCAATTGAAATGAAAATTCCTTGGAGTGACATAGCTCTTGATAAACCACCGAATAAGGGAGATACTTGGGGCTTTAATATTGGCAGACACAGACAACAACAAATGAATAAAGAATCACGCTGGTCGGGCGGAAGTCTTTACGATCCCAAAAGATATGGTAAAATTATTTTTAATTAAATTTTAAATACTTTATTTTTTAAATAAAAAAATCCGAAAAGAAAAGAATAGCTCTTCAATTCGGATTTTGTTTTTTTATCTGTGGATAATTTTTTATTTATTTCAATAAAATCATTTTATTTGTTTGAACAAAATTTCCTGACGTTAAACTATAATAATAAATTCCTGCTGATAAATTTCTTGCATCAAAATTTATCGAGTAGTTACCTGCACTTTGATTTTGGTTAACTAATGTAGAAACTATTTCACCAATTGAATTATAAACAACTAACTTTGTAAAACCGTTACTTGGTAAAGTATAATTAATATTTGTAGATGGATTAAAAGGATTTGGATAGTTTTGTTCCAATTTGTAAGTATTGGTAACTAAAGTACCGTCAATTTCTGCTATGTCAGTTTGTTTTACTTTAAATCCAACTCCAAATGCTGAAAAACTTTTTGCATATACTGATAAATACTCGGTACCTACAAATCTTCTAATTCCTTCGTTACTTGTTTCTAAATTATCGTTTAAATAATAAGGTGTAAAACTGTTAATATCGTAATTAAGAGTGTTTAAGAATGTAGTTAAATTTTGAAGAGGAATATTAAAATAGTATTCATTTCCATTTTCCAAATAATAAGGTTCAAACTCACCATGGACACCTGAATTAACTCCAGTTACTTTAATCTTTAAATAAACCAGCTTAATTAGATCATTAGAGTCAGGTTCTAAATTTGTTATATCTAAATCACATAAACCGGTAAGTGTAATATCGCATGAAATATCTTCATTAAAACTATTTTCAGGAAATCCAATTCTGCTTCCTACTATTAAATTATAGAATAATTGTGCTTTTGTATTGGCATCAGGTAAGTCATATTCTTCGATAACAATTTCTTGACCTTCTTGAATATTTCCATTGAACAGAGATATTGTTGTATCGCAATCTTCAATAAAAAAGTTATAAGAAATCTTTTTTGTTTGCCCGAAAACTATACCAAAAAAGAATATAATACTTAAAAATGTTAATTTATAAAGATTCATGTTTTCTCCTTTTGTTTTATAAATCTGAACCCAAATAGAAGAAAAATAGGAAAATTATTGTGATCTAAATCAAAGGTAAATTATTTGTAGAGATAGTATTTGGCTGATTTCTTCTTAAAACTTTCTATATCTTTATTCAAAAATTTTATTACATGGTCTATTTTTCCTTCTTTATTAATTATCTCAAAAATTTTATTTGTTCCAATGCCTTTATTAAACATACTAACTTCGTTTGGTTTTGCTAAACTAAATAGATTTTTATCAGGAAATAATTTTTTTAAGGCGACAATAATATAAAACTGAGTATTAGTTAAGTTAATATTATTAAAATCCGTTATATAGAGTTGTACACCTTTTAAAACTTTTAATTTTCCAAAGGCATAATAAGGTCGGTAAGTTATTGCTCTAAAATGTAATCCCGGCAAAGATAAGTCATTTAAATATTTTGCTAATTTATTATTATCAATCCATTCGGCACCAACAAGTTGAAAGGGAAGAGTGTATCCTACACCAATGGAAATTGCACTTCTTAATTCTCCCAATATGCCAGTCATAGGGTAAAAATATGGAGAAAATTGATGTGGAATATGAGGCGAAGTAGGAATCCACTTTAAACCAGTAGCATTCCAATTCATGTTTCTATTCCAGTTTTGCATTGGAATAATTGTTAAATTAAAGTTTTTATTCACATTTAGTATTTTTTCACCAATTAAAAATTTAGCTAATTCTCCGCAGGTCAATCCGTAAACATAAGGAATAGGATATTGACTTATAAATGATGTAAACTTTTCTTCTCTTATATTCCCTTCCACTTTATTGCCTCCGAGTGGATTAGGTCTGTCTAAAACTACAAACTCAATTCCATTTTCGGAAGCAGCTTCAATTGTAAGTCCAAGAGTACTGATAAATGTATAAGATCTTACTCCTATATCTTGAATATCATAAACCAGAACATCTATATTTTTTAGCATTTTTTTACTTGGTTTATGATTCTTTCCGTAAAGTGAAAAAACAGGTAAACCGGTTTTTTCATCTTTATAACTTCGTATGGAACTTCCTCCTTCTACATCTCCTCTAACACCGTGCTCCGGACTGAATAATGCTGTAAGTTCAACATTCTCAGCTTCGTTTAAAATATCAATTGTAGACTTTAGGTTTGAATTTACTCCCGTTTGATTTGTGATTAATCCAACTCTTTTATTTTCGAGAATATCAAAATTATTTTCTTGAAGAACATCAATTCCTAATTTGGTTTTTTCTTTTTCCTCGATATTTTGTTCGGAAGTTATAAAAACCGTGTCTCTCAGAACTTCTGTTTCTTTTGTTTTATGAGTTGTAACTTCGGATGAAGTGCAACCAATTAATGTTAAAATAAATGATATAATTAAATAATTAAGCCAAATTTTCATGAATAATTTTGCCTTTTTTGATCGTCATAGTATTAAGATTATTGCTTAAATGATACAATAAATCTGAGTAATTTCTTATACTATATACTGAAAAGTCGGCATTTTTTCCTACCTCTATACTACCCACCTTATCTGCAATTTTAAGAGCTTTAGCGGAATTTATAGTGTAAGCTGAAATAATTTCTTCGAGTGTCATTTTTAGATGGAAAGCAGCGAGTGCCCAAATAAAACTAATATTATTTATATGTGATGAACCGGGATTAAAATCAGTAGCGAGAGCAACAATTGCGTTATTATCTATTAAGTCTCTTGCCGGAGCATAATTATATTTTAGTGAAAAAGATACACCCGGGAGCAAAACTGCGACTGTTTCAACGTCATTAAACTTTTTGGTATCTTCTTCACCCAAAACCTCAAGATGATCTACACTCATTGAGTTATAATCTAAAGCTAAGTCTAATCCACCGATGGAATTAAATTGGTCGGTATGAAGTTTAAGAGAAAAACCGAGATTTTTTGCCGCATCGAAAATGCTTGCAATTTGTTTAGGGGAAAAAGCTGTTTTTTCACAGAAGCCATCACAGGCTGAAGCCAAGTTTTTTTCGGCAATAAACGGAAGCATCTCTTTTGTAATAATTTCTATATATTTTTCTTTATCATTTAAATATTCGGGCGGAAATGTGTGAGCACCTAAGAATGTTGGAATTATATCAATTTCAAATAATCTATTTAGTTCATTTATAACTTCCAATAATTTTATTTCATCATAAAAACTTAAACCGTAACCGCTTTTAATTTCTAATGTTGTAACACCTTGTTCAATAAATTTTTTAACTTTAGGTTTTGCTGCTTCAAGTAAATTTTCAAAATCAGATTCTCTTACGGATTTAACTGTAGAATTTATTCCTCCTCCGGCTTTTGCTATTTCTTCGTAAGTTTTACCGTTTAATTTCATAAGAAATTCTTCTGATCTTGAACCTGAAAAAACCGTATGTGTATGGCATTCAACTAAACCCGGCAGTATAATTTTATCAGTTAAATCAATAATATTATTGTACTCTGATTTACTAATTTTTGATGTTGCGATAAATTCTTTGATAATTCCATTTTCTACAAGAATAGATTTATCAGTTAAAATTCCAATATTTTGCATATCGGTTTTTCTTTTAAAATTTTGTCCGTTTGTATTTACTGTTATAATTTGCGAAGGGTTGTAAAAAAGAGTTTTCATAAAAATTCTATAATAATGTTAAAAATATTTTAATTTATAACTTAATTTAAATATAATTAAATAAAAATTTTGATTTAGTTGAAAAGGAATACGAAATGATTATTCAAAAAGAAATAACTCTTAAATCTCGCAAGCGGGGTTTCCATATTATTACCAAAGAAATTGAAACTTCTTTTCCTGAATTATCGAAACTAAAATACGGTTATGCAAACATTTTTATTAAGCATACATCGGCTTCTCTGACTATAAATGAAAATGTTTCTTCTGATGTAAGAAGCGATATGGAAAAACATTTTAATCACATGATACCGGAAGATACTCCATATTTTGAGCATACTTATGAAGGTAGTGATGATATGCCAGCTCACATAAAATCATCGATGCTTGGTGCATCTTTAACTGTTCCAATTAAAAACGGCAGATTCAATCTCGGAACTTGGCAGGGAATTTATTTATGTGAACACAGAAATAACGGCGGTCCTCGTAAAGTTGTTATTACGGTTATGGGCGAGTAAAGATTGGTACTTTACTCCTAATCCCAAACACCTGCAACTTTGCTGTTACAGTATTTGCATTTTCCATTTTGAATTTTGACATCTAAAACAGAGTGCCAATCTCTGATTATTATTGGGTTTTGGCAAGTAGGGCAATAAGTTGTTTGAGATTCGATATTGTGAATGTTACCGAGATAGCAATAATTTATTCCTTCTTCTAAGGCAATCTTTCTGGCATTAATGAGAGTTTCGGCAGGAGTACTTGACTTATCTTTCATTTTAAAGTCTGGATGAAATGCAGTGAAATGGAGCGGAACATTTTTACCAAGATTTGTAGTAATCCAATTTGTAAGTTGCTTAATCTCTTCATTAGAATCATTTTCATCGGGAATTAATAAAGTTGTTATTTCTAACCAAATATCAGTTTCATTTTTAACCCAAAGCAGAGTTTCCAGAATATCGTTCAAGTGAGAGTAAGTTATTTTTTGATAGAAAGTTTCAGTAAATGCTTTAAGATCAATATTAGCTGCATCAATATATTTGTAAATATCTTTTCTTGCTTCTTTATTTATGTAGCCTGCTGTTACTAAAACATTCTTAATATTTTTTTCTCGTGCAAGTTCTGAAACATCAATTACATATTCACCAAAAATTGTCGGATCGTTGTAAGTATAAGCAATGGATTTAGATTTATATTTAAGGGCGAGGTTAACAACATTTTCCGGTGAAATTTTAAGAGCATTCAATTCATCTAACTTTGATTTACTCATTGACCAATTTTGACAGAACCTACAACCAAGATTGCAGCCCGCTGTTCCAAAACTCAAAACATCACTGCCGGGCAGAAAATGAGATAGAGGTTTTTTCTCAATCGGATCAATTGCAAAGCCCGTTGGTCTGCCGTAACCGGTGGAATATAGTTTTCCCTCAATATTCTCACGGATGTAGCAAAATCCTTTTTGTCCTTCACCAATTTCACAATATCTTGGGCAAAGTGTACAAAGAATTTTTCCGTTATCTTTAGTTTTCCACCATTTTGCAAGTTTCAAGTTTACTTTTCTCCAAAAAAATTATATAGAAATTATTATCAGAAAAAAAATGAATAATTTAAACTCAAGAAAAACTTAAACTATATAGAACTTTATCCAGTTTTTTCTGCCACTTTCAATGGATGGTGAACCTGCAGAAAATAAAACTACATCTCCTTCAGTAACAACATTTTCTTCTTTAAGTATTTCTTTTGCACGATTTATATAATAGTCTTCGTTATTTATATCCTCCATATAAATTGGTTTTATATCTTTATGAAGATTTAAATCATTCAATGTTTCAAAGCTATCCGAGAAAGCATAAATATGAGCATTGGGATTATATTTCGATATTATTTTTGCTTGTCTTCCTTGATGAGTAAATATAACAATTATTTTTGCTTTAATTTGATTTGCAACGTCAACAACGCCTCGGGCTGTTGCATCGAACATATTTTCTTCTTTATCTTCAGGTACTTCAAAATTAATTTTAGGTTTAAACTGGTTTTGTAATTCCGTTGTGTAAATAATATTTTTCATTATTCTAACAGTTTGAATAGGATATTTGCCTGCTGCAGTTTCACCGCTTAACATAACAACATCGGTTCCGTCAATTACTGCATTTGCAACATCCGAAGCTTCGGCTCTGGTCGGAGTTGGATTATAAATCATTGATTCCAACATTTGTGTAGCAGTAATTACAAGTTTTCCTACCTCGTTACATCTTCGTATAATTCTTTTTTGAATAACAGGTACATGGTAAGGAGCAATTTCTACTCCAAGATCACCGCGGGCAACCATTATTGCATCCGAGACTTTTAATATTTCTTCGAAGTTTTCTACAGCTTCAGGTTTTTCAATTTTTGCTATAATTTGTTTATTAAAACCGTGATTGTTCATCCATTCTCTTAAGGAAATTATATCTTTCGCACTTCGTACAAATGAAAGAGCAACATAATCCACTCGATGTTTAAAAGCGAAAAGCATATCTTTTTTATCTTTATGTGTTACGGCTTCGGTACTTAATTTCATTCCAGGTAAGTTCATTCCTTTTTTAGGTTTCAGTATTCCGCCGGTAACGATTTCACAGATTATTGAATCTTTTTTCTTTTCTTTTACTTTGAGTTCTATAAGTCCGTCATCGATTAAAATTATGTCGTTAATTTCTGCATCTTTAGTTAAGCTTTCGTAAGAGCATGAAACAATCTCGCTGTTACCTAAAATATCTTTTGTGGTAATCTCTATTATTTTACCTTCTTTTAGCAGAATACTTTCATTCTCCAGTTTGCCTATTCTTATTTTAGGTCCTTGCAGATCTTGAATAATAGGAATTGGTAGTTTTCTTTTTCCGCATACATTATAAATTGTTGTAAATAATTTTTCAAAATATTTTTCGGTTCCATGTGAAAAGTTTAGTCTGAATCCGTTAGCACCTGCATCAATTAAGTCTAATAATTTATCTTCGGTATCTGTAGCTGGACCAATAGTTGCTAAAATTTTTGATTTTACTAATATATTTTTATTCATCTTTCTTTTTTGTTTTTATGTTTTAGTTTATTTAATATTTTTTTTCTTTAGATTGTTTCTTGTTTTGTTTGGTACGATTTTTCATTTCTCTTAATTTTTTTTCTACTTCACCAAAAACCGTATTTGCTTGGTAGCGATTGTTCTTTAGAAGTTTTCCGGCTTTTATTCCCGTTAGAATTTCAATTGCTTCATCCACATTTTTGATTGAATAAATATGGAACTCTTTATTTTTAACAGACTCAATTATTTCATCTTTTAACATTAAATCTTTAACATTTTGATAAGGAATTATGACACCTTGTTTTTTTGTAAATCCTCTTTCTTTGCATAAATCATAAAATCCTTCAATCTTTTCATTTACTCCGCCGATTGGTTGAATTTCTCCTTTTTGATTTATTGAGCCTGTTATGGCAAATGATTGATTTATGGGAATTTCTGCAATGCCGGAAAGCAAAGCACAAATTTCGGTAACCGAAGCACTATCACCATCAATCTTTCCGTAACCCTGTTCAAAAACTATGCTTGCGGTAAATGAAAGAGGGAATTGTTTCCCAAACTTTTCTCTGAAATAGCCCGTGATAATTAATATCCCCTTGTTATGAGTGTTTCCGCTTAATCCGGCTTCTCTTTCAACATTTATGATGCTGCCATTACCGAGACCTACCGAAGATGTAATTTTTGTCGGCTTTCCGAAAGAATAATCACCGCCGTAAACTGCAAGTCCGTTTATTTGTCCGATTTTTGTCCCGTCTGTATTTATGAGAATCATTTCTTCATTAATCATTTCTTTCAGTTTTGATTCATGGAGACTGTGTCGTTCAATCATTGAATTATAGGCTTTAGTAATATGATGTTTGGTTAGTACTTTATTGCCAACATCCTTAGCCCAAAAATCGGCTTCTCTTAAAAGATCGGCAATGTAAGAAAATTTTGTAGTTAATTTATTTTTGCTGCTTACGAATCTTGCACCGTATTCAATAACTTTTGCTACAGCGGAATTATCAAGCTCCGATAATTTTTCCGTTGAAATTATTTTTTTTATCACTCTTGCATATTCAGCAATGGATTTATCTGTAATACTCATTTCATAATCAAACTCTGCTTTAACTTTAAATATTTTTTTAAAGTCATCTTCATACTCAGAGAGCATTGAATAAGTATAGTTGTTGCCCAGCATAATAACTTTACAATTTATTTCAATAGGTTCCGGTTTTAATGCCGAAGAGTTAACTTGATATAAACTTGCAATATCTTGGATTTCCAACTTTCCATAGAACAAAACTCTTTTTAATGTTTTCCAAACTCCGGGTTCGTTTATTGCTTCGAGTGCATTTATAATTAAGAAACCGTTGTTTGCTTTTAGAAGTGAACCTGATTTAACATTTCTAAAATCAGAAACCCACATTCCATCAATACGATTTACTTTTTCAATAATTCCAAATAGGTTTGAAAATGTCGGTGAGGTTTCAATAATTATAGGGGCATTCTTAATATTTGAATTATCCAATATTAAATTTATTTCGAAATTTGCAAAATAGTCTTCAACTCCTTCTGCATTGAGATTATTTGTTGGTTTGAAAACTTCCAAATTTTCCAGAATACTTTCACTCGCCCTATCCAAGTAAGTTTTAACACTTTTATTTTTATACTTGGTTCGTAACTCATCAAACTCGGCATTAACTAAATTTTTAACGGTTTCAGCTTCCAAAGCTACTATTTTAGCTTGAGATTCTTTTAGTTGTTTTATACTTTCTCTAAATATTTCTTTTAATTCATCTTGATGTTTATTATAATTATCTACAAATTTTTGAGCTTGTTCTTTTGTAATTTTTTTCTTTTTTATAAATTCGCCTAAAGCTTGTATGTAAACCGCTTTATCTTCAATGATAGCAAAAATTTCAGGACGTGTTACATTTTCAATTTTAACTTGTCCTAATGTTAAATTATCTTTATTTAGTTTTTTTTCAAAACTCCCCATCATTTTTTGTTGTGTATCTGTGTAATTTTTGAGTAGTTTGTTTCGTTTGGTAACGAAAGGTTCTTTTTCTAAAATGAGGGGAATATTTTCGCGTAAAAGAAGAATTGTTTCCTCTAAATCGTTTTTAAATTGTCTTCCGGAGCCGGCAGGAAATACCAGCAGAGCAGGATGATCGGGATTTCTGAAATTATTTGCATAAATATAATCACTTAATTTTGCTTTTTTATTCGGAAGCAAATCATTAAGCATTTTTTTTATTGTAGTTTGCTTGCCTGTTCCGGAAATACCGGTGATAAAAATATTGTAGCCTGCACTTTCAATATCTATTCCTAATTTAAGAGCTTTTATAGCTCTGTGCTGACCAACAATATTATCGATTGGCAATAATTTTTCGGTGGTTTCAAAGTTTAGACTATCGGAGTTGCAAGTAAACTTTAACTCTTCCGGTTTCAGTTCTTTATGTTTCGGAGATTTAATTAGAGAAATTTTTTGTGCCATAATTCTTTTTATTTATTTGTAAAATATAGTTAAAACTTTTGTGCGATAAGTATTAAATTTATGTTAATGAATTATTTTAAATTTAAGAATATCTTTCTTAATAATATTTCGTAAAGATGAATACAATTTTATTTTAAATATGGAAAAATTATTTTTTGATGAATTAGTAAAGTATAAATCATTTGAAAACTTTATTAAACAATTTGAAAAAAACATTACCAAAACTAATACTTTTTTTACAACTTCGCTCAATGGTTCTTCGAAAGCTGCATTAATTGCAAAACTATTTAAAAAATATAACCAAATTTTAATTTTGCTTCCTACACGGGAGTTAGTAAATGAACTTTATGTTGAGCTAACTGTTTTAGGTCAAGATAAGCACTTAATCCAGATAGATGAAATAAATATTGAATCTATTCAAGAAAAATTGACCAAAATAAATAATAACAAAAAGTCAATAATTTTATCATTCTATGATTTGTTAAAAGTTAAACTACCCTCTAATGAAGAAATAAGTAAGAATACAACAAGGATTGAAGTAGGCTCCGATTTAACTTATGATGATATTATTGAATATTTACACGAGTTGAATTATGAGAATGAAAAATTTGTAGTTGAGCAAGGAGCATTTTCTGTAAGAGGTTCAATAATTGATTTTTGGTCTTATGGGGAAGAACATCCTTGTAGATTGGAGTTCGATGGAGATTTTCTAGAATCAATTAGATTCTTCGATCCGGAAAGTCAGCGTTCATCGGGAAGAGTGGAATCCGTAAGTATGGCTTCTTCAATTAAAGATGATGTTGATGATTATTCTTCAGATATTTTTGAATACTTAAGCACCCCGATAATTTTTGCTTCGTCTTATGAATTAAAAAAACTTACTTTAACTGAACATGTAGAAAATATTATAACTGAAGAGGACGATCTTGAGGAAGAACTAAAAGAAGAATTGCTTGAAACTAAAAATGAGAAAAAAGAAACTCTTAAAAAATCCTTTGATGTTAAAGAAAAAATCAGTTATGATGAACTAATAGCAAAAGATGCAAATTGGATTATTGAAGATCAACTTGGAAATAGCAAAAACAAATATTTCGCTGATATTTTAGCAGCTCCTGCAATAAATTCAAACTTCAAAATTCTTTTTAACACATTAAGTGAATTTGCAAAAAAGAATACCAAAATTATTTTTACAACAGAAAATTCTATCCAATTAAAACGTCTTTATGATTTGTTAGTTAATTATAATAAAGAATTAAACGAATTACTTGAAACCGGAAAGGTTAAAATAAAAATTCTTCCAGTTAAAGAAGGTTTTTATCTTAAAAGTGAAAATATTTTAATCTTAACTGATTATCAGGTTTTTAACAAACCTTACAGGACCAAAATATCAAAAAGACAAAA
Source organism: Ignavibacteriota bacterium (assembly GCA_002746605.1). GTDB lineage: Bacteria > Bacteroidota > Ignavibacteria > Ignavibacteriales > Melioribacteraceae. The sequence goes on from PDPT01000040.1 coordinate 43,320, forward strand.
AATTAAAAAATCTCATGTTAAAGAATTCTCCTCGTTAAAAGTTGGTGATTTTATTGTACACGAAAATTTTGGAATAGGGAAGTATGCCGGACTGGAAAATATCAAAATCGGAATGGTTGAACAAGAAACAATAAAAATTCTTTTTGCCGATGATGGAATTGTTTATTTAAACATAAACTATTTATCACTTATTAAAAAATATTCATCCGGTGATAAAGCTCCTCCCAGACTAACTAAACTCGGAAGCAATGAATGGAAAAATACAAAGAAGAAAGTTAAAGCTAAAATAAAAGATGCAGCAAGAGATTTAATAAAATTATATTCCCAAAGAAAAGCCGCTGCCGGATTTGCTTTTTCATCTGATTCAGTTTGGCAAAGAGAATTGGAAGCATCATTTTTGTATGTACCTACGCCCGATCAAGCAAAAGTTACAGATGAAGTAAAAGCCGATATGGAACAAGAATTCCCAATGGATAGGCTCGTTTGTGGCGATGTTGGTTTTGGTAAAACCGAAGTAGCCATAAGAGCTGCATTTAAATCCGTAGATGGTGGGAAACAAGTTGGTGTTCTTGTTCCCACAACAATTCTTGCCGAACAGCACTATAATACTTTTAAAGAAAGGCTATCTCAATTTCCCGTAAAAGTAGAAGTGCTTTCGAGGTTTGTAACTCAAAGTAAACAAAAAGAAATTGTTAAAGATTTATCTGAGGGCAAGGTTGATATTGTTATTGGTACACACCGCCTGCTTTCGAAAGATATTGAGTTCAAAGATTTGGGATTACTAATTATTGATGAAGAACATCGTTTTGGTGTTATGGCAAAAGAGAAGTTACGCAGAATAAGAGTTAATGTAGATACTCTTACTTTAACTGCAACTCCAATTCCAAGAACCTTAAATTTAAGTCTTCTTGGAGCAAGAGATTTATCAATAATATCAACGCCGCCGCTAAACAGACAACCCATTTATACAAAGGTTGAAACATTTGAAATTGGCAAAATTAAAGAATGGATTTTGGACGAAGTTAAGAGAAACGGTCAAGTTTATTTTGTACACGATAGAGTTCAATCAATTGAAAAAATTGCGGCTTATTTGCATAGACATATTCCACAAATAAAAATTCTTGTTGCTCACGGACAAATGAAACCTGCTCAATTGGAAAAAGTAATTTACAGTTTTATGAATAAAGATGCCGATGTTTTAATATCTACTAAAATTATTGAATCCGGTTTGGATATTCCTAATGTAAATACAATAATTATTAATAGAGCAGATCGATTTGGTTTGGCTGAGCTACATCAACTTCGTGGAAGAGTGGGACGTTCCAATCGACAAGCGTACAGTTATTTTTTAGTTCCGGCTCTCGATATGATTACCAAGAAAGCTGTAAAGAGGTTGCAGGCAATTGAAGAATCAACTGAGCTGGGCGGCGGATTTAATCTTGCTATGAGGGATCTTGAAATTAGAGGTGCCGGAAATTTATTAGGAACAGAGCAATCAGGTTCAATTGATACTGTGGGATTTGAAATGTATGTTAAACTTTTGGATGAGGCTGTTGAAGAACTAAAGATTAACGAATTTAAAGATGTTTTCAAGGATTTGCCTAAACATCATGCGAGAACAGAACCAACAATTGACACTTATTTTGAAGTAGGTATTCCCAAGTCATTTATGTTTGATCAATCCGATAGACTTAGTTTCTACCAAGCTCTCTTTTCTATGAACAAAATTACAGAGTTAAATGACATAAAGGATGAAATGATTGATAAATTTGGTAAATTGCCGGTAATAATTAACCGATTAATTTCAGTTGCAATTATAAGATATTACGCATCTTTTGCACAGCTTGAAAGAATTGTAATTACCAGAAAAAAAATATCGATACTTTTACCCAAAGCCGAGAATGAAGAATTTTATAAAACCAAATTTTCTAAACTAATGGAGATGATTATTGCGGATTATTCTGATAAGATAAGATTTGTACAGAAAAATGATGTGATGAAATTGGAAGAGAAAAATGAATACGATTCACCCGAAAAAGTTATGAATAACATAATTGCATTTATTAAAAAATTATTACTTGTGCTTAATATTGAGTGTTAGAGTTGCTTTATTTGCGTAATCATGAGTTTTTCAAAGTAATCTTGGTAGATTATAAATATGAATATTGAATATACTTATAATTTTCATAGGGGTTCTCTTTATTTTATTATTCGAGACATAATAAAATAAAAATCTGCCAAAAGATTATGTGTCACAATATTACTTAGAAATTTTTAGTTGTAGAGTTTACATAACAAATTCTTGGGACTTAGAACCCTTGTTTAGATCTGAAACATATTACTTTATAAAGTCCTGTTTGGGTATTGTTGGTATGGTAATTATGAAATATTGCTATAAAAAAAGAAGCGTAGTTATTTTATCAAACAGAAAACCAATTTCAAATAAAAAAATGAATTACATAAAATAAGTCAGAGAATTCAAATGTAACTTTCTTTTCGTACCGAACTATTATTTAAACTGCTAATGCAGTTGAAGCTATGCATAAGCAGTTCAGAAAAGTAACTAAAAATTGTTTTCTCTTTCCCAATGACGATTCTCTTAAGAAAATGTTATTTTTGGCTTACAGAGATTTATCTAAAAAATGGACTATGCCTATTAGAAATTGGGCTATTGTTTTATCCCATTTTTCTATTTATTTTAATGACATATTTGAGAATATTCTTTAACCCTATTTTCCCATTTACACAAAATATTTTTCAGTCTTGATTTAGTAAATTTGTTCAATTTAGAAGCTTTGCATCTTTTTTTATTTTGTTCTGAACAACAGTAATTTTAATAATCATTTCATACTAAGAGCAATTCTATTTTTTTCTATATCAACGGATTTTATTGTTACATCAATAACATCGCCAACGTTTACAACATCCAACGGACTTTTAACAAATTTATTAGCCATTTCGGAAATATGCAGTAATCCGTCTTGTTTAACACCAATATCTACAAAAGCTCCAAAATCCACAACGTTTCTTACTGTTCCTTTAAGAGCCATTCCATTCTCCAAATCTTCAATTTTTAGAATATCGCTTCTTAAAATTGGTTTGGGCATATCCTCACGCGGGTCTCTTCCGGGTTTTAGAATATTTTCAACTATATCTTCTAGTGTTGGCACTCCAATATTTAGTTTTTCCGCAATATTTTGTAAGCCGTTTTTTTCAACATAAAATTTTACAAGCATACCTTGTTCGTTTATTGCCGTTGATGAAATGTTACACATATTCAACAATTCTTCAGTAGCTTTGTAAGATTCGGGATGAATAAAAGTTGAATCTAACGGATTTATTCCATCTGAAATTTTCAGAAATCCAGCAGCCTGTTCAAAAAGTTTTTCGCCCACTCCGGAAATTTCTTTTAATTGATTTCTATCAGTGAATTTTCCATTTTCATCTCTGAATTTAACAATGTTTTTTGCAATTCTTTTGCTTAATCCGGAAACGTAATTTAGTAATGAAGAAGAAGCTGTATTCAAATCAACTCCTACATAGTTTACGCAGCTAACAACAACATCATCGAGATTTTTATTGAGCATTTTTTGATCAACATCGTGCTGATACAAACCGACACCAATTGATTTAGGGTCAATTTTTACAAGTTCAGCGAGCGGGTCCAAAACTCTACGGGCAATGGAAATATTTCCTCTTTGACTTGCTTCAAGATCGGGGAATTCTTGCTTGGCAACAGGAGATGCCGAATAAACTGAAGCTCCGGCTTCGTTTACAATTAGGTAATGGCAAGTTAAATTATTTTCTTTTATAATCTCCGAAACCAATAATTCAGTTTCACGGCTTGCAGTTCCATTTCCGATGGCTATAAGTTGAATGTCGTATTTTTGAACCAAATCCAAAATAACTTTCTTTGCTGCAATTTTTTTCTTTTGTGGCGGATGTGGATAAATAGTATTTCCTTCAATGTATTTACCGGTTTCATCAATTACAGCCACTTTTGAACCGGAAACAAAACCGGGGTCAATTCCCATAATTCTTTTGTTCAAGATTGGCGGTTGTAAAAGAAGTTGCTTTAAATTTGAACTGAAAATAGAAACGGCATGCTCATCCGCTAGTTCCGTAAGATGATTTCTGATTTCTCTTTCTATCGAAGGTTGAATTAATCTTCGGAAGGAATCTGTTGTTGTATCTCGCAAAATTTCTTCAAAATTTGATTTTTTAAAATTAAAATATTCAGAAAAAACTTTATTCAACAAATCATCTTTATCAAACTGAAAACTGATTTTTAGAAATCCTTCTCTTTCACCTCGGTTGATTGCAAGAACTTGATAAGGTTTAACTCTTGTTATTTCTATTTGGAAATCGTGATAAATTTCATAAACATCTTTTTTCTTGGAATTTTTATCATCTTCCTTTTTCGTAGTCTTTGTTGAACAAATATTTGATTCATTCAAAAATGATTCTCGCACCAATTTTCTTACATCGGCGTTGTCGCTTATCATCTCGGCAATAATATCTTTTGCACCTTGCAGGGCATCTTCAGTTGTTAAAACTTCCTTTTCCTCATCAATGTATTCTTTTAGAATTTCTTCAAAATCTTCATTGAAATTTGGATTGTTAATAATAAAATTTGCAAGTGGTTCCAAGCCTTTAGCTTTTGCAACTGTTCCTCTCGTTTTTCTTTTAGGTTTGTATGGCAGGTACAAATCTTCAACATCTTGGAGTTTATCGGCTGCTTCAATTTTTGCCTTTAATTCTTCGGTTAGTTTACCCTGTTCTTCTATACTTTTAAGAACTGTTTCTTTTCTCTCCTGAAGTAGAGTAAGATAATTATGTAATGTTTCTATTTCTCTAAGTTGTTCTTCATCTAATCCGCCTGTTCGCTCTTTTCTGTAGCGAGCAATAAAAGGGATAGTTGCTTCTTCTGCAAAGAGTTTTAAAACTTCGTTAATTTGATTCGATTTTATATCTAATTTTTTTGCAATTAGGTTTATAATATCCATAAATTTCCTAAAAAAATGGTTAAACAAAATGAATAATTTAAAGAACAAATTTACGGTTTAAATTTCTAATGGCAATGAAAAAAAAGTAAGTCCAAGTATTTAATTTATAATTGCAGCGGGCAAACTGATTATATCTTTTTTGTATAAGTTGAGCTAAATATGTGTAAATATAAAATCAACTTATTTTTATTAAAACTTTTGTTTATAATTGTAAAAATTAAAATGTAGTTTTACAATTATTATTTTACTAAATATTAAAGGAAATTAAAATGAAAAAAATAACAGTCTATGAAAAACCAACATGCACAACTTGTAGAAAAACCATAAAAATGTTGAATGAAATGGAAGTAGATTTTGATAAAGTTAATTACTACATAAAACCGTTTACAAAAAATAAATTAAAAACGTTATTAAAAAAAATGAATATGCAGCCCAGTGAACTTTTGCGAAAGAATGAAGCTGCCTATAAAAAACTGGACGTTAAAAATAATAAATATACGGAAGCACAAATTTTGGACTTTATGATTGCCAATCATGATTTGGTGCAAAGACCAATTGTTGAGAAAGAAGATAAAGCGGTTCTTGCTAGACCTGTAGAAAAACTTAAGGAATTATTTTGATCTTTCTTTTGTAAGTTTGGTTCAAGGGTGGAGAAGGGAAGCTTAAATACCATTTCTTTTTTTGTAAAGAGGAGTAGGAAGGAAGTTTTGAAATCGTGTCTGATGGTTAAAGTTATGTCGTTTCATTTATTGACATAGAAATCCTTTTTTGTTTTTTCTTATAATTTAAAAGTTTGTAAACCTCTTGAAATACCTATAAATTTAATATTCGATATAATTAATTAGAAAATTTAACCTATGAATAAATTCGAACTCGTATCTAACTACAAACCTGCGGGTGATCAGCCAAATGCAATAAAGGAATTAACCAAAGGAATAACAAGCGGTGAAAAACATCAAGTGTTGCTTGGTGTTACGGGAAGCGGTAAAACGTTTACAATTTCCAATGTAATTGCCAATGTTAATAAACCTACTTTGATTATTTCGCATAACAAAACTTTGGCTGCTCAATTGTATTCAGAGTTTAAATCTTTTTTCCCTAATAATCCTGTTGAATTTTTCATCAGTTATTATGATTATTATCAACCGGAAGCTTATGTTGTAAAACGTGATTTATATATCGAAAAAGATTTTTCTATAAATGAAGAAATAGATAGACTTCGTCTTAAAGCGACAACATCTCTAATTGAAGGACGAAACGATGTAATTATTGTTGCAAGTGTTAGCTGCATTTATGGTATTGGATCTCCTGACCAATATGCTCAACAAATTTTCTTTTTAAAGAAAGGACAAATCATAGAACGCAAAAAGCTTCTTAGAACTTTAATTGATATTTACTACGTGCGTAATGATGTAGAATTTACAAGAGGAACTTTCAGAGCAAGAGGAGATATTGTGGAAATTATTCCGGCGTACCAATACGAAGAAGCAATACGTTTAGAATTTTGGGATGACGAAATTGAAAAAATCTCTTTGATAGATGCAATAACTGGGGATTTTATTCAAGAAATTGATTCCACTCCAATTTATCCGGCAAAATATTTTGTTACTACAAAAAATCAAGTTAGTAACGCAATTAGAACAATAGAAGAAGAATTAAAAGAAAGATTAAAATATTATTGGTCCGAAGAAAAATATTTAGAAGCACAGCGAATTGAACAAAGAACACGTTACGATATTGAGATGATGCGAGAAATAGGCTATTGTTCCGGTGTAGAAAATTATTCTCGACATATGGATGCAAGACCACCGGGTTCACGACCTTCGTGTTTGTTTGATTATTTTCCAGATGATTATCTGCTTATTATAGATGAATCGCATGTTACAATTCCGCAAATAAGAGGGATGTATCTTGGAGATCGTTCCAGAAAAGAAACACTTGTTGAGCATGGTTTCCGTCTGCCTTCAGCATTAGATAATCGTCCGTTAAAGTTTGGTGAATATGAAAAATTAACAAATCAAGTTATTTATATAAGTGCAACTCCCGGAGATTATGAACTTACTAAAACCGGCGGAGCTTACGTTGAACAAATTATTAGACCTACCGGTTTATTAGATCCTAAAATTGAAGTTCGTCCTATAAAAAATCAAATTGATAATTTGATTGGTGAAATTAAAATCAGAATTAATAAAGCTGAGCGAGTATTAGTTACAACTTTAACAAAAAAAATGGCTGAAGATCTAACGGATTATCTTGACAAGTTAAATATAAAAGTTCGTTATATTCATAGTGATATTGATTCTTTAGAAAGAGTAGAAATAATTAGAGATTTGAGAATTGGTGATTTCGATGTTTTAGTAGGCGTAAACCTTTTAAGAGAGGGGTTGGATTTACCTGAAGTTTCCCTCGTAGCAATTATTGATGCTGATAAAGAAGGATTTTTAAGAAGTGAACGCTCGTTAATGCAGACAGCCGGAAGAACAGCAAGAAATGCAAACGGATTGGTAATAATGTATGCAGATGTTGTTACAAAATCCATGGCAAAAACAATGAATGAAACAAATAGAAGAAGAAAATTGCAGCTTGAATACAACAAAAAAAATAATATTACGCCAAAAACTATCTTTAAAAGTCGAGAGGATATTTTAAGTTCAACTTCAATAGCTGAGTTAAGGAAAAAAGAACCTGAACAGGATACGGCTTTTGCAAAAGTTGCAGAACCAGTAATAAAATATATGACAGATGCTCAGAAGAAAGATTTAATTTCTCAGATGGAGGAAGAAATGTTAAATGCTGCAAAGGATTTGGAGTTTGAAAGAGCAGTTTCTTTAAGGGATGAAATTGAGCGACTTAAAAAATTATTGAAATAACTTTTTAAGAATTGCTTAATTCTATTTTATCCAAAATTACAAAAATAAATTAAATTACTTTGTTGCAATCATAAAGATGAAATAATTTGCTTTTAGAAATTATTTAAAAAGTTGTAATGTTTTTATCTAAAATTTCATTGGCAAGTTCCTTATATGCTATGGCTGCACTTGATTCAGGACTTTCAATTGCTATAGGAGTATTGTTAAAAGATGCGCTTAATAGATTTTCATCCTTAGGAATGGATTTTGTTAACATTAAGTTTGAATTTTTATTAAAAAGTTTTGTTTTAAGTTTAAATGATGCTTTAAGATCCTTTTCGTAAGAAGTTATGAAAATTCCTTCCACATGTAATTTTTGGTTCCCTCGCTTTTTAACATATTCAATTCTTTGCAAAAGTTCGTCTAAAGCCTCTAATGAATATCCATCGGTTTTAATTGGTATCAATACTGAATTTGAGGCATGCAGAGCTAAATTTGTTGGTCCGAATAAATATGGAGGACAATCAAATATAATGAAATTATAATTGTGTGCAATTTGGGCAACAAAATTTCGCAGCAGATACTCATTGCGAAGTAATCTTAATTGTCGTCCTTCTTCAATTACACCTAATTTTGTATGTGGAATGCAATCTAAATTTTTAATTTTTGTAGGAACAATTACGGAATTAATCGATTTGGAAAAACTAAATACATCAAAAATGTCTCCCTTAATGTCTTCGTTTCTGAATCCAAGTGAATATGAACAAGTTGCCGTAGGGTCTAAATCTATTAGTAGAGTTTTTTTATTTTGTAAGGCAAAATAATATCCAAGATTAACTGTACTCGTACTTTTGCCTACTCCACCTTTGGGAAGTATTACAGATATAATTTTACTCATTTATATTTTTCTTTTCAATTAAAAAGATAAAACTAATGATTCTTCTATGATTTTTTTATGATCTACATCATATCTACAGTCAAGTTTAAGAGTGAAGAAAGTAAAATATTCAATAAGAAAAGAAAGTTCGTTTTGAGCGTAACTAATAGGCATGATTAACTTGAGAAAATCATAGCTTAAAACAATTATTACTTTTTTTGGTTACCTTTGAATTTTTATGAATATTGAAATGTTGTTTGCTTTTCTTTATGAAAGAAATAATTAAGTTATTTCTTTTAATTGAAGATATAGATATTTTAAGATAATAATAAATCAGTTTTAGGAGTTAAAATGGCAATTCAAACTATAAATCCCACTACGGAAAAGATAATTAAAAGTTTTGAAGCAATCAGTAATGACGAAATTAATAAGATAATTGATGAAGTAAAAAATGAATTCGAATTATGGAAAAAAAAGTCGTTTAGTGAAAGAAAGAATTTAATGTTAAACGCTGCAAAAATTCTAAAAAAAGACAAGAGAAAATATGGGGAAATCCTAACTCTCGAAATGGGGAAACCAATTAAAGAAGCAATTGCTGAAGCTGAAAAATGTGCTTGGGTCTGTGAGTACTATGCCGAAAAAACAGAAGAAATTCTTAAAAAAGAAATCATCGAAACAGATGCTTCAGAAAGTTATGTTCAGTTTGACCCGATTGGAATTGTACTTGGTGTAATGCCTTGGAATTTTCCATATTGGCAGGTTTTTCGTTTTGCAGCACCTGCACTTATGGCAGGTAATGCGGGAATCTTGAAACATGCCTCTAATGTTCCAATGAGTGCCCTTGCTATTGAAGAGATATTTCATGAGGCAGGGTTCCCTAAAAATATATTTAGAACTTTATTGATTTCCTCTAAACAAGTTGATGCAGTTATTGAAAATCCAAAAGTAAAAGCTGTAACTTTAACAGGAAGTGAACATGCAGGCAAAATGGTAGCAAGCAAAAGTGGCAAGATGCTCAAAAAAACAGTTATGGAACTTGGTGGAAGTGATCCCTTCATAGTTTTTGCCGATGCTGATTTGGAAAAAGCTATAGAAACAGCAATTGTTGCCAGATTATTGAATAACGGACAAAGCTGCATTGCCGCAAAAAGATTTATTGTTATTGAAGATATAGCTGAAAAATTTGAGGAGTTGTTCAAACAAAAAATGGAAGAAGTTGTTATTGGTAACCCAATGGATGAAAACACTCAATTGGGACCAATGGCAAGAGAAGATTTGCTCCTGGAATTAGATGAGCAGGTTAAAAAATCTGTTCAACTTGGGGCAAAAATTTTAACCGGAGGAAAAAGACTTGAAGGGACAGGATATTTTTATCCACCTACAATTATTACAAATGTTAAGCAAGGAATGCCTGCTTACAGCGAAGAACTTTTTGGTCCGGTAGCAACAGTAATAAAAGTAAAAGATGAAGAAGAAGCCATTTTTGTAGCAAATGATACAATGTTTGGTTTGGGTGCTTCTTTGTGGACAAACAATTTAGAGAAAGCTAAAAAACTTACAAGAGAAATTAATTCGGGTTCTGTATTTGTAAACGGATTGGTAAAATCTGATCCTCGTTTACCTTTTGGCGGGGTTAAAATTTCCGGTTACGGAAGAGAACTTTCTCATTATGGAATTAAAGAATTTGTAAATATTAAAACTGTTTGGATTAAATAACTTTTTTATTTTATCACGCAAAAAGTAAATGCAAACTATGAAAAATATATCAAAACAATTATAGTTATTTAAATCAATTCAATTATTCTAAATAGAAAAGCCGCTTATTTCTGAGCGGCTAAGTTATTTTCAATAAGTTTTACAACTCAAGCATTTTGTTTTGCAATTAAATTTAATGCACTACCTGCTTTAAACCATTCAATTTGATTTTTATTCATTGTGTGGTTAAGCATTGCTTCATCAGTTGTTCCATCGGAATGTTTAATAGCCATTTTAATTTGTGAGCCGGGCTTAAGTTCGGTTAAACCGAGTAAACTGATTTTATCATCTTCTTTTACTTTATCATAATCAGCAGGATTATCAAAAGTTAAAGGCAGCATTCCTTGTTTCTTTAAGTTTGTTTCGTGGATTCTTGCAAAGCTGCGTACAATTATAGCTTTACCTCCAAGATGTCTCGGTTCCATAGCTGCGTGTTCACGACTTGAACCTTCACCATAATTTTCATCACCGACTACAACCCAGCCTTTATTTTCAGCTTTGTATTCACGAGCAACCTTACTTACATTTTTATATTCACCGGTAAAAGTATTTTTAACTTCGCCAGGCTGATCAGTAAAGTAATTTATTGCACCTAAAAATAAATTATTTGAAATATTATCGAGATGTCCTCTGAACTTTAACCAAGGTCCTGCCATTGAAATGTGATCCGTAGTGCACTTGCCTTTTGCTTTTAATAACAATGGTAAGTCAATTAAATCTTCACCGTTCCATGCTTCAAATTTATCAAGAAGTTGTAATCTTTTACTGTTATCATTAACAATAACTTGTGTATTCTCAAACTTGGATGATGGGGCTATAAAGCCTTCTAAATCAGGTTTAAATCCATTTTGGGGTAACTCATCTCCATAAGGAGAGTCCAATTTTATTTGTTCCCCGGCTGAGTTTTCAATTGTATCCGTTTGAGGATTAAATGTTAATTTACCCGCAATTGCTAAAGCTGTAGTTAATTCAGGAGAAGCAACAAATGCCAGAGTTTTAGGATTACCGTCATTTCGTTTAGCAAAATTTCTGTTAAACGAAGTTACAATAGTATTTTTCTCTCCATCTTTGTTATCCATTCTGTTCCACATGCCAATACAAGGTCCGCAAGCGTTTGCCAGTACAACACCACCAAAATCGGTTAGAGTTTTTAACTGTCCATCTCGTTCAATAGTAGCTCTAACTTGCTCGGAACCCGGTGTAATTATAAACTCCGATTTAGCTTTTAATCCTTTGGACATTGCTTGTTTAGCAATATTTGCAACCCTATCAATATCTTCGTAAGAAGAATTTGTGCAGCTTCCGATTAAAGCAACCGAGAGATTTTCAGGATAATCGTTTTCTTTTGCAGCTTCTTTTATCTTTGAAGCAGACCAAGCTAAATCAGGTGTAAAAGGACCATTTAAATGTGGTTCCAATTCGTTCAGATTTATTTCAATTACTTGATCAAAATATTTTTCGGGATTTTCGTAAACTTCTTTATCGGCAGTTAATAAGTTAGCCTTAGCATCGGCTGCATCGGCAACATCTGCACGACCGGTTGCTTTTAAGTAAGCACTCATTTTTTCATCGTAAGCAAAAGTTGAAGTTGTAGCACCAATTTCAGCACCCATATTACAAATGGTTCCTTTGCCTGTACAGGAAATTGAATTTGCTCCTTCTCCAAAATATTCTACAATTGCACCGGTTCCTCCTTTAACAGTAAGAATTCCAGCAACTTTTAGAATAACATCTTTGGGTGAAGTCCAACCGGAAAGTTTACCTGTTAGCTTAATTCCAATAAGTTTAGGCCATTTAAGTTCCCAAGGCATACCTGCCATAACATCAACTGCATCTGCACCACCAACTCCTATTGCTATCATTCCGAGTCCGCCAGCATTTGGAGTATGGGAATCTGTTCCAATCATCATTCCTCCGGGGAAGGCGTAATTTTCTAAAACAACTTGATGAATAATTCCGGCTCCGGGTTTCCAAAATCCGATACCGTATTTTTTAGATACACTTTCCAGAAAATCATAAACTTCTTTGTTTTCATCTTTTGCTCTGTTTAAATCAGTTTTTGCACCAACTTGAGCTTGAATTAAATGATCACAATGAGTTGTGGAAGGAACTGCAGCTTGTTTCTTTCCCGAATGCATAAATTGAAGCAAAGCCATTTGGGCTGTAGCATCTTGCATTGCAACTCTATCCGGACTTAATTCAACATAATCTTTTCCTCTTTCATAAGGTCTTTTTGCAGGTTCCCACAAATGTGAGTAAAGAATTTTTTCAGCGTATGTTAAAGGTCTGTTTAATATTTCACGGGCAGCATTATGTTTGTTTTCCATTTCTTCGTAAACTTTCTGAATCATATCAAAGTTTGCGGTCATATTTTACACTCCTTTTTCTTTTTTTATTGTAATTTATAAATTTACAACTTTTTAATCTTAGAAACTTCTCAAAATTTAGTTGTTTTTAGAGTTATAAGTTAAACGTGAAAATATGGAAGAAGTTGGAACGAGTAAGTAAAAACTGTTAGTCTTTAAGAATGTAACTTAGTAATGGGACAAACGTTAAAGTGAAAACAAGAACCAAGCCGACTAGAATAAATAACAAAAAACAAATAACAAATCTCAATCTATCTAATGATGCTTGAATTTTGTTATTTGTAATTTGCTATTTTCAATTTCAATTTTCTTTTTTTGCGTCAATTCTGTTTGTCACAATTCTAAAAATAAACAATGCAATTGCTGCTGTTGCTGCTATGGCAACAAAGTAGTACCAAAGTATGTGAGCATCAGCATAATATGCTGCCTTTTGTGCTGCAGTAATTCCTTGTGGCAATGTTTTAGGATCAGGACAATAAACATCTAATAAATAACCTGACATAATAAATCCGATTAAAGCTGAAAAGAAAGAATGCAAATGACTGAAGCCCATATAAACTCCTTCTTCTCCTTCGGGAGCTTGTAAAGCAAAATATTCTAGAAACCTGGGTGAGATAAAACATTCGGCTAATCCTTGTATTCCAATTCCTAATATCATCATAATAGTTAAAGGATGAAGCGAAACCAAATTTAAAATATTAACTGAATCTCCGGTGATACTCTCTAATGATTGACTCATTGACATAGCAAGTGCAGATAAAGGCATTATTGCCATACCGATAAACATTACCGTAACGGCTTTATATTTTTTAGTTAGTTGAGTAATTAGTACAACAAATATTACAACCACAAGAGGATTAACGTTCGCAAGCCATTCCGGTTTAGCTTCTTCTCCGAGTAATCTGATAACATACTTTGGCATTGTTGCATAAAGTTGGTGTTGTATTATCCAAAAGCCAGCTACAATTAAAGTTAGAATAATTAATCTTGGTGTAGTAAAAATTTTTTTAAGAGCTGCTAAAATATCTGAAATAGATTTACTGTTCTCAACTTTCTTACTATCTATCTTAAAAACAAAAATTGCAAATAATAAAGCAAGGAAAGCCATTCCCGCAGAAAAGAAATTCACATATTCTAATCCAATGCCTTGACGTATTGATGGAACAACAGTCTTACCACCAAAAGCTCCTATGTTTACAACCCAATAGAATAAGGAAAACCCTCGTGCTTTGTTTATATCGTTTGTCGTTTTTGCTACTGTTCCTGTAATTAGTGGTTTTATAAAAGACCCGCCAATTAAAATAACAAAAAGAAAAAATATCACTAAAATTTTATAATGAAAAACTCCAAGGAAAAAATAACCGATAGTTAACAATGAAAACGCTAAAATTAATCCGTTCTTAAATCCTATCTTGTCACTTATTGCTCCGACAAATGGAGGGAAAAAATATAGTAATGCAGAAAAGATTCCGGCAACATATCCGGTTTCTTTATCGGTAAATCCAACAATTCTTGTTAGATATAAAGTTAATACTATAAAAAATCCATAGTATGCCGCTCTTTCGCAAAGCTCCATGAAATTTGCTAACCAAAACTCTTTTGGAAAGCTCCAGCTTTCTTTGTTCTCTGAGGATAACATATTACTCCTTATTTATTTTTTGAATATTTATACTTGAAAATGGAAGTTTTATTAAAGCATAATGCAATATAAAATAATTTTTTATTTTTTTTAACTTGACAAAAAAATAAAAATGCAATAATATTGCAAACGACAATATGAAATATTTAAAGCAACATATTACCAATCGAAACAAAGCTTTCGCAATAGATGCGAAGAGTGTGAATATTTTAAACAACTTATCAATAGACATTACAGTCATTCTTGGAATTAGCCTTATTATTAGTCTCCTTATTATTGTGAGCTGAGTAAGCCAGGTCAATCTCCAAATCATAATCAAATAAATAATAATATAATTTTTAAGATTTAGGGACTGACCTAAATCAAGAAAAATGTTATTGGTATAAATTTTTGAGGAAGATTTGAGATCTGATACTATAAAAAAAGGTTACGATAAAGCTCCGCATAGAAGTTTATTAAAAGCTACAGGAGTTATTAAAAGTGATGATGATTTTAACAAGCCGTTCATCGGAGTTTGTAACTCGTATATTGATTTGATACCGGGACACGTTCATTTACAAGAATTCGGTAAAGTAATTAAAGATACAATTCGTAAAGCAGGAGGAGTTCCATTCGAGTTTAATACAATTGGTGTTGATGACGGAATTGCAATGGGGCATATAGGGATGCGTTATTCACTTGCAAGCAGAGAGTTAATTGCAGATTCTGTTGAGACCGTTACCGAGGCTCATAGATTAGACGGATTGGTTTGCATTCCAAACTGTGATAAAATCGTTCCGGGAATGTTGATGGGGGCAATAAGAGTAAATGTTCCTACAGTATTTATTTCGGGTGGACCGATGAAGTCGGGGAAATTGAAAGATGGAACAAAAGCTGATTTGGTTTCTGTTTTTGAAGGAGTTGGCAAATATCAATCAGGAGAAATAGATGATGAAAAACTTAAGGAGCTTGAAGATTTAAGTTGTCCTACTTGCGGTTCTTGTTCAGGAATGTTTACCGCAAATTCAATGAACTGCTTAATGGAAGCTATAGGTTTGGCTTTACCCGGCAATGGGACCGTTCTTGCAATTGATCCCAAAAGACAAAAACTTGCTCAAGACGCAGTTGTCAAACTAATGAGTCTAATTGAGAAAAATATTAAGCCCTCCGATATTATAACAGAAGAAGCAATAAAGAATGCAATAACTTTAGATGTGGCAATGGGCGGAAGCACAAATACAATTCTGCATACACTTGCAATAGCTAACGAAGCATGTATTGAAATAGATTTAGATGACATCAATAAAATATCAGAAGAAACTCCTAACATTTGCAAAGTAAGTCCGGCACGCCCTGATGTTCATATCGAAGATGTAGATAGAGCGGGGGGAATTTCCGCAATTCTAAATGAACTGATGACGAGAGACAATTTATTAAGTAAAAATACACTTACGGTTACAGGCAAAACTCTTGAAGAAAATGTAAAGGGATACGAAATAAAAGATTACGATGTAATTAGAAAAATGGAAGAACCCTTTTCCCAAAGTGGTGGGTTGGTAGTTCTTTTCGGAAATCTTGCAAAGAACGGAGCGATTGTTAAATCTGCTGCAGTTGATAAAGGAATGTTAGTTCATGAAGGACCTGCTGTTATTTTTGAAGGTCAAGATGAAGCATTAGAGGGAATAAAAAATAAAAAAGTTAAAGCTGGTGATGTGGTTGTAATAAGATACGAAGGACCTAAAGGGGGACCCGGAATGCCAGAAATGCTTGCTCCGACAAGTGCAATAATGGGTATGGGGTTAGGAAGTAAAGTTGCATTAGTAACAGACGGTAGATTTTCCGGTGGAACAAGAGGAGCTTGTATTGGGCATGTTTCTCCCGAAGCTGCAGAAAGAGGAACAATCGCAATAATAAAAAACGGCGATGTTATTTCTATTGATATTCCAAATAAAAAATTAGAAGTAAAATTAACTGATGAAGAAATAGAGAAAAGATTAAACAATTTGCCTGAGTTCAAATCAAAAATTACAAAAGGCTATCTTGCAAAATATTCTAAATTAGTAACTTCGGCAAATACCGGAGCAATATTAAAAATTTAATTAATTCAATATATAAGGTATTACATTATGAGTGAATCAAATAAACAATTAACCGGAGCTGAAATATTTTTTGAAGCTCTTAAAAAAGAAAAAGTGGAATACATTTTCGGTTATCCGGGTGGTGCGACATTAAAAATATATGAACAACTATATGATGTTGATTTCCTAAAACATATTCTTGTCCGCCATGAACAAGGTGCAACACATATGGCAAAAGGATATTCGATTGTAACAGGAAAGCCGGGAGTTGTTTTGGTAACTTCCGGACCGGGAGCCACTAATACTGTTACGGGAATTGCTGATGCTTATATGGATTCAAATCCCTTAGTTGTTTTTACCGGACAAGTTGCAACTCACTTAATTGGTAATGATGCTTTTCAAGAAGCGGATATTGTGGGAATAACAAGACCTATAACTAAACACAGTTTTTTAGTACGGTCAATAGAAGACCTTGCTTCTACAATTAAAAAGGCATTTTATATTGCAACAAGTGGAAGACCGGGACCCGTTGTTGTTGATTTACCAAAAGATGTTATTGCTGATTCTACAATATTTGAATACCCTTCAGAAATAGAAATTAGAGGTTATAAACCACAATATAATGGTCACCTAAATCAAATTAAGAAAGCTGCAAAAATAATTCAAAAGGCAAAGAAACCTTTATTCTATGTCGGTGGTGGAGTAATAATGTCAAATGGTAGCAAAGAACTATATGTTCTTGCTAAAGAAACGGGTATTCCTATTGCAATGACTTTACAAGGTTTGGGGGCGTTCCCTGGTACGGATAAGCAATCCTTGGGAATGTTAGGAATGCACGGTACCTATTGGGCAAATATGGCAATAAACGAATGTGATTGTTTGATAGCTCTTGGGGCAAGGTTTGATGACAGAGTAACCGGTAATATCGAAACATTTTCACCTAACTCATACAAGATACATGTAGATATAGACCCGACCGCTATTGATAAAAATGTATTGGTAGATTTACCGATTGTGGGTGATGTTAAACATGTTATTGCTGAAATAGCTGCAGAAATAAATCAAAAACCCGAAATAGAAGAATGGTTAAAACAAATTGAAGAATGGAGAACAGAATGCCCGCTTGTTTATGAAAAAGAAGACGGTAAGTTAAGAACAGAATATGTTATTGAAAAAATTTCCGAAAAAACAAAAGGGGATGCTATTATTATAACTGATGTCGGTCAGCATCAAATGTGGGTTACACAATATTATAAATTTAATAATCCACGTTCCCATCTAACAAGCGGTGGTTTAGGAACAATGGGTTTTTCTGTTCCTGCCGCATTAGGTGCAGCATTTGCCGAAAAGAAAAGACCAATTGTTTCTATCAGTGGTGATGGCGGTTTCCAAATGAATTTGCAAGAGTTGATCACTGCCGTTTATTATAAACTTCCCGTTAAATTTATCATTATTAATAACAGCTTTTTGGGAATGGTAAGGCAGTGGCAAGAATTATATCATGCAGAAAAATACAGCTTTACCGATTTAGGAAGCAGTAATCCTGATTTTACAAAATTAGGTGAGGCACTCGGTATAAAATCTTTTTCAACAGATAAAGTTGAAGAAGTTGACGAATTGTTAGACAAAGCATTCAATTACAATGATGGACCAACACTAATTGAATTCAAGGTGCAAAAAGAAGATATGGTGTTTCCAATGGTTCCATCGGGTGGTTCTGTCGCAGACATTATTGTAAAAAGATTAAATCCTAAAAAGATGGTGTAAAATATGAAGAGAATAATATCTGTACTTGTGGAAAATAAATTTGGTGCTTTCGATAGAGTTGCAACAATGTTTAGCGGTAAAGGATTTAACATTCACTCAATATCTATTGGGCAAACAGAGCTCGAAGAAATTTCGAGAATGACAATTGTAACTGAAGGTGATGATCAAATTTTGGATCAAGTAGTAAAACAATTAAATAGATTGATAGATACAATAAAGGTAGTTGATTTAACGAAAGAAGCAAAAACCATAAGAGAATTAGCACTAATAAAAGTTAAGCACGAACGTCATTCATTGGAAGAAATAAAAAATCTATGTGATATTTTTCGAGGAAAAGTTCTAGATATAAATAATAAAACAGTTACAATTGAGGTAACAGGTCCTCCCGAAAAAATTGAAGCTGCTGCTAATGTACTAATGCCTTTTGGAATAAAAGAAATGGCAAGATCAGGAACAGTTGCCTTAAAACGAGGTGAACCGGTTACTCTAAAAAAGAAAAAAATTAAATAAAATAAATGGAGAAAAAATGAAAGTCTATTACGAAAAAGATGCATCTTTAGAATTACTAAAAAATAAAAAAATATCTATACTCGGTTACGGCAGCCAAGGGCATGCACACGCTTTAAATTTAAAGGATAGTGGTTTTGATGTAATCATCGGTTTAAGAAAAGAAAGTAAGTCTTGGAAAGAAGCCGAAGATAAAGGATTAAAAGTAACAACAGTAAGTGAAGCAGCTAAAAATACAAATGTGATAATGATACTGCTTCCCGATCAAACTCAAAAAGCAGTTTATGAAAATGAAATAGCGCCTTATTTACAAGAAGGTGATACCCTTGCTTTCGGACATGGATTTAATATTCATTATAAATCGATAGTTCCACCTGAAAATGTAAATGTTATGATGATTGCACCAAAGGGTCCCGGGCATTTGGTAAGGAGAACTTATGAACAAGGAAACGGTGTTCCTTGTCTTGTTGCTGTGGATAATGATTATTCCGGAGACACATTAGAACTTGCACTTGCTTGGGCAAAGGGAATAGGCGGTACACGTGCGGGAGTAATTGAAACAAATTTCAAAAACGAAACGGAAACCGATTTATTTGGTGAGCAATCAGTATTATGCGGTGGTTCGGCAGAGTTGATAAAAGCAGGTTTTGAAGTTCTTGTTGAAGCCGGATACCCACCTGAGTTAGCTTATTTTGAATGTATGCACGAAATGAAATTAATTGTTGATCTTTATTATGAAGGTGGTTTATCCAGAATGAATTACTCTGTAAGCGATACTGCCGAATACGGAGGCATGACAAGAGGGAATCGTTTAATTACTGAAAACACGAAGGTTGAAATGAGAAAAATATTAAAAGAAGTTCAAGACGGAAGTTTTGCCAAAGAGTTTATAGATGATAATGAAAATGGACAAACGAAATTAAAAGAATTAAGAAAAGAAAATACAGAACACCCTATTGAGAAAGTAGGTAATGAATTAAGAAAAATGATGTCGTGGGTTTTAAAGACTAACAAAAAATAAGGGAAGGAAAAAAATATGAATTACAAAATAGCATTGTTACCGGGGGATGGAATAGGACCCGAAGTAACCAAAGCAGCAGTTAAAGTTATAGATTTTGTCGCAGAAAAATTTAATATCAAAATGGAATATAGTACATTTGATATTGGCGGTTGTTCCTACGAAAAAAATGGAACTCCGCTTGTAAAAGAAACAATGGAAGGATGCTACAACTCTGATGCAGTTTTCCTTGGAGCGGTCGGCGGACCCGATTGGGAAAAACTGCCTCATCACTTAAAACCTGAAGCTGCACTCTTAAAACTCAGAGAAAAATTAGGTCTCTTTACAAATATTCGTCCGGCAAAAATATATCCGGCTATGCTGAATAATTCAACACTGAAAAGTGAAGTTCTAAAAGGAACTGATTTTGTTGTGTTGCGAGAACTTACAGGAGGAATTTACTTCGGTCAGCCAAGAGGAATTGAAGATAAAAAAGGCTGGAACACAATGGTTTATACAACAGAAGAAGTTGAACGTATTGCTGTTAAAGCATTTGAAATAGCTGCTAAAAGGAGTAAAGTAGTTACTTCTGTTGATAAGGCAAATGTGTTGGAAGTTTCACAGTTTTGGAGAAATGTTGTTGAGAGAGTACATAAAGACTATTCAGGTATTAAACTAAATCATATGTATGTTGATAACGCTGCAATGCAAATAGTAAGAGATCCTAAACAATTTGATGTGATACTTACTTCTAATATTTTTGGCGATATTATCAGCGATATCTCGGGAATAATAACAGGAAGCCTGGGAATGCTTCCTTCTGCAAGCATAGGTAATAAATATACACTTTATGAACCTGTGCACGGTAGTGCTCCCGATATTGCTGGACAAGGTAAAGCCAATCCTATTGCGGCAATAGCTTCTGCAGCTATGATGTTCACTCACACTTTTGAAATGACTAAAGCTGCTGAAATAATTGAAAGAGGAATTGTGCAAACATTAGATGAAGGTTACAGAACCGCTGATATAGCTTCTGAAAACGATAAGGTTGTTCCAACTGAAGAAATTACTTCTATAATTATTTCAAATATGGAAAAGATTTTTAATGAAGAAGCCATAGGAGTTTTCTTACTGTAAAAAGCTTCTGAAAAAATTTTTTACTAAAAATAAAAGTAAAGCTTACTTTCTTAATTCTTAGGCAGGAACTCTTTTGGAGTGAAATGAGTTTGAAGTAATACAACCTTTAATTCTCAGAAGACTCCATAACAAAAAATAAGGTATAAATTTGAAAGATAAAATTTTAATTTTCGATACAACATTAAGGGACGGAGAACAATCTCCCGGTGCTTCATTAAACATTTATGAAAAACTTGAGATTGCCCATCAACTTAAAAAATTAAATGTTGATATAATCGAGGCAGGATTTCCAATTTCTTCTCCTACTCAATTTGAAGCTGTTCATGCTATTGCTTCCGAAGTTGATACTGTAATTGCAGCATTATCGAGAGCAAACAAAAAAGATATTGATGCAGCTTACAAAGCATTAGAACCTACTGCCAAAAAGAGGATTCACACATTTACGAGTACTTCGGATTTTCATATACTAGGTAAATTCGGACATGAAAAATATGGTAAGACCCTGGAAGAAAAAAGAAAAACTATTCTCAAAATGACAATTGATGCGGTTGCCTATGCTAAAACTTTGTGTAATGATGTTGAATATAGTGCCGAAGATGCAGGGAGAACGGATTTGGTTTATCTTGCAGAAATTATTGAGGTGGCAATAGAAGCAGGTGCAACAACTGTAAATATTCCTGATACAACAGGTTATACTTTTCCTACCGAATATGGCAAAAAAATTAAATATCTTAAAGAACATGTTCAGAATATTGATAGAGCAATTATCAGCGTTCATTGCCATAATGACTTGGGATTAGCAGTAGCTAATTCAATCTCATCATTAGAAAACGGGGCAAGGCAAATTGAATGTACAATCAACGGAATCGGCGAAAGAGCGGGAAATGCTTCTCTCGAAGAAGTTGTTATGGCGTTAAAAGTCAGAAATGATCTGGTTAAATACGATACCAACATTAACACAAAAGAAATATATAATACCAGTAAAAAAGTTTCGGGATTTACAGGCATTTTGGTTCAAAGAAATAAAGCAATTGTTGGTGAAAATGCTTTTGCTCATGAGTCGGGTATTCATCAGGACGGAATGCTTAAAAACAGAGATACTTACGAAATAATGACACCCGAATTAGTTGGTTATCCGAATACAAAAATTGTGCTCGGAAGGCATTCCGGTAAACATGGGTTAAAATCCAGATTAGAGCAACTTGGTTATGAATTAAGTGAAGAAAGATTAGCAAAACTTTATCTGAAGTTTACAGATTTAGCTGATAAGAAAAAAGAAGTTTTTGATGATGATTTAAGAATACTCATGGGAGATTCGGCAGATAAGAAAAATTATTATTATACATTGGAACATCTTCAAATAACCTCAGGTTCTAAATCAATTCCAAGTGCTGTTATACAATTAAAAGTTGCTGGAGAAATTATTCAAGAATCATCAATAGGTGATGGACCAATAGATGCTGTTTTTAATTCTATTGAACGCGCTTTGAAAATTAATCCGGAAGTTGAATCTTATAATGTAAGATCAGTAACTTCAGGTCGTCAAGCTCTTGGGGAAGTTCTCCTCCGCTTAAGAAGCAAAGATGGAAAATCTTATACAGGAAGAGGAGTTTCAACAGATGTAATTGAAGCCAGTGCACTGGCATATTTAAGTGCACTAAATAAAAAAAGAAAACAAACAAAAATCAAAAAAAAAGCAAGTTAGGATAAATTTATGAGTATGACAATAACAGAAAAAATTCTTGCCAAATCTTCGGGAAATAAAACAGTAACTCCGGGAGAAAGTGTTTGGCTCAATGTAGATGTGCTAATGACACACGATGTCTGTGGACCACCTACCATTGGAATTTGGAAAGAAGAATTTGGTAATAAAGCTAAAATATGGAATAAAGACAAGCTGGTCATTTTTCCAGATCATTACATATTTACAGAGAATAAACACGCAAACAGAAATATAGAAATCTTAAGAGATTTTGCAAAAGAATATAATGTGCAAAATTACTATGATGTTGGTACTGAAAGATATAAAGGTGTCTGTCATATGGCACTTGCTGAAGAAGGTTACAATATTCCCGGAAAAGTATTAATTGGAACAGATTCTCACAGTTGTACTTCGGGTGCTTTTGGAATGTTTTCTACAGGTGTAGGGAATACAGATGCCGCTTTCATTTTGGGAACAGGTAAAATTTGGGAAAAAGTTCCTGAATCAATGAAGTTTACCTTTCATGGCGAATTGCCGGAATATTTAACCGCAAAAGATTTGATATTAACAATTCTTGGCGATATTACAACAGACGGAGCGACTTATCGTGCAATGGAATTTGACGGTGAAGGAGTTTTTTCATTAAATATGTTAGAAAGAATGACACTAACCAATATGGCGATTGAGGCAGGCGGAATGAATGGAATAATTGCTGCCGATTTTGCAACTGAAGAATATGTTAAATCCAAAGGAATTTTAGAATACGAAATTTTTAATAGCGATAATGATGCAAAATATCACAGTAAATATGAGTATAACACAAAAGCACTAGAACCCGTTGTTGCCAAACCTCACAGTCCCGATAACCGGGATACCGTCAGAAATGTACAAGGAACTAAACTTACAAAAGCATATATTGGTTCCTGCACAGGAGGAAAACTTTCGGATTTTCAGTTTGCAGCAAAAATATTGTATGGAAATAAAGTTCAAGTTCCTACGTTTGTTGTTCCTGCTACAACAGAAGTTGCAAAAGATTTAGAGACTGAAATGTACAATGGAGATTCGCTAAAGAAAATTTTTGATGATGCCGGATGTATTATTGCTAAATCGTCTTGTGCTGCCTGTTTAGGCGGACCCGATGATACTGTAGGACGAAGTATTGACCACGATATTGTAATATCTACAA
This sequence comes from Ignavibacteriota bacterium, assembly GCA_002746605.1. Lineage (GTDB taxonomy): Bacteria > Bacteroidota > Ignavibacteria > Ignavibacteriales > Melioribacteraceae. The sequence goes on from PDPT01000040.1 coordinate 67,165, forward strand.
CCAACAGAAATTTTCCCGGTAGAATGGGAAGTAAGAAGTCAGATGTTTATTTGGCATCGCCTTTATCTGTTGCAGCATCGGCAGTTACCGGCGTGATAACTGATCCACGTGATTTTTTATAAATCTTAAACAAGAAAAATAATTTTTGGAGAAAAATGAATAAAATAATAAAAGGAAAAGCTTTTGTTTTGGGAGATAATATTGATACTGACCAAATCATTCCTGCAGAACATTTGGTTTACAGCTTAAAAGATGAGGAAGAATCAAAAAAGTACGGACAATTTGCATTATCGGGTGTTCCCATTGATAAAGCAGGGTTACCGCAAGGTGGAAAAACATTTATAAATGGTGATAATTATAAATCTGAATTTAGCTTTATTATCGGTGGAGGCAATTTTGGATGTGGCTCATCACGGGAGCATGCTCCTTTTGCTTTAGAAAAAGCCGGAGTTAAAGCTATTGTAGCTGAGTCATATGCAAGAATATTTTACAGAAATTCAGTTGATGGAGGATTTTTGGTTCCTTTAGAATCTCCTGAAAAACTAAATAAAGTAATTAAAACCGGAGATGAATTAGAAATTGACTTAGAAAATTATACTTTAAAAAATATTTCGAGCAATAATGAATATAAATTAAATCAACTTGGTAGTGTTTTACCGATTGTTGAAGCCGGGGGAATATTTGAATATGCCCGTAAAAATAAAATGATATAAAAACTAAATATAGATAAAAATGAAAATAGAATTATTTGATACAACGCTCAGAGACGGAACTCAGGGCGAAGGAATTAATCTTTCAATACAGGATAAATTGCTGATAACACAAAAATTGGATTCCTTTGGAATTGATATTATTGAAGGCGGGTGGCCTGGAAGTAATCCTAAAGATGAAGAATATTTTAAAGAAGTTAAAAAACTAAAATTAAAAAATTCTAAAATATGTGCTTTCGGTTCAACTGCAAGGTATCCGGATAAAATATTAAAAGATAATAACTTGCAGATGCTGCTTAAAGCTGAAACTGAATATATATCCATATTTGGTAAAACTTGGAAATTTCATTCATCAAAAAGTTTGGGACTAACCGATGAAGAAAATGAAGAGCTAATTTTCAATTCGGTTAAATATTTAACTGAAGCAGGCAGAAAAGTTATTTTTGATGCAGAACATTTTTTTGACGGTTATAAAGATAATCCAGAATTTGCAATAAAAATGATTCTCGCTGCTGAAAAGGGAGGTGCTGATAGCATAGTTTTGTGTGATACCAATGGCGGTTCACTGCATGAAGAAATATCGCAGATTACAAAAGATGTGTTAAGCAAGCTCAAAAGACCTGTTGGAATACATGCGCATAACGATGGAGCATTGGCGGTAGCAAATACTCTTGCTGCTGTTCAATCGGGAGCACGCCATATACAGGGAACAATAAACGGTGTTGGCGAAAGAACTGGTAACGCTGACTTGTGTAGTATAATTCCTAATCTTGGCTTAAAGTTGAATTATAAGTTTAGCAGTTCATTGGATATTTCTAAAACTACTTATATTTCTCACTTTGTCTCGGAAATTATGAATCTTGAACCTGATAACAGAGCACCTTTTGTAGGCATATCATCTTTTGCTCATAAAGGTGGTATCCATGTCAGTTCTGTCCTAAAGGATAGTAAAATGTATGAACACATTAATCCTACTTTAGTCGGAAACTTGCAAAGAGTTGTGGTTTCTGATTTATCCGGTCAGAGTAATATAAGATATAAAGCAAAAGAATTTGGTATAGATTTACCCGAAGGGAAAGAGTTCAGCAGAAATTTTGTTAATTACCTTAAAAATATGGAATACGATGGCTATCAATTTGATGGTGCAGAAGCTACATTTGAACTTCTTTTAAGAAAGGAACTTAAAGAATTCTTCCCTTATTTTAATTTAGTTTATTCCAAAGTACATGTCTTTAAAGATGATGATATAACAGAATATTCCGAAGCAGTAGTTAAAATTGAAGTTAATGGAGATGTAGAGCATACGGCTTCAGATGGGAATGGTCCTGTTAATGCTCTTGATGGAGCAATAAGAAAAGCACTAACAAGATTTTTCCCTATAATTGGTGATGTCAGATTAGTGGATTATAAAGTTCGTGTTCTTGGAGATAAAAACGGAACTAAAGCTAAAGTGCGTGTTCTGATAGAATCTTCTGACGGGGAAATTACTTGGTCAACTGTGGGAGTTTCAGAAAATATTATTGAAGCCAGTTTAATGGCATTAACGGATTCATTAAACTATAAGTTGTATAAAGAAGAGCATAAAAAATAAATAGGATAAACCGAAGAAACGTATAAGCTGATTTTTCAGAAGTTTTATTATAAAAAAGTTCTAAAAAAATTCAGAGATACTTACAATTTGTATCAGAATGAAATAAATATTTTGAGAATAATTGATTTATATCCGTGAATATTTACTGTAGTGTTATAGCTCACGAAAAAAAGATTTTTTATTATTATTTTGGCTTTACAAAAAAAAATAATAAAAATGACTAAACTTTCTAGTAATAAAAAATATCAATATTTTGGTGTATCACCTCAGAGAATTAGAATTAAAAAAAACAACTTTTGGGGCGTAAAAGATAAATCCGGTAAAATAATTCTGCAACCAAAATTTGAGGAAATTTTTTCTCTATCTACGGGTTATGGTTTAATTGCTGCAAAAAATAATGAAAATTGGAATATCTTTAATAGCAGGGGAATCCCAATAAGTACGGAGCATTATAAAACAATTTATCCTTATTACGGAATTTTTGGAATAACTAAAGTTCAAAAAGGGAATAACTGGGGAATAATTGATAAATTTGGAAATTTAATTTTTCCTATAGCCTATAAATCAATTAAAGTTTTCGGTAAAGGGTTAATACTTAAGAATTATGATAATTCCGTTGAATTTATTGACCGTGAAGTAATAGGTAAAATTACTTTTGAACAATACCAAAATAATTAAGTAGAAGCCTCAAAAATTACTTAAAAAAGCAAGCAAGTGTTTTAATTTATAAAGTAATTTTCTCATCTAAGTTAAAAAAACAATCAAAATTTTCGAAAATAATTATTAATAATTTCCAAAATTTCAATATATTAAGAAAATAAAAATCATTATTATATAAAAATCTGTTTTCTTGAGATTTACAAGGAGGTTTTTTGATGAGTACATCATCCGACTTTTTATATTATGTGCCTATTTTTTCTGATTTGCCGGAAGAAACTATTAAGCAAATTTCGCAAGTAGGGATAATAGCATCGCATAAAAAAGATAGTATTATTCTTATGGAAGAAGATGAAAGTGGAGCACTTTTTGTTATTGTTACCGGAAAAGTAAAAGTTTCAAGAACAAGTAACGATGGTAGAGAAGTTATTTTAAATATACTTGGTGAATCTGATATTTTTGGTGAAATGGCTTTGTTAGACGGGTTATCAAGGTCGGCAACAGTTACTGCATTGGAAAATACCGAATTATTTATTATTCAACGGAATCAATTTTTAGAATTTTTAAAAGAGCACCCTGAAATTTCTATTGCTTTAATGCAAGAATTATCCAAACGGTTAAGAACAGCCGATATGCAGATTAAATCATTATCATTAAAAGATGCAGAAGGAAAAGTTGCGACAGTAATTTTGCAATTGGCAAATGATCATGGTAGGATAAAACATGGTGCAGTTGAAATTGAAAAATTACCTTTTCAACAAGATTTGGCAAATATGGCAGGTACTTCACGGGAAACAATTTCTCGTACATTACATTCTTTTGCCAAAAAAGGTTTAATTGAATTTGAAGGTTCCAATTTAAGAATATTTGACTTTGAAAAGTTCAAAGCTTCTTACTTGTAGAAAAGTTTTGTATAGTCAATTAATAAATTATTGATAAAGACCTTATATATAAATTGTTATTGCAATAATATTATCATTTATAGATTTAGAAGAAATAATATTTGATAGCGAAAAAATAAATAATTTTTGAAAGGTTGTTATAATAATAAAAAACCCGACTTTTTTTGAAGTCGGGTTTTTTAGTTTCAGAAAACAGAATCTATTAATACATTCCGCCCATACCACCCATTGGATCCATACCGCCGCCTGGCATTGGAGGCATTGGTTGTTCTTTTTCAGGTTTTTCGAAAATTACAGCTTCAGTAGTTATCAATAATGAAGAAATTGAAGCCGCATTTTCCAAAGCGGTTCTTGTAACTTTAGTAGGATCAATAATACCTTCACCAATCATATTAACATATTTATCATTTGCTGCATTAAATCCAAAATCATCTTTTCCTTCTTTTACTTTATTTAAGACTACAGCACCTTCTAAACCGGCATTATTAACTATTTGTTTTAAAGGTTCTTCCATAGCTTTTTGTACAAGTTTTATACCTGTATTTTGATCCGGATTACTTCCTTTAAAATCATCTAAAACAGAAGCAGCTCTAACAAGTGCAACACCGCCACCTGCAACTATGCCTTCTTCAACTGCTGCTCTTGTAGCGTGTAAAGCATCTTCAACTCTTGCTTTCTTTTCTTTCATTTCAACTTCTGTAGCAGCACCAACTTTTAATACCGCAACACCACCGGATAGTTTAGCAAGTCTTTCTTGAAGTTTTTCTCTATCATAATCGGAACTTGTATTTTCTATTTGTGATTTAATTTCGTTAATTCGTTTTTTAATATCTTCACTTGAACCTGCACCTTCAACTATGGTTGAATTATCTTTATCGATAACAACTTTTTTAGCTGTTCCGAGATATTCAACGGTAGCATTTTCTAATTTATATCCTCTTTCTTCAGATATAACGGTTCCGCCTGTTAAAATTGCAATATCTTCTAACATAGCTTTTCTTCTATCACCAAATCCCGGAGCTTTAACAGCTGCAACTTTTAATGTACCTCTTAATTTATTTACAACTAAGGTTGCAAGTGCTTCGCCTTCAAGATCTTCGGCAATTATTAACAATGGTCTGCCTGATTGAGCAACTTTTTCCAAAATAGGGAGCAAGTCTTTCATTGCAGAGATTTTTTTATCGTGAATTAATATTTGTGGATCTTCTAAAACAGCTTCCATTGACTCTGAATCAGTAACGAAATAAGGTGATAAATATCCACGATCGAATTGCATACCTTCAACTATATCTAAACTATCATCAGTTCCTTTAGCTTCTTCTACTTGAATAACTCCATCTTTACCTACTTTTTCCATTGCTTCGGCAATCCATTCACCAACAGATTTATCGTTGTTTGCAGAAATGGCACCAACTTGAGCAATTTCATCTTTTCCTTCAACTTCTTTGGACACAGATTTCAAGTATTCAATTACTTTGTTTACTGCTAAGTCAATTCCTCTCTTTAAATCCATTGGATTTGCTCCTGCAGTAACGTTTTTTAGACCTTCTCTATAAATCGCTTGTGCAAGAACGGTAGCTGTTGTTGTTCCATCGCCTGCAACATCACTAGTTTTGGAAGCAACTTCTTTAACCATTTGAGCACCCATATTTTCAGTTGGGTCTTCTAATTCAATCTCTTTAGCAACGGTTACACCGTCTTTAGTAATTGTTGGAGCACCGAATTTTTTATCGATTACTACATTTCTTCCTTTTGGTCCTAATGTAACTTTTACAGCATTAGCAAGTTTATCAACGCCTATTTTAAGTCCAGCTCTTGCCTCTGAACTGTATTCAACTATTTTAGCTGACATATTACCTCTTTTTTTGTTTGATATTTATTTGGTTTATTAAAATTTGTTAGCACTCATTATTAGCGAGTGCTAAAATATAGATATTCTAAAAATAAGTCAAGTCCTCTTATATTGATATGAGTCTGATGCAAAAAATTAAAATTGGATTTAAAAAATTAAATGATTTTTGTAGAATTTTATCGATTTAGCTTTTTGCCAAGCCAAATTAAAACAACAGCTCCAAAGGTTGCTACAAAAATACTGTAAACATTAAAACCTGTTACACCTTTTCCACCGAGAAAGCTAATGATAAGACCACCCACAACTGCTCCGATAATTCCTAACAGAATTCCCGTAAAACATCCTTTAGGTTTTTGAGGCTTTATAATTTTTGTTGAAAGCCAGCCTGCTATACCGCCTACTAAAATCCAGCTTAACAAATTCATTTGCTAGCTCCTTATTTTTGAGTTAAAATATTTCTACAAAATAAATTACAAAAAAATAAATTTTGAATAAATTAAAATAATTCATTAAATTTACAAACTATGCAAAAATTTATGATTATAGCAGTTGACGGACCTGCTGCAAGCGGTAAAAGTACATTAGCAAAAAACATAGCTGATAGGTTAAATTATTTATATGTAGATACCGGTGCAATGTATAGAGCTATTACTTATTATGCTTTGGAAAATAAAATTGAAGAAAATGAACCTGCAGTTATTGAAGCCGTAAAAAATATTGCTTTGCGATTAGATTATAAGAACGGAGTAACACAAGTTTTTATTAATAATGAAGATGTAACTTCAAAAATTAGAACTCCAAGAGTTAATGCAAAAGTTAGTGATATTAGTAAAATAAAAGAAGTAAGAGAACAATTAGTAAAACTTCAACAACAATTCGGAAAAGAGAATAATCTTGTGGTTGAAGGAAGAGATACAACAACAGTTGTTTTTCCTAATGCCGATTTAAAAGTTTTCTTAACTGCTGAAGCTAAAGAACGTGCAAAAAGAAGACACAAAGAATATACTGAAAAGGAAATTGAAATTTCCGTTGAAGATGTTGAAAAAAGTTTATTGAATAGAGACAAAATTGATAGCGAAAGAAAAGTAAGTCCGCTTAAAAAAGCAGATGATGCCTTTGAACTTGATACAACAGATTTAAGTATAGAAGAAGTAATAAATAAAATAATTGATAAAGTAAAAGAAATAAAAACCATCACCAATAATATGTTAAACTAAAACCCCACTGTATTTTATAATTCTATGATGGTGAGAAAATAATATACAGCTTTTATTTGGGAGAATAAATGTCAGAAAACTTAGAACAAAACCAAGAAGAACAAACAACCAATTCAACAAAACTTGATAATGTTAAATTTTTGAATGAAGATGAATATTCAGAAGAAGAATTACAAACATTAGCTAAACTTTACGGCCAATCATTTCAAGACTTGAAAGAAGGGGAAATTATACAAGGAAAAATTGTTGGTATTTCCGATGATAATGTCGTATTGGATATCGGTTTCAAATCCGATGGTACAATTCCTAAAAATGAATTTGCACCTACCGAAGAAATTAAACTTGGTGAGCATGTAGATGTAGTTATTGAAAGTACTGAAGATGAAGACGGAAATTTAGTCTTAAGCAAAAAACGTGCTGATTTCCTTAAAGTTTGGGCTAAAATTATAGATGCTTACGAAAATGAAACAATCTTAACCGGTAAAATTCTTAAAAGAATTAAAGGCGGTATGGTTGTTGACCTTATGGGAATTGAATCCTTTCTACCCGGTTCACAAATTGATATACGTCCGGTTAGAGATTTTGATGCCTTTGTCGGGCAAACAATGGATTTCAAAATTGTTAAAATAAATAATTCTACAGAAAATGTTGTAGTTTCTCACAAAGCATTAATTGAAGAAACAATTAGTGATCAAAGAAAAGAAATACTTGAAGGATTAGATAAAGGACAAATACTCGAAGGTATAGTAAAAGCTATTACCGATTTTGGTGTCTTTGTTGACCTTGGCGGTGTTGACGGTTTAGTTCATATCACCGATTTAAGCTGGGGAAGAATTAATCATCCGAGTGAAATTGTTAAACTTGATGAAAAAATTAAAGTTGTTGTTACTGATTTCGACATGGAAAAGAAACGCATTTCACTAAGCTTAAAACAACTTCAACCACACCCTTGGGAAAATATCGAAGAAAATTACAAAATTGGTGATAAGGTTGCAGGTAGAGTTGTTTCCTTAACTGATTATGGTGCATTTATCGAAATTGAAAAAGGAATTGAAGGTTTAATTCATATTTCGGAAATGAGTTGGACTCAGCACATCAGCCATCCATCTCAACATGTTTCTATGGGACAAAATGTAGAAGCGGTTATTATCAGTTTAGATAAGAGCGAAAAGAAAATTTCTCTTGGAATGAAACAACTTACTCCGGATCCTTGGCAGGAATTATTAGAGAAATATCCTGTTGGCTCAAAGCACAAAGGAACTACAAGAAACCTAACAAATTTTGGTGTCTTTATTGAACTAGAACCGGGTATTGATGGTCTTGTTCACATTTCAGATTTATCATGGACAAAAAAAGTTCGTCATCCCGGAGAAATTGTAAAGAAAGGCGAAGAGTTAGAAGTAGTTGTTCTTAGCATTGATACTGATGAAAGAAAAATATCTTTGGGACATAAACAAGTAACTGATAATCCTTGGGATAATTTCGAATCGGTTTATCAAGTAGGAAAAGAAGAAGAAGTTAAAGTTGTACGCATAATCGAAAAAGGTGTTATCTCCGAATTAAGTTTGGGCGTTGATGGATTTATTCCCGCATCTCAGCTTTCACCTTCAAGAATAAAAAACTTATCTTTATGTTTTCCGGTTGATACAAAATTAAATGTTAGGGTTGTCCAATTTGATAAAGACAATAAAAAAATAGTTTTAAGTGCAATTGCTTCAATTAAAGAGAAATCTGATGCAGAAATTGAAGAATATATTACAGCACATAAATTAGAAAAAGTTACTGTAGAAGATGTTAAAAATGCAGATGCCGGTAAATTTGATGCTTCCGCTTTTGTAGGGTTCGATGAAAGTGAAGACGATAAAAGAACTAAGGCAGCAGCAAAAGAAGCAAAACAAGCACCTTCCGAAAGTGAAAAGAAAGAAGATAAGCCCGAAGAAAAAGTAGAGGCTGAAGAAAAAGATGAAACTCCTGAAGTAAAAGAAGATGCTGAAGCTAAAGATGAAAAGCAAGAAACAGAAAGTGACGATGTAAAAGAAGAAGATAATAAATAATCTTTATTGAACTTAAGGCTGTGATAAATTTAATTCTTTATTTTTATTACAGCCTTTTTATATTAATTCAACAAAATCTCTCTAAAAATTAAATAAATGAATAAATCTGTTGCATTTTACACACTCGGATGTAAACTTAATTTTTCCGAAACATCAACAATAGCAAATGAGTTTGCCCAAAATGGATTTAAACTAAACCGGTTTAACCAAAACTCAGATGTTTATGTGGTTAATACTTGTACTGTTACGGAAAATGCTGAGAAAGATTGTCGACAAATTGTAAGAAGAGCTTTAAGAACTAATCCTAATGCTTACATAATTGTTACGGGGTGTTATGCCCAACTACGTGCAGAGGAAATTGCCAAAATAGAAGGAGTTGATGCAGTTCTTGGAAGTAATGAAAAGTTCAAAATTTTTGATTTGATTAATAGTTTTGAGAAAGAAGAACTATCTTGCATCTATGTAAAAGAAAATTCCTTCAATGAGTTTAATTCTGCATTTTCTACAGATGCTGATGATAGAACAAGAGCTTACTTTAAGATTCAAGATGGGTGCGATTATAAATGTACATTTTGTACAATTCCGCTTGCAAGGGGAAAGAGTAGAAGTATCGAAATGGATTTAGCTGTAGAACAATTTGAGAACTTAATTAAAAGCGGTTATAAAGAAATTATTTTAACCGGAGTTAATGTTGGTGATTACGGAAAAAAAAATAATTCTAACCTTTATGAATTGCTAAAACGCTTTGTTAAAATTCCGGGTGATTTTAGAATGAGAATCAGTTCAATAGAACCAAATTTGTTAACTAATGAAATAATTGAATTAACCGCAGATAATCCTAAACTATGCAATCATTTTCATATTCCTTTGCAAAGCGGCAGCGATAAAATTCTAAAACTAATGCAGCGAAGATACAAAACAACCGATTATAGAAATGTAATTGAAAACGCTGTAAAAAAGGTAAAAGATGTGGGAATTGGAGTTGATGTAATAATCGGTTCTCCCGGAGAAACTGAGGAAGATTTTATGGCAACTTATAACTTTATAAAGGAGCTGCCTGTTTCTTATTTACATGTTTTCACTTATTCGGAGAGACCAGATACAAAAGCACTTTTTATTGATGGAAAAGTTGATGCAGCCGAAAAGAAAAGAAGAAGCAGTATGCTTAGAATCTTAAGTGAGAAACTTAAAAATAATTTTTATCGAAGTATGATTGGTAAGGAAGTAAAGGTGCTTTTTGAAGAGAATAATAAAGATTCCTTTATTTACGGTTTTAGTTCAAATTATATAAAAATAAAATATCCATTTAATTCTGACTTGGCAAATACTTTTAAAATTGTTAACATTAAGGATGTTAATGATAATATTTGTCAAATTAAAAATTTAAATCAAAATTATAAAATAACTTTATGAAAAAATATCTTGTTTTATTTTTGTTTGTTTGTGTTACAACACAATATTCGCAAAATGCTCAACTTTTAGAACTCAAAAGTAATGTGTTAATTAATTCATCACTTCATAATAAGATTCTATTGCACCACTCTACCAAAGATAAAAAAAGTGGATTTATGGCAGTATTGTATTCTTTATTGTTGCCTGGAATGGGTGAACTCTATGCCGGAGATTATTCGACAGGGAAATATTTCACAATTGCCGATGGTGTTCTTTGGACAACTTTTACCGGAATGATAATCTATGGTAATAATAAAGAAGACGATTATAGAGCATTTGCAGAATCTTATGGTTCTGTTAATTTAGATGGAAAAGATGAAGAATACTTTGCTAATATAAGTATTTATAATAATATTGCTGATTATAATCGAGATAAAGAATTAAATCGTAAATTTAATGAAGTTTATAGTACAGAAACACATTATTGGACATGGTTGGGTACAAAGCAAAGAAAAGAATACAGAGAGCTTTGGCTTTCGAGCGAAAATGCAAAAAATAATGTTAGATTTGTAGTTGGTGGTTTAATTTTGAACAGAATAATAAGTGCAATTTGGGCAGCGAGAACTGTTGCTAAATATAATAAGAATTTAAATACTGAAATGAGTTGGAATATCAATTTTGATTATGATTACAATCCTTATGCAATCTCCTCATTAAAAATGAATTTTAGACATTCTTTGTAGTCTGTAGCTTAAGATTTTTTTATCTAACAAATAAAAAATATTTTTTGAAAGAAAGTAATCATAAAGATATAGTATTTTAAGAAGAGCCTGTAAAACCTAATAAATTGGAAGTTGTGTGTCATTTTGAGAAAATGATAACGTATAAAAATTTAAAGGACGAAAATTATGAAAATAATTTTTCTTGGTATTATTTTTCCTTGCATAATGAAAGTTCAAGAAAAATACAGTTCCTAAAAAGAGAGTTGCTTAGATTATCTTTCTTTTTTTTTCATATATTTGTACACGTTGTGCAACAGTCACAGCTACGTTGTAGCTAATTAAAAATAGGATATACAAAATGAAAAATATAATATTTATAATCACTTGTCTTATAGGAATATCTACATATTCTCAAAGTCAAAACAAGATAATGAGCAAAATGGAAGTTAAAAAAAATTATTCTAAATCGTTGGCTAGTTACGATGATTTTAAAAAATTAGTATTTGAAGTGGAAGCTCATAGAGAAAAGCGACTGATTAGTTTAGATGAATTTTTAAAAATGAGTCAAGAAAAAAATGTGGTTATTTTAGATACTCGTTCGACCTTTCGTTATAAAAGAAAACATTTAAAAGGGGCAATTCATTTAGGTTTTTCAGATTTTACACAACAAAAATTATGGGAATTAATCCCAAATACGGGTACAAAAATTTTAATTTATTGTAACAATAATTTTGATGGAGATCAAATTGATTTTACATCAAAAGTTTCAATTCCAAAAGAAAATATTGAAACTCAAATATTGTCTAATAAAAAACCTGTTATGCTTGCTTTAAATATTCCAACATATATCAATTTATATGGATATGGTTATAAAAATATCTATGAATTAGATGAATTAGTAAAAGTTAATGATTCAAGGATAGAGTTTGAAGGAACAGAAGTAAAAAAATAACTATCTACAACATTGGTAACTATTGCACAATGCCATATAAAACATAAAACAGATAAGAAAACAAGCTTTTATGTTTTTCCCAATATTATAATATTAAAATTAGACCAGCTTAAAAATGCTCTTTTAAGTTCATATATGGTCGTTACTGAAAAAGTAAATTCGGCAATAAAAAATTCTGTAAAGAAGAAATTTGAGGGTATTGAAAAGCTGCCATAAGAAAACATTGTAAAGTTTTTTTAAGTTCAACCCACAAGCAGCCAAAACAGCATTTATGCGATCACCATATTTACCTTTAAGCATATTTCTATCAAGCCTATTATCTTTTTTAAGTATCCGAATATAGGTTCGTAGGTAGTAAAAAAATTTTATCTTTGCTACCAATAAAATTACTCGTACTTTTTTCGATAATTTTAAATTATTAAATTAAAGCTTAAAAATATATGAAAGCATTTAACACGTTTACAATAGATCTAAAAAAACTTCAAACAATTCTTAACTATAAATTTTCATCCATTATATTTTACGCTATAATATTGTTATTTCTCATATCTTTACGTTCATCAATATTTTTAAAAGTAATGATTATTTTACTGACGACTGTAGCTATTATATTGACTCCTTATATTATACTTGTTTTGCACAGAGAAAAAAAATATGGTTGGTTAATATTTTTTTATTTAAGTGTGTTTTTACCATTATTG
>PDPT01000027.1 GCA_002746605.1 Ignavibacteriota bacterium
TACGGTTTACGGTTCCCCATCAGATAAGTTTTTGTCTCAAATTATGGGAGCTCCGGGTCTTGCTGACGGATACTATTGGTTTGAACGCCATAATGTAAGAAAAACTGTACAATTTTTCCCTCATTTCCGTACACCTTATGTTTGGGGCAGAGGTGCACAAACTACCGGTTGGGCTTACGACCCAAAATTTGCAATGCCTTGGTGCGATTTAGTTCCGGGAACTATTCAAGGAAATACTGCAACTCTGGAAACTTATTGCTACAAAGTATATACTCTAATTAGTGGTGATGGCTCTGTTACTGGTTCAACATGGCATGAACTTGGCTGGTATCCATGTCCACCGTCACAAGTTCAATTCGCTTTTACAACTCATGGTGAAAATATGGGAAGATTATTTAAGGACAGCATAGCAAATAATGAAACCATATTACCGACTAAGACAAAGTTAGAAAATAATTATCCAAATCCATTTAACCCAAGCACAACAATAAAATACCAATTGAGTGAACCGGGTTTTGTTACACTAAAAGTTTATGATATGTTAGGACAAGAAGTAGCAACTTTAGTAAACGAGCAAAAAGAAATTGGTTTTTACGAAGCCAAGTTTGATGCAGGTAAATTAACAAGCGGAATTTACTTCTATACAATTCGTGTAAATGATTATACCGCTTCTAAAAAGATGATACTTACTAAATAAATTTAATTTAAAACTCCCGATTTCTTCCGAGAAGTCGGGGGTTTAAGATTTCGAAACCTTCAAAATGCAACCCCTTTTTAGCAATTGGAATTCTTTTTGTAGTTCATATCAATTTTAATACATGAAGTTACTTATCATACTAAAAATATTACTTACTTCATGGCTGCATATAAATATTGCTCCGATAGAATTGGATTTGGAGCTAAATTTAACTTTTCAAGTTTATTTTAGAAAAAGACACACGAACTAATTTTTCAAAGTTTTTCTCTAATCAATTAAGAATAAATTTCAAAATTAAATTCATTTTAAATAATACTTTAAGTAATTTTGAGTTCTATTTTTTATATTATTTCCAGGGAGTGTTATGAAGAACTTTTATTTGAATAAATTTTTTACAGCATTTTTATTTTTAACTTTTTTAACTGCAAATATTTATGCTCAAGAAAATGATGAAATAACTGCCGAATCCGATATTTTTGATACAGGTAAAATGTGGACATTCGATTATCCCCCGACAGAATATCTAAATGAAACTTACAGTTTTGCACCTGATGACGAATGGTTCGAAGATGTAAGACTTTCTGCTTTAAGAATTCCCGGTTGTACTGCATCTTTTGTTTCCGATAACGGTTTGATAATGACTAATAATCATTGCTCAACTTGGCACAGAGATAACGTTCAAAAAGAGGAAGAAAATTTAGCCGAAACCGGTTTCTATGCAGAAACTTTAGAAGATGAGAGAAATGTTCCCGGCATGTATGCAGAACAATTAGTCTTCTTAAAAGATGTGACTAAAGATGTTCAAGCTGCAGTAAGTAAAGTTGATAGCGATACCGCAAAAGTTACAGCATTTGCAAACATCAAAAAAAACTTAATAGAAAAATACAATAAAGAAACCAATCTAAAATGTCAGTTTGTTTCTTTATTCAATGGCGGAAGATACTCGATTTACGGTTACAAAAGATTTAATGACGTAAGATTGGTTTTTGTGCCCGAACAAGCAATAGCTGCTTTTGGCGGTGATCTCGATAACTTTACCTATCCAAGATATGATTTAGATTGTGCCTTTTTTAGAGTTTATGATGACAACGGCGAACCCGTTAAGTCAAAAAACTTTTTCCAATTCAGCAAAAATGGAGTTCAAAAAGATGAAGTAATTTTTTCTGTAGGTAATCCGGGTACAACGAATAGACTTTATACTGTTTCGCAACTTGAATATAACAGAGACTTAACTTACAGAAACAGAGCATTTCAATTAGATGAAATTTATTCATTATTGGAAGAATTAAAATCCGTTGCTCCCGAAAGAGCCGATGAATTTGAAGCCATGAGAACCAAAATCGGTAATGGACAAAAAGTTTATCATTATATTTTAGATGGATTAAGAAAACCTTATCTAATAGCAAGAAAAAAGGATTTTGAAAATAAAATAAAAGATGAAGTTAATTCGAATCCTCAGCTAAAAGAAAAATATGCTCACATTTGGGACGCAATTTCAAAATTAAGGAAAGAACTTTATCCGATTGAAAGCAAACTTTCCGCTTACAGATTTTCAAGATTTTTCGGATCAATTTATTTTAATATTGCAAAAGATATTGTAGAGTACGCTAACGAAATGAAACTTCCTGCAACCGAAAGAAGTGCAAATTATCAAAATGCAAATATAGATTCATTAAAAGAATTAATTTATCCTGATTCAATGGACGCATTAATTGAAAACACAAAACTACAGGTTGAGTTGGATTTTATTAGAATGAATCTTGGTGATGAAAATACTTTAGTAAAATTATTGGCAAAAGATTTTAACGGAGCAGAAGCTGTTAATTACATTTTAACTAATTCAATTTTAAGCAGCAGAGAAAAAACGATGGAATTATTAAATGAATCACCTGAAGATATTTTAACTTCAGAGGATCCGTTCATTAAATATATTCTTACTACACAAAATAAAATTGATAGCCTAACTGAAAAAGCTAAAGAAATTAAAGGGACTGAAAGTGTGTTGAATAGTGAGCTCGGTAAAGTTCTTTATGAAATTTATGGAACGGAAATTCCACCGGATGCTAATTTTACTTTAAGATTAAGTGATGGAATATTAAAGAAGTTTAATTACAATGGAACTGCAGCAATTGAAAAAACAACTTTCTACGGAATGTATAACAGATATTACGGAAGTGATAAAACTTATCCATGGAACTTGCCAACAAGATGGGCTACACCACCTGTAGGTTTTGATTTATCAACACCTTACAACTTTATATCTACAAATGATATCGTAGGTGGAAATTCCGGTAGTGCTGTAATTAATAAAGATGCGGAAGTTGTAGGTCTAGCTTTTGATGGAAACATAAACAGTATTATTGGGAACTTTATTTACTTATCCGAAGATAACAGAATGGTATCGGTTGCCTCGCAAGCAATTATTGAAGCATTGGAAAAAGTTTATAAAGCCGAAAGAATTGTAAAAGAGCTTAAAGGCGAATAGTTTCAAATGCAGTTTCGACTTTCTCGTCTGTATGAATATAATTAAAAATACGCAGCACTAACTCAAAAGTCAGTGCTGCAAAAAATTAAAGAAAGTTTATCTATGCAAAAATTAATTTTACCACTGCTTGTTACAATAATTGTGGTAATGCTTTATTTTCAATACTTTGCTCCAAGTAATGAACTCGGCAGCTTTTCAAAGTTCGATACAAACAGTAATGCTTCAATGCCGATTATTGTTAAGCTTGTGAAAGAAAAAGGTGTAAAAAGAATTAGTGGCGGAAACTATCATTTCTATGCAGTTGATAAAGAGAATAAAGAAATGTTGATAACAGGAATTAAAGATTTACCGCCCGGAATGAATGGTGCAAAAACTATAGTAATTACAGGACATTTATCGGGCAAAGATGCTTTTCACGCTCATGGAATAGAATTGCGAAACTAGAAAAAAATTAGTAATTTTTACAAAAAGAAAGTTTGTGACTAAGAAAATAGTTAAAAACTTTTACATTCATTCACTAATTTCGTGAGGAAACACAAATGAAATATTTAACTAAAATAATTTACTTTATTTTATTACTCTTTTTCTTAGTTTCTTGTGATGATGATAAAATAACCAACAACAAAGATGAACTTAGCGGCACTTATAAAGCTACAAAGTTCACCGAGCCGGGTTCTACAGATGGAGGAGTTGATATCCTTGCAAATAATGGTTCGTTAACTCTCCAATTCAATAAAGAACAAAAAGTGGAAGGACATCTACTTATTCCAGCAGATATAGGTTCAAACTTTGCTCCCATAGATACTGATTTTAACGGAAATTATAAAGTTACTAACGATACACTTAGATTTAGTAACACAGTAGATGTTTTGGATAATAATGTATATTTTCTAACTAAAGATTCTAAATTAGAAACACCCGATTATGAAGGCAGACGGAGTTTATTTAAAATTATTTTAGAGAAAAAATAATATGAATTAAACTACTACAAATAATAAAAATTATGGGAAAGGTTTATTTCTTTCCCATATTACTTGAAAAAAATATATTGTCAATCAGCTAATTCTTCTTTTCTTCCAAACTTTCAAAATATCTTTTTATCAGTTCTTGATAATCCTTAGAATATCCTTCTTTTACAGCTCTAAGTAATTCTTCCCGTAAAATATCTTTTGTTTTTTCATCATATAAATTAAGTTCTTCCGGTGATTTAAGATTAAAGTTTTTACCACTTAATGATTCTCTGTTTTTTTCAAAGTCTCTTTCATTAATTGAAGTTTGAGCATCCAACAATCGGGATAAAATTCTTTCTTGTTTTCTTATTAAATTATCATCAATTTTTTTAGTATTCATACCCGAAATCACTTCTTTCATTTCATCAAGAATTTTATCAAGGTTGGAAACCAACTTTTTTGATTTGCCAGCTTCTTTTGCTTCCTTGTTTAGTTCCTGCAGAGATTTACCGATAGCTGCCTGCTCTTGTGCTAATCTTTGTATTTGTGCCTGTTGCTGCATTGTTAATTGACCAGACTTTAGCATTTGAGTCATTTTATTAATTCCCATTTGTTGCCGACCCATTTTTTTAAGTTGCTGCATTAAAGACATCATTCCAGCTCCTGCCCCTTGACCTTGCATCATGCTTTGCAGAGAATTTTGTAACATTTTTGCAGCCTTGTTTAAATTGCTCATTGCTTCACCTTGGTTTGCCGAAGTAAGCATTCCGTTGTTATTCTGCATTCCTGTAATTGAGTAATTCATATTCATTCTCGCATCGCCAAGAGCTTTCCCCATTTCGGGAGTTATGGCAAAAGTCTTCTGCGAAAGGTCGCTCATCTGTTTTAAGATACTGTTAAGATTATCTTTAAGTTCTAATTGTTTATTTAGATTTTCAGATGAAGTTAAATTAGAACTATTCTTTGTTTCATTATTTAATTTTTCCTGCTCTTTAGAAAGTTGAATAACATTCTGAATTGATTTTATCATATTCTGCATTACCATTCTCTGATTATTTTGCTGCATCTGCTTTTGCATATTTTGTAATTGCTCGGAAAGGGAATTCATATTTTTAGAAAGTTGTTTTTGATTCTGCAAGACTTGATCTTTATTTTCTTGTTCAATATTTTGCATTGCCTGCTCAGATAATTTTTGATTATTCTGTTCATCAAATCTTTTATTAATTTCCTTCATTTCATCAGACGGCATTTCATTAAACTCGGACATTTTCTTTTGCAAATCATTCATCTTTTTTTGTAAATCATTTAATTTTTTGCTTACTTTATTTTGTTCATTCTTCAGTTCATCAGTCTCTTTAGAATTTTTGCTCGACATTTTATTTTTAGTCTCAGAAATTAAATCATTTAATTTTTCGTTTAACTCTTTTGTCTTTTTTATTACCTCATCAACTTTTTGTTCAATTTGAATTTTTTTCAAAAGATTTAAAGTTCGTTCAATACTTTTCTTAAAAATCTCTTCGTTCATAGAAAAATTTTCAAGTGATTTTTGAACATCATTTCTGTTTAATTTTTCCAAAGTGTTCTGCATTTTCTGTAATGCTTTTTTAAGTTCTTCATTATCAAAACTGTTCATCAAATCCTGAAGTTCATTATATTTCTTCATGGTTTCTTCGGAAAGAAGATTGTTTTCAGCCATTTCTCTCTGCATCTTATTCAACTTTTTTTTCACTTCTTCAACTTTGTCAGTTAAAGATTGAAATTTTTCTATGGATTCTTTGATTCTTTCTTTTTCGTTCCAATCAATTTTTTCTTTATTTTTTTTTAGTTCATCAGTTATATTTTGAATTTCCCGCTCTAAATTTTCAGCTTCCTTTAGAGTTTCTGTCATTTCTTCAATTGCATTTTCTTGCAGTTTATTAGTTTCTGCAAAAAGTTCTTCAAGCGAAGGAACACGAAGTTTGTAGATATTTGTTTTAGTTGATTTTGGTCCGCTCACAAAATCATTATCAAAAACTTCAATATAAAAATTAAGAGTTTGATTTTCTTTTAAGCCTAATTGAGTTAAATCCCAATTATAAAAAAGATTTTGCTTAATATTAACTTTATTTACATTTAAACTAATTAAATTTATACTTTCAAAACTTTCATTTAAGGAATATTTTAACTCAGCTTTGGTAAAACCAAAATCATCTTGAATATTATAGTGAATGCTTATTAAATCGTTTACAGGTACTAATGAAATTTGTTCGGGCTTCTCTATAGATATTTCAGGATATAAGTCTTCCGTTATATTTATCGAATATTCAATCGGATTTTTATTGCTTAACGAATCAATATCTAAAACTTGAAAATGATAAGACTGATTTTTAGACAAAGTAAAACTACCTTCAATTTTTTGGTTTAATACTTTTAAACTCTCTGAACTTTCTCCGAAAATTATGTAAGCTTCTAATAACTCCTTTGTAGAAGTTAAATTAAATTTAACCTTACTTCCTTTAAGTGATGTAATATTACCATCATTATTTTGAGTAAAAATTGGAATCCTCGAATATTTTGGCGGAATAATTTTAAAACTCATAGAATTGATTACAGGAAAATCTAAAACTTCAATTTTATGTAATTTAGACTTAATCTTTTTTTCTTTTGCAAAATAATCAAATGAAGCAGAAATATTAGATAAATAATATTTAATTATTCCGGAAGAATCAGGTATAATTTCCTTTTGTTTAACTTCGGCATCTGTTACGGATTTAACAAATAATTGAACACTTTCAGGTAAAGCACCTTCTATTTTAAACTTAATTTCAATATCGCCTCCCTTTTCAATTTTTTTATTTCCTGTTAAAGAAATTATTTTAAAGCTATCTGGTCTAATAAACTCAGTATTAAACTTTAATAATCTTACAGCTCCTTTATTATAGGAATTGAAAGTAAAAAACAATAGAAAAGAAAAAATTAAAATTACTGCAAGAATCTTAGAGTTCTTATAAAAAGTAATTTTATTGATTAAACTTAAAAAATTATAATTTTTAATTTTATCGTAAACTAATTTGAAAGCAGCGACCGATAAAAGATCGGAGTTGGAATTTTTAGTTTTATTTATTTGCAGAATATTAATTAAATTATCTTTTATTTCTTTATAATAGCTGCCTATTTCTAAAGCACTTTTCTCTATTTCCTCTTCAGAATTTATAATAAATATTTTTTTTAGCTTACTGCCGGAAAAAATTAAAAAAGAAACAATAAAAACTAAAATTAAAATCACCCAAATCGCAAACTTGGTTATTGGCGTTAAATAACCAAAAGTCTCAACTAAGGAAAAAAGATGAAAAGAAATGATAAAAAGAATAAGAGATTTTATAAATCCCGTACCAATTTGAAGTAATAACTTCTTTCGGGAAAATGAAGTTATCTTTTTAATCAGTTTATCTTTATGTTCTGCAATATTTTCCATATCATCTTAATTTGAAAGAATGTAAGAAATAATATTTGTCCCGAATTTTAATGCTTCCAATCTTTTTTCTTCAAGGTCATTATGCACATCTTGATTAGCCCAGCCATCACTCGGATTACTTTCTACAGTATAAAAAATTACCATTCTTTCATTAAGAAATAAACCGTAACCTCTCGGTGGTTTATTATCATGTTCATGAATTTTTGGTGGTCCATTTTCAAACTTATAAACAATGTTGTAAATATCATGATTAAAGGGAAGCTCGATCAAATTTTTATTGGGGAAAACTTTTTTAATTTCTCTACGAAAACTCTTATCCAATCCGTAGTCATCATCAACATATAAGAATCCCCCATTTTCGAGATATTTTTTAAGTATTGAAATATTTTTATTTGTAAACAAAATATTACCATGTCCAGTAATAAAGCTAATGGGATAATTAAAAATTTCATTTGTTTCCAAATCAACTGCAGTATAAACCGGATTAGTTTTTATGTTTGTATTCTTGGAAATGAACTTTAACAAATTAACTTCTGCCGAAGGATCGTTATACCAATCACCGCCTCCGTTATATTTTATTCTTGCAATTTGTAAGTAAGGATTTGTCTGCGAAAAAGCAATTGAATAAAAAAAAGTTATTAGAATTATTAAAGTAGATTTCATATCTATATATTATTGTTAAAGTATAACCTTTTACAAAAAAGATTATAGAAAGTTCTGTAAAAATTACATATAAAATTTAACGAAATAATAGTTATTAATATTGTTTTAGTAAAAAATTTTGGAATTTTATACTCAACATTAGCTTGGGAAATAAGTTAATTTTAAAATATTATGCCAAATTGTATTACTCTCTGCGCAAGTTTTTGAACTCACAGTTATATTGACTTAACTTCAGGATTTATTTATATTTATACTTACATAAATTTTAAAAACCGGTTTATAAAGTAATGTCAACAAGTCTGAAAATTTTTTCTGGTTCATCTAATCCTGAACTTGCTAAGAAAATATCTAAGAACCTTGGTATCCCTTTAGGAGCCATGGAATCCAAAAAATTTAGTGATGGAGAAATTTGGGTAAAGTAT
Organism: Ignavibacteriota bacterium; assembly: GCA_002746605.1. GTDB lineage: Bacteria > Bacteroidota > Ignavibacteria > Ignavibacteriales > Melioribacteraceae. Next base: position 8,672 of record PDPT01000027.1, read on the forward strand.
AAAGAAAATATACGTGGCAGAGATGTGTATTTAATTCAATCTACCCACAATCCGGCTGAAAATTTGATGGAATTACTTATTATGATTGATGCTGCAAAAAGAGCCTCTGTAGAAAGAGTTACAGTAGTAATTCCTTATTTCGGTTATGCAAGGCAAGATAGAAAAGATCAGCCCAGAGTTTCGATTACGGCAAAATTAGTGGCAAACCTAATATCTGTAGCCGGAGCCGATAGAGTTATAGCAATGGATTTGCACGCAGCTCAACTTCAAGGTTTTTTTGATATTCCTTCGGATCACTTGTATGCGTCTTCTGTTTTTATGGACATTTGGAAAAATAAAACTGAGCCGTTTATTGTAGTTTCACCTGATCTCGGCGGAATTAAATTAGCCAGATCTTACGCTCAAAGGTTAAATGCCCAACTAACGGTAATTGATAAAAGAAGACCAAAACAAAATCAGGCTGAGGTAATGAATATAATTGGAGATGTGGAAGGAAAAGATGTTCTACTTGTTGATGATTTAATTGATACGGGCGGAACTTTTTTATCAGTTGTTAAAGCTCTGAAAAAACAAGGAGCAAAAAATATATTCGGAGCAATAACACACCCCGTGTTATCCGGACAGGCTATAGAAAAAATTGAAAAATCGGAAATTTCCAAAATTTATGTGACAGATAGTATTCCACTACCGGAAAATATAAAAACTACTAAAATAGAAGTAAGAACAGCTTCAGGGCTTTTAGCTGAAGCAATAAGAAGAACTCATAATCACGAGTCAATAAGTTCACTTTTTGATGTAGATAAAAGTTAGAAAGTTAAGTTTAAAGAGTAATAATTGGAGTAAGTTAAAATATGGCAGATATTAATATTTCAGCAGAAGCAAGAGAGCTTGCAACAAAAGGAACAGTTAATAAAATGCGAAGAGAAGGCAGAGTGCCCGGGGTTCTTTATTCAAAAGAAATGGAACCTATAAAATTTAGTGTAAACATCAAGGATTTAAATCCTGTTATTTATACAACGGAAATGCACCTTGTTAATCTTAAAATTGATGATAATAAGGAAATTAAATCTATATTAAAAGATGTTCAATTCGATCCTTTAACAGATAAAATTATTCATGTTGATTTTCAAGCAATAAAGGTTGGTGAAGTAATTGAAGTACAAGTACCAATCAATGTTCTCGGACAAGCTCCGGGAATTAAAGAGGGCGGAGTTTTAAATCAAAGTCTTCATAAATTCGATATTGAATGTTTACCTAGGGATATACCCGAATATTTAGAAGTTGACATCTCGGAGCTAAATATTGGGGATTCAATTTTAGTTAAAGATCTTTCTTTTGAAAATATCAAAATCCTAAATTCCGAAGAAACAAATGTTCTAGGTATTATTGCACCAAGAGAAGAAGCAACTGAACAAACTGAAGACGAATTAATGGATGATGGTGAAACAGCCGAACCGGAAGTAATTAGTAAAGGTAAAGCGGAAGAAGAAGAAAACAACTAAAAATAAGGTAATACTTCTTGAAAGTAATTATCGGAATTGGGAACCCGGGAAGTAAATATATAAATACCCGTCATAATGTCGGTTTCCAAATTTTAGATTCATTTTGCGAAAAACATAGCTTGAAATTTCGCCCGACAAAAAGTAATTTTTGGTCTGTGGAAAGTAATTTTAATACTTTCCACTTTTTTTTAGTGAAGCCCGCTACTTATGTAAATAACAGCGGTATTGCAATTAAAGAAATTTTAGAGAATATTGAACCTGAAATTAGTAATTACCTGATAATCTATGATGATATAAATCTGGAAGCAGGTAAAATTCGTATAAGAAAATCCGGAGGTGACGGAGGACACAACGGCTTAAAATCAATTATATATCATTTGAATCATAATAATTTTGCTCGTTTAAGAATAGGTATCGGTAATCCGAAAAATATTGATTTAGCAGATTTTGTTCTATCAGAACCAACAGAAGAAGAAGCAAAACTAATAAATAGCAATACTAATTTAATAATAGATTTGTTAGAAGAATTTATTTTGGGAGGAACTGATAAAATGCTCAATTTTTACAGTAATTTTTCAAATAATAATTTAGAAAATAACTCAAAAAACAAATAGGGATTAGAATTATGGAATCAGTAATTTATCTTATACCAATATTAGGTTTAATCGCTCTCTTATACTCGTATATAAAACAAAGCTGGATAAATAAGCAAAGTACGGGTTCTGAAAAGATGCACAAAATTTCCGAACATATTAAAGATGGAGCAATTGCATTTTTAAAAACCGAATATAAAGTCCTATTCTGGTTTATAATTATTGTTTCTATTTTGCTGGGCATTGCTAATAATAATATTTCAGACTCATCTTGGCTTATATCGATTTCATTTATTGTTGGGGCACTTTGTTCGGGATTAGCAGGCTATCTTGGAATGGTTGCCGCTACAAAATCTAATGTAAGAACTACAGAAGCAGCTCGCAAAGGTTTAGGTCCCGCTTTGGAAATAGCATTCTCAGGTGGTTCCATTATGGGAATGAACGTCGTCGGGTTAGGAGTTTTAGGTTTAAGTTTGCTGTTTATAATTTACTCGAATCTTGATTGGAATGTTATAAAAGTTATTAATGTTCTTTCCGGTTTTTCACTCGGTGCATCTTCAATTGCACTATTTGCAAGAGTCGGTGGCGGTATTTATACAAAAGCTGCTGATGTAGGAGCCGACTTAGCCGGAAAAGTTTACGAAGGAATTCCTGAAGATGATCCCAGAAATCCTGCAACAATTGCTGATAATGTTGGTGATAACGTAGGTGATGTTGCCGGTATGGGTGCGGATTTATTTGAATCTTATGTAGGAGCCATCATAGGAACAATGGTTCTTGGCGCAGCATTTACAGAAGTCTTTGAATTTAAACTAGCAGGAGTAATTCTTCCTTTAATTCTTGCAGGTGCAGGAATTTTACTTTCAATAATCGGAACAATGTTTGTAAAAGTTAAAGAAGGCGGTAATCCGCAAAAAGCATTGAATACGGGAGAATTTGGTGCTGCAGGTTTAATGGTAGTAGTATCTTATTTTATCATAAATGCCGTACTGCCCGAATCATGGGAATATAATAACTTTGCATATACAAGTTTTGGTATTTTTATTTCAACATTAATCGGAGTTGCGTCTGGAACTTTGATAGGCTTGATTACTGAATATTTTACCGGCACTGAATATAAACCTGTTCACAGCATAGCAAAACAATCACTAACAGGTTCGGCTACAACAATAATATCAGGATTAAGCGTGGGAATGAGTTCTACCGCTCTTCCTGTTATAATTATTGCAGCAAGCATTATCGGGGCTTACGAATTTGCAAATCTATACGGAATTGCAATTGCTGCTTTAGGAATGCTTTCAACAACAGGTATTCAATTGGCAGTTGATGCTTACGGACCGATTTCCGATAATGCAGGTGGTATTGCTGAAATGTCTGAATTACCTAAAGAAGTAAGAGAAAGAACCGATAAATTAGATGCTGTAGGAAATACAACGGCTGCAATCGGTAAAGGTTTTGCAATTGGTTCTGCAGCTTTAACAGCTCTCGCTTTATTTTCGGCATTTATGCTTCAAGCGGATATTTCCGTTATAGATATTTCAAAACCGATAATAATGGGCGGTTTATTTGTTGGGGCAATGCTTCCCTTTTTATTCTCAGCTCTTGCAATGGCAGCAGTTGGTAGAGCAGCCCAAGAAATGATTATTGAAGTTGGAAGACAATTTAGAGAAATTAAAGGATTGCGAGAAGGTAAAGCAGAAGCTGAATACTCCAGATGTGTAGAAATTTCAACTAAAGCTGCAATAAAAGAAATGGTATTACCGGGTTTATTAGCAATAATAATTCCGGTTATTGTAGGTTTTTCTTCAAAAGAAATGTTAGCAGGCTTACTTGCTGGCGTAACTGCAAGTGGAGTTCTTATGGCTATTTTTCAGTCTAATGCCGGAGGAGCTTGGGATAATGCAAAAAAACTTATTGAAGGAAACTTAAATATAAACGGACAAATTTACGGAAAAGGTTCAGCCCCCCACAAAGCCTCAGTTGTTGGCGATACTGTGGGTGATCCTTTTAAAGATACATCCGGTCCGGCACTAAATATTTTAATTAAATTAGTATCTGTAGTTTCATTGGTAATTGCTCCATTAATTAAGTAAATTTACGGATAATATTTTTTATAACCCTGCTTTTAACAAAAATTGTTAAAAGCCTAAATGGCCATAGGGAGGAAATACATGGCAATAAACCATTATGAAAGTGTTGCAATAATTAATGCTGCACTTGACGACCCACAAATTGAACAAGCTATTGCAGATGTTCATCAATTAATTAAAACTAACGGCGGTGAAATAACCGATGTTGAAGATTGGGGCAGAAAACGTTTAGCTTACTCAATTCACAATTCTAAAACAGGTTATTATCTTATAACAAGATTTACTGCTCCGGCAAAAGCAATTGTAGATTTTGAAAGAAATCTTAAATTGGACGAAAATATTATCAGGTATATGACAATAGCTTTAGATAAAAAAGCTCTTGAATATCTGAAAAATAAACCCAAGGAACAACCTGCTTCAAAACCGGAAGAAAAAGTTGAACCAAAAGAATCAAATCAAAAAGAAAGTAACGAAAACTAAACTCTTAGGAACGGAGGAAAAATATGGCTGAATTGAAAATGCCTGAATTAAATAATATTATGATAGCCGGAAATTTAACAAAAGATCCTGTTTTTAGAGAAACTTCTAATAATACACCTGTTGCAAATTTTCATATTGCAGCTAACAGAAGATATAAAGACAGCAATAATCAATGGCAAGAAGATGTCTGTTATGTTGGAGTTGTAGCCTGGAACAAATTAGCCGATAGCTGTAAAGATAGATTAAAAAAAGGTAGTGCAATACTTGTTGATGGTGAACTGCAAAGCAGAACCTTTAAAATGGAAGACGGCAAAAATAGAACCATTGTTGAAATTAAGGCTAAAAGAATTCAATTTCTAAATAAATACAAAAATAATGATGATGATGAATATAGTGTAAATTATGATTCAAATGATGCTGATATTGAAGATAATTCATTCGATAAATTTTTAAATGACGAAGAATCTGATCTTATTAAAGATTAAAAAAATTGAGGTAATAAATGAAAAATAAAAAAGCTAGAAGAGTAATAGAAGAATATATCGATTATAAAGACGGTAAAAAACTTCAAAAATTTATATCTGACCAGGGAAAAATTATTCCCAGAAGAATTACAGGTTTAAGTGCAAAACAACATCGCGAACTTGTAAGAGCAATTAAAAGAGCACGGCAAGTTGCCATTTTACCATTTGTTTCAGAAGCAGTTAAGTAATAGGAGGAAATATTAAATGAAAGTAATTCTAAGAAAAAACTTCGATCAACTCGGTAAAATAGGTGATCTTGTTGAAGTTAAAGACGGTTATGCAAGAAACTTTCTTCTTCCCAGACAAATTGCTTATATAGCAACAAAAGGAAACATAAGAGCATTAGAAGAAGAGAAGCAACAACTCGCTAAAAAGGAAGTTAAAGAACTTGAAGATGCTAAAGTCTTAGCCTCTGAACTTGAAAATGTATCAATCACAATCCCTGTTAAAGTTGGCGAAGAAGATAAAATATTTGGTTCAGTTACAAGCCAAATGATAGCTGATGCCTTAAAAGAAAAACAATACGACATAGATAGAAGAAAAATTGAGCTCGAAGAACCCATTAAGGCATTGGGCATCTATGATGTAAGTATTAAACTCCACAACGAAGTTAATGCTACCATAAAAACATGGGTGGTTAGAGAATAGCTTGATATTCAAAAGCCTTCTAAATTATTAAGAAGGCTTTTTTTAATATTACAGAAATTAAAATAAAGTTTATAAATTAAAAATTAGTAAAATGTATGAAAGAGTTAAGATTTAGAGCAATAATGATTGTTCTTGCAGTAGCATTAAGTGTGTACTTATTATATCCTACTTATCAAGATTACAGAAATAATCAAAATATAGCGGAAAAAGTTGAAAATATAAAAGACAGTATTTTAACAGTCGCTCCGAATATTTCTGATGAAAAACTTGAATCGCTCCTAACCTTTAAGGAAGATAGTATTAGATTTTCTAATCCTGATTATAAAAAAGCAAGGGAAAAAAGAGTTAAACTTGGTCTTGATTTACAAGGCGGTATGTATCTTGTTATGGAAGTAAATACAGCAAAACTTCTTGAAAGACTTGCCAAAGACCCTGATAAGCAATTTAATGATTTATTAAATGAAACAATTAAAATTGCTAAAACCAGTGATGAAGATGTGGTATCTATATTGACTTCTAAACTTGAAGAAAACAATATTAGATTAAGCAGATATTTTGGTTCAATTAGACAAGAAGATTCTGAAATTATTGATGAATTAAAAGAACAAGAATCTGATGCGGTAACAAGAGCGATAGAAATTATAAGAAACCGTATTGATCAATATGGTGTTTCGGAACCTTCAATCCAAAAACAAGGTGCAAGAAGAATTGTAGTTGAATTACCGGGTATTGCTAAAAAAGAAGAAGCTAAAAATTTAATTCAAGGTCGAGCAATGTTAGAATTCAAACTTGTAAAAGACCCTGAAATAACTTATCCGATAATGAATAAAATAGATGAAATTCTTGCAGGAACAAATAAGGATACAACAGAAACATCTGTTACCGATTCATTATTAAACCAAGATAAAAACGAAGAAGAATTAGCAAAAGAACATCCTTTCTTTGCTATTGCAAGACTAATTTCTCAAAATAGTGCCGATGCCGTAGTAAAAGAAAATGATAAAGAACTTTTAATGAATTATCTAAAAAGACCGGAAATTGAAAAAGTTATCCCAAATAATGTTGAATTTCTATTCTCGGCTAAACCGGATATTGTTCAAGACGGAGTTAATTATTACAGATTATATCTCGTTAATAAAGTTCCCGAACTTACCGGCGGAGTAATTAAAGATGCTCAAGCAAATATTAGTCCGCAAACAACAGCACCCGTTGTAAATATGCAGATGGATGCCGAAGGTTCACTCGAATGGGCAAGAATTACCGGTAGCAATATCGATAAAAGATGTGCAATTGTTCTTGACGGTTATGTTTATACTGCACCAAATATAATCGGGAAGATTCCTTCAGGAAATTCTCAAATAACTGGTATGGCTGATCTTGAAGAAGCTAAACTTATAGAAATTGTACTAAAAGCCGGTGCACTTCCAGCTCCGGTTGATATTATAGAAGAAAGAACCGTTGGTCCGTCTCTTGGTCAAGATTCAATCAATCAAGGATTTAATTCAACCATTATCGGTTTTATTTTAGTAGCAATTTTTATGCTGATATACTACAAATTAGCAGGTTCTTTTGCAGATTTGGCATTACTCTTTACCATGTTATTTATCATGGGAATTTTGGCAGCTTTCAACGCAACTCTTACGTTGCCAGGTATTGCAGGTATCATCTTAACAATTGGTATGGCGGTAGATGCTAACGTACTTATCTTTGAAAGAATCCGAGAAGAGCTTTCCACCGGTAAAACAGTAAAAGCCGCAGTTGATGGTGGTTTTGCTAATTCATATTCAGCTATCTTCGATTCAAATATAACAAGTTTCTTTACCGCAGTAATTTTATATCAATTTGGCAGCGGACCAATACAAGGTTTTGCATTAACATTAATGATAGGTATTCTTGCGAGTTTATTTAGTGCATTGGTAATTACCAAAATACTTTTTGAATTTACAATTGCAAAAGGATTAAAATTTGATATTGGTAACAGAAGTAGAATTTTTGATCAATTAAATTTCGATTTCCTCGGAAAAAGAAAAGTTGCTTATGTTATTTCAACAACACTTCTTGTAATAAGTTTAATAAGTTTGTTATTCAGAGGATTGGAACTCGGCATCGATTTTAAAGGCGGTTCCGAAATTGCCGTTGAATTTGAACAACCAATTAATATTACTGAAATAAGAGATAATTTAAGTGATATCGGAATTGGGAATGTTGAAGTTAAAACTTTTGGCGATGCCTCCGGAGTGTTAATAAGAACCGAACTTCAAGAAATACCAACTGCTGTTATTCCTAAAGTTCTCGCAACTATAGATAGACTGATTGAAAAACATTCACCAGGTACAAAAGCCACAATTATAGATTCAAGTTATAATGCGGTAACCTTAGAGTTCCCGACACCTGAAGTAACCAAAATACTTTCGAGAAAACTGTTTGCAGACGGCTTCCAAGTTACTGAATCATCGGTGGAACCGGATAATAGAAAAATACATATTAATTTAACTATTGCCGATTGGATAAAGGAAAACTTAACCGCAAAGCATTCGGATAATCCTTTTCAAGTATTAAAAGAAGAAAAAGTAGGACCTAAAATTGGAGACGAATTAAAAACAGATGCGGTCATAGCTGTAATCTTAGCTTTAATAGTAATTTTAGTTTATCTCGGATTCAGATTTAAATTTGGGTTTGCTCTTGGTGCGGTTGCTGCTCTCTTCCATGATGTTTTAATTACTCTTGGAGTTTTCTCATTGCTATACGGAATTATACCATCTCTAAATCTTGAAATTTCCATAAGTGTTGTTGCAGCTTTCCTAACCTTAGTCGGTTATTCTATTAACGATACTGTTGTTGTTTTTGATAGAATTAGAGAGGATATAAAAATTCATAAAACCGCTAAGATTGAAACTGTTATGAATAAAGCTATTAACAAAACCCTGCGAAGAACTGTAATTACAAGTTTAACAACATTAATAGTTGTTGCCGTATTATTATTCTTTGGGGGTGAAGTTTTAAGAGGTTTTGCATTCACACTCTTCTTCGGTATTATCATTGGTACTTACTCTTCTATTTTTGTTGCGAGTGCTTTTGTATTGGAATATGCCAAAAAGAGAGGAGCAAAAATTCAGTTTTAGCTTTAATATATGCTTCAAAAAAAGCCCGATTTTTCAAGAATCGGGCTTTTTAATTCTCCCTAACTTCCTAACTAAGACACCTAACAAGAACCAAATATTTTTTCCAAAATTAAAGTTGTTTAGATAATCTTATATAAATTCAAGTTTTAGTATATTTGTAAAAAGACTATATGTTTTTAGACAGCCTAATTTTATGCCTAATCAAAAGCAAACAATACAATAGAAGAAAAATCAGAGTCTTCTTATTGACGAAAAATAATAAAATTTGTATTTTCCAGCAATAAGGATTTTTTTGCTAGAAAAAATCAATGATAAAAAGAGAAGTTTAGGCATTTAATAGCATTCAAGACAATTATCCTAAATACCCTCTGACACTTGATTTTGATAATATAAATATTAACAGCATAAAGAGAATAAATGTTATTGAATGATAATACTAAATAACAAAACTATATATAACATAAGCTTAAGAACAATAACTAACAACGTGAGCTTTAAAGTTTATAGCTTTTTGTTTCACTAATGCTCATAGACTAAACATTGCAGCTAATTGAAGGAAAAAAATGAATAGAGAAATAATACTAAAACCAATTGCTTTTGTAAAAAACAACCAAAAAGAAAAATCAGATAACAATTGGAGTGAAATTATCTCTGAAATCAAACTAACTGATAATTTACCGATAGAATGTCTGGATGGTATTGAAACTTTTTCGCATCTGGAGATTATATATTTTCTTGATAAATCCAATAAAACAATTACCGGAAGTGAACACCCAAGAGAAAATCCAAATTTTCCCAAAGTTGGAATTTTTGCACAAAGGAAAAAAGACCGCCCCAATCACATAGGGCTAACTATCGTTAATTTAATAAAAAAGGAAGGACGAAAACTGATTGTTTCAAATCTTGACGCAATAGATGGAACTCCAATTCTTGATATTAAGCCGGTTTTTAAAGAATATTTACCCAAAGGAGAAATCAAACAACCTGACTGGACAATAAAATTAATGAAAAACTATTGGAAAATTGAATAAGTTAAAAATAAAATACAAAATTTTAGCTTAGTGTAAACCCGAAAGTTTATTACTTTTTTACTGCACGGCTTGCTATACACTAAACATTTGATTATAAAAAATTAATGAGCATTGTTAGTAAATTAGAATGTTTACATTTTTCTGCCAAAACTTGCTTTGATTTACTTTTTTATTTAACACCATACAAAAGTAATTGCCATGTAAATGCCTATCTGTCTTATGAATTTGCTAGTTCGGCTCTTATTGGCTAACTTAATTTATCAAAATAAAAAAATATGCAATTAATAACATACAATATGTTATATAAATATAACTCATATTTTATAGGTTATTTGCATTTAGCATAAAAATGACGGATAATTATCAACATTTACAGTTATCTAAGTTGAAATTGCTGGATACATATGTTAAAGAGTTGTACGTGATATTGGAGACACAAATACAAATAAAGAAAGGTTTAAATTTCTACGAATATGAAAAAACAAAACACATTATTCTTGACACTGGGACTTGGTATTTGTTCTGCGACACTGTTAGTTGACCGTTTTCTAGTCACTATACCTGATCGGTTAGCTATTATTTTAATGGTAATATCAAGCACTTCATTAATTTATCACATTATTCTCTTAAATAAAAATAAACAAAAGTAGAAAGGAGAATATTCTGGATATATATTTTAATGAGATATTTTTTTTGTTTAAAAAATTATTTTGGAACTGTAGTCAACAAATCTCTAGCTAATAAAGTAGAAAGTTTTTTTGCACCACATAGATTCATATGCGAAAAATTATAAAAGTTAGTAGTATCTCTACAAATTGAAGAACTATTATAATCAAAGAAAAAAATATTTTGATTATTTTTTTCCAGGGAATGATAATATTGAGCTATTTCTTTTTCCCCAATTGCATTTTCAGTTATTTTATAAAATATGGGTAAGCTAACCAGTACAAGCTTAATATCATTTTTGATACAAATATTTATCAATTCATTCAAATATTTTTTGAATTCGGAAGTAATACGGCACTTGAATTCTTGATTTTTACTTAGGTATTCATCAACATTTATAGTCCACTTAGAATTATCCGGGAAAAATCCTTTAATATAAATCTCTTTTCCTAGAAAGCTCTTCAACAATCCAGTTACCAGATCAACTCCAAAATCAAAATTGTAGTATAATAAATTGGCAGGGAAAAAGTACTTATTCTTCCACAAGTTTTGATCAATACTCAACAATCCATGATATAAAGATTCATTGTCAAGATAAGGCAAATACTTGAATGGTTTAAATATTATTTTCGATATACTGCCCCCAAAAAAAGATAAATCTTGTATGATAATTTTAGGAACTTTGTTATTTGTTAAATACCACTTAAGTTTAGGAATTTGAACACCTAAGTCTGAACCGTCTGAACTAATATTAAAACAGGTCAATCCCATTTTTTGTTCAATTATCTCAGGATTTACAGCTTTAAGTGATCTTGAGGTTCCACAAACTATTATGTCTGCATTAATCTTACCTTCATTAATTTTATTCAAAACACCATAATCCTCAACATTTATCTCTCTTACTAACCACTTAATAGTTTGATCATATACAAACAAGACAAGTAAAAAAATTAGACAAAAAATTAAACTTCTTTTTATGTATTGGAATAAATTTTTCATAAAATAAATCAAAATTGAAAATAAATAAATTCTTGTAACCTAAACTCACCAAAAGAAATAATAACAATTATCATAACAATATAAAATAGCCATCTATAAAAAATTTTACTATTAGCTATCAATTCCCGCATCTTATATTTTCTTTGTAAAAAATGAACTATCTCCATAAAAAATATACTCTGTAGAACTCAAGACTTTTAAGAATTCATTAACCTTTAATGGAAAAATATTTTTTATGACATAAATTGCATCACTAAAAGAATTTGCCCTAAAAAATATCCAAGCAAAGAGGACTAAGTGAAATGTAACAAATATGTCAATTATTTTACGTATCCAATTATTACTCAATTTTATGAACAAATAAAATCTATCAACAATACTTTTTGTCCAAATTGCTATAATTAAATAAATACCGTGAATTGCACCCCATATCACAAAAGTCCAATTAGCTCCATGCCATAAACCACTTACTAAAAAAGTAACAAATAAATTAAAATACCATCTAGCTTTATTGACTCTATTACCTCCTAACGGAATATATAAATAATCTCTAAACCAGGTTGATAAAGAAATATGCCATCTTTTCCAAAACTCAGAAATACTTTTAGCATAATAAGGCCTATCAAAATTTTTCATCAAATCGTACCCTAAAATCTGAGCAGAACCAATAGCAATATCAGAATAACCTGAAAAATCACAGTATATTTGGAAAGCAAAAAAATAAGTAGCAAGTAAAAGAGTTACACCATGATAACTTTGGACATCATTATAAATGTGATTTACTAAAATAGCTAATCTATCAGCAATAACCACTTTTTTAAAGAATCCCCATAAAATAAGCTTTATTCCATCACTTACACGTTTACTATTAAATTCGTGCTTTTTATAAAACTGTGGTAAAAGTCTTGTTGATCTTTCAATTGGACCTGCTACTAACTGAGGGAAAAAAGATACATACAGAGCAAAATATCCTAAGTGATGTTCAGCTTTTTGTTTCCCCTTATAAACATCGATCGAATAACTTAATGTTTGAAAAGTATAAAATGAAATTCCAACAGGTAACAACAATTTAAAGGTAGGTGAATCATAGAATAAATTAAAAGAATTTAAAACAGTAAGAACAGAATTTGAAAAAAAATTAAAATACTTAAATGTAAATAATAATCCTAAATTAGAAAAAAGACTTAAATAAAGAAACTTTTTTCTATTCTCAACCTTTTCTTCTTGTTCCATCATTATCCCGGAATAATAATCTATTATTGTTGAAATAATAATTAGAATAACGTACTCAGGCTTCCAACACATATAAAAATAGTAACTTGCTACAAGTAAAAATGACCACTTATATTTAAATGGTATTAAAAAGTAAAAGAATACTACTACTGGGAAAAAAATTAAAAAATGTATTGAATTAAATAACATAAAATAATCTAAAACTGCATACAAGCTTAATTTACAAAAAAAATTTTTATATATAATATTGAAATAATAATCGAAATAATCTATTTTTTATTTAACTTTATACTAAAGGGAAATATTCATTTTTAGTTGAAATAAAAAAAGAAAAGAGCTCCTCTATGTTTAAAATACAAATAATCTAAGAAAAAATCTTGCATGGTTACAAGAACAACCATTGGAATCACTACTGTCCAAGATAAAAAATAGTTATTAAAAAACTGCTCAAGTTGGATAGATATGCAATAAATATGAACCCTAACATTCAGTTTCTCAGAAATTTTTAATGATTATAAATAGTCTTTGGTTTTTGCAAATACACCCAAAAGTCCGCCGGTATGAAGAAACATAATTTTGCTTTTCTTTTTCTTGCTTAACACATTTTCATTATAAGCATAAAATGCTTTTCCAGTGTAAACAGGATCAAACAAAATTCCCGTTGAGTTAAAAAATTCTTTTATCAACTCAACTTTTTGGGGAACTATTTTTTTATATCCTTCTTCGGAATAAGTATCTAAGACTTCCAGATTTTTGTAGTTTACTTTAATTTTTAAGTTATATTTTTTAACAGTTTCTTCGCAAAGGTTTTCGATGTAAGCTTTAATTTCTTTTGATTTTTCAATAACACTTACACTAAATATTTTAAAGTTTTCTTTAAGCAAAGCCTGACCAACTAAAAGACCGGCAATAGTTCCGCCACTTCCGAGAGCGAGATAAATTCCTTTAATCTTTTTCATATCGATTTGTTTTCTCAGTTCATCAACAAAATTTATGTAACCCCAAACTCCTGGCGGAGATGAACCTCCTGTTGGAATAATATAGGCATTTATATTTTTTTGTTTTAGTTGATACTGTTCTTCTTCCATAATATTATTCACAAAAGAATATTCTTTTTTATTCAAGAATTTTATTTCAGCTCCGGTTAAATTATCAAGGAACAAATTGCCCGCAGGTTTCTGATTTGAATTTCCCCAAAGAAATAATTTGGCTTTAAATCCGAGAGAAGTTGCTGCAATTGCCGTAGCTCTTGCATGATTTGATTGATCACCACCGCAAGTAAAAATGTAAGCACTTTTTTGTTGCTTGGCATCATAAAGCAAATATTCCAATTTCCTAATTTTATTCCCACTTAATTCTGTTCCCGTAAAATCATCTCGTTTTATTAAAAATTCACTTCCCTTAAATTTAACTTTTTGAATTGGCGTAGGAATATTAGCAATATTCAATTTCTTTATGTTTGTCATTTCTACTTCATTATTTCTTTATAATAATTTCTGGCTGCATCCAAATCTTCTTGAGTATCAACGGAAATACTATCAAACTCAGTAACTACAACTTTTATTTTCATTCCGTTTTCCAACATCCGTAATTGTTCGAGCTTCTCAAACTTTTCCAAGTCAGTTGGGAGAAAAGATGTAAACTTAAATAATGCTTCTTTTCGATAAACATAAAGACCAACATGTTTATAATACTCCCCGAGTCTTAATCTTTGTTCATCGGAATCGGCATCTCTCACGCATGGTATTGGTAACCGTGAAAAATAGAGTGCATAGCTGCTGTAATCGAAAACTACTTTTGGTATTGAGCGGGAAAATAGCTCTTCGGGAGTTGTAATTCTTTTCGCCAGCGTAGAAACATTAACACTTTTATCAAAAAGTAAAGGTTCGATTGCTTCGTCAATCATTTTACCAGGAATAAAAGGTTCATCGCCTTGAATATTAACGATTATTTCGGCACTCGGAGTTTTCTTTGCAACGTAAGCTATTCTATCGGAACCGGTTTGTATCTCTTTTGGTGTCATTACAACAAAAGCACCAAAACTTTTTGCCGTTTCAAAAATTCTTTTATCATCAGTCGCAATTATCACTTCGGAAATAAGTTTGGATTTGTTCACACTTTCCCAAGTGTGTTGAATCATTGGTTTACCTCCAATATCGGCGAGTGGTTTTCCTTTTAATCGGCTCGATGAATATCTTGCAGGTATAATTCCAATAATCATTTTACTATTTGTTATTTATTACTTTTGGAACTTTAAAATGTTCGGACGTAGAATCGGGTGCATTTTTAAGAGCATCTTCTGTTGGAGTTGATTGATGAATTTTATCTTCTCTAAAAACATTTGTATTTTCTATAGGATGAGAAAGGGGTTCTACATTACTCGTATCCAACTCGTTTAGTTTTTCAACGTAAGTTAAAATTTTATTCATCTCATCGGTAAAATTTTTAATTTCATCTTCTTTAAACTCAAGTCTTGCTAATTCTGCAATTTTTTTCACTTCGTCTTTTGTTACTGACATTTTTAATTCCCAAATGTTTATAGATTTTTTATATGAGCAATTCTGTTTTTAATTGAAGGATGACTATAGAAGAACCATTCAATAAAAGGATGAGGCTCTTTATCGCCCAAATTTTGCTCCGTTAATTTTGTTAGTGTCGTTACAAAAATATCTTTTTTATCAGTTGTACGAACTGCATATTCATCAGCCTGATATTCATGTTTACGCGAAAGAATATTTGTCAATGGTGTTTGAATTAGCCCGATTAGCATTGACCACAAAGTTAAAACGGGCAATGCTGCAATTTCAGTTATTTTATTGAATCCAAACCAACTTAAAGAATTTTCGTATAACACAGAAAGTAAATATAATGTAATAAAACTAGAAATTGTACCGACAATTATATTTATAATAATGTGCTTATGTTTATAATGACCAAGCTCGTGAGCAATCACAGTTTCAATTTCTTCATTGGAAAATTTTTCCGTTAATGTATCGCCCAAAATTATTTTTTTAGTTTTTCCAAGTCCTGTAAATGCTGCATTAGCTTTTTTTGTATTTTTGCTCATATTGAATTTAAAAATATTTTCAACTTTTAGATTTACATTTTCCGATAATTTTAGGATTCTATTTTTTAAGTCTTCATCATCAATTGGTGTAATTTTATAGAATAACGGAAGAATTACAATCGGAACTATCTTAGCCAAAACTACAGAAACAAGAAAAAGCAATATTGCAAAAGGAAGCCACCATAAATTTCCGTAACTGTTTAAAACAAAAAAGAAAAGAAGCAAAAGGGGTACACCAATAACAAGCCCGACAAGCATAGTTTTTAAGTTTTCCCAAATCCATGCAAAAAATGTTTGAGTGGATAAATTGTACTTATGCTCTAAAATAAATTCAGAATAAAAACTAAGCGGAAAAAATATTACTGACATCGCAATTCCGGTTACTGCCGTAAAAGCTAGAAAAATAAGATAATTATTTTCAAGGTGAATTTGAATTTGGTTAACTAACCATTTGCTTAATCCTGTTTGTACAAAAAGAAAAATTATTATAAAAGTGAGAATGCTTTTTGTAATACTTAAAGTAAGTTTTATATTGTTATATTTTTTTGGATCCATTAAAATAAAACTGCAAAATTTTTTGTAATTGTTAAGTGCAAAGATAAGGAATTAATGTTGATTTTCGGATTAGAAAAATTAAGTTCGATGGATATAAGATTTCATCGAGCTGTATTTATCGCGTAAAAAATACTGGCACTAACATATGCTGAAAATAAAATTATCCGTTATATCACATTTGGGATATCTCCCTTTTTATGATATTTTTACACAATATTTGCTTAAAAGACTAATTGCAAGTTGTACTTACATTTCTTTTTCAGCAGTTAATTCAACACCTTTTTCAAAAACTCCATTTAAAAGATTTTCTTCGGTTATATAAACAATGCCGTCTTGCTTATGAGGTTTACCATAAACCGAGTGAACGGATTTTAAACCGCCGAGATATCTTCTTTTATCGCAAAGATAAACTAAATCTCCCACGTTGGCTTTCATCTTTTCCATATCATTTTGCGAAAAGTAAACAACATCTTCTTCGCCTTCTTGCTTTTTCCAATTTACGGTAATAATTTCTCCTTCTTCCTCGTTTACCTTGCCTCCTTTAAAAAATTCTTTTGCTTTGGCTACCGACCAAACTGTTAAGCCTGTAGTTTGCAGTTCAGGATCATAATCAATTAAGTAAGTAGAAGCGATAGCAGTGCTTCCCATCATCAGAAAAATTCCAAAAAATTGAAGTGATAATGGAGCTAAATCAAAAAGGATAATTAGAAAAATTAAAACGGATAGACCAAGCAAGAAATAAATAATAATATTTTTGTTTTTATTTTGTTTTAACGATTTTACAATTTGATTTTGTTTATTAGTGGTAAGCGTAACCAAAATTGCAGGTATAATACAAACAACCATATTGTATAATGCTCTTATATAAGAATATGGGTGATCGGGATCCATTTGAATTCCGTGATTAAACGGGGTTATTACATTTGGATCATGCAAACCTACAATCATCAAAGCTACACCGCTTACAAAAGTTGCAATAACTCCTGCGGGAGTAAATCTCCTCCAGAAAAGTCCGAGAAATATTGCAACAACCAATGGCGGAGTTAATGTAGAGTGAAAGTAACCGTGTGCTTCATAAACTGTTGGAAAGCTCTTAAAAGCAAGTACAGAAATTATTCCCAATATGGTTATAACAATTGATGAATATCTTGCAGCTGCAAGTTCATTTTTATCTGTTTCTTTTTTAGATAGAATTTTACTTTTCAAAAAAACTTTAATGGGTCTGTGTACATCGTTTATATAAATAGCGGCAGTTGCATTTATTAAGGTATCAACCGTGCTCATCAAAGCAGCGGTAAGGGCAGCCATTATAAATCCGAAAACACCTGGAAGTGCAACAATATTAGCAACAACAACAAAAATTTGATCGGGCGATGTGTTTGGCGGAACAATTTCGGGATTTGTAATGGAAATAGCTTTCCCTATCCAACCGGCATTGCCAACAACTATTGCAGAAAGCGGAAGCATAAATAAAATATTGAATGTTGCAGCTTTCCTTCCTTCATCAACACTTTTAGTTGCCATAAAACGCATTATAAGTCCCATATTCATAAAAAGAAATCCGATGGATCCTGCGACACCATCTTGCCAAAAAATTCCTACAAAATTAAAATCCGTTGGTCGGTTAAATTTTGCCAACGGCATTTTCCATTCCATAGGAAGTAAATTCCAGAAAACATCAATGCCACCGACATAAGAAATTCCCAAAAAGAAAAGAAAAAATCCTGCAAAAAGTAAGATAAAACCTTGTAGCAAATCAGTAAAAATAACAGCAGTTTGTCCGCCGAATGTTATATAAATTCCTGTGATAACTGCAATAACAATTACAGCTCCCATTAATGTTATTTGAAAGGTAGTACCAAAAAGTGTAAAACTTTCGGGCAGCATCGGCAAAACGGCTTTCCCCAGTGTTAAAAATCCAATGCCTATGTAACCAATCATATAAAATAAGAGTAGAACGGTTGCCAGAAATCTGGCTGACGGACTAAAGCGTTTTTCAAAATATTCGGGAATAGAACGTATTTTTGTATAAACAATAATTGGCAGCCATCCGAAAAGAAAGAAAGGTAAAAAGAACCAATCGTTAATATATGTCATGGTAGAAGATAAACCATGCTCAAATCCTTTAGCAGAGTATTTTACAAAACTGTGGCTTCCTACTCCGGTAGCAACAATCGAAAAAGCAATTAGCCACCATTTAAATCTTCGGCCGCCAAAAAAGAAATCTTTTGTACTTCTGTTGTATTTTCCAAAATAACTTCCGAAGAGCATAATTACCATAAAGTAAACTACCATTACTATCCAATCGGTAGAGGAACCTATGCTATGAAATGTTTGATGTAATTCTTGAGTTGAAGTTTCCATAAATTTACCAGTATCTTGCTAAGATTATAAAAAATGAGTGTAATGCGACAAAATAAAAATATCCGAAGATAAGAACTCTGTACCAATATCGGTGGTTCTTCTTTTGCAAATTAATTGCTCCGCTTCTTTTAATTATGATCATACCTACAAGGAAGAAAAATCCTCCTACTCCATAAAGATAAAGAAACGGTACCCATGTATCAAAAAACGAAAGCATAATTACTCTTAATTTTTATGATAATTATTGTTATAGTTTCCCAAAATTACATAAGCAAATATTTACTTGCAAATTTTAACGTTAAAAAATGTTATTTTTCAAGATCACAAAAACATTTTTTAGGTTTAATTAAGGTATTGATTTTCAAATTTTGTGTGTCTAACTTTATTAATTGATTTTTTTTAAATGAGAAACAAAGGAGTATTTAAATATGGGAATGATGGCACGAATGCGAAGCTTAGCACCGTGGTTTATAATTGCAGTCGGTGGGCTTTTTGTTCTTTTTATGGTGTTATCAGATTCTAAACTTGCTGATGTTGTTGGTAAACAAACTAATAACATCGGAACAGTAAACGGAAAAGATATAACATATCAAGAGTTTTCTAATTTAGTAGAACAGTTAAGAAAACAACAAACAACTCAAACGGGAAATGAAATTCCCGAAGGCCAAATGGAAAACTTCAGAAATCAGGTTTGGGAAAGAATGATTTCGCAAAAGCTGATTGATGAAAAGATAAATGAACTTGGCATTTCAGTATCGGATGAAGAAATTATAAATACTATCACCGGACCAAATCCGCCACAAATGATAACACAATATTTTATTGATTCCACCGGAAACTTCAACAGAGCGGCTTATGATGAAGCAATAAGAAATCCTCAAAATAAAGAAGCAATGCTGCAAACAGAAGAATTGGTAAGGCAACAGCTTATTCAACAAAAATTAACTGAATACTTAAATGCCTCCGTAATAGTAAGCGATGCGGAAATCGAAAGAGAATTCAAAAACCAAAATGTTAAGATTACAGCAGATTATGCTTTTGTAAATGTAAACACATTAACCGATACAACTATTAAAGTTTCTGAAAATGAAATCCAAGAGTACTACAAAAAGAACTCAGATGAATTTAAAGTTGATGCTAAAAGAAAATTGAAATATGTTCTTTTCAGCAACAAACCTATAAAAGATGATAGTACAGGAATAAAAAATAATCTTGCAGCCATTGTTGATAAAATAAAAGATGATACATCTTCCTTTAAAACTTATGTGGATATTTATTCTGATGTACCTTACTCTCGCGATACGGTAAAGATGAATTTACTTGGTAACGCGGCAGAGCTAATAGCTAATGCCGAAAAAGGTGATATTGTTGGTCCTGTCTTAACAAGCGAAGGATATAATGTCTACAAGCTAAATGAGATATTAAAAAGTAACGATAACTTGGTAAGAGCAAGTCATATTTTAATAAGAATGGACAATGATGAAAAAGAAGCAAAAAAGAAAATAGATGAAATTTATAAAGAGTTGAAAAATGGTGCTGATTTTGAAAAATTAGCAAAAGAAAAATCCCAAGACGGCAGTGCTTCTAAAGGCGGCGATCTCGGTTGGTTCGGGAAAGGACAAATGGTTAAAGAATTTGAAAACGCTTCTTTCAGGGGAAAGATTGGAGTTGTACAAAAACCGATAAAAACTCAATTTGGGTATCACATTGTTAAAGTTACCGGAAAAAGTAATGAAGAGTATGTGATTGAAAAAATCGTTAACAAAATTAATGCTTCTGCAACAACATTAGATAGAGCATACAATAAAGCAAATGATTTTTCTTACATTGCCGAAAAAAAAGATTTTGAAAAAGAAGTTAAATTGTTAAAATATGAAATTCAAGAAACTCCGGCTTTTACTGAAGCAGATAAAATGATTCCGGGACTTGGAGCCAACAATGCTTTATTAAGATTTGCTTTTGATAGTGATATTGGTGATGTAAGTCAGGTTTATAAAGTTCCTGCTGGTTATGTAGTAGCCGTTGTTTCAGAAAAAACTAAAGCAGGCAAACAGCCTCTTGAAGAAGTTAAAGATAGAATTGAGCGTATAGTTCTTAGAGAAAAGAAATTAAACGAAACATTTTCTATTGCAGAAAAAATTAAAGCTAAAGTTGAAGCAGCCAATAATTTTAATGATGCTGCCCAAGTTTATCCAAACGTAAGAGTTTCCAATGCAGAAAACTTTACTCCTTCCGGCACAATCCCAGGTATCGGAAGAAATATGGTTTTTTCGCAAGCTGCATTAGAATCGGAACTTAATAAAATAATAGGACCAGTAAAATCAAATATGGGAAGTTATTTGTTAAAAGTTACTCAGAGAACCCCGATTGATTCCACTTTATTTTCTATTCAAAAGAAATCTTTAAGAAGTAACCTTATTACTCAAAAGAGAAACAGAGTATTTACCGATTGGCTTGCCGCATTAAAGGAAAATGCTGATATTGAAGATAACAGACATTTGTTTTATAGATAATTTTAATAAGCCGGATACGATTAACTCTATCCGGTTTATTTGAAATATTTGCCTGTTTTAATATCTTAGATTTAAAGTATTTTAAAATAATAAAAAACAAATTATATCTGCTTTTTTAATTATGTCGGAAGTCAAAGCAAGGTTTCTCAAAGTTTTATCTATAAAAATTAAAGAAAGTTCTTCTTAATGGTTGAAAGAATTTATTTAACGGGATTTATGACAAGCGGAAAAAGTACGCTTGGGAAGATACTTGCCAATGTTATCGGATGGAATTTTTATGACTTGGATAAAGAGATTGAAAAAGACGAAAGGATGAAGATAACACAAATTTTTGAAGCAAAGGGCGAAAAATATTTCCGCGATATTGAAAAAGAAAAATTAAAATTATTATCCCAAGAAAATAATGTAATAATTTCACTTGGAGGCGGAACAATTATAAGTGAAACCAATTCCAAATTTATTATAGCAAAGGGAAAACTTGTTTATTTAAGAGTACATCCCGAAATAATTTATACAAGAATAAAAAAGAAAACCGATAGACCATTATTCAAAGAATTTGTGTTAGCTGAAAATTCCAAAGAATCATTTATAGCAAAAATTACCGAAATGCTAAACGAACGTGAAAAATATTATACGAAAGCGGACTTAACTTTTGATGTTGATAATTCCCCTATCGGTATTACCGTAGATAGACTCGCAAAAAAAATAAATAAAATAATAACTTGAAAAAAATTAAAATTAACATTCCACAAAATCCCTATCATGTTTATTTGGGTGAAAACATTTTCTCAAATGTTATTGATATTATGAAATCAAAAAACTTATCGGGAAATATTTTTTTGATTATTGATCATAATATTGAGAAGTTTTACGCGGCAGTTATCAAAAAAACTTTTCAAAATAATAATTACAAAAAAATTATTGTAATTGCTTCAGAAAAGAATAAATCATACGAAACTTTACAAAAAATTCATAATGCACTAATCAAAAATAAGTTTAATCGCGATTCTATTTTAATTGCAATTGGCGGTGGAATTATTGGTGATCTCTCAGGATTTGCAGCTTCAACATATATGCGAGGAATAAAATATGTACAAATTCCTACTACACTGCTTGCAGCCGTAGATAGTTCTGTCGGCGGAAAAACCGGATTAAATTTTAACGGGATAAAAAATATTGTCGGTTCTTTTTACCAGCCGGAGTTTGTTCTTGTAGATACCAAATTTTTTACAACTCTGCCTCAAAAAGAAATGCTCTGCGGCTTGGGTGAAGTTATAAAATATGGCTTTTTAACCAATGAAAAATATTTCAAATTCATAAGTAAAAATATCGATAAAATTTTAAGTAACGATAAAAAAGTGATTCAAAAAATAATATATGAATCCATTAAGTTTAAAGGAGATGTTGTTGAAGCAGATGAAAGAGAAAACGGTATAAGAAAAATTTTAAATCTTGGTCATACTTTTGCTCACGCTCTGGAAGTTGATCAGAATCATAAAATTAAACACGGTGAAGCTGTAATTGTAGGAATTAATTGTGCTTTGTATCTTGCCGGCTTTATGAATATATTAAGTCAAAAATCTTTTATTGAGTTTAATAATTTTTTGAAAAGATTTAATGAAAAAATTAAAATAAAATCTTTTGATAAAGATTCAATGTACAAAACAATGCTGCGAGATAAAAAGAATAGAAGCAACAAAATTAAATTTGTTTTAATGAAAGAAATTGGAAATTTAATTACAGATATTCCGGCAGATAAAATTCTAATCAATAATGCAATTACAAAAGGTATAGTTGATTTTACAAATGATTAGAAAAAATATTTTTCTTCTACTTTTATTTGTTAATGCTATTGTCTATTCTTCGACAATGCGAGAAACAAGAGCCGTATGGCTTACTACAAATTTTCAACTTGATTGGCCTCCAAAAACTTTTGATGAAGAAATCCAAAAAGCAAGATTAGAAGAAATATTTAAGAACTTAAAGAATAAAAAATTCAACACAATTTATTTCCAAGTGCGAAGCAACGGAGCTATTAATTATTATTCGGATAATGAACCGTTTTCCGCTTATTTTAAGGGTGAAGTTGGTAAAGTTCCCAATTACGATCCGTTGGCTTATGCAATAGAGCTTGGGAAAAAATATTTTATCGAAGTTCATGCTTGGGTTAATACAATCCGTGCTTATGCCGGTAAAGATGCAAGAGTATTAGAACACCCTAAACATTTAAGCAATACGCATCCTGAATTTTTAGTAGAATCGATTTTGCCAAACGGTGATATTTCTTATTGGTTAAATCCGAGCGATACCAATGCCCAAGATTATTTAGTTGATATTTTGTTGGATATTTCAAGTAGATATGATATTGATGGAATACATCTTGATTTTTTTAGATACCCCAACAAAAATTTTGATGATGAACTGAGCTATTTGGAAAGTGAATCGAATCTTTCTCGTGATGATTGGAGGCGAAATAATCTTACAACAATTTTAAGAAAATTTAATGAAAAGAAAAATCCGTTAAATCCATATTTAAAAGTTGGAGCAACACCTATTGGCATTCGTAAAATGTTAAAAGGGGCAAAAGGAATGGAAGGTTTTTCTGAAGTTTATCAAGATACGGAAACATGGCTGGAAGAAGGATTAGTCGATTATTTAACACCACAGATTTATTGGAATTTTACTGATAATCCTCATTTCGATATTCTTGCAGATGATTGGGTGAATAAGTCTTACGGTAAAAATATTGTACTTGGTCTTAGTGCTTACCACAATGAAGTTATTCCCGAACTGGAACTGATGATAGAATATTCAAGAAAAATAAGAGCTGCCGGAATATCATTTTTTAGGTATGAACATATTGCAAGTGAAGAGAATAATTTTTTTAGTGAAATTGCTTTCCCTTCGAATATGGTTTGGAAGAGTAAGTTATATTATCAACCGAATGATAAAATTATAGCCGACTACCAGGTTGTTTCTGATGATATGATTTTAATTACATGGCAAGATACTGTGAAGAATAAATCTGATTTTAGAAATTATGTTTTACTAAATGATGCTGAACCGATTAAAATTTTATCAAAAGAAAGTAATCAATTAAAATTAAAATTTGGTAACCCTGCTAAACTAAAATACAAATATTATCTAAGTAAAATAGATAGATTGTGGAATTATACAAATCTCTCTAACCCGATTGATGTTGCTGTTCCTTACCTTAATGAGTTGAAGCAATCTTCTAAATTATACAGACGACCATTATTATTTGAAGAGAATAAGGCAGGTTCCTACATAACAATGCGTTCCGCAATCAACCAAAATATTCTTTTAGATATTATCAGCAGAGAAAATTTGCGATACCAAAAAATGTTTAAAGTCAAAAGTGGGTTTAATGTCATTCCTCTTAAAGTAAGCAGCAAATTTTTGAGGTCTATAAGAATTACATTTATAAATAGTGGTCTTGTAGAAGAAATAAATTTTTACTGAAAAAGATATAAGACCTAAAGAACTAACAAAAGTTAGAATTTTATTAAATGTAATAAAAAAGATTGCTCTCTTTCTTTTTGATTTTGAAATTAAAATAAAATTCTATCTGTTCAATGTAAGACACTCTTTCTAAATAATTAGTACATACTCAGCTTTTGGAACGGAAAAAAATAATTATGGGAAAGATGTATCAAGCGGAGTTTATATTTTAGGATTAAAAGCAAACTCACTTAAAAGAAATTTTAAGACTTACGAAAAATCTATAAAACTGCCTCTGACAAAATAAAAAACCCAAACAGTCAGTTGCTTGGGTTTTGGCTCCGCGAGTAGGATTCGAACCTACAACCCTTCGGTTAACAGCCGAATGCTCTACCGTTGAGCTATCGCGGAATAAAAATTAAAGAGTGTAA
Organism: Ignavibacteriota bacterium; assembly: GCA_002746605.1. Classification (GTDB taxonomy): domain Bacteria; phylum Bacteroidota; class Ignavibacteria; order Ignavibacteriales; family Melioribacteraceae. The sequence continues at coordinate 33,952 of PDPT01000027.1, forward strand.
ATTTATACTTATTTTATATTTTTGTCAAGTATTATTTTATTGCTTCAATCAATTTTTGCCCCTAATTTCTAAAAAAATCTTCTAAAATGTGAGAAATTTACTAAAAAAAACAAATATTATGAGCTGTATTTATGAGATTCTTATTTTATTTCTTTATATTTTGAACAGATAAATAAAAAAATGTTTCGGCATCTAAATTGTTAAGAATTAAAGTTTAACAAAAAAAAAAGGAATATAAATGGAATTATCACATATTGAACATATCGGCATTGCAGTTAAAAATCTGGATGAATCAATAAAGTACTATGAAAATGTACTTGGACTGAAGTGCTATTCAATTGAAGAAGTTGCAGACCAAAAAGTTAAAACAGCTTTCTTTAAAATCGGACAAACAAAAATTGAACTATTAGAAAGTACTTCTCCGGAAGGACCAATAGGAAAATTTATTGAAAAAAAAGGAGAAGGTATTCATCATCTGGCTTTTGCTGTAAATGGTATTCAAAGTGCTTTGGATGAAACAAAAGAAAAAGGTGTAAGGTTAATTGACGAAAAACCAAGAGGCGGTGCCGAAGGTTTGGATATAGCTTTTCTACATCCAAAATCTACAGGTGGTGTTTTAACAGAGTTTTGCGAAGATAACTCAAAAAATTAAAATCTAAAAAAATAGTTGCTTAATTAAGGAGAAAAAATGGCAATTCAAGAAAAAATAAAAGAATTGATGGATTTGCGTGAGCAAGCCCGCCTTGGTGGTGGTGAAAGACGAATAGAAGCTCAACACAAAAAAGGCAAATACACAGCTCGCGAAAGAATAGAAATGCTTTTGGACGATGGTTCATTCGAAGAGTTCGATATGTTTGTATCGCATAGAACGGTAGATTTCGGACTTGATAAACAATCTTATTTATCAGATGGTGTTGTAACCGGTTACGGTACAATTGACGGAAGATTAGTTTATGTCTTTTCTCAAGATTTTACGGTTTTCGGAGGTTCACTTTCAGAAATGTATGCTCAAAAAATCTGTAAGGTAATGGAAAAGGCAATGAAAGTAGGTGCCCCGATTATTGGTATAAACGATAGTGGTGGTGCTAGAATTCAAGAAGGCGTAAAAAGTCTTGGCGGTTATGCAGATATTTTTCAAAAAAATATTATGGCTTCCGGTGTTGTTCCCCAAATATCTGCAATTTTCGGACCTTGTGCAGGAGGAGCAGTTTATTCACCTGCGTTAACTGATTTTACAATTATGAGCAAAAATACAAGTTATATGTTTGTTACAGGTCCTAAAGTTGTAAAAACGGTTACTAACGAAGTTGTTACGGAAGAAGAACTCGGTGGAGCTTCCGTCCATACTTCAAAATCTGGTGTAGCACATTTTGCTGCCGATACGGAAGAAGAAGGGATATCTTTAATAAGAAAATTAATATCATACATTCCGCAAAATAATCTGGAAGATCCTCCACGAACAGTTTCTCAAGATCCTATAGATAGACTGGATGATGCCTTAAATGAAATTATTCCGGAAAATCCAAACAAGCCTTATGATGTTAAAGATATAATTTTTTCAATAGTTGATGATGGTGAATTTCTTGAAGTTCAAAGAAGTTATGCTCCAAACATTATTACCGGTTTTGGCAAGTTTAATGGAGGTTCAGTAGGTATTGTAGCAAATCAACCTAATTATCTTGCCGGAGTTTTGGATATCAATGCTTCTAGAAAGGCTGCAAGATTTGTAAGGTTCTGCGATGCTTTCAACATTCCTATCGTAACTTTAGTTGATGTTCCCGGTTTCTTACCCGGAACCGCTCAAGAATATGGAGGTATTATTATCCACGGTGCTAAACTGCTTTATGCTTATGGTGAAGCTACTGTTCCTAAGGTTACAATAATTTTAAGAAAAGCTTACGGCGGTGCTTATGATGTTATGAGCTCCAAACATTTACGTGGTGATATAAACTATGCTTGGCCTGCTTCTGAAATCGCTGTTATGGGTCCAAAAGGAGCAATTGAAGTTCTTCATGCAAGAGAAGCCAATAAGATTGAAGATCCCGCAAAAAAAGCAGAATTTTTAAAAGAAAAAGAAGAGGAATACAAAGATAAATTTGCTAATCCTTATGTAGCTGCAAAATACGGTTACATAGACGACGTAATTGAACCTAGAAATACAAGGTTCAGAATAATTAGAGCTTTACAAATGTTGGCAACTAAGAAAGATATAAATCCTCCAAAGAAACATTCTAATTTACCATTATAATATTTGGAGTAAAAATGTATATACAAAACAACATAAATAGTGATACTCTTAAGGTTGTAGTTGATAGTCTTAAAAATGCAGCTCAAGAAGAACACACTTTTTCAAACCTAAGTTTTAACATTTCTAACATAGGAATGAATGAAGCTGTACTTACAGTTTTAGGATACGGAATAGTTTTTCTAGCTCTTGTAGTTTTATTTTTGTTTTTCAATAATCTTGCAAAAGCAATTTCTGCTTTTCGAAAACGAAAATTAAAAAGCATAGGTAAACATGTGCAGGCTGCTAAAGATGACGTTACCGGAGAAACTGCTGCCGCAATTTCCATGGCATTATCATTACACTTTAGAGAAATTCACGATTACGAAAACACGATAATTACAATAAAAAAAGTTCAAAGTACTTACTCACCGTGGAATTCTAAATTGTATGGATTGAGACAGTACCCAAACCGCTAAGGAGTAAAATAAAATGAAAAAATTTAATTTTATTATTCGAGGTAATAAATACAATGTTGAACTTCAAAATATAGAAGGTAATATTGCGGAAATTGAAGTTAACGGTAGTAAATACGAAGTTGAAATTGAAAAAGAAATAAAAACATCAAAAACTCCAAAATTAGTTAGACCTCAAGTATTTCCATCTGCCGGTGGTGGAGCAAAAACAACACCAACTAGAACACAACCTACCGCTCCAAGTGGTGGTGCAAGTAAAGGTATAACTGCTCCTTTACCCGGAACAATACTTGATATTAAAGTTAAAGTTGGCGATGAAGTAAAACCCGGTGATGTGCTTTTAGTTATGGAAGCAATGAAAATGGAAAACAACATTAAAACCGATAAAGCGGGAACAATCACTAACATTAAAGTAAATACAGGAGATTCTGTACTTGAAGGTGCACTCCTGGTTGAATTAGGGAGTTAATAATGGAATTTTTTGAACAATTAGTTAACGGATTTCTACAATTTTTCCAATATACCGGATTCGCAAATTTAACCTTTGGTCATGTTGTAATGATTATAGTGGGAACATTCTTTGTTTATCTCGGTATTGCAAAAGAGTACGAGCCATTATTATTAGTTCCGATTGGTTTCGGAATAATTGTAGGAAATATTCCTTTTTTGGAATCAGCAGGTTTGCAACTTGGAATCTATGAAGAAGGCAGCGTTCTAAATTATTTGTACTACGGTGTACTTAAAGGAATCTATCCGCCTTTAATTTTCCTTGGTATCGGAGCAATGACTGACTTCTCGGCGTTACTCTCTAATCCTAAATTGATGCTGCTTGGTGCAGCCGCACAAATAGGAATTTTCTTAACATACATAACTGCTATCGCTTTAGGTTTTACAGGTCAACAAGCAGCTGCAATAGGAATTATTGGTGGTGCAGACGGACCAACAGCTATTTTCTTATCATCAAAATTAGCTCCGCAATTATTGGGTGCAATTGCTATTGCCGCTTATTCTTATATGGCTCTGGTTCCTGTAATTCAGCCCCCGATAATAAAATTGCTTACTTCAGAAAAAGAAAGAAAAATTAAAATGAAGCCGCCTCGTTCGGTTTCTAAAACTGAAAAGATAATTTTCCCTATAGTTGGCTTGCTGCTTACAACCTTTATTTCTCCCGGCGGGCTACCCTTACTCGGAATGCTTTTCTTTGGCAATCTTCTTAAAGAATCGGGTGTAACAAAAAGACTTTCTGATACTGCAAGCAAACCTTTGATTGATATTGTAACAATTTTATTAGGACTTACAGTTGGTGCTTCAACACAAGCAACAACTTTTTTAACTCCTGCTTCAATATTAATTTTTGTACTTGGTGCAATTTCATTTATGATTGCAACAGCAGGCGGAGTGCTCTTTGCCAAGCTTATGAACCTTTTCTTAAAAGATGAAAATAAATTAAATCCTATGATTGGAGCTGCAGGTGTTTCTGCAGTACCTGATAGTGCAAGAGTTGTACAACATCTCGGTATTAAAGAAGACCCAACTAATTATTTGTTAATGCACGCTATGGCTCCTAACGTTTCGGGGGTTATTGGTTCTGCTGTAGCTGCCGGTATTCTTTTAAGTTTATTGATGTAACACAAACTGGAATAAATTTAAATTTGTCTGAAGCTCTGCTATTTATTTAGCAGAGCTTTTTTTATGATTTTTTTATTAATTCTTCTTAATTTGATTTATTAAATTTAATGAGAATGAATAATGAAAAAAACTTTACTTGGAATATTATTTCTTACAAATATTATTTTTTCGCAACAGACACAACATGACTGCTCCAGAGGAAAAATAGAACAATTAAAAAAATTGAATAAAATTTTTGCAATAAATTATTCCGGTGATTCAAATATTGATGTAACTTATTACAAGTTAGACTTAAATATTTCTTACGATAACCAAAAAATTAATGGTATAGTTACGATAAGTGCAATTAGTGAGACAGATAATTTAAGTTCAATTTTCTTGGATCTCCAAAATCATTTTACTGTTGATAGTGTAAAAGTTAACAACATAACAGTTAATGATACTTTGTATTCTGATAGACTACATATTACACTTGATAAAATATATAACTCTAATGAAATGATAAAAATGGAAATTGCTTATCATGGCACTCCCGGTAATTCCGGTTTTGGAAGTTTTAAATTTTCTGACCACAACGGAGAGAAAGCTATTTGGACACTTAGCGAACCATTTGGAGCAAGTGATTGGTGGCCATGTAAAGATACTCCCGCCGATAAAGCTGATTCATCTGATGTTTGGGTAACTGCAGATTCATTTTTTGTTTCTGTCTCTAACGGTATTTTAACAGATGAAATTATTAACGAAGACGGAACTAAAACTTACAAGTGGAAGAACAGCTATCCTATTGCAAATTATTTAATTTCGCTTACCATGACAAATTATAAACTTTACAAAACAAGTTTTGAATATGAAACTGGCAAATTTATGCCGGTTGTACATTATAATTATCCTGAAAACTTCAATAAAATTAGAAAAGATGACTTAGACAAAACTATAGATATGTTGACTTTCTTCAGTGAAGTTTACGGAGAATATCCTTTTATAAAAGAAAAATATGGACACGCTGAGTTTGGCTGGGGCGGTGGAATGGAACATCAAACAATTTCTTCTATGGGTAGTTTCGGTGAAAGTATTACCGCTCATGAACTTGCACATCAATGGTTTGGTGATAAAGTAACTTGCAAGACATGGAAAGATATTTGGGTTAACGAAGGGTTTGCAACTTATTCCGAGGCTCTTTATGCCGAGCATGCACACGGCTTAGAGAAATACTTTGAAATTATTGCCACCGATCTTGAGTTTGCCAAACAAGCTGTTGGTTCAATCTATGTTAATAATGATAAAGCAGTTGACGAAATATTTAATTACTATAGAACGTATGCAAAAGGTTCTGCGGTTTTACATATGCTGCGTAAAGTTTTGAATGATTCTACATTCTTTAATTCTTTGAAAGCTTACTTAAATAACCCTGAATATGCTTACAATGTTGCAACAATAAGAAATTTTCAAGCAATTTGTGAAAAAGTCTCAGGCAAGGATTTATCCTATTTTTTTGATGAATGGTTGTTTGGTGAAAATTATCCGAAGTATAATTTGGATTGGTCATCAAATAAACTGACTGACAATAAATTTACTGTTAGTTTAACTTTAACGCAAACTGAAAATACTAATCCTAAATTTTTTACAATGCCTATAGATTTTAAGATCTATTCTTCCAATGGTGATACAACTGTAACACTTTTTAATAATCAACAAGAACAAACATTCAAAATAACAACCAAAAATAAACCTGATAGCGTAAAATTAGATCCAGAAAATTGGATACTAAAAAGTATAGAAAGTTTTACATCCTTAGAACAAGAAGATAAAAAAATTACAACGGAATTTTTACTTACTCAAAACTATCCAAATCCGTTTAATCCTGTAACAACAATAAATTACACAATACCTAATGCAAATGTTATTGCAAATGAAATGAAGAAATCTGACAAGACTGCTTCGAGAAATTTATTCTCTCGTAATTACGCAAGCAAAGTAACCTTAAAAGTTTATGATGTTCTGGGAAGAGAAATAAAAACACTTGTAAACAAAATTCAAAATCCTGGTAATTACAGCATTAAATTTAATGCCGCTAATTTACCAAGTGCAATTTACTTCTATAGATTACAAGCAGATAATTTTGTTACAACAAAAAAAATGATTTTGCTCAAGTAAGTCTTTATATAATTCTGTGCCCTTTGAAGAGAGTAACTTTTAACTATAAAGAGGCACAGAAAGAAATAACGACATAGAACAAATTCTAATAGAACTAATATTATATGATGCTAAAAATCAATGATAAAGACTTTTAAATTTTGTTCTTGATTTGTTACTTATAAAGTAAAGATTTATTTTTTTTAATTGCAATATTATTATGAAAAAAGTAAATTGTAAATAAAATTGTGTTTAATCTCAGAGCAAGCTCCAGACTATTACCTATACAGCAACTTTCAATGGAACAATCTGTGACAAATTAAACTACATTTCTCGTTAGCTATAAAGCGGAGCCCAAAGGAAGATTAAATACATCAGAAAAAAATAACTTCAATCTAATCTTAAAAAAGGAGAAAATATGAGTACCGATGAAAAGAAAAAAAATGAAGATAATGTATCTGAATCCCAAATAGCTGTTCACTGGAAAGAAGAAGATTATTTTGAACCTTCCAAAGAATTTACCAAACAGGCAAATTTAACAGATGAAAATGTACTGAAAAAATTCGGAGAAGATAATTTTCCTGAGTGCTTTAGAGAATATAGCAATATGCTCGACTGGGATAAAGATTTTGATACAATTCTTGATTCAAGCAATCCTCCTTTTTTTAAGTGGTTTGTTGGAGGCAAATTAAATGCTTGTTACAATTGTGTTGATAGACACCTTGATAAATATAAAAACAAAACCGCTATTCATTTTGTTCCGGAACCTGAAGACGAGCTAATTACTCACATAACTTACCAAGAACTTTACGTAAAAGTAAACGAATTTGCAGCCGTGTTAAAAGATTATTGCGGATTAAAAGCTGGTGATACCGTTACATTGCATATGCCTATGATTCCTGAACTTGTTATTACTATGCTTGCTTGTGCAAGAATTGGTGTCATACATTCTCAGGTTTTTTCGGGATTCTCAGGGAAAGCTTGTGCGGATAGAATAGTAGATGCAAAAAGTAAATTCTTAATTACTGCCGATGCTTATTATCGTAACGGTAATTTATTGAATCATAAAGAGAAAGCTGATATTGCTCTAAAATTTGCTAAAGAAGAAGGACAAGAAGTTGAAAAAGTTTTAATATGGCAAAGATACCCGGGCAAATATTCAAGCAAAACTCCCATTGTTGAAGGACGTGATATTTTTGTTAACGACCTCCTTAAAGATTATTATCACAAAAAAGTTAAACCAGTAAGCATGAATTCGGAAGATACACTTTTTTTGATGTACACTTCGGGAACAACAGGAAAACCCAAAGGAGCACAACACTCAATCGGTGGTTACTTGGCTTATGTAACTGGAACTTCAAAATATATTCAAGATATACAACCTGAAGATGTTTATTGGTGTATGGCCGATATCGGCTGGATTACCGGACATTCTTACATTGTTTACGGTCCTCTTTCTCTCGGGGCTTCACAAGTACTTTTTGAAGGTGTTCCGACTTATCCCGATGCAGGAAGACCTTGGCGTATTGCAGAAGAACTCGATGTAAATATTTTTCATACTTCTCCAACAGCAATTAGAGCATTAAGAAGAGTCGGGGCAGATGAGCCGGCAAAGCATAATTATAAATTTAAACACATGACAACCGTAGGTGAACCCATCGAACCAAATGTGTGGCGATGGTTCTATGAAGTTGTCGGTAAAAATAATGCAGTTATTGTTGATACTTGGTGGCAGACGGAAACAGGTGGATTTTTATGCTCTACAATTCCCGGCTTACACAAAATGAAACCGGGCAGTGCTGGACCCGGGGTACCGGGAATTTATCCTGCAATTCTTGATGAAGAAGGTGAACCGCTTCCAAAAGGATGCGGTAAAGCAGGCAACATTGTAATTAGAAACCCCTGGCCTGGCAGAATGCTCACAATCTGGGGAGATAACGAAAGATTTAAGAGACAATATTACCAAAGATATTGTAAAGACAAAAACAGTAAAGATTGGAAAGACTGGCCCTATTTTGCTGGCGATGGAGCCGTAGAAGCACCTGACGGTTATTTTAGAATTCTCGGGAGAATAGATGATGTAATTAATGTTGCAGGACACAGACTCGGAACAAAGGAACTTGAGTCCGCAGCACTTATGGTAGATGAAGTTGGCGAATCTGCCGTTGTTGCTGTTCCCGATCCTATCAAAGGTGTTAAACCTCATGTTTTCGTTTCACTAAAACCCGGATTTGAAGCATCTAAGGAATTAGAACAAAAAATTTCTGATACAATTGCAAGTGAAATTGGACCTATAGCAAAACCGGGCAGAGTTTGGATTGTTCCCGATATGCCAAAGACTCGTTCAGGAAAAATTATGAGAAGAGTACTTGGTTCAATAGCTTCGGGACAAGATACCGGAGATGTAACTACCCTTGCTAATCCGCAAATTGTTGACGATATAAAGAAACTTTATTAAATGGCATCTAACCCCTGATTGATTTTAATAATTAGGGGTTAATTTTTTTTAACCTCAAAAAAAATAATACGGCAAAAATTTTTGCCCCTTGTTTTTTTGATTTGAAGAAAATAAAAAACCCTGTTTACTTTTAACAGGGTTTTAAGATTAATAATTTCCAATTTTTTTTTTGAATGAAATCTTAATTTTCTTTACGTTTAGCTTGTTGCTTTAATTCCTTTTCTTTCATTTCAAATTCTTTTTCTAATGCTTCTATCTTATTTTTGTACTTACTTTTAAGCTCTTTCTTTTGCAACTCGCTTGCTTCCTCAATATCATCAATTATTCTATCATTTTCTTGCTCTAATTTTTTAATTCGGCTTTCATTTTCTTGTTCTTTCTTTTCAATTCTTCTATCGTTCTCTTGTTCTACAACTTTAAGCAGCTTATCATTTTCCTGCTCCATAGCTTTAATTTTTTTATCATTTTCTCGTTCGGCAGCTTTAACTTTTTTTTCATTTTCCTGCTCTAACTTTTCAATTTCTTGATCTTCTTCTATTTCCAGAGCTTCAATTTTCTTATCCAATTCCTTCTCTAATTGTTCAATAGCTTGATCTAAAGTAAGCTCTACAGAGACTTTCTTATCAGTAATTTTCTTTTCCGTTGCTTTTTTCTCTTCTTGAGCACCGGCGATTGAAAAGAGACTAAATAGAAAAACAAGAGTTAATAAAATTCGTTTCATGATTCCTCCTTATTTGGGTTTTTAATTTACTACTAATCTATCTGAATTCTTTAACAAATGCAATTAAAAAAATTTTGCCATATAATATCTTAACATTTAGTTAAAGAATTGTTCCAATCTTTATAAATTTAGAAAAGTTTATTTTTTTTAAAATTTAGATATTATATAATTTGATTAACAATGACGGAAACCTTCTCTTGAATATTCTAGACGGTCATTATTGTAAAATTTAATTAATTCGAGGACAAGATTATATTTTTGGAAAGGGGAAATAATCAAATGAGAATAACTACGAACAACTTAACATTAAAAAAGAACTATTTATAAAAGTATAGATTTTTAATATCAGAATATGAGTTAGTAAAATCTAAAAATCATTTTGAGAAGGAAATGCGATTAAAGTTAGATAATAACAAAATACAAGAAAAAAAGATACTCATAAATTTCATGATAATTTCCCCTATAGTTTAATAATTAAAATATAATTTTAAGGCACCTGAAACGGTGTACATGACTAAATATTTGAGATGATAATAATCCCCTGCAACTCTAATAAAGGGAGTATCTAATTTGTAACCATTAGCTCCTCCACCAAAAATCCATTCATTCTTTTGTTTATCATAAATATATACATATGCCATTTCAGGATGCTGCTCTTCGATGACCTTAGCTAATTTTTTTGCAATAATTTCTGTTTCATTATCTTCAATTTTACATTCAGTTATATAATTTTTATCATAACAACCATATAATAAAAAC
>PDPT01000028.1 GCA_002746605.1 Ignavibacteriota bacterium
TACCCAATTTTGCCAAAGCTCTAAAATCAAATTGTTTCTATCATCGTGTGCATAAGTATATTTCTCAGAATTAACCCACTCTTCATTTTTCCAATTTTGCCAAAGTCTTAAAATCTTATTATTTCTATCATTGTATGCATAAGTATATTTCCAAGTATTTACCCAAGATTCATTTACCCAATTTTGACCAAATTCTAAAATCAAATTGTTTCTATCATCATAGTTATAAGTTTCTTGATAATAATTTATCCATTCATTATCCTTAAATTTTTGTACTGTATGTAAAACTATTTTTCCATTAGAATTATATTCATATAGATATTTAATTGTGTTATTCCCGATTATAACTATACTATCAACAACAGTACCTGTTGTTAAAATATTTTTTTTAGTTATTTTATTTTTGTTTGGTAAAAAGGCTCTGTGCAACTTTTGTATATCCGAAAGGTCTTCAATACCGTTTGGCATTAAAGTATTTGGTTTCTTGAAATCATCTTTTTGTGCAAAAGTTATAGAGAAAGAAAAAAAGAATAAAAAAAGAAAGGTATTTTTGTTCATAACTGTCTCTGTTTTATTAAGGGAGTTCAATAATGTAATTATTTTTATTTGAATGTATAATATAAATAAATTCACATTATTTTCTTTGTTCCGCTACTCAGACTATCCGGTATGAGAATTAACTTTTAGAGTTAATAGTTGTGTCATTACGAGAAAAAGAATTTTTCGAAGTAATCCCTCAGCAGATTACTTCGTTTCTCTCGCGATGAGAATAATTGAAGCGATAAAGAGTATTTTTCACTATTGGCTTTTCTTATTTAAACTGAAAACCTATATCACTCAATAACTTTTTAGCATTATCCGCAATATCTTTAGCTTCGAATGAAAGTCTGAAAGTTCCTCCGTTGCCTTCTCGTATTTTCAGAAGTTCAATATCTTTAATATTAATTCCGGCTTCAAAAAGTTTTGTAGAAATCTTGCTGATAACTCCCGGCTCATCTTTAACAAAAACAAAAATATCATGAATAGGATTTAAGAAACCTTTTGAGTTGGTTGGTATTTCGTCTCTATTTTTTCTTGCTTCTTCAAAATACTTTGCTAATTTTTGTGAGGATTTGGATTTTATCCAGTTTTTGACATTATTTAATTCATAGGAAAATTTTTCAAGAGCAGTTAAAATCTGTGTTGAATTCTGTTTAATTACTTCATCCCAAATTTCATAACTGCTGGAAGCAATTCTCGTTAAATCTCTAAATCCGCCTGCAGCAAGATCAAGAAAATTATAATTATCGGTTTTTAACGAAGCTGTATTAACTAAAGCAACAGCGAGTAATTGCGGAAGATGACTAACACTTGCGGCAATAACATCATGTTGATGTGAGGGAACAAATAAAATATTTACCCCAAGTAATTCAATTATCTTCTTAAAATCTTGATACTTATCAGATAAATTTTCTGTTACAATAAAAACTGAGTTTTCAAACAAAAGCGGATCGGAGTTTTCAAAACCGCCTTTTTCTTTACCGGTCATAGGATGACTTCCGATATAGCTGCCTTTTGAATCGGTACTTTCCCAAATTTTTTGAAAAGGAGATTTGATTCCGGAAACATCTGTTATTACTGTGCCTTCTTTTAGTTTTGGAACAAGCAGAGAAAATTCTTCAAGGTTTTTTTCCAAAGGCAAGGCTAATATAATCAAATCGGATTCGAGAGCTTCTTCGGTAGTATTAAGTTTTTTATCAATTACTTTTTCTTGATAAGCTCTTTCTAAAGTTTCGTGTTTATCATAAGCGGAAATAAAAACACTTGAATTTGAACTTTTTAATCCTTTAGCAATTGAGCCCCCAATTAGTCCAAGTCCGATTATAGATATTTTTTTAATTTCTTTTTCCATTATTAACAATTAGATTTCTTTACCAATTGCATGAGCTATTTCTCTCAATTCGTTCATCAGTTTAATAAAAGTATCGGGCAGTAATGCCTGCGGTCCGTCAGATAAAGCATTTTCCGGATCGTGATGAATTTCAATCATAAGTGCATCTGCTCCGGCAGCAACTGCTGCTCTTGCCATTGGCGGAACTTGGTCTCTTAAACCGGTTGCGTGTGATGGATCGGCAACAACAGCAAGATGACTTTTATTTTGCACCACCGGAATTGCAGATAAATCAAATGTATTTCTTGTATAATGTTCAAATGTTCTAATTCCGCGTTCACACAGAATTACATTTTTGTTACCACCTGCTAAAATATACTCCGCTGACATTAACCATTCTTCAATTGTTGCAGAAAGCCCTCTTTTAATCATAACGGGAATATCCGTTCTAGATAATTCTTTAAGTAGAGAGAAGTTTTGCATATTTCTTGCACCAAGCTGAAAAATATCAGTATACTTTCCTATTAAATCAATTTGGTCTATTTGCATTACTTCGGTTATAATGAGCAGCCCGAATTTATCGGCAGCTTTTCTCATCAGCATTAAACCTTGCTCACCCAAACCTTGAAATGAGTAAGGAGAAGAACGCGGCTTAAAAGCTCCTCCTCTTAAAATTTTTGCTCCGGAATTTGCAACAACTTCGGCAAGTTTGAATATTTGTTCTTCATTTTCTACTGAGCAAGGTCCAGCCATAACCGCAATTTTATCGCCACCAATTTCCACATCCTTAATCTTTACTATAGTTTTTTCTTCTTTGAATTTTCTGCTTGCAAGTTTGAACGGTGAAGTAACCCGATATACATCAGCGACTCCGTCTAAGATTTTAATTTTCCGAATATCAAAACCAGGATTTACGCCAATAGCTCCGATAATTGTTTTTTGTTCCCCACTGGAAACATGAATTTTGTAACCGAAATTTCTTAAATGAGTTTTAACATTTAATATTTCTTCTTCCGTAGCATTTTTTTCTAAAATAACAACCATTTATTTTTCCTTAAATAATTTTTTAGAGGTTTTCATAATTTTTTAATCGTGATATTTTTTTTCGCCAGCAGTAACTGCCAAATCGAGATAATCATCTTCAGTTGGTATTGCACAAGAATATCCCGAAGTGTATGAACAGTATGGATTAAAAGCCTTGTTAAAATCAATTGTATAAATATGATCTTTATTTGGCTCTAAGATAAATTCCAAATATCTTCCTACACCGTAACTTTCTTTGTTTGTTGTTTTATCGGTAAACCAAATACTGTAATAAATTGTACTATCTTTCCCAATATTTGCATAAAGATTCAGGCGATAATCTTTATCATCTTTTTTAAATGTAAGATAACCAAACCTTAAAGCTGCTCGTTCTTCTCCTTTTGTGCCAAAAATTGGTACGTCAACTTTTTCGTCATACTCAACTATTTTACTTTTGAAAACAAAATCAGGGTCAACATCAAAATATTTTAATCCGTTAAATTCTACTTTCCCTTTTGCATTAAAAGGTGAGTTAGGATCGTTTTTCATCCATTCATCTTGTTCTTTTCTGTACTGCTTAATTGATTCAATATAATCAAGCTCTTCTTTGGTATAATTTTCTCCGCAAGAATAAAAAATAATTACTGAAATAAAAATTAAGATAAAAATTTTTTTCATTTCTTCTCCGTTTGAATTTTTCTTTTTAGTTCATTAAGTCTATTTAGTGCTTCAATCGGTGTCATATTATCAACAGAAATATCTGCAATTTCATTTCTCAGTTCATCATCTTTCATTTCAAAAAGGTTAATTTGAAATTCTTGATTTTGGAACTTTTGAATTTTATTTTTCTTTATTTCGTATGGTGTTAGTTCTTTATCTTCAAGATTAACCAAAATTTGTTTTGCTCTTTTGGTAACAAAATCCGGCAATCCTGCCATTTGTGCAACTTGAATTCCGTAACTGTGATCAGCCCCGCCCGAAGAAACTTTATGCAAAAAGATTACTTTATCATCATATTCTTTTACTTCAACCTTAAAATTCTTTATGCGTGGGAAAATTTCAGCCATTTCATTTAGTTCGTGATAATGAGTTGCAAATAAAGTCTTTGCATTTGAGTTAGGATTTTCGTGAATAAACTCAGTTATTGCCCAAGCTATTGAAAGTCCATCGAATGTACTTGTTCCTCTTCCAATTTCATCGAGCAGCACTAAACTTTTATTTGTAGCATTGTTTAAAATATTTGCAGCTTCTTGCATTTCAACAAGGAATGTACTTTCGCCTGCAGAAATATTATCACTTGCTCCGACTCTTGTATAAATTCTATCTACAATTCCAATCTGAGCTGATTCAGCTGGAACGAATGAGCCAATTTGAGCAAGCAGCACAATTAAACCGAGCTGACGCAGATAAACGGATTTACCCGCCATATTTGGTCCGGTTAAAATTATAATCTGTGTACTTGATTTATTAAGACTATAATTGTTCGGAGTAAATTTTTCATCTGCCGGCAAAATTCTTTCAACTACAGGATGCCTTCCTTTTTGAATTTCAATATTTCCCGAATCGTTTATTTCCGGCTTCGCATAATTATATTCATCAGCACATTCGGCAAGCGATAAATAACAATCGAGCATTGCAATTAGCTTTGCATTCTGCTGAATTTTCTCTGCTTGATTTGCAACGGAAAGTCTTACTTCGTTAAATAGCTGCATCTCAAGAATTCCAATATTTTCTTCTGCGTTTAGAATTTTATCTTCGTACTCTTTCAATTCCGGAGTAATGTAACGTTCGCTGTTTACAAGAGTTTGTTTCCTAATATAATTTTCGGGAATTTTATTTTTATGTGCATTGCTAATTTCTATATAATAACCGAAAACTTTATTGTAGCTCACTTTTAGCGAAGGAATATTTGCTCGTTCCCTTTCCGATTTCTGCAAATTAGCAATCCAGCTTTTTGCATTTAATGATAAATCCCTAAGCTCATCTAACTCTTCGGAAAATCCGGGTCTTATTATTCCTCCATCGGAAAGTGAAATTGGAGGTTCATCTACAATTGCATTCTCAACTATTTCAAAAACATCATCCAAATTATGGAGTTTATAATTTATTGTATTTAGAACTTCGTTTTCACTCTGATCTAAAAGCTGTTTTATTAGTGGTATTTTCTTTAATGAATTTTTCAGATAAACAATTTCTCTAGGATTTGCGCGGCTTGTACAGACTTTAGAAATCAATCTTTCCAAATCGCCAATTTCTTTAAATTCATTCTGAAGATTATTTCTCAGAGAGTTATTTTTGAAAAATTCCTCGACACTGTTTAATCTTTTTTCTATTTGTTCTTTTTTTAGTAGCGGTGCACTAATCCATTTTTTTAACAATCGTGCGCCCATTGCAGTCTTGGTTTTATCAAGAACCGAAATTAATGAACCTTCTCTTTCTCCTTCTTGCAATGTGAACAATATTTCCAAATTACGTTTTGTGGAAATATCCAAATACATATAATCGGATGGATTGTGTAAAGAGATTTTTGTTAAATGAGCAAGATTAGTTTTTTGCGTATCTTTCAAATAGTGTAATACAGAACCGGCAGAAATGATTCCGAATTGCAATCTATCAATTCCAAACCCTTTTAGAGTTTGCGTTTTAAATTGTTCTTTTAAAATATCGTCTGCATATTCTTTATTAAAAATCCAATCATCAATTTTTGTTATTTTAACACTAACGCTGTTACGATTTAATAATTGTGCAACTTCTTTTTCTTGTTTTTTTGAAACAATAATTTCTGAAGGAAGAATTGTTTCTAATTGCTCACTTACTTTAATTATCGGAGTTTCATAAGCAAAAAACTCACCTGTAGAAATATCGCAGTAAGAAATTCCGGCAAAATTATCACTCAAGAAAATTCCAGCAAGATAATTATTTTTTTTATGCTCTAATAATTTATCGGAAAAGACAACACCGGGAGTTACAACTTCTATAACATCACGTTTTACAATTCCTTTGGCAAGTTTAGGATTTTCTACTTGTTCGCAGACTGCGACACGAAAACCGGCTTTAACCAATCTTGGTAAATATGTATCAATTGCATGATGAGGAAATCCGGCAAGAGGTACGCTGCTTGCTTTCCCATTTGCCCGCTTGGTTAAAGTAATGCCCAAAACTCTGGAAGTTGTCTTGGCATCTTCCTCGAAAGTTTCAAAAAAATCACCAACTCTAAACAATAAAATAGAATCGGGATTCTCTTTTTTAATCTTATGAAATTGGGTCATCAATGGTGTTTCAGACATAAAAACTTGCTTAACTTATAAATTAAATTCAACTTTAAAATATACTTCAATAAGAGGTATTTAGCAATTAGGAATAAATACAAAAAAGAAAAGAATATGTGATATTATATTAAACGAATCAACTTACACTCTTTTGTTTCTATCTTTTTGGGGACGGAGTTATTAATTAAATCTTCTCAGAGTATTACTCATACCTTTACAGTAAAGACCATCCATTTTCTATTTGCTTCCTCTTCAATGTTTCTAAAACTATATGCTTGCCCGCTCCATTGAATAATGGAGCGGTTTTAACTATGTCGGAAGCGGGAAACTTAACAATTAATCTTTCGTTTTATGTTTGACATTTTCCGTCTTCAATAATCTTGGGTTCGACGTTTGCGTTATTTAAGACCACATTGCCGATAAATTTCACCTCTTTACCAATGGAGAAATTTCCGCTTATTGTTAAGCTTTCACAATCAATAAGTTGAAGCGGATAAGGTATTCTTTCATCCAAATCATCTACAAGTTTATAAAAATCTGAATCTAAATTAATTGTAAGCGGTTGCAACTTTCTTTCCGGATTGATAATTACTCTATAATCATCAGTTAAAATATAATTATCGGATCTTACAGCGAGCAAATCTTCCGTTGTTTTTACAGGAGCAAATCTTTCGCGTGGAACTACAATAGCTTTAGCACCCTTAAATACGGATATTGCTGAACCCATTGCCGTTTCTAATTGATAAACGTTTTGAGAATTTTTATCCTTAGGATTTACATTCTTTTTATTAATAATCATCGGAAGCCCAAGAATATTATTGTTTTGTTCCATTACTTTTTTTAATGCTTTCAGATTTATCCAAATGTTATTGGTATTGAAGTATTTATGCTTTTTAATATTTTGGAATTCTCTTTTATCATTTTCGGGGCATTGTGCCGATTCTCTTAGAACTAATTGACTATTAGGAAGCTGTGCTAAATGTCCACCTTTTTTATCAGCCTCAGTTCTGTTTGCAACTTCCATCAAAAAAGGATAATTATTTTTAGCAAAGTAGCCGAGTATTTTATAATCCATAACCGCTCCAAGATTATCGGAATTTGAAATAAACGCATACTCAATTTCTTTGTCCAATAATTTTTGTAACATTCCGCTTGTTACAAGTGCAGTATAAATTTCTCCGTGTCCCGGCGGACACCATTCTAAATCTTTATTTTCTTCGTAGCTTGCAGGTTCTAAATTATCAACAGATATTTTAGGAATTTTGTGCTGCAGAAAGTCCAAAGGGATTTTACTTTTCAGGTGAGGATATTCTGAGAGTGTTTCCAATGATCTTTTTTGTGTATTAAAGCTATTCATCAGAACTAAAGGAATTTTACTTTTTTCGGATTGTTTGGCAATTATATCTAGAAATGTTAAATCATCTTTTATTTTTAATAATGATTTGGCTTCACTCAATCCCATGCTTGTTCCCAAGCCACCGTTTAATTTAATGAAAACACTCTTGCTTAATATTGTTTTTCCATAGTTGAAATCTTCTTCGCTTAATAATTCGTAAGCAGGTAAATTAGTAACATTTTGAATTGAATTTTCAGCAAGCATTCCGGTTTCGCCGTTTATCAACTTTTCGTAATAATATCTAAATGTTTCATTGACAATTTCCGGAAGTTTCTCCTCTTTCATTTTAGTTAAAAATAAATCGATTTTGTTATTCATAAGTTACTCCGTTTGTATTTTTTTATTTACTTTTTCCCTTAGTTTTTTGATGTTTGCTCGTTTCTTCTTGGTCTCGATTCTCCTTTCAACCGATGATGTTGTTGGTAAAGTTTTTTTTCGTTTCTTCTTAACTTTAACAGATTCCAATAAAAATAATTTAAATCTTTCTAAAGCATCTTTCTTATTTTTTTCTTGAGTTCTAAATCTCTTTGCTTCAATAAGTATTTCGTTATTCTTTGTTAATTTGTTGCATGAATTTTTAAAGATTAGAATTTTGACTTTCTCATTAATACTTTTAGACTCAGCCACATTAAATCTTAACTGAACACTTGTTGCAACCTTATTTATATTTTGTCCGCCCGGTCCGCTTGCCTTAACAAAAGAAAATTCCAATTCATTTTCATCAATTGAAATTTCTTCATTTATTATTAACAAATTTTAGATCTCCTAAGTACTGTAAAAATTTTTGACTTTTCAAAATTAGTTAACTTTAATAAAATTGTATTAAAACTAATAAAAAAATAATTATTAATAAAATTATTAACAATTAATATGGTCGTAAGTTATGGTCGGATTGCATTTCAAAACTCCTTTGACTACTTTTAAAATTGGTAAAAAATGGAGTATTAAATAATGTTAACTAATTTAATAAAGAAAGTTTTTGGAGATAAAAACACAAGAGCTTTAAAAGAATTATGGCCTATTGTAGAAGAAATAAACTCGAATTATGATAAAATTAAAAATTTTAGTGAAGAAGAATTAAAAGAAAAAACAGTTGAGTTTAAAAACAAAATTAATGATGTAACTTCCGAAATAAGAGAAAAAATTGATGAGTTGAATGAAAAATTAAAATCAGATGATTTTGACGGTGATATAGATTCTGTGCATGATGAACTTTCGACATTGAAAGAAGAACTGAATGAAAAATATGAAGAAGTTTTAAATGAGATTTTGCCCGAAGCCTATGCAGTTGTTAAAGCAACTTGCGAAAAACTTGTCGGTAAATCTTGGGAAGCTGCCGGAAGTAAAGTAACCTGGAACATGGTTCCTTACGATGTACAATTACTTGGCGGTGTTGTACTTCATCAGGGTAAAATTGCAGAGATGGCTACCGGTGAAGGTAAAACACTTGTTGCAACTTTACCAATTTACTTAAACGCTTTAACGGGCAGAGGTGTGCACGTTGTAACCGTTAACGATTATCTTGCAAAACGTGACAGCGAATGGATGGGAGAAGTCTTTAAATTTCACGGCTTAACAGTAGGCTGTATTTTAAACACAATGGATACGCAACAACGTAAAGAAATCTACAAAGCAGATGTAACTTACGGAACTAATAACGAATTCGGCTTTGATTATCTACGAGATAACATGTCTATCGATAAAGAAAATTGTGTGCAGCGAGGTCATAATTATGCAATTGTGGATGAGGTTGATTCCGTATTGATTGATGAAGCGAGAACGCCTCTGATAATTTCCGGTCCTGTTGGAAATACGGAACATAAATTCAACGACATGAAACCGAAAGTTGAAAGGCTTTTCAGAAAGCAAGCAAATCTTGTTGCAAGTATTGTTCAAGAAGCTGAGCAACTTTTAAAAGATAGCGGTAACAAAGAAAAAGCCGGAATAAATTTACTTAGAGCTCATCGTGGTTTCCCTAAGAATAAAAAACTTGCAAAACTTTTTAGTGAACCGGAAAACAAAAAATTAATGTCGGCAACCGAATTGGAATTTATGCGCGAAAAAGAAAAACGCATGCCGGAAATTGATGAGGAACTGTACTTTGCAATTGATGAAAAAAATAACTCAATAAATCTTACGGATAAAGGGCGAGAAGAACTTGCTGCCGGAAGTCCTGAAGGGAAAGAGTTTTTTATACTTCCCGATCTCGGAACCGAAACAGCTAAAATTGATGATGACGAAAGTCTTACACCTGACGATAGAATAAAAAAGAAAGACGAGATGTATCATCTTTATGGCGAAAGAATGGATAGAATTCACACAATTAACCAACTCCTAAAAGCTTACAGTTTGTTCGAAAAAGATGATGAATATGTAATAACCGAAGATGGCAAAATTGCAATTGTAGATGAGTTTACAGGTCGTGTTCTTCCCGGTAGAAGATATTCCGATGGTTTGCATCAAGCAATTGAAGCAAAAGAAAATGTAAAAGTTGAACGCGATACTCAAACGATGGCAACCATAACACTTCAAAATTATTTCCGTTTGTATAATAAACTTGCGGGAATGACAGGAACAGCCGAAACCGAAGAAGGAGAATTTCTCGAAATTTACAAATTGGAAGTTGTTGTAGTTCCGACTAATAAACCTATAGCCAGAGATGACCAAGATGATTATGTATATCGCACAAAAAGAGAAAAACTTAATGCGGTTTTAGCAAAAATTAAAGAACTGAAAGAAGAAAAAATACCGGTTCTTGTAGGAACCACAAGTGTTGAACTTTCCGAAACAATAAGCAGAATGCTGAAAAGAAACGGAATTGCACATAATGTATTAAATGCAAAACAACATAAGAGCGAAGCTGAAATTGTTGCTTTTGCGGGTCAGCCCGGAGCAGTAACAATTGCAACAAACATGGCCGGTCGTGGAACGGATATTAAACTCGGTGAAGGTATTGTAGATAAAGGCGGACTTTACATACTTGGAACCGAGCGACATGAATCACGAAGAATTGACAGACAGTTAAGAGGGCGTTCAGGAAGACAAGGTGATCCCGGAACATCGAAGTTTTATGTCTCACTCGAAGATGATTTGATGAGACTTTTCAGCAGCGATAAAGTAACAAATGTTATGAGCCGAATAGGTTTTGAAGAAGGCGAAGCACTAACTCACCCGATGATAACAAAATCAGTGGAACGAGCACAGAAAAAAGTTGAAGAAAATAATTTTGCAATCAGAAAAAGACTTCTTGAATATGATGATGTAATGAATCAGCAAAGAGAAGTAATCTATAAAAGAAGAGGCAGAGCATTAGAAGGAGAAAGATTAAAAGGTGAAATCTTTGAATTGTTAGATGAATATTTGGATGATGCAATTGATAGATATTATGATGATGTTAATGCCGAAGGCTTGAAAGCGGAAATACTTCAACATTTACTTATTGATATTAATATTGAACCTGAAAATTTTGAAGCTATAGGAAAAGAAGGGATAAAAGAAAAAATCACGGAAGCTGCAAAAGAATTTTATAAACGCAAAGAAGATATGATAGGTTCCGAGTTAATGGCTCGCTTAGAGAGATACGCTGTTCTAAGTGTAATTGATGAAAAATGGAAAGAACATCTTCGAGAAATGGATGATCTTAAAGAAGGTATAGGATTGCGGGCATACGGACAGAAAGATCCATTAATTGAATATAAAACCGAAGCATTCAAATTGTTTGTTACTTTAGTAGGCGAAATAAGAGATGATGTAGTTTCGTTCTGCTTTAAGTTTTTTCCGCAAGAACCGGAAGAAGTTCAAGCTAAAAGAAAACAGCAGCAAAGAATGAGAACCGTTAAAGATTCATCGCAAAATATGGGATTGAAAACTTCCGATACGGCACAAGAAAGTACCAACAGAGGTAAACAGCAACCCGTAAAAGTTGAAGCAAAAATCGGCAGAAATGATCCTTGTCCTTGCGGCAGCGGTAAAAAATATAAAAATTGTCACGGTAAAAATTAAAAGTTTTTAATATGAAAAAACCTTTATTGTTGAAGTATAAAAAAGAAATAATTTATTCATTACTCTTTATCCTTATTTCAGGATGTGGAGTATGGACAAATTTTAAAACTTATTTTAATACTTACTACAATGCAAATAGAATTTTTGAAGAAACCGAAACTCAAATATTGGCAAACAGAAAAGAACTTTTTTATTTTGAAGAACCGGTTATCCCGCAAAACTTAAGTGAAGATCTTGATGAAGTAATAGAAAAAACTTCTTCCATTATGCAGCATCATAAGGAATCTGATTTTGTTGATGATGCCATACTTATGACCGGAAAAAGTTTTTACTATCAACAAAATTTTTCTCGTGCATTAAGAAAATTCAAAGAACTTGCAACAATTAAAAATTCTGAATTTATTTTGGAAAACAAGTATTGGATGGGCAAAACAATGTTGCAAATGAGAGAGTTCACTAAAGCATTAAGACTCTTGAATGAAGTTAAAAAAGAAGCACAAGCAAATGATCAAAACCAAATTCTAACAGAAACTTATAAAACTATTATAGGTTATTATCTATATGTAGAAAAATATGATGAAGTTCTTAACGAAATAAAAGAATTTCTAAAAACAGATATTGATAATGAGCTGAGAGCAGAAGTGCTTTATGAAACCGGGTTACTGTATGAAAAAACTAAAAAGTATAAAGCTGCCCAAAATACTTTTGCTCTTGTTCCCGATTACAACCCGACTTTTCTTATCGATTTTAGAAGTCGCTTCGAAAGTGCAAAATTAACTAAAGAATTAGGCGACACAACTAAAAGTCTGGAGTTATTTAATGAATTGCGTAATGAAGATAAGTTTATTGATTTCATGGGAGAAATTGAGTTGGAAATCGGTAAAATTTATTACGATAGAAAAAATATAAATAACGCTCTCGAAAAATTTACCGTTGTTGATACTACTTATCCGAAAACACCGGAAGCCGGTAAAGCTGAATTTTACAGAGCCGAAATAATTGAAAATTATGTAAACAATTATGATAGTGCTTTAGTGCTTTATCAAGAAGCGGCTTATTCATTAGCTCCAATGACTTTAAGAACTATAGCAAAAAATAAATCAGGACAGTTAAGAAAATATATTGACCTGCACGATAAATTGGATAACTTACAAATTCAATATCTTTATTTAACCAATGAAGATGTCTTTATTAAAGATTCTCTAGATTTTGTTAAGAAAGTTAAACAAGATTCAATTAAAGCTGCTGAAGAAAATCTGAGGAATAACGAACGTTTAAATAAACAAGCGAGAAGAGGAGGTAGAAGACAAGAACAATTTAATAATGCAACTCAAACTGAATATTTAAATGGTCCTAAAAGACCTACAATTACAGTGGATTCAATAAAAGCATTAAACTCTAAGTATTATTTTAGATTAGCAAATTTACTCTTTACCGAATTTGATGATCCGGATTCAGCTTTTTATTATTACAACTTATCTTTGTCTGAAACTAAAAATAATCCTAACGAAGCTCAAATACTTTACTCAATTGGAGATTATTATCTTGCAAAAAAAGAAAAAGAAAAAGCTGACAGCATGTTTACAGTTGTTTATAATAAATTTGAGTTTGATCCAATAAGAAATGAAGCAGCAAAACAAATAGGCAAACCTCTTTACGATTTTGATAAAGACCCGATTGAAGATGAATATATAGAAGCCGAAGAATTATATTATTCTTCAAGTTATAATGAAGCGATAAAAAGATTATTTGAAATTTATAAAGAAAACCCCAAATCAATATATGCTTCTAAATCTCTTTATACTATTGGATTTATTTTAGAAAATAATTTGAATATGCCCGACTCAGCTGCTATTTATTATAACTTATTAAAACAGGAATACAGCAGTAGCGAATATGCAAAAAATATTTCGATTAAGGTTACAGCATACAATCAAGAACAAATTCGCTTACAAGCAGTTCAAGATTCCATAAGAAAAGCTGAGGAAGAAAGGATTAAAGCAACTTCACTTCAAGATAGTTTAGCTACGACTATTACAGATAGTACAAATATTGAGCTAAAAGACAGTACAAACTTTTTCGATAAAGAACCAAAAGCGATAGAAGATACATTAAATTCGGAAAAGGAATTACTAAAATGATATGAAACATCATATGTTAATAAAACTAATTCAATCCGGTGAAAATATTAATGTTGAATTCAAACAATGCTTTTCGGAACATGAAAAAATAGCAAAAGAAATAATTGCATTTGCAAATACACGAGGAGGGTTTATAATATTCGGGATTAATGATAATGGAAAGATACTCGGTGTAGAAAGTGAAAAAGAAGTTGCGGAGTTGGTTAAAGAAACAATTAATAATTTTTGCGAACCTAAAATAAACTATAATATCGATTATTACGAAATTGAAAGCAAAGAAATTGTTGTTATAGAAATTCCCGAATCCGATAACAAACCTCATAGAATTCAAGATTACAAGAAGAAACTAAATATTAATACCGCTCAAATTTATCTAAGGGTAAATGACAAAAGTATTCCTGCAAGTAAAGAAATGATAAAACTAATGCAGAAAAAATCTACGGAAAGTAATCTGAAAAATTATACAATCGGGAAAAATGAAAAGAAAGTTTTTGAATACCTAAATGAAAATGATTTTATTACAGCCAAAATTTTATCACAGATGGCTAATTTATCATCGCGGAGATCTTCCAGAACTCTAATAAATTTAGTTAGAGCAAATATTCTTACAATTCATACAAAAGAAAACGGTGAAAATTATTTTTCAAATAGATAATATAAAGTATGACACAAAATAAAAATCAATTAGGAAATAAAGGCGAAGATATTGCCGTAGATTATCTGAAAGAAAATAATTATAAAATAATTGAAAGAAATTACCGTTTCGGACACGGCGAGATTGATATTATCGCAGAGCAAAATGAAATCTTAATTTTTATTGAAGTTAAAACAAGAAAGAATTTGGAATTTGGTCCACCTGAACTTGCCGTAACAAAATCTAAACAAAGACAAATAAAAAAAATTGCCGAAGCATATTTATATGAAAATGAAATAAACGATAAAGATTGTCGCATGGATGTAATTGCAATTCTGAAAGAAGATAAATTACCACCTCGGATTACTCATATTGAAAATGCTTTTTAGTATATTTACAAGCATTGAAAAATTTTTTACTTGAAAATTCTTAATGAATTTACCCAAACACATATATAAAAAAGAACTTTCTTTTAGAGAAAGGTTATATAATTTTTTCGCAACTATAACCGGATTAACAATTTTTAATTGGGAAATTTTTAAACAAATTTTTATTCCGCCATACGAAATTGCAGAAGTAAAAAAGCATATGAATGAACTGGGAGTAAAAACATTTCCTATTGTTAGCATTACGGGTTTTATTATTGGTCTTGTTATAGTTATGCAAAGCGAACCAATTTTTTTAAGATTCGGAGCATCCGATTTTTTACCTGGTGCAACGGCTATTTCAATTGTGAGAGAACTTGCACCTGTTATAACATCTTTAATATTTGCGGGCAGAGTAAGTTCCGGTATTGGAGCTGAACTGGGTTCCATGCGTGTAACGGAACAAATTGATGCTATGGAAGTTTCCGCCATAAATCCGTTTAAGTATCTTGTAATTACCAGAGTTGTAGCAACTACTATGATTCTGCCTTTGCTGACTGTTTATGTAATATTTCTTTCAATTCTCGGTGGGTTTATTTCGCTTTACATTTCTCAAGGGATGAATTTTGAGTATTATAAAAATGCTGTAATAACAGGAGTAAGATTCGGAGATTTTATTCCGAGTGTTGCCAAAACATTTGTATTCGGATATGTTGTAGGTCTTGTAGGAAGTTATAAAGGATATATTGCTGATGGCGGAACCGAAGGCGTAGGCAGAGCTTCTACTACTTCCGTTGTACTTGCATCATTAATTATTCTTTTATTCGATACGGTTTTAGTAAAAATAACATTAATTATATGGCCTCTGTACAACTAATTAAAATAGAACAACTGAGTAAGAGTTTCGGAGATAAAAACGTTTTAGATAATATATCTCTAAACGTTTTAGAAAATGAAAACCTCGTTGTTTTTGGGCGAAGCGGCACAGGAAAAAGTGTTTTGCTAAAATGTATTGTCGGATTATTAAAGCCGGATAAAGGTCGTGTTTTTGTTAAAGGAACAGATGTAGTAAAAATTTCTGTAAAAGAAATGAATAAAATAAGAAAAGGAATGGGCTTCCTATTCCAAGGAGCAGCTTTGTATGATTCCATGACAGTTAGAGAAAATTTGGAATTTACATTAAAACGCCATGTTGAAATTTCCAATAAAGATGCTTTGGAAAAAGTTGAAAAAACGTTAGACTTGGTTTCTTTAAAAGATGCAATAAATAAAATGCCCTCAGAACTTTCGGGAGGAATGAAAAAAAGAATTGGATTGGCAAGGGCAATTATTACGGACCCGGAAATTATGTTCTATGATGAACCAACAACAGGCTTAGACCCAATTTCTTCAAAAGAAATAAGCGAACTAATTTTAAACTTACAAAATAAATTAAAGATGACTTCAATTATTGTTACGCACGATTTAATTTGTGCAAATATTATTTCCGATAGAATAATTTTTTTGAAAGATAGAAAAATTGCTTATGAGGGTAAGATTGAAGATTTGTCAAATTCAGAAGATCGATTTCTTAAAAACTTTTTTAGCAGCAAAATAATTCATTAACAGGAAAATAAAATGTTAAAAACTTTAGATGGTGCAAAACTAGGAATATTTGTTTTTCTCGGAACTGTGTTATTAGTCCTTGCAATTTTTATGCTCGGTAATAAAAACTCTCTTTTTAGTGATAATATTTATATCAAAACTTATTTCGATAACGTAGAAGGACTTAGAACAGGTGCCCCGGTAAGGCTTAACGGATTATCCGTAGGAAGCGTAAGCGATATAAAACTTACGGAAATAAATCAATATAAAGTTGAAGTTACTTTAAGAATAAAAAAAGATGTGCAAGAATTTATAAGACTCGATAGTGAAGCAGCTATCGAAACCGAAGGAATAATTGGTAGTAAAATAGTAATTATTACACCCGGCTCGGAAGAAAATGCAGCAATTAAAGATGGCGGAGTAATACTTTCTCAAAAAGCATTTAATATGGGCAGAGTAATGGCAGAAACTCAAGAAATAATGGTTTATATGAAGAACTTATCTAAAGAACTTGCCGAAGTTTTATTAAAAGTTAACAATGGTGAAGGAACAATCGGGAAATTAATTAATGACGAATCATTATATTTTGAATCAGTTAAAATAGTACAGTCGGCAGATACCGCATTAAATGTTATGGTTAATAGATTAGATAGAATGGGAGCCTTTATTTTAGAATTAGGTAATAACATTGAGAGTATTATTGTAAATGTGGATAGTGCGGCACTTGATTTACACAATCTAATTACAAACGTTAAACAGGGAAAAGGTGCTTTAGGAACTTTAATTGGAGATAAAAATGTTTCTGATTCTATTAAAGCTGTTATTAAAAACCTAACAGCTACAACTCAATCTGCTAAAATAGGTGCGGAATCTTTTTCCGAAAATATGGAAGCCCTAAAACATAACTGGCTTTTCAAAAATTATTTTGAAGAAAGAGGTTATTGGGATAGAGCTGAATATGAAAACGAAATCAATAAAAAATTAGAAAAAATTGAAAAAAGCAAAAAAGAATTAGATGAAAAAATAAAAGAACTGGAAGAATTAGAAAAAAGTTTAACTGATTAAGAAAAAATATTTTAACCAATTATAAACTTGCAGACATCTTATTGAATAATATAAAAGATAAAATAATTGTAAAAGGTGCACGAGAGCATAATTTAAAAAATATCGACCTCGAAATTCCTAAGAACAAATTGATTGTTTTTACCGGAGTAAGCGGTAGCGGGAAATCATCATTAGTGTTCGATACTATTTACGCCGAAGGACAAAGACGCTTTGTTGAAAGTCTTTCATCTTATGCCCGCCAATTTTTGGAAAGAATAAATAAACCTGATATAGATTTCATTTACGGCATTTCTCCCGCAGTTGCAATAGAACAACAAAAAAGTGCAAGGAATCCTCGCTCTACCGTTGGAACATCAACGGAAATTTATGATTATTTAAGATTGCTTTATGCAAGAATCGGAATTACTTATTGCCTGGATTGTGGTAATGTTGTTAAGAAAGATACTGTTGCAACTGTTTCCAATTGGTTGGAAGAACAAACGGAAAGCACCAAATTTTATCTTGGTTTCCCAATTCATAAGCACGAAGGAAGAAATGTTGCCGAAGAAATCTCTCTTCTCAAAAAAAAAGGATTTCATAGAATATATTTTGAAAATAAATTACTAAATCTTGATGAATTGGATTTGATGCCCAAAAGCAAAGAAAATATTTTTGTTATAATTGATAGATTCAAACTTAGAAAGGGTAATGTTAGAGAAAAGTTGGCAGATTCTCTGGAAGTAACATTCAAAGAAGGTGAAGGAAAACTAATAATAATTAATACAGAAACAAATACAGTTCATCATTTTAATAATTCTTTTGAATGTTGCGGAATTAAATATAGCGAACCGGAACCAAGATTTTTTTCTTTTAATAATCCGTTTGGGGCATGCCCTATATGTCAAGGTTTTGGGAAAACAATCGGCTACGATATGGAACGAGTTATTCCTAACGATAATCTTACAATTCAAGAAGGTGCAATTGCTCCATGGCGGACTCAAAAATTCAGCAAACATCTTAGAGATTTAATTAGGGCATCAAAAGAAAATAATATTCCGCTTAACGTTCCTTACAAGGATCTATCTGATATTCAGAAAAATAAAATTATCCGAGGCTTCGATAAATTTATTGGTATCGATAAATTCTTTGAAAAATTAGAACAAAAAACTTATAAGATGCACATCAGAGTTTTACTAAGCAGATACAGAGGATATAAAACTTGTAACACTTGCAGAGGTTCCAGATTAAGAAGAGAAGCAATGCAGGTAAAAATCAACTTTAATTCTCTACATGATTTAATTAAACTTCCCATCGAAAAACTCTATATTTTCTTTAAAGAAATTACTTTAACGGAATATGAATTAAATATAGCCGACAGCATTTTAAAAGAAATAAATAAAAGATTAAAATTTCTAAATGATGTTGGTCTTGGTTATTTAACTTTAGACAGACTAAGCAGCACGCTTTCCGGTGGCGAAACACAAAGAATAAATCTGGCAACTTCTCTTGGGGCATCATTAATCGGAACTTTATATGTTCTCGATGAACCAAGTATAGGTTTGCATCCGCGTGATAATACTAAGCTGATTAATATTCTAAAATCACTTAGAGATATTGGTAATACTGTACTTGTGGTAGAGCATGATAGGGAAATTATGGAAGAGGCGGATTTGATTTATGATGTTGGTCCTAAAGCAGGAAATAATGGCGGAAAAATAGTAGCAGTTGGAAACTATAAACAAATTGTAAAAAATCCGGTATCGCTAACAGGAAAATATTTATCGGGAGAAAAACAAATTCCTTTACCAAATTCGCGAAATTGTGATGAAACAAAAACAATAAAAATTAAAGGAGCAAGAGAAAACAATCTCAAGAATGTTGATATAGAAATTCCTTTAAGAAAACTTGTTGTAGTAACCGGAGTAAGCGGTTCAGGCAAATCGACCTTAGTGCACGATGTAATTTATGCAGGCGTTGCTAAGAGATTAGGAAAATCTGTTGAACATATAGGTAAATATGACTCAATAGAAGGAATAATAACTTTGGAAAATGTTGAAATAGTTGATCAATCACCTATAGGGAAATCACCTCGTTCGAATCCTATAAGCTATGTTAAAGGTTATGAAATTATCAGAGATATTTTTGCATCTACACCTCAGGCAAGATTAAGAGGTTACAAGCCGGGTTATTTTTCGTTCAACGTTGATGGCGGAAGATGTGATACTTGTAAAGGTGAAGGTTTTGTAAAAATTGAAATGCAGTTTCTTGCCGATCTATATTTAGAATGTGATGATTGCAAAGGTACCCGCTTCAAAAAAGAAGTAAGAGAAATTACCTACAGAGGGAAAAATATTGTTGATGTTTTAAATTTAACGGTTAGTGAAGCCGTTGAATTTTTCAAAGGTCAAGAAAGATTATTAAACTACTTAAAAGTTCTTGATGACGTAGGACTTGGTTACATACATCTTGGACAGCCATCGAATACATTATCTGGAGGGGAAGCACAAAGAATAAAATTAGCAAAGCATTTGGTTTCCCAGAAAAAAAATCAACACACATTATTTATTTTTGATGAACCTACAACCGGACTTCATTTTGATGACATTTATAAATTATTAAATTGTTTTAATGTTCTTATAGAAAAGAAAAATTCAGTTATAATTATTGAGCATAATCTGGATGTAATTAAATGTGCAGATTATATTATAGATTTAGGACCCGATGCTGGGGATAAAGGTGGCGAGATTGTTGCTCTTGGGACTCCCGAAGAAATTGTCGCTAATGAAAATTCAATAACCGGAAAGTACTTAAAATTATACCTTTAGAATAAATCTCTTGAGTAAG
Source organism: Ignavibacteriota bacterium (assembly GCA_002746605.1). Classification (GTDB taxonomy): domain Bacteria; phylum Bacteroidota; class Ignavibacteria; order Ignavibacteriales; family Melioribacteraceae. The sequence continues at coordinate 20,173 of PDPT01000028.1, forward strand.
TTTAACTTGTCACCGTTATCTTCAAAGAAATGTAAAACTAATAAAAGCATTGCAACATTATATTTTTTTTCAAGACTAAGGTCAGATGTTACTCCTTCAATCAAAGTTACGTTTTCATAAATTTGAAATTTTTTGTAAGCCTGTTTAAGCATTTCAGGCGAAGGATCAACTCCTGTTATTTTCCAGTTTTCAGATGTTTTTACAAAACTTTCTATTTCGTTTCCTGTTCCACAACCGACAACCAATAAATCTCTCGAACTTGTTTCACTCAATAATTTGGGTAAACAGCCTAAAAAATAGTGATAATTTGGAATCCACGTTTCTACAAATTGATTGTATTCTCTCGCTCTTTCATTTTTAAATAATTCTATCTTGTCCATTTCGTTTGTCTTTTGCATAATACTCTTACAAAGATTGCCAACGGTACTGTTAATCACATTTGTGTTCCGGATTTTATTATTTCTGTGAAGATATTTATAAAAATAATAAAAGACAAGCTGAACACTACCAAATTATTTTTAGCATTTTGTTAGATAAAGTACGTTAAATATTTTTCTTCTTCAACCATTTACTTTAGTAAAAAAATGAAAATAATTTTAGATTACGCACATAAACCACAATTGCTTATATACTTGTATTGTAAAAAGTACTTCTTTTATTCTATTATTTTTTCAACATCTTTTCTTGGAGAAAAAGGCACATTTTCAGCATATCCTATTCTTAATATTATGGAAGGATACTCGTTATTTACCGGTAGTTGTTTTTGTAGTTGTACAGATAATGATTCTAATTCACAAGGCGGATTTAGGTAGGCACAGGCAATTTTTAATTCTGTTAATTTTAATAATAAATTTTGAAGCGTTATGCCTAACATAATCCATTCTGTAACAGTATTGTTTTTTGTTGTGAGTACGATAAAGTGCGATGATGATTCAATTTTTTTGATGTCTGATTTATTTTGTTTTTCGGGTGATAAAAATAATTTAACTATTGTTTCCCCAATAAACCTTGGTGTTGAGGGAGAACCCATTACTTTGTAGGTTAACCCATTTTGCAGATTATTTACTTCCTTTTTGTTAAAACGAATCCACGAAAGCAGTTCTTTTTTAAATGCGGAATCGCTCATTTGTATCTTATTCCCCTTAATTATAGCTTCTTTAATGGTTTGAAAATATGCTTCTCCATTTTGGAAAAAATAAAGACCGACAGAATTTTTATAAGTTAATTTTTGTAGTTGTGTTAAAATCTGATTATCTATTCTTTTTCCATTATAAATGCTTCTATTGGTTTGTCTTTTTTCGATATATTGAAACAATTTATCTTTAACAATATTTTTAGAAGAATGGAGTTTGATTACGATATAATAAACATTTTCGAGGTTTTTTTTAATTTCCCAACTACATTCATAACCAAAATGCGAAGATGCTATACAGATATTTTTTGTGGCAGTTCCCAAGGATATAAAAAGTTCCCGATTGTTTGGGTCAACAATTGGTAAAGCATAACTAAAATCGGGGTAAATTTCGATTGTATTTTCCCTAATTTTAAATTTCCATGGTTGACTATTATGTCCAGAGGGAGCTTTCGATGAATAATAAATTAATTCTTTTGCATCTTTCATTTTATCCTAATTTTATATTTTGACTAAAGTTTTTACAAATTTAAAGAGGAATTACTAATAATGGCACTATTAGACTTAGTTACGTTACATATTTTATTATTTTAGTGAAAATATTCATAAAAATAATAAAAGACAAGCAGAACGTTACTAAATTACTTTTCAGCATTTTGTTAGAGCATATTTTCCTTCAATGAAGTAGTTAAAGCTGAAGAAGTTCTTTTTCTGTATCTAAATATCCATGCTTTTGGGAAATCAAGTTTAGGAAATCTAAAAAGCAGGAGTCGTAATGAATGTCTTGTGTTGTTGAAAATTCAATTATTTTTTCGTTCAGGATTTTTGTAATGTTTTCAAATGAATCTGCAAATTTTATTTCGGAGTTAATACACTCAGAAAAGTTAGGCAAAATTTTGTTTAATTCTTGAGATTGATTACTTAAAGTTTTAGCGTCAACTCCAAACAAATGTGTGAATGCAGAAAGCAAAAACCGAATTCCGATATAATCAAATTCCTTTCCAATGGGGAACTGAACAAACTTTTTGCAAAATCCCATTACAAAACTTTCAATAGGTTGTTTGTGGTTAAAAAATATGTCGATGCCGCCATCAGAAACCACTCGGTAATTTGTAATCGTGGTTTAGTGTTTTTTGTGTTTTAAGTTGCCAAAAGCAGTAAACAAAATTCTCATTTTTTTTATTTGGCCTAATTTCTTGATAACTTATTTCGTTATCGTTAGCCGAAACTGTTGGCTGAATCGGTTTGTAATATTGTTTTACAGCCTTTAATTCATTCACTGCGTTTTTTCTGTATTATGCTCACCATTTGTAAATATACATAAAAAAGAAAAACAATCTAAGTTATCCTCTCTTAGGATACTGTACTTTAATTTTGATATTTTGGATTTTAATAAAATATAAAACCTCGCTTAAAATGGCTTAAGAGAGCTTAAGCTTTATCTCTTTTTATTTTTTTATGGGGTTGTACAACGATTATCATTGTTGTGCGTTCGTTTTTTATTTCAATTCTAAATCCTTTTCATCATATTCATTTGAACCTCTTTTGGAACTTTTTAACTTCCAAAATTTCATAGCATCTTTACTTGATAAGTTCGGATTATCTTTCAAAAATGCTCTCATATAT
>PDPT01000084.1 GCA_002746605.1 Ignavibacteriota bacterium
TAATCTGCTTGCTATAGGAAGTACTACTTCACAGATTACATATATTAAAGATGGGATACAAAAACAAATAGAGTGCTTACCTTCATCTATCACCAAAATGTGGGGCAGTTCCGGTAAAAATATTTATGTAGTAGGCTATAATGGAAATATAGCACATTATAACGGAGAAAGCTGGCAGAAAATAGAAAGTGGAACAAAAACCTTAATTTCAGATGTCTGGGGAACAAATAATAATACAGTTTATTGTACTGTTTCAAATTTATTCATTAAACCCGAAGGGAATGATAAAAAAATATTAAAAATTACTGAGGTAAATAATGTTAAAGAGATAAATTGGGAAGTAAACAGAATTCTAAACAGTATATGGTCAGATAATAATACTCAAAAGTATGTTGGAGGAGACGGATTATTTGTAAACAACACAGGCAGTAATTGGGAAGAGATAAAACTAACTAAAAATTACTCTATAAGTCTGATTAGAGGAACTGAGAAAAACAATATAGTTTTAGCAGGATCTTTTGGCTTAACAGCACACTTTAATGGCATTTCTTGGAAAGCATTTGATGAATTAAGTTTACCTGACGGTTATTACAGTTCCTTAGCATTAGAGAATAAAACAGTAGTTATAGTTGGTGCTAATAATAATCAAGCCATTGTTACAATTGGTAAACAAAATTAAATATATATAAAATCCCCAAAAATAAATTAAAGAGGTAAGTATGAAAACATTACCAATATGCAATACTTATATCATGGAACATTAAAACAAATTTATTTGGTTAAAACTTTATTTTTTTATCCGATTATTCGTTTATAGGTTTTATAAAAATAAAAAAAGGAAAGACATATGAAGTATAATAAATCTAATGCTCTCTTAAATAACTGCATATCAAGTTTTTTATTTTTTCTCTTCTGCTTAGTTTAACATTGCATACATTTAGTTACAAATGTTTAATAACTAATTTTACCACTTAAAATAATGAATGATAAAATGAAAAAAGAAAAAATTATAATACTCAGTTCACTGCTTTTATTACTTATAATTTCATGTAAATGTGAAGATTCGGTAACACCTTCCCCACCAAATAAACCCGATACAACTTTTCAAAATTTTACCTTTAAGAAATGGGAGTTTGGTAATACTTACAGTCACCTTTATGATGTAGCAATAATAGATGAGAACAACATTTGGGCAGTTGGAGAAATTTATACGGAAGATACTTACACATACGATAGCAACGGAGTTTGGATTGAACC
>PDPT01000008.1 GCA_002746605.1 Ignavibacteriota bacterium
TATGCGAAAACCTTTGTTGAGGAAAAAGCCAAAATAAAAGCCGTCTTGTAAGACTTCTACTTCGTTATTGCCTAGTTGCTTAAAGTTTTCATTCGCCACGCTGTGTTTGTTTAATGCATTGATTAATTTGTGTTTACCCAAGTGATTGGTAACAATGCCCCACGAATAAATCGGCAAGGCAACCGTTATGTTGTCAATCGGATAATCATCAATATTTTGCAGATAGTTTTTCAGCAATGCCACATCTAAAATCGAATTTTTATCGCTGTCTTTCAAGGGCGATGAGGTGGAATAGCACATCAAAAAGACTTTGTTCACAGGGGGAATACCTGTTTTGTCTTTGAATTTAACTTGGTGCAATCGCAGGGTAACGGAAATGTCTTTGCCTGTGATTTTTTGTAGTGTTTGCAAAAACTTAAAATAATCATCACGAGTGCCAGCCGTCCAGTCGCAATCAATCTGAATTTCATCGGCTGTGTGCAGTCCAAAACGCTGCGATTTTTTCTCAATCGTATCAGCGACTTTGTGGGCTAACTCATTTATTTCTTTATCAGTAATGTATAAAAAAGTTCGGTTGGTAATAAATACGACAGGAACAATGCGTTTATCGGTAACGAAACTTTCTCGCTTGACCACCGATGCCAATGCGTGAAACTTGCCTGCTCGTTTATCCACATCAAAATAGCGAACATATAGGCTATCGGTGCTGTGTTGTAGGGCTTGTTGCTCGGCTGTGTTTAGGGTTAAACTCGTTCGCCAATAATAAAACGAATAAGGGTGTGTTTTTTGTTCACACGCAAGCAAAAACAACAGGCATAACAGAGAGAAAATTCGCCATTTTGAAATATTTATCATTTTTAGAAAAATACTTGAACTGCTATAAATTATCTTTCTGACTTAGTTAAAATAATGATTGTTGTTTCTGAATAACTCTGTCTTTGTGGGAAAACTTTAAAGGCTTACTTGGAATAGTTATAACATCCTCTCGATTCTTTAAAAAATTAGAAACTTTTCTTGAATTCCAATCAATTTTTAAAGTATCAACAATTTTTTTTGCTGGGAAAACTCCAGTCTTTAAAAACTTGATTATCTTTTCTTCCATACTATTTACATCAAATTCTGAATCTATAGATCTAATTTCATCTTGCATTTCAAAATTTGTTAAATCCCCAGCAATATTGACAGCTTTTCCACCTTTAGAAATTAGAATATTATTAGCATTTTTTTCTCTTGCATTTGGTGTTCTAACATAAATTGTTCTATTTTTTCTTAATCCGTCCATAACACCTGACCAAGTCCCCCCTTTTTCACTTGATTCTGCTACATAAATTTCAGATGCAAGTCCATAAATAATTGGATTACGAGCCATTGCAAGTTGAACGCTCCAAGGTGCTTTAGGGTAGAAAGTGCTTAGTACTAAAACATCTCCTTCAATTATTTGTTTATAATATTTTTTAAATCCTGATTTAAAAGTTGTAATACCTTGTGGAAGTACAATTATACTTTGACCTTTATATTTTAATGCAGAGTCAAGGGCTTGTTTGTCTACTCCTTTTGCAAACCCACTAACTACAACCTTATAATTTTTTGATGCTTTTTTAGCAATATTATCTGTAAACTCCAACGAATGAGCATTGGCCTTTCTAGAACCAACAATTGCTACTGATTTTTCTTTCATTATTTGAAGATTACCTTTTGTGTATATTACAGTTGGTGCATATGTTCTTCCAAGATTCTTTTTCAAGGTTGGTGAATAGTCTTTTGAGGTAATTGGAAGAATGTTATATCCTTGTTCTAAAAGGTCTTCAACCATAAAGGCATAATTTGACAACTCTTTCTTTGTACTTTTAAATAGTTCGGCTTCTGTTTTACTTAACATGTACTTATCTTCCCAAATTGGATATTCAAACTCAAAGAAATCAATAATAGACATTCCTTGTTCAAAAAGTTGAACAATTATGTCATTTTTCTTTTTTGTTCTAATCTTTGGAATATGAGCCAAAGCTAACCAATATGTTAATTCTTCATTCATAATAGATTCCTTAAATATCTCCACCTACAGTTCTTGCAATAACCAAAGGTGCTATTTTTATAACGCCCAAATTAGTTAAAATATTACCAATTTCTTTTATTGTTGCTCCACTATCAAATATATCATCAAATAAGATGACTGATTTTCCTATTAATTCACTTGGCTCTGAATAACTAAATTTTTTAGCAACATTATCTTTTTTTAGGTAACCATTTTTGAAAACTTTCTGAGGTTGAGTATCACCTATCTTAATCAATTTATGAGAAATAGGAATTTTTAGTACTTGTGATAGTTTCTCTGCAAAGTTTTTTACTAAATTACCTGATTCAGTTGGAGGGACATAAAGAATAAAATCAAATTTTTCTTGACCAAATCTTTTTCTAAATGCTTTTAAAGTCAGTTTTAATAAAAAGTCAGGAAAGTCTCCTCCATTTTCATACTTACTTCGATGCAAAGCTGCTCCAACATTTGAAATGCCATAATAACTTGAAGCAACTCCATTTACTATATTTGAGTTTTTACTTTCTACAATTAATTCAGGAAAGTACGATTCCCGAAAATCTTTTAATTTTTGTATTGTTGACTGTTGAGGGGTTAATGTAAATGGTTCAAGAGAGGTATTATCACAGTTCTCATAATGATTATGTGATTTATCACCTAAATAATCACATAAAAATTTCATTCTTGAATTATTGGTGTTGACATATTCTATCATTGAATGCAAGTCGTTTAACTTTTGTTCTCTCAATTCGTCAAAAGACTTTGTATTCAATTCAGGTGCATTAAATTGATACTCATATTTTTTTGAACGATTATAAACAACTTCTTTTATTATTCCTTGTTCTATTAAATCTGCTTTTATGACCCTAACTTGTGTTTGTTTCAAATTAGTAGCTTTCATTATTTGTCGCTCACCCAATTGTTCTTGTTTAAGAACATTGATTACTTTATTGTAATTTTTAATACTTGGTCGTCCACCATCTATAAAAGCTTTTGGTAATTTGTAATCTTCTTCAATTCCACTTTCGCCTTTTGTAGAATTATAAAATAGGATTAATTTAGCTGGTTTTCCATCTCTTCCTGCTCTTCCTATTTCCTGATAGTAGTGTATTGGTGAAGCAGGCATCTGTGTATGTATAATAAACCGAATGTCAGATTTATCTATTCCCATTCCAAGGGCATTAGTTGAAACAACAGCTTTCCATTTGTTATTCATCAATCCATTTTCTATTTCTTTTCTTGAATCAGAATCAAGCCCTGCATTATATTCAGTAGTTTTCATACCCAAATACTCAAACCATCTTGAATAAACTTCTGTACGAACCCTTGTTCCTGTATAAATTAGACCATTCCCTTCTAATTCTGATAGATTTTCAGCTAACCATAAAAATTTCTCATCTTCAGATTGTACTTTTATAACATATAGTTCGAAATTATCACGAATAAGTTTTCCTCTAATGGTTTGAATATTTCCTGAAATTTGGTATTCAATATCTTCTTGTACTTTTTTTGTTGCTGTCGCAGTTGTAGCAAGTACAGGTAGATTTCGAGGTAATAATTTAACAAGATTTATAATTCTTCTAAATGCAGGTCTGAAATCGTGTCCCCAAACTGAAATAGTATGTGCTTCATCTATAACAATCATAGACAAATCCATTTTTCTAGTAGCTTCAATCCATTCCTGATTTTCTTGTCTTTCAGGTGCTATGTACAATATTTTGACATCTCCATTTATAGCATCTTGAATAACTTGTGTATTTTCTTCTTGCGATTGTTCTGAATTGATATATTTAGCTTTTATTCCTTTTTCATTTAAAGACTTCACTTGGTCTCTCATTAAAGCAATTAATGGAGAAAATATGACCGTAACCCCTTGGAATTGAGTAGCAGGAAATTGAAAACAAAGTGACTTACCAAATCCTGTTTTTTCAATTAACAATACTCTTTTTCCTTGAAATAATAAATCAATTGTTTCCCATTGCTCATCATGAAAATTATCAAAACCAAAAGTTTCCTTTAATCTTATTTCTGCTTCTTTTCTGTTCATTGTTTCTATCTGTTATATCGAATTTAATATTAGGGATTTAAAAGTTACCCTCTCACTCTCACATTTTTACAAAGGTTATTTTTTAGTTAATATATCAAAAAAGTAACAAAATTACACTGATTTTATATATCAAAGCTTGGTACTCTCTAAATTCAGCAAGTGTTTTTTAATCGATAGCCCACCACCATAGCCCCCTAAACCCCCACTGGTTTCAATAATCCGATGACAAGGAACGATTAACGCAATCGCATTTGCACCGTTGGCGTTGGCTACGGCTCGCACCGATAGGGGATTGTTAATGCCTTTGGCGATGTTTAAATACGACGCCGTTTCGCCGTAACCGATAGTCAGCAATTCATTCCATACTTGTTTTTGAAAGTCGCTACCGACAAGCAGTAACGGTATATCAAATGATTTTCTTATGCCCTGTAAATACTCGTCAATCTGCTGTTTTGTAGTGGCGATAACGCTATCATTGCCTTCAACAAA
>PDPT01000009.1 GCA_002746605.1 Ignavibacteriota bacterium
TGGAGGTTTCTATAAAGAAATAAAAGATTTAATTTTTTGGGCTGGATTAGGTAGTATTATTGATGCTTCAGAATATGGCTTGCCGGAAACTGAATCAGGTAAAACAATTTCTAAAATGGTTAACAATAAATATATTGCCGAAATATATGGTATTGAATTAGAGTGGCAAACACATTTTTGGTACTTACCTGGTTTATTAAAGGGGTTAGTTCTAAATATCAATTATACCTATACGTTTTCCGAGACAAAATATCCTAGAACTGAAATTAAAACCGAATATCTAAATAGACCGCCATGGGTTTCAACAACTAATATTGATACTTTCTATACGGATCGCTTATTAAACCAACCGAATAATATATTGAATGTAACACTTGGTTATGACTATAAGGACTTTTCCACAAGAATTTCTTTGCTCTATCAAGATGATATATTTAAGAGAGCTAATTTTTGGGAAAGACACAGAGGAACATCCGAAGAATATATACGTTGGGATATTTCAGTAAAACAAAAGTTGCCAATTGAAGGATTAGAATTATTAGCAAATTTCAACAATATTTCTGCATCAATAGAAAGAGATATTAATATTGGAACTGGCTACCCTATGCGCGAACAACACTACGGATTTACTGCTGATGTTGGAATAAGGTATAGAATTAAATAATTTTATTTTAACACATAACTAAAGGAGAGTTCAAATGTAAACAAAGTTAGTCCTAGGCAGTGATATATTGATGAGGTTGCTTCAGGTATATATGACCCAGGAGGTGTCAAACTTGAGTATAGTATATTAACTAAAATTTATGGAAATTCAGTTAGAAGTAATATTATAGTACTTTAGAAAATAATGTAGTAGTAAATAGTTGTTTAATAAAAATTCAATGGAGAGAAAATGAAAAAAAAATTATCAATTCTTTTTTGTATAGTTTTACTTAGTATATCTAATTTATTTGGACAGGCTGATACTGTTGTTGTCCCACAAAGCATTGATGGGGACCCATTTGGTGCTATCAATAAATTTATTTTAGGTGATACAACAGCAACAGGTGAAAGAAATAATCCTGATAGATATTATAAATTAGAAAGAGATAGTGTCTATTTTATGGATGGAACTTTCTCAGCGAATTTTGATCTAAGATTGATTGCAGATGCACCAGATGATACACACAAACCAGCAATACTAGCCCAAGGGGTATTAGCTGATGGAAAGAGTTTAGTATTTTTTGTACAATGCCTTGGTGATGCATTATTTGAAAATATTTATTTCCAAACTTCTCAACCGACAGGGATTGGAGAATCAGTAGTTACTATTGATCTATTGAAAGACAATGGTATATACAAATTTGATGGTTGCTATTTTGAATGGGGATTATGGTTGACAATTCGAACTATGGCAATAGATACAAAAACTAGTATTCAAAATTGCTATTTCAGAAATGTTGAGAATGCTACATCTCCTTGGAATGGACGTGGAATTGGTTTTCAAAATCGTGACCAAGATACTGTTATTATGATTAATAATACATTTTTTAACGTGAATAGTTTTTTCTTGCAAGGTCAAGATAACTTAATGAAGTATGTTAAATTTGAACATAATACAATGGTTAATTCTGTCAAATGGCCTATCCAATGGCAATTCCCGGTTAATGCTGATATTAATAATAATTTATTTTATAATATTCATTCTATGGGTGAATTTCCTAGAGACAAAATTGGACAAGATATTGATACTTTAGCATTTGGGATTTTTAATTTAACAAAACTTCCTTTGAGAATATCCGATACCTTAGGTTATCCGGAAGCTGATCGAGTTGTTAATTTACATAATAATAATTGGTTCTTTTCAACTGAAGTTACAGATTATTGGAATAGCATCGATTCCTTAGAGTCCGAGCCTTTTATGAATTCTAGAACACAAGGAATGTTTGATGATGATGCAAACTATCCATTTTTAAGTGAAATGAATACTTTGAATGTAGATCCTGGATTTGTAAATGCTGGTAATGTTGATGATATGATTCAATGGATTAAAGATTTGAGAAATCCTGATGCAGAAACATCATATTGGGGCTATGATCCAGATGAAGATAGATTTGGAGTTACATGGCCACTACCGGAAGATTTGAGTTATACAAATACTACTCTGCTAACAGCAGCAGATGGTTTTCCTGTTGGTGATTTAAATTGGTTCCCTGAGAAAAAAGCTGAGTGGATAACAGGTATTAATGAAAATAATAGTCTTGTTAATGAATATCAATTATCCCAAAATTATCCTAACCCATTTAATCCGAGTACTAAAATAACTTTCTCACTTCCAATGAAAGAAAAAGTAACACTTAAAATTTATGATATATTGGGTAGAGAAATAGTAACATTATTAAATGAAGTTAGAAATATAGGTGTTCATAATATAAATTTTGATGCTAGTAACTTAACGAGCGGAGTATATTTCTATACTTTGAAAACTAGTCATACAATGCAAACTCGTAAGATGCTTCTTATAAAATAAATTTTGATTAAAGGTGTAAAAATTTAATTTTACACCTTTATAAATTAGTTCTAAAAAATTATATAGTATAATTTTCAAAAAAAAAATTGTAATTATTATTTTACTCTTAATAAGCACAATAAATTATCCCAAAGTTTATTATGTTAATCCTCAAAGTGGTTCATCAAATAATAATGGATCAGAGAAATATCCTTGGGCTACTTTAGAAGAAGTGCTTGCTCTTCAGGAGCTTGTGCCAGGGGATACTCTTATCTTGTTTAATGGATTTCATGGTGAAAAGATAAAGCTTGAATCTTTTTTTGATAAACCTGTAACAATTTTAGCAGCAGAAAATAATAATCCTATTATACTGCAAATGATAATTTCTGGAAGTAATTGAATTGTTGAAGGAGTACATTTTGTTGCTGAAGGCAGAGAGATGAAAGGAACTTCAAGATATTTTGATAATGGATTATTTATTAAGATAGAGAAAAATGCCCAGCATAATATTATTCGTAATTGTATTTTAAAATCAGTTGCTAATTCTAATAGTTGGTCAAAAAAAATTGGCGAAATAAAGTCTGGAGTGGAATTCGGGATCAGGGTAAATACACGGTTATCAGTAATAATAAAATATTTAACATTGCTTATGCAATTGAATTTGAAGAAACAAGTAAGTATGCAATAGTTGAATATAATCAAATCTCTAATTTTTCCGGTGATGGTATTAGAATTGCAGGGGCTGATTTTTGTACAATTCAATATAATAAAATAATAAATTCAGTTGAATTAGATGAAAATCCTATTGATGGTAATCACGAAGATGGAATTCAAGCATGGGTTGGTAAACACAATGATACCGAAGTTAGAGGTGTTGTAATAAAAGGAAATTATATTTGTAATTATGATACTTCTTACACAAAATTTAAAGGAATATTGCAGGGCATTGGTTTTTTTGATGGACCTTATTTTGATTGTGTTATTGAAATTAATGTTGTTATTGTTGAACATTTCCATGGTATTGCTCTTTTTGGAGCAAATAACTGTAGAATTGTTAATAATACCGTTTTACCATATCAAGGTACTTTTTCTTATATTGCAGGTCCTCCATGGATTCAAATTTTATCATCAAAACAAGGAGAAAGAAGTTCCGATAATATTATTAGTAACAATTTAACTACAGATTTATACACAGAAAAAGGCAGTGCTATTGTTGAACATAATTTGGTTAATCCTGTTGCCTTTAAATTTGTAAATGATTACGCAAACTTTGATTTTACTCCCAAACCTAACTTTATTTATGGTGGTTATTCCATTATTAACAAAGGAACTCATGTTAATGCTCCTACAGAAGATATTAATAGGAATAAAAGACCTGTTGAAAATAAATTTGATATAGGAGCATATGAATATATCCCAATGGAACATAGAAAATAAATTAAATCTCGTTATTATTTTTTTCTTATTACCCATGTACTTGGCGCAATAGTAATAACTTTTATTACAAAAAAAAATAGATGAGAACAAAATTCTTTTTAAGGTAAATTATTTTTCAAATAAATTTAAGTTATTTACTAATTAATTAATTTTTTTCAAAAAAAAATAAATGTTTATGTTAAAAATATTATTACTTAATTGTTTATTTCTAAGTTCGTTAAATTTATATGCTCAAAGTAAAAATGTGGAAGATTTTTGGTCTCAAAAAAAATTGATAACTCCATTCAGAATGCCTTTACCTCTTCCTACTGAGAAAATCCATTACATTGATCTTGATGGTGATGGTGATCCAGATGTTTTAAGAACTAAAATAGGAGAAAATATTCCAATTCAGTGGATTGATGATGATGATGATATGAAGAATGGTGATATTGAAGGGGATATGGATAGCGATTGCCTAATGATTGATAGAAATAATGATGGTTTATATGGAGGGGAACACGATATTATTATAGATTGGAATGATGAGGATGGTGATAATTTAGCTGATATGCAGGTACTTGTAGATTACTCAGGATTAGATGATAGAGGTTTATGGAAGGCACATTATATGTGGTTTATTGATAACGATAAAGATCAATTG
>PDPT01000029.1 GCA_002746605.1 Ignavibacteriota bacterium
ATTCACGGAAGTCACGAAAGTAATCCAAATTACACACATCAAGATATTGTAAACATTCTGGGAACATATAATCCTGATGTAATATGCGTAGAAATACCTCCGTCCTATTTTCGTAAACGGTCCTATTTAAAAGAAATGATGATTGCCTCAATTTACGGATTTGAAAATAATAAAAAAGTATATCCCATAGATTGGTGGGCATCTGGAGATAGAAAAGAACAAAAGAAATTTAGAGCATCAGAAGAATACAAAATAAAGGAAAAAAGAATTGAAGACCTTGTCAAAGCAGATACCATAATACAGAAATTCAAGCAAAAATATGGAAGTTGGGGAAATGTTTGGAAAGAGAATAATAGAGGATATGATTTCTATAACGGCAAAGAATGTAACAACTTCGTAAAACAGATGTACAAAATTTCAATGTCCGTATATGGTGATAGTTTTATGAACCTGCATTACGAAAGCAGAAATAGTAAAATGCTGGAACTTATCGATAGTGCCATAATAGCAAATAAAGGAAAACGAATTGTTGTATTGACGGGGTGTGAACATAAACATTATTTCAATATTGCATTATCAAAAAGAAAAAAAATAAAGGTAATTGATTTTGAAAGTATTTTGCCTCTGAAGGAAATACAAATATCTCCTAACATAAATAATTTCATCGAAAGAAATTTAGCTAAAGGATATTATGATACTGCAGATTCCTCTGCTATTGATATAATGTATCAAGGGGCTTTAATACCCCTTATACACGGTTTAGGTATGGATGATAATCCTACTATCATTCCTGCTGAAAATATAAAAAAAGCAAAGCCAATACTTCAAGAGTGGGAACAAGAATATTCTAAATCTGTTTGTCTGCAATTTGAAAAGGCTTGGGTAGAATTTTTAGAAAAAGATTATGCTCAAGCAATAATAACATTACAATCTGTTTCGGAAAGATTATATGAAATTCCACAAAGATTGCAATGGTTTGTTAAGACTTTTTATTATCGCAATCTTGGTTTTTGTTATGATTTAACAGACCAAAGAAAAAAGGCTATTCTTGCTTATAAAAAATGTAAAGAAACGTGCAAAGAATTAAAGCTTAATGAGAATTTTGCGAAAAGTATTTACAAGGAATATGAACTAAAACCTTACAAATAAGGTTTACAAGGCATCTTAAAGAAAAACTTGTTGTTCTGTATATTTTAATTGATAACATTATCTAATTTGGAAGAAGCTCATTTGAGTGAAGAATAAAAATAATAATTTAATAAATTCAAGATATAAAATAAAAAAGATTAACAGTAAAAAAAGGAAATTATGAAAAAATTAGTAATACTAATAACAGTTATATGCATAGTTACAACAGTTAATGCCCAAACTTACAAAGGCATAGTAAAAGACCCCCAAGGAGAGGCAGTACCCTTTGCCAATGTAGTGCTTTACACATTACCCGATTCTACTTTTGCAGCGGGTTCTGTAACAAATGATTTAGGTGAGTTTTCACTAACTCCTCCAAATGATATTGAGAAAGGTTATTTGGTAATTAGTTGTCTCGGTTATGAAAATTATCAACAGAAAATAGAGCAGAACAAAAATTTTGGAATAATTGTTTTAAAAGAGAAAGCAATTGTTTTAGGAGAAGCACAAGTTGTCGCAAAAAGAATACAGAAAACACCTACAGGTTATTTAATAAATTTAACCAATGATATTAGAGTTAAAGGTATAGATGTTTCAAAAACCTTAACACTTTTACCGGGCATTTCGAAAGAGTTTAATGTCTACAAGCTAAATGGAATCCCGATATCTCAATTTTATGTGAATGGGCAGAAAGTGGATATCGGTTATTTAGAAAGTGTGCCAAGCGAAATGTTAGCAAAGGCTGAAATATCATTTATTGATAATATTGGGGCAAGTAAGGATAAGGGAGGTGTTGTAAGTTTAACCTTGAAAAAACCAGATCAAGGAGGATACTATGGAAATGTAATAGGTCATATTTCTACCAGAGGAAAATCTTATGATAAAAGTCTTTTAAGTAGTACCATAAATTATAAAACAGGAAAATTTAATTTGATTGGAAATATTCGGCTGAATAATAATAAAAATACTGCAAGAGAAATTGAAAATACTCTTTATAATAATGGACATTTTTTTAATGTTGAAAGTAAAAATTCAACATATAGCAATCAAATTCTACCAAGTTTAAGCCTAACTTATGAATTAACGAAACGCCAAACTTTAGGATTTAATGTATCTGGAAACCTCACTTATAGAAATCTAAACAAAAAATTAGAAAACACTTTTGAGACAGAAGCAAAAAATTTTACAGAACATCAAAAAGGACACAATGATAAACACCAAATACAAGGGGTATTGTCCTATAATTTGACAACTAAAAAACAAGGGGGCTCTTTTAAAGCTCAAGCTGAATTTTTTCATCGCAAGAAAGACATACTAAGCCAATACCTTTCTGATAACGAAAATATTGAAAGAAATAATTCGCAACTAACTTATACTAATATGTTTAATGCTTTTACTCGATTTTCTTATCCCATATCTGACCACATTTCAAGTAAATTTTATGTTGTTTGGGACGGAATACAAGAAGAATATAAACCTCAAAGTACGAGTAATACAAATGATTTTTATGAGAACAATTTGTACAATACTGATGTTTTTGTTCAAAACCCTTATGTAATGTCAGGAATATCGGGAAAATGGAACAAATTTAATTTTACAGCAAGATTATCTTATCAATGGTCTTTTCTATCTTATGAAATTCCTGTAACTAATACTAAAATAAAACGAAATACACAAGGACTCGAACCCAATTTCCGTATTTCATATAATTTTGGGAAAAATGACCAACATAATATTTCAAGCGAATATAAACGTTCCGTATCTACTTTTCCTTACTCATTATTTAATCCTAATAAGGTTTGGAGTGATAGATATCACTACCTAGTTGGAAATCCTGAAATAGCAACGCCTTATGAAAATTCATTGTCTTTTACCGGTTCATTTTGGTCTGATAAATTATATACTTGGGCAACTTACAGTGTGGTAAAAGATAATTATGTTTTCGCAACCTATAACGACCCTGATCTAGAAGGAGTTACCTATAGAAAACCCATCAATGCATTATCAGAAAAAGAAATAGATTTTGGTATTGCAACCAATTTACAACTTATAAAAAATTGGCGGTTAAAATTTAGAGCAAGTACTACAATTACAAAACAAAAAGCAGAATTTCCTAATGAGAAGATAGATATGAATAGAGTGCATTATTTATTTGATTTTACAAATATTTATAAGTTTAACAAAGGTTGGAATCTTTATCTAACAGCTTACTATGAGCCTGATTTTAAATCTTACAATCGAAAATATATAACTGTGTATGGTGTAGAGGGGAGCTTGTCTAAATCTATCAATAAAGAAATAACTGCTTATTTTATTTATGCTATTGGGCACCATCGTAAACTTTTAACCTACTTGGAAGACGGACTACTAACCTACCAAAATAAAACACCGATACCATATTTAGGATTTACTCTTTCATGGAATTTTAAAGGAGGTAAAGATGTAAAAGTCAAAAAAATAAATACTTCAAAATCTTATAGAGAAATTCAAGATGTAAAATAAAACACTAAAAGAATAACGAACCGCTAACAAATATATTAAGAATACGGCAGGATAGTGTGCTAAAAAAGTTTTCTATTAACTCCACACTTTTATTTGTAACTTTATAAATGTTAAAAATAAAAGACGGCAAACACTTTTAGTCGTGCTGATTTTAAAACTATTGCTTTCAAATTCCGCACTATTCATATACTACCCCCGTTACCTGCAAGATAAAGAAGATATTTTTTAACTTTCAACTTTTCACATTATTATAAAAAAAAGAACTTCAATTTTATTATATTATAAGTTTGTAATAATTTTTTAATCCTAAAAATTATTCAGAAACATATTCTTTCTTGAATTGTAAAAAGACAATATTTATAACAAAAATAAAAAAGAGGCTCTGCTTTGGAGATAACAGAATTAAACCAAAAGATTAGTAAAGAGAGTGAATTTATTGATACGCTTTTTTCAGAGATTGGAAAAGTAATAGTAGGTCAAAAAGATATGGTCGAGAAACTTGTTATCGGCTTACTCGGCAACGGACACATTCTCCTCGAAGGCGTTCCCGGTTTGGCAAAAACTTTGGCAATAAATTCGCTTGCTTCTTCTATGGATGCAAAATTTCAAAGAATTCAATTCACACCTGACTTGTTACCTGCAGATTTAATAGGTACAATGATATTTAATCAAAAAGAAGGTAATTTTTCTATTAAAAAAGGACCTATTTTCTCTAACTTTATTCTTGCAGATGAAATCAATCGTGCCCCTGCAAAAGTTCAAAGTGCTTTGTTAGAAGCAATGCAGGAAAAACAAGTAACAATAGGACAAACTACATTTATGTTACCTGAACCATTTTTGGTTTTGGCAACTCAAAACCCGATTGAACAAGAAGGTACCTATCCTTTACCTGAAGCACAAGTTGATAGATTTATGCTTAAAGTAAAAATTACTTATCCTTCAAGAGATGAAGAATTGCAAATTCTTAAAAGAAATGTTGGTTCAAAGCCTTCTAAAATAAATCCTGTTATTAATCCTAAAAGTATTATGAATGCAAGAAAATTAATTCATGATATTTATGTTGACGAAAAGATTGATAAATATATTTTAGACATAGTTTTTGCAACAAGAACACCAAAAGAATTCGGACTAACAAATTTAGCTGATTTAATTAGTTACGGTGCAAGTCCGAGAGCTACAATAAATCTTGCACTTGCTGCAAGGGCAAACGCTTTTATAAAACGAAGAGGCTATGTAGTTCCTGAAGATGTTCGTTCAATTAGTATGGATGTTTTAAGACACAGAATAGCTGTTACTTACGAAGCTGAAGCTGAAGAAATTACTTCAGAAAATATTGTTGAAGATATTCTTAATAAAGTTGAAGTGCCTTAACAGATGCTTACTAAAGAAATTTTAAAACAAGTTCGTCAAATTGAACTTAAGACAAGAGGAGTTGTAAACGATGTTTTCTCGGGTGAATACCATTCCGTTTTCAAAGGAAGAGGAATGGAATTTTCCGAAGTTAGAGAGTATCAAATCGGCGATGATATTCGTTCAATAGATTGGAACGTTAGTGCTAGATTCGGTCATCCTTTTGTTAAGATATTTGAAGAAGAAAGAGAACTAACCGTTATGCTTCTTGTTGATTTAAGCGGGTCTCTGCTCTTTGGTAGTGTCGAGAAAACAAAACAACAAATTGCCGCAGAGCTGACTGCAATTCTTGCATTTTCCGCTTTGAAGAATAATGATAAAGTCGGATTGATTTTATTTACAGATTCAATAGAAAAATTTGTTCCACCCAAAAAAGGAAAAAGCCACATTCTTAGAATCGTAAGAGAAATTGTTTCGTTTGAACCGCAAGGAAATAAAACGAATATCAAAGAAGCACTTGAATACTTTAATCGTTCTGTCAAAAAAAGAAGTATCGCTTTTTTAATATCAGATTTTTTTGATAATGAATATGAAAAAATTCTATCGATTGTAAGCAAAAAACATGATTTGATAAACGTTATGTTAGAAGACCCAAGAGAAATTGAATTAAGTAATAGCGGTTTGGTAAGATTTAGAGACCCTGAAACAAACGGCATAAGATATATAGATACAACGGATAAATCTGTAAGAGAATATTTTGATAAAAAAATCGCTGAAAGAAAAAGTTATCAAAATAATCTTTTTAGGAAGAATAGAGTTGACACAATAAATATTGATACATCTTCTTCTTACGTTAGACCTTTAATTGATTTCTTTAAATTGCGTGAGAAAAGATGCTAAAATATATTAACTCAATTTTTGTGATTCTTATATTTTGCAGCATCCTAAATTATGCACAAAGTATAAAAGCCACCGCAACAACCGATTCTGTAAATTATCTTGTCGGTGATTACATCAGTTATACAATACGAGTTGAGTATGAAGAAGGAATCAGAATTGCTCCTCCAAAATTGATTGATAATCTAAAGCGTTTGGAAGTTATTAAAGTTTTACCCGTAACATTTGAAGAAGATGAAAATGTTCAAGTTTTTCATTATATACTTTCTGGTTATGATTCTTCTCGAGTTATAATTCCTAAAATTCCCGTTACATACTTTATAGGTACTAATTCAGAACCAAAAATTGTAAAAACAAACGAAGTAGAAATTTTCATTCATACTCTTGATGTTGACTTAAATGCAGAAATAAAAGATATAAAAGAACCTGTAAGAATTCCACTTAATTGGCTCTTTTGGTTATTATTGCTACTCGGAATAATAATTATAGCAGTTGTTACTTATTTGCTCTATAGAAAATTCATTAAATCCAAACAAATGGAAAGAATTGTAAGATACGCTCCGGTAAAACCTTTTAATGTTTTGGCTTTAGAAGATCTTGATGAGTTAAAAGAGAAAAAACTTTGGCAGCAAGGAAAAGTAAAAGAATATCATTCCGAAATTACAGGTATCTTAAGAAAATATTTCGAAAACCGTTATAATTTCAATTCTTTGGAAATGACAACAACTGAATCCATGGAAGTTTTGAATAAAGTTATGGACAATCAAAAATTAATTGACGTAACAGGAAAGTTCTTGCAAAATGCCGATATGGTTAAGTTTGCTAAGTTTCAACCTATGCCGAGTTTAAATGAAGAAATGATGCACCAAGCATACGATATTGTTTACAAAACTCAGCCGGATGACGAACCACTTATTGGAGACTCAAATGTTTAGCAATACTACTTTTGCTTATCCTTATTTACTATTGTTACTTTTAATAATTCCATTATTAATTTTTCTGTATTGGTATAGATTAAAGAAAAAAACTACTGCGGTTACTTACTCTAACCTGCAAATTTTTTCTGAAATGAAAAAAACTTTAAGAGAAAGGCTTGTTCATTTACCATTTATTTTAAGAATACTCGGACTTACAATGTTGCTTATAGCCCTTGCTCGTCCACAATCTTTTTCATCCGGCGAAAATGTTTATACTGAAGGAATTGATGTTGCAATGCTTCTTGATATTTCAGGGAGTATGCTTGCCGAAGATTTTAAACCAAACAGATTGGAAGCAGCTAAAAAAGTTATAGATGATTTTGTGGCAGGTAGAATAACAGATAAAATAGGACTTGTTGTTTTTGCAAGCCAAAGTTTTACACAATGTCCGCTTACAATTGATTACCCTGTTTTAAGAAATCTTTTAAAAGAAATCCGCAGCGGAATTATTGAAGATGGAACTGCAATCGGGACAGCAATAGCAAATGGAGTTAACAGATTAAAAGAAAGCAAAGCAAAAAGTAAAGTTCTAATTTTGCTTACAGACGGTATAAACAACAGCGGAGAAATTGACCCTATTACGGCTGCACAAATTGCAAAAAAATTCGGGATTAGAATTTATACTGTCGGTGTTGGTACAATTGGCGAAGCACCTTATCCGTTTCAAACTCCTTTTGGGAAAAGATACCAAATGGTGCCTGTAGAAATTGATGAGAAAGTTTTACAAGAAGTAGCAAAAATTACGGATGGAAAATATTTTAGAGCTACCAACAATAAAAAATTACAAGAAATTTATGAAAATATTGATATGCTCGAAAAAACCAAGGTTGAAATAACTTCTTATAGAAAAGCTAAAGAATTATTCTACAATTGGCTTTTAGTCGGACTTATTTTAATATTATTCGAATTAATTTTATCAAAAACTTATTTAAGAAAATTACCTTAAAAAATTATGTTTAGATTTGCACATAGCGAATATCTTTATCTTTTATTTTTTTTACCGATAATTATCGTATTGGTTTGGTTTACATTGCGAAAACAAAATCAACTGTTGGATAAATTTGCAAATAAAACTCTTCATAAAACTCTTTTTCCTTTAAGAAGTAAATTTAAACTTTTTATTAAAAGCAGCTTAATAGTTTTAGCAATCGGGTTTTTAATACTTGCACTTGCTAATCCGCAAATTGGTTCTAAAGTAGAAGAAGTAAAACAAGTAGGAATTGATGTTTACATACTTCTCGATGTTTCATTAAGCATGAAAGCCGAAGATATTAAACCAAGCAGATTAGATAAAGCCAAACACGAAATTGCTCAACTTATCCACAGATTGCAAGGTGATAGGATCGGGTTAATTGTTTTTTCGGGAGCAGCTTATGTTCAATTTCCATTAACAACCGATTACGCGGCTGCAAACTTATTTTTATCGGCAGTAAGTGTTAATTCTGTTCCTCAACCGGGAACAGCAATTGGACCGGCAGTCCAGCTTGCGTTAAACTCTTTTAAGAAAGATGAAGAAACCCAAAAAGCTATTGTAATTATTACTGACGGAGAAGATCACGAAGGTGAGCTCGACAAAGTAATTGAAGAAGCAAATAATCTTGGCGTAAAAATTTACGCAATCGGGCTTGGCTCACCAAAAGGAGTTCCAATCCCCGTTTATAATACTGCCGGCAGACAAATGGGTTATAAAAAAGACAGAACCGGAAATGTAGTTCTAACAAAGTTAGATGAAACCACTTTAAAAGACATTACAAGTAAAGCTAACGGAAAATATTACAGAGGTTCCAATACAAACGATGAGTTAGAAATGATTTATAATGACCTTGCAAGTATGGAAGGAACTGAGTTTGGTGCTACCAAAATCACAGAATATGAAGACAGATATTATTACTTTTTAATTCCGGCAATATTTTTTCTTATTTTTGAATTATTAATAAAGGAAAGTAAATCAAAATTCTTTAGTAAATTTGAAAAAAACTAAAATGAAAAATTTTATTAAAATAATTATACTTTTATTTTTTGCACTTTTTATAAGTTCAAATGCTCAATCTACAAGAGGACTTGTAAACGATGGTGTAGATGACTATGAAGCAAAAAAATTTCCCGAAGCCGAAGCACAATTTAAAAAAGGCGTGGACTCAGATATAGAAAATTTTGTACCTCGTTTTAACTTGGGTGATGCTATTTTTAAACAAGGTAGATTTGAAGAAGCTCTTAAAGAATTTAAAAAAAGTTTAACCCTTGCTGAAACCGAAGAAACTCAAGCCGGAGTTTATCACAATATTGGTAATACTTTTATTAAATCACAAAAACTTAAAGAAAGCATAGCTGCTTATAAAGAAGCTCTTAAAAGAAATCCGAATGACATGGAAACCAAGTATAATTTATCTTATGCTCTAAAACAAATGCAGAATCAGCAAAATAATCAACAGCAGCAAAAACAAGATCAAAATAAAGATAATAAGGATAATAAAGACCAGAATAATCAGGATCAGGATCAGAACCAGAATAAGGATAATAAAGACAAAGATAAAGAACAGGATAAAAAGCAAGATCAAAATAAAAATCAGCAAAAGCAGCAGCCCCAACAAAAAGAAGATATTTCAAAAGATGAAGCACAAAGAATTTTAGATGCTCTAAAAAACAATGAAGCTGAATTGCAAAAAAAGATGAGACAAAAAAAATCAAAAAAATCCAATGTAGAAAAAGATTGGTAAAAATTTCATGAAAAAATTTAAGTTTTTTTTATTAGTATTATTCATTATTCCAAGTTTAATATCAGCACAAGAATTTAATTCAAGTGTAGATAAAACAACAATAGGAAAGAATGAAAGATTTAACATATATTTCACTTTTCAGGGTGGTGACTTAAATAAAATAAGCAATTTCAATCCGCCTTCCTTTGACAGATTAAGAATTTTAAGCGGTCCTAACGAATCTAGAAGCATGCAAATTATAAACGGACAAGTTTCAGGTTCATTAACTTATTCTTTCGTAGCTGTTGGGCAAAAATTAGGTAAGGTTAAAATTGGTAAAAGCTCTATAACTTATAACGGGAAAAAATTAATATCCGAACCTTTATCAATAAATATAGTAAAAAGCAATATTACTTCAACCAAACAAAATGTTGATAAGAAACTTGGAATCAGTGAAGAAGAGTTAAATAAAAATGTTTTTATAAGAGCAATTCCAAATAAGCGAAAAATTAAACAAGGCGAACAATTAATTATTACGTATAAACTCTATACCAAATTAAATATTTCTTCTCCGCAAATTTCTAAATTGCCTACTTATAAAGGTTTTTGGGCAGAAGATTTAGAAACTTCTAACAACATACAATTCAGTATTGAAATGTATAATGGCAAGAGATACAGATCTGCAGTAATTAAAAAAACTGCTCTATTCCCTTCCAAATCGGGTAAACTAACCGTAACACCTTTTGAATTAAAAATTCCGGTTATTGTAAAAACCAAAAGAAATAATAACGATATTTTTGATGATTTTTTTAATGATTCATTTTTTGGCAGAACAGAAACAATCGAACATACTGCAAAATCAAATAAAATAACTATTAATGTTAAACCTTTACCAACTAAAAATGTACCGAAATCTTTTACCGGTGCTGTCGGGAATTTTAACTTTAAAGTTGAGTTAAATAAAACGAAAGTTGAGACAAACGAACCGATTACTGTTAAAGCAAAAATTTCAGGTACAGGAAATATTTCATTAGTTAAGCTTCCTAAAATTAATTTTCCTGCAGGTTTCGAAAAGTACGAACCCAAAACAAATTTAGAATTAAATAAAAAAAATATCGTTTCGGGCAAAAAAGATATTGAATTTATTATTGTTCCGCGCATTCCGGGAACAAAGATAATTAAACCGATTGAGTTTAGTTATTTTGATTTACGAAAAAATGATTATGTTACCATAAAATCAGATTCATTTAAAATAGCAGTAAAACAAGGTGAAAATAGTTTTACACAAACTTCATCAGGTTATACAAAAGAAGATGTAAAATTACTGAACAAAGATATTAGATTTATTAAAACAAATTCTACAGAACTTATCAAAAAAGAAAGTCTTGCAAATATCACCGTTTTATTTATTTTAGGTTTAATTTTTCCTCTGATAGGTCTGCTAGCCGTTCTAATCTTCAAAAACAGACAAGACAAATTAACTAGTAATGTTACTTTGTATCGCTCGCAGAATGCTGAAAAAAATGCAAAGAAGAAATTAAAAGATGCAACAAAATCAATGGAAAAAAATGATTTAACAGGTTACTATAATAATTTATCAATAGCACTTTTCGGTTATCTCAGCGATAAGTTATCAATAAATAATGCTGATTTTACTATAGATAGAGCAATTGCAATGTTAAAAGAAAAAAATATAGATAACGATTTAATAGATAGAATAAAAAATATTTCCGAAAAATGCGAATTTGCAAGGTTTGCCCCTAATGCAATTGGAAATGACAGCGGAACAGAAATTTATAAAACCATTGATGATATAATTACCGAAATAAACACTGAATTATAAAAAATTAAAATGAAAAATATAAAAAAAATAATCTTTCTTTTTTTAATTGTTAATACTCTTGTATTTTCTCAAGCTCTTATAACAAAAATGCAAGAAGGAAACGATGCTTATCAAAATAAAAATTATCAAGAAGCAATTAAGAATTATGAATCAATTTTGAACCAAGGTTATTTGAGTACTGATTTATTCTATAATCTCGGCAACTCCTATTTCAAAGCAGGTAAAATTGGAAAATCTATTCTTTATTATGAAAAATCATTGAAAGTTTCGCCTACAAATGAAGATGCTGAATATAATCTTCAAATTGCAAGAGCAAGAACCGTTGATAGGATTCAAGAAATACCGCCTTTGTTCTTTTTTAAATGGTGGGAAAGTTTACTGGCTGCATTTACATCTGAAGGCTGGCAGATTATTGTTTTTATTTTTTATATGCTTCTTTTAACATCTGTTGCTGTTTATTTTCTCATAAGAAATATGCAGATTAAAAAATATTCCTACATTTTCGGAATTTTAAATTTAGGAGCTTTGGTTTTATCTTCTGTTTTATTATTTGCAAGTATCTCTCGCGAATCTTCCAAGGATTTTGCAATTTTAATGACTTCAACAGCAAATGTAAAAATTTCTCCTGATCAGCAAAGTGAAGACGCTTTTGTCATCCATGAAGGCATAAAATTCAAAATAGAAGAACAAGTAAAAAATTGGGTTAAAATAAAACTTTCCGATGGTAAAGTTGGCTGGCTTCCAAAAAATACTTTTGAGATAATATAAGAATATTTTTATTATTGTCTTTGCACGATTCCGCCACATGCCAATGGAGCAAGCGGGACAAACAATCTTGCCCTTATTAAAATTTCAACTTTTCTAAAGTTTAATTATTACAAAAGACCTATTGTCTTATTATTTAAATATTTTAATTTAAAATTTGCTTTTTTTTCTTTTTTTTTTTAATTTCATACAACAATAAAAAATTTGGAGATATTATGAAGAAATTCAAATTTATTTCTTTTACGATATTTCTTATAATATTTTCTACAAAGACTCACTCCCAAGATTTTGATTTCCACATTGGGGCAAATATGATTGCTCCTTTTGATATTATTAATTTCTCCCCTCTTGGTTTAAGAGTAAGTGGCGATTTAGTCTTTGATGATTTTTTATTGAGAACTAACTTATCTTTTAACTATCACTCGGAATTTAATAATAATAAAAAGTTCCATGGATTAGTTAATGGTACTTTTGCACAAATTGAAGAATCTTTTATTTACCAAACTAAAGATAGTTTTAAGAATATCTATTTTGGTTCAGGCATTGGCTATTACTCAGTTACAATTAATGAACAAACGAGCCATCCAAGTGAAATATCTACGGGTATTGTAGTGCATAATGATAACTTTAAATCAAACATAGGTCTAAACTTAATGATAGGTAAAACCTTTGATAATGTTTTCATAGAATTAAAGTATATTTATTCAAATTTTAGATTAGAAAGATATTACTACGAGGTTGGTGTTGGAGAAGGCGATAGATATTTAGATATACCTTTTCATGCAATAAATTTTAGTTTGGTTTTTTAGCTTATTATGAAAAAATTTAAATTTATTTTCTTTACGATATTTCTTATAATATTTTCTACAAGGACTCACTCCCAAGATTTTGATTTTCACTTTGGTGTAAATATACTTTCTCCTTTTAATATATTGACTTTCTCACCTGTTGGCTTGAGAATAGGAGGCGATTTAGTATTTGATGATTTTAGATTAAGGACAAATTTTTCCGCAAATTTATTTGCAGGATTTGAGAATAACATTGAATACACTGACTTTCACGATTGTTTCTTTACTCAAATTGAAGAATCATTTATTTACCCAACCAAAAATAAATTCGCAGGCTTTTATTTTGGTGGCGGAATTGGTTATTATTCTATAACTGTAAATGAACAAAGTGATCATGCTTATGTAATGCCTCCGAATGCTCTTGTAGATAATGAAGGATTTAACTCAAATATAGGCTTAAACTTAATTTTGGGTAAAGAGTTCAGATATTTCTTTTTAGAGATAAAGTATATTTACTCTAACTTTGGATTGGAAAGATCTTTTCATAAAATTATAGGTGGTAGCAATGTTAAAAGAGAATTAGACTTTTCATTTCATACTCTAAATTTTAGCTTAGTGTTTTAACAAAATAAAAAAAATAATATTGATAACTTTGCTCCTAGTTTGTTTGCTCAAAATTTTTCTGTCGAGTTTAATACTTCTAAAGATATAATCAGTAAAAATGATATTTATTCTCTATCATATTTCTGCTTACGATGGTATGATGACAACCAATTGCAATGAATTACATTCTTTTAGAAAAGACAAATCTTTACATTCATTTATTAAGATTGGAAGTGATCTTATTGTTGATGAATCATTTTATTTTGTGATTGGACTTGAATATTTAATAAATTCTTCAACACTAAAATATAGTTAAATCGGATTGCAGTCTTAATGGAGAAATTTTATCAACAGAACAAATTTATAGTGAAGATAATGTAAATTTAAGCAAGTTATTTTTAAACTTGGGATTGAAATATAAGTTTTAACTAATAGAAACCCAACTCTTGAAAAGTTGGGTTTCTATTATGTAATTGTTAAACTTCCATTATTTCTTCTTCTTTATGTTTAATCATTTCATCAATTTTTTTTGTATGTTCATCTGTATATTTTTGAACATCTGCTTCTGCATCGTGGCGCAGATCCTCACTTAGCTCTTTATTTTTTTCAGACTTTTTCAAGTGATCGTTTGCATCTCTCCTAATATTTCTTATCGCAACTTTTGCATCTTCACCGAATTTTTTAACAAGTTTAACCATTTCTTTTCTGCGTTCTTCATTCAACGGCGGAATAGGAACTTTAATATTTGTACCGTCACTAACAGGATTAAACCCCAAATCGGCAGTAAGGATGGCTTTATCAATTAGAGTAACCATATTTTTATCCCAAGGTGTTATTGATAAAGTATGAGAATCCAATACACTAACATTAGCCGTTTGATTTAATGGTGTAAGAGTTCCGTAATAATCAACTTTAATTCCGTCTAATAAAGCGGTTGTAGCTTTTCCTGTTCTGATTTTAGAAATCTCATTCCGAAAAGCCTCGATGGATTTATCCATTCTGGTTTTAGCATCTTTAATTATTTCATTCATAAAAAAACCTCACAAAAATTTATATTCCTTTTACTAAAATTTATTTACTTCGGTTCCTAAAGATTCACCCGAAACAATTTTTAAGAGATTATCTTCTCGGTTCATATTAAAGACAACAATAGGAAGCTCATTTTCTTGGCACAAACTTATTGCAGTCATATCCATAACTCTTAAATTTTTATTCATAACATCAAGATAAGAAATTTCTTTAAACATTGATGCTTTAGGATTTTTTTCAGGGTCGGAATCATAAACACCATCAACTCTTGTCCCCTTCAAAATAACTTCGGCTTCAATTTCAACGGCTCTAAGAGAAGCGGCAGTATCCGTACTAAAATAAGGATGCCCTGTTCCAGCACCAAAAATAACAACACGTCCCTTTTCCATATGTCTGATTGCTCTTCGCCTAATGTAAGGTTCAGCCATCTCATCCATCTTTATGGCAGTCATTAATCTTGTGTACATTCCGTTTTCTTCAAAAGCATTTTGAAGTGCCAAGGCATTTATTACGGTTGCAAGCATTCCCATTTGATCACCTGTTACTCGGTCAATGCCTTGTTTGCCGGCATTTAATCCTCTATAAATATTTCCGCCGCCAATAACTATTCCGACTTCTACACCAAGTTCATGAATTTTTTTTACTTCTTTGGCAAAGAAAATTAACATATTAGGATCAATTCCGTATCCGAGAGAACCCATTAAAGATTCTCCGCTCAATTTTAATAGTATTCTTTTGTATTTCATATTTTTCAACATATTTATAACCTAAAGATAAAAAAAAAGTCTTATTAAAAAATAAGACTTTTGAAAAATTTATTTATTAGAATCACTTAAATGAAATCTGCGGAAAAGTTTAATTTCTGCATTAGCAGAATATTTTTCATTTATTCCTTTTAGTATTTCACCAACTGACTTTGAATTATCTTTAATTGAAGTTTGTTCAATAAGACAATTTTCTTGGAAAAATTTATTTATTTTACCATCGGCAATTCTATCAAGAATTTGTTCAGGTTTTCCTTCTTTCTTAGCAACTTCTTTATAAATTTCCTTTTCTTTGCTGATTACTTCGGCATCAACTTCATTTCGGTTAACATAATTAGGTTTCATAGCTGCAACCTGCATAGCAACATCTTTACCAAAATTGTGATACTCATCTTTAGCTTCTTCTTTGATATTATCAATTCTTACCAAAACACCAAGTTTACTTCCATGGTGAATATAATCAACAACTAAACCATTAACAGAATTTTCAATTGCAAATCTCGATACTTCTAACTTTTCGCCTATTTTACCAATAATATTTGTTAATTCCTCTTTCAAAGGCTGACCGTTATAATCTAAGTTTAACAAAGCTTCAACATTTTCAGGTTTTTTGCTAACAACTTTTTTAAGTACAATTTCAGCAAAATTTACAAAGTCTTCATTCTTAGCAACAAAATCAGTTTCGCAATTTACTTCAACCATAACAGCACCAGCTCCGTTATCTAAAGCCTCGGTTAAAACAAGACCTTCACTTGCAGTTCTTTCCGCTCTTTTAGCCGCAACGGAAGCACCTTTTTTTCGTAATATTTCAACAGCTTTATCAAAATCACCATCTGATTCAACAAGTGCTTTTTTACAATCCATCATTCCTGCACCTGTTTGATCTCTAAGCTGTTTTACCATTTGAGCACTAATAGCCATAATCTATAATTCCTTATTTTTATTCAGTTTCTTTCTTTTCTTCAATTACTTCAGCAAGTTTACTTTCGCTACTTTTTAACCATTCAAAATCTTTTTTCATTTCTTCATTTTTTTCATAATCGCAACTTCTTGCAATTTCTTGTCCGTTACCGGCTTTTAATGTAAAGTAAAACTTACCATTTTCAGCTTTATATTCGCTCCATCTTTTTGCTTCAACTGCATTTTTCTTAACGGATTCAATTCCTTTAAGCATCGAACTTTCAGATGAATATCCTTCTGAACGAAGTAAAACTTTTTTATCTTGATTATTAAAAGAAAAATAATGTTTCCCGTCTTTTTCGAATTTATGAAATCCTGGTTCGCCGACATATTCTTTAGGTGCTAAATATTCGTCAATTTTTTTAGGAGCTTCAACTTTCTTAGCTTTTTCCTTTCCTGAAATATCTTTTTGTTCACCTTTCTCATTAAATTTAACTCTTCTAATTTTAGGTTTACCGGATTTCTTATCAGAAGATTTTTCTTTTTCTTGTTTTTTCAGTTTTTCTTTTTCAGCTGCTTTTTCTGCTTTTACTTGATTATATTTTTGGTTTCCTTCAATTATAGCATCCGTTACATATTTTGTAATTAATTCAATAGTTCTTGCAGCATCATCATTAGAAGGAATTATATAATCAACCGGATCGGGATCACAGTTTGTATCAACAATAGCAAAAATAGGAATATTTAATCTTAAAGCTTCGTTTATTGCAATTGATTCTTTTTTGATATCAACAATAAAGATTGCGTTAGGCATTTTCTTCATTGTTTCTACACCATCAAGTATCTTTCTTAATTTATCTTTTTCTCTGGTTCTAAATAATTGTTCTTTTTTTGTTATTTTTTCAAAAGTACCGTCAGATTCCATTTTTTCAATCTTTTGCATTCTGCTAATACTTTTACGAATTGTAGAAAAGTTGGTTAACATTCCTCCTAACCATCTTTCGCTAACCCAATTCATTCCGCATCTTTTTGCTTCTTGAGCAATTGCACCTTTAGCTTGTTTTTTTGTACCTACAAAAAGAACCGTTCCGCCATCGGAAGCAATTTCTCGCATTTTATCTGCTGCATTTTGAATAAGTCGTTGTGTTTTTTTGAGGTCAATTATGTGGATTCCGTTTTTTTCCATAAAAATATATTGTCGCATTTTCGGATTCCATCTGCGTGTAAGATGCCCAAAGTGTGCACCAGCTTCAATAAGTTGAGTTAATTCTAACTTCGACATTGTATCTCCTGTTGTTTCTTCTACTTTTTTCTTCTTTACCAATCATCTCTATGTTTTTTGTGAGACACAGGTGGTAAATCCAAAAGTATGAATGTTTATAAAAAAAATGGTGGATATTCTATATCCACCGTAAATATTATCTTTTTGAAAATTGAAATTTCTTTCGTGCTTTTGGTCTGCCCGGTTTTTTTCTTTCAACCATTCTGGGATCTCTTCTTAAAAATCCATCAGGTTTAAGTAAACTTCTTAATTCGGGATCAGCTTCAACTAAAGCTCTGGCAATACCAAGGCGAATAGCTTCTGCTTGTCCTCTAACACCACCGCCGTTTACATTAGCTAAAACATCATATTTACCAATAGTTTCAGTTAATTTGAAAGGCATAATTACATCATCGCGATTATCCGCTACAGGAAAGTAATCATTAAATTCTCTTTTGTTTACAGTTACGTTACCTGAACCTGGTCTCAGAATAACTCTGGCAACTGCATTTTTTCTTCTACCTATAAAAATTTTATCTGCCATTTATTTTCCTATATTTAAACACTTAGTATTTCAGGTTGCTGTGCGGCATGCGGATGCTCGCTACCCGAATAAACTTTTAGTTTCTTAATTAATTTCCTTCCTAATCTATTTTTAGGCAACATACCTTTTACAGCATTATGAATAATGAATTCAGGTTTCTTTTCTTTCATTTCAGCAAAAGATTTTACTTTTGCTCCACCTGGATAAAGTGAATGCGAAAAATAACTCTTCATTTGTGCTCTTTTTCCCGTTACTTTTACTTTATCAGCATTAATAACTATAACAAAATCACCTGTATCCATATTGGGGGTAAATATTGGTTTATGTTTACCTCGTATAACACTTGCAGCTTTAGTTGCCAACCTGCCTAATACAACATTTTCAGCATCTATAACGTGCCATTTTCTATCAGCATCTTCTGTTTTAATAAATTTTGTAATTCTTTCTTGTTTCAACTATTTCCTCCGACTAAGAGATTTTTTTTAGAGCATATAAATATATTTGATTAGCAGCGAAATGTCAAGATTTTGTAGAATTATTTTAATAAAATCCACATCTGTCCAAAACACATAAGTAAAAAAAGTGGGCTCCCTTTCAGTAAATTATTTTTGCTGAGGTTAAATTTATTTTAAGTAGAAATAAGTTCTAATAGGAGTCATTATGAACATAACACTTTTTAGCCAAATATTACAGCAATTAAGTAGAAAAGATTTTCAGTCATCAGTCAAAACCTATCAAACAGATAAATATAATAAGGGGATAAATAGTTGGACATATTTAGTAAGTATGATATTCCTTCACTTAGCGAAATCTAACTCTATAAAAGAAGTAACAAACCGATTAAAATTAATAACCAGCAACTTAAATCATCTTGGAATAACAGAGAAAACACCTAGCAAGTCTTCACTCTCTTACATAAATGCTCATAGAGATTGGAGGGTATTCAGAGATTTTTATTTTAAGCTAAAGAATAATCTTCAATCAAGAGGATTTCTAAATAGGAAGATATTTAATGAAATTGATAAAAAGATATATCTCTTAGACACTACAGTAATCTCACTTTGTGAAAAAAATACTTTTAATAAATATCCAAAAAAGCTAAGAAGAACAGCTCTTTTTGATGAAATCAATAATAGAACTTTGGAATTTATCACCAATAATTTTTTTGGACAGCATCCACTATAGCTGAACTCTATAAACAGAGATGGCAGATTGAAATATTTTTTTCAAAAACCTTAAATTTCACATTAAAATCAAATCTTTTATTGGTACTAATGAAAATGCTGTGTTTATACAAATTTGGACAGCACTTATTACTTTACTGTTAGTAAAACACTTAAAAGAGATTGCCAAACATAAGTGGGCTTTATCTAACTTAATTGCTTTCTTGAGGATGAATCTTTTTGTTAAAGTCTCACTTACTCATTAGTTAAATAACCTTTTTCATCCTCCAGATTATTATAACAAAGACAACATACAACTTAATTTATTTTAATTTTGATAGAGATAGTTGCTAACTACTTAACATATCTGTCCAATTTAACTCATTTTCTTATAATTACTCCTTTTGGGGGACAGCAGTACATTTAGTCTATTATTTCAATAGCATCATTTTTTTTACTTGCGAAAAGTTTTCCGATTCTATTGAATAAAAGTATATTCCACTTGTTAATTGCTTGTTAAATATATTCGCTTTGAATTTTACTTGATGAAATCCGGCTTTGAGTTCTTTGTTCAGTAACTCTCCTACTCTTTCACCAAGTACATTATAGATATTGATTTTTATTCTTGCATTTTCCGGTATGGTAAACTTTATATTTGTAGTCGGATTAAAAGGATTTGGATAATTTTGAAATAACTCAAACTTATTTGGGACTATTTCTACTTCCACCACATCAGAGAATTCAAATTTTCCATCGAAATCTATTTGTTTTAATCTGTACTTAAATTTACTTCCGCCAACTAAGTTTTTATCTAAAAATGAATAAGTTTTGGTTGAGTTGCTGTTTCCATGCCCTTCTACAAATGCTACTTTCTTCCATTCCATTTTTTCGCTTTCATCCGATATTGTAGCTCTCTCAATTTCAAAACCGTAATTATTCACTTCTGTGGATGTTTCCCATTGCAATTTTGCTTCTGTTCCTTTTACCGAATTAACAAAAAATGTAGTTAATTCAACTGGAAGGGGTGAAGTTTCATTATTTATTATTGTTACGGTATGACCGTTAGCACTGTTATCAGCAAGTCCATTATTTCCTACAACTTCAATAAAAGCTGAACCCGGACCACCTGGCTCAAAATTTAAAATTAAAACATCAACACCATCAGTTGGCCAATAATCATTTCCCGGTTGATCAAACAAATTTGAATGAGCATAACTTAACCTACTATTGTAAGTTGTGGAAGAACCAACTGGAGAATATGGTCCGTCTTGTTGTATTTCCTTTGTTTCAAATAATGTAGTCCAACCAAAAATTGTTGTTAATTGCTTAGAGTCAACATTAGCTGCAGTCAATGCTGAGATATTGTCGCTTGGTGTTGTACTATTATAATATATAAAAATACTAAAAGCGGCGGCTTCTTCAGTACCGGTATCACCTTTTACATTTACTTTTAATGGGTTTGATCCGACTAAAGTAATTGTAACATTACCAGCTAATATTGTAGAGAGACTTAAAGATGTTAGAATAGTTAAAGCTCTTAAAAATTGTATAAATTTCATTTTTATCCCCTTGCTTAATCAACATATGTTAATTTATTCATATTCGGTCTTATTACCAAATAATCTGTAGCATTAACAGCTCCATTTATATCTACATCACTTCTTAAATATCCTAAAGTATTTATAGCAGGAAGTACTGCTAAATAATCTGTGGCATTTATGGCTCCGTTACCATCTGCATCGCCAGCTATCATTGCCCAAACTCCGGGCTCAACTTCTACTGCTGCTGCTGCTCCACCATAATATTTATCTGCACCTGATGTAATATCATATCTCACTATACTTGCTTGAATATTTTCTTTTTGTGGAGTTTTTTTACTGATTTCCTCCCCATGATTAATTTCTACTTGTGCATTTAATACAAATGCAAATAGAAACAGCATAACGACAATTAACTTATTTTTTTTCATTATCTTTCCTATTTATATAATCTTAACATTAAAATTAAAATAACTTTCGTTTTGATTCGTATCACTTTTTCTCAAATTATAACAAACTGTTAAAATCAATTACTTTTTCAATTTTGTAAGGTATTAGAATTACTTATCACTTGCAAATGCTTTCGTGTTTTATTGAAATTCTGTAATTACCAGATAGATTAGTATGAACACTTGCGTGGAGATTTCCCTTTATCATCAATAACATTATTACCAATATCTACAAAATTAGAACAAGATGCAACCATAAAATAAAGAGTAGTTATACTTCTTATTTTATCAATATCTAATCTGCAGCATTTGTAGTGATTAAAACTACCATTTTGGTTATTATGAATAAGGTGAAATAGTTACAATTTTTTTATAAATAATAATATTTGAGTTTAATTGTTTTCATTTATATTGTATGTATAAATTATGTATGCGTTTTGAGAGTAGACAGAAAGTTAAACTTAGTATTAGATTCGTTAAGAACTGTTCTTGTACTTCCTAAGTGATCTTTTATCATAAAGAACCAGCCATCATCATTGTTCATCGCTATAAAGCCAGTTGGTCCGTAAATATATAGTTTTGTTATTTTATTTGAACCTTCGGAAACAACTTTTTCCATTAATGGATAATTGCTCATACCGTGTACATAATATGTTTTTTCTTATGGTAGTAAATGCTTACTAATGCATTTATTATTCTTAAAGCCATACATACAAATACCCAATATAAAAGAGTTATTAGGGAACTTTTTCCTTTCACCATTAAATATTCTTTGAAGTATTATGGCTTCAATATTTACAAATGAATATTTAGTTGAGGGGTAAACTTCAATAGTTCCTAATATTTTTTTGTTGTTCTCTAATTTTATTCTTGTTATCTCTTACTTTTATATAATGATTTAAATGTGTCCTATTCTTACCAGATTTAAGAGCTTCTTCCAAATTGTTTTTTTCACTTGGCTTAAAAACTAGTCTAAAACTATTTTCAAAAAAACTTCTACTAAATTCTGTTGCAAGTAAAACTTTATAACCAGGAGTTTTAAATAATTTGTTCCACTCATTCTTACTCGGTTCTCTGTCTGATTCTAAAATTTTAACAA
>PDPT01000030.1 GCA_002746605.1 Ignavibacteriota bacterium
TCAAAATAGAATATTTAGACTTGCTGAACTTAAATCTTTTGCAACATTCCTTAGAAAATTAACAATTAAGGAAGGAAAAATATTAGATGAACGCTGGAACTCGGAGGTAACAGAATGGGAGTCTGAATTGGGTACAATCCAAAGAGATAAATTACTTGAAACTACTGAAAAAGAAATTGATTTAATCCAAGTTGAGTTAGATAAATTTAATTTTGAGACAGAGATTTAAATAAAAAAAGAGAGCTTGGAAAGATCAAATCATAAGAACTTATAGACAATACCTATTATTGATTTGATGTTTTTCTAAAGAGAATAAAAGTCAATTGACGAATAAGATTTAAGATAGTTTAGGAAGATTCAATAATCAAGATAGAAAACTCAGAGATTCACGATGAAAAATATTATTTTGTTTTTCTGGTTGATTGAGTACAAGCTCTCTTATTTTTAACTCAAAAAATGAAATTATAGTTGGAAAAAGATTTTTGAATATATTTTGCTATTCTATAAATTGTAAAAAATTATGTATAATTAGAATTTAGTTAAAAAATATTCTCAAATAGGTCTTTAAAATAAATAGAAAAGTGGGATAAAATAACAGCCCAATTTCTATCAGGTATAGTCTATTTTTTAGATAAATCTCTGTAAACCAAATAATTTCTTAAGAGAGATTTTAACCGCTAATTACTTGAATCGCAGGATCAATTTCCCTCTTTAATAAATTTTCTATAGCAACCAAAGTTCCATGTATTGCACTGGGACACGAACCACAAGCTCCTTGATACCTAATTATTAAAGTTTTATCGTTTAAATCAATTACTTCCAGACCGCCGCCATCGCCGGCAAGGGCAGGTCTAACTCTCTGATCCAATAAAACATTTATTTGCTTTAACAGTTCCGCTTCATTTTCAGTAGCAGGTAATTTTTCCTTTTCTTTCGGTATCAAATTCTTATCAAAATTTTTGATTAAATTTACGAAAGGCATTTGTATTTTACCCCAGCTTACACTTGGCTCTTTTTCTATCGTAATAAATCTATCCATATAAAACACGGAAGCAATTCCTTCCAATTCAAAAATTGACTTTGCAAGTGGATCGTTTTCGGCTTCTTTTTTATCTCTAAAGCTTCTGGTTTCTCTACTCAATAATTTTTCGTTGAGAATAAATTTAAGAGCTTGAGGATTTGGTGTTAAATCAACGTCCTTTACCATTAACATATTAATTTTTCCTTATATTAAAACTAATTATACTCAATTTAATTAAAAAAGTAGAAACTTTTCACGTAAATTAACCAATCAAATAAAAAAAGAATGAAATAAACTAATCTTTAGAAGTTTATATCTATTATTTTATATGATTTTTCTTCACTGATTTTTTCAATGAATCCAAACGAGCTTTTAATGCTTCTACATATTTAGCATCAACTTCTTCTCTGATATGGAAACCGTCAAAAAATGTTGATGGCGAATTTGTAGCACCTGTTAAAGTTGCTCTGGAATTTATATTAGTTTGATTTCTCTTTTCTTTTAAAATCTCATCAAGATTAGTATCTTCATAATCTTCAAACGGAAAATCAGATTTTTCCTTTGTATTTTTAGCAATTACTTTCTTTGCATTTACAATATTATTTTCATTCTTGAGTTCAGTTTCTTCCGGTTTAATAATCACATCATTGGGTGTAATTCTTTCTCTCTTTAATGAAAAAAATTTAGTTCTGACATTTTTTGTAATCGGTTGAGTAATAGAGCTTCTAGTTTGAGGTAGAATTTGAAATGGATTTTCCTGCTCTTCCTGCTCGTTGAAAAAAGTAAAAAATAAAATTAAAGCTGCAAAAACTGCTCCAGTAGCAGGAAGTAATATTTTAGGAAAAAAGAGAAAACGTTTTTCTGCATTACCAAAATTTTTATTTTCGATTCTTACTTTTAGATTATATTCAAAATTATCGGGAGCTTTTTCTCTCGGCAATTCTTTTAATAATTTTAGTACATGCTCATATTCTTCATCTTTAGAATTGTAAAAATCTTTTTTCATATATTACCCACTATATATATTTTTTAATAAATTTTGAAGATGTTTTCTTCCTCTATTAATTCTCGATTTTACAGTACCGATTGATAAATTAGTTACTTCCGCAATTTCATCATAAGATAATCCTTCTATATCTCTAAGGATAACAACCTCTCTATAAACCGGTTTTACTTTTAATAAAGCTTTTTGAATTAGTTCTCCTTTTATTTGGCTATCTGTAGCTCTTTCGGGAGAAACAAATGATTTATCTTCTATTTGTATTTGTTTTTCATCATCATCGTTATTATTTAACGAAAATATAGTTCTTCGCTTTCTTCGTTTTAATTCATTTCTGGCTAAGTTACCTGCAATTGTATAAATCCATGTAGAGAATTTAGCAAAAGA
Source organism: Ignavibacteriota bacterium (assembly GCA_002746605.1). GTDB lineage: Bacteria > Bacteroidota > Ignavibacteria > Ignavibacteriales > Melioribacteraceae. Next base: position 2,409 of record PDPT01000030.1, read on the forward strand.
TTTATACGAATCCTTATGCAGATAAAATTTTATCATCGTGTCTTGAACTATATCAATACAAATATCTCTATCACCTAAGAACCTGTAAACATAGTTTGTTAAAGGATCTTTAAATCTTCTAACTAGAATTTCATATGCTTCAATTGTGTTGTTATCTTGAAATTCTTTAATTAGTTGTTCATCAGTAAGAGAATTTAATTTTTTCTTCAACGCTCTTTATACTTGGTTAATGTAATAAATGTTTCATTTTTTCTATCAAAATTTACGAATTTTTATTAAAAATTTCGGTCATCAGCATTATTGATAAAGTTCTTTGATTAATGCTAGTAGTCTTTAAAGCCAAATCTGTTTGATATAGAGCTTTTATTGCTCTATGTAAATTTTGTTTATTCTTAAAGTAGTTAGCTTTTTTACAATTTATATAGAAATATCTTGAAGTCCCTATCTCCTTAGCTGCCTCAATATCTGATTTTCTACTCAATTCAAGTGATTGCGCAATTACGGTAAAGTATTTTGTTAACATTCCAATAATAAAAATTAAGTCTTTACCATAATCCAACAAATTTTCTATGACTTTTATAGCTTTTTTTATATCAGCTTGTCCTAAAGCATTAAGTAGATCAAAAATATTATACTCTTTTGTTTGAGCAGCAAGTTGTTTTATTTCATCAATAGTTATTTCTTTTTTTTCGCCAAGAAAACTTTTGAATTTTTGTAACTGCATTTCTACGAGAGATTTATCTTCGCCGATAATTTCAATTAATGTCGTTAAACTTTCATTATCTATTGTGAAACCAAGTTTGTTTATTCTTTTGTTCACCCAATTTTGTAAATCCCGTCCTTTTAATTCACTTGCCTCAAAAATCTGCTTATTCTTATCTAACGATTTATATGGTTCTGATTCAACATTACTGATTTTTCCGTAATTGGCAATAATCAAAATTGTTGTATCGGAAGGATTTTGAATATATTTGACAAACTTCTTTTTATCGGAAAAATTTTCAAAGTTTTTTATAATCAGAATTCTTTTATCGGAACCAAACGGAAATGTGTATGCCAAATCAATCATTTCGGAAATATTTCCTTTCTTTTCGATTTTTAGAACCTCTCTATCAAAATCAGAAGTAACAAAAGGTTGAGCTTTTTGTTCAATTAACTTGATTGCACCGTCAATGGTAAAAAAATCTTCTCCGCAAAAAAAATAAATTGGTTTTAACTCTTCGTTTTTTAGTTCCGATGTTAATGAATAAACTGAAGTGATTTTATTTTTTTTAGACATTAATTATAATTATTTAGAAATTTTTTTTACAGTAACTTTTTCCATTTTAACATCTTTAAGCGGCTTATCGAAAGGTTTGCTTGTGCTTACTTTTCCTATTGCTTGAACAACATCTAAACCTTCAATAACTTTTCCGAAAACAGAATGCTTACCATCTAACCAAGGAGTTGGAACCAATGTAATAAAAAATTGACTTCCGTTTGTGTTTGGTCCTGCATTTGCCATTGATAAAATACCAATTTCGTTATGCAGCAAACTATCATGAAATTCATCTTCGAAAGGACCACCAAAATAACTTTGCCCACCAGTTCCTGTTCCGGTAGGATCGCCGCCTTGAATCATAAAATCATCAATTACTCTGTGGAAAATTATTCCGTCATAATATCCTTTTTGAGCAAGTCCTACAAAATTCTCTACAGTTTTAGGAACCAAGTTAGGATAGAGTTGGATTTTAATATTTCCCATTGTAGTTTCAACATTAGCTACTAACATCTCATTTTCAGTTACGTTCATTAATTCTTTCACTTTTACCTCGTAATTATTTGTTGTAGATTTATTTTTAATTTCTTCTTTATTTTCTTTGTTTGAGCATGCAGCAAAAACTAAAAGAAAAATTATTAAAAAATTTCGCATTTTAATTTCCTTTAAGGATTTATTACATTTTGCCATATCATAATTAAAATAATTGCACCTACTATAATTCGATACAATACAAATACAATTGTTGAGTTTGATTTTAAAAACTTTAACAGAAAACCGATTGTTAAATAGCCGCTGATTGCCGAAGCAAGTGTAGCAACTATCAAGGTAACCATTCCGCTTGTATCTATGTATTCCAAAGCTTCGTAAAGCTGCAACATTCCGCTTCCGAGTATTGCCGGAACACTTAACAAGAACGAAAAACGTGCGGCAGTTTCTCTCTTAAATCCAAGAAAAATTCCTGCAGTTATTGTTGTACCTGAACGAGATGAACCCGGAATTAATGCAAGCGATTGTGCAAAGCCGACAATTAAAGCATGATACCATTTTATATCTCTCAGTTCTTTATTAAACTTACCCGTTTTTTCGGCAATAAAAAGGATAATACCCAACACAATTAAACTTGTACCTATTACATATAAATTTTTTGTAAGTGCCCCTTCAATAATATCTTTAAAACCAAGTCCTATAATTACAACGGGAATTGAGCCGATAATAATGTACCAACCCATTTTAGAATTGGCTGATTGATTTTTAAATGATTTTCTTGCAAAGATATTTTCTTTCAAGAAATCCACAGTAATTTTCCAGAGATCATTCCAAAAGTAAATAAAGATTGCAAGTAAAGTTCCAAGTTGAATTACTGCAATGAAAGATGTCCACTTCTCTGGATTATCAACAGAAATTAAGTTCATTAGTTTGCCGGCAACCGTTAAATGCCCCGTACTGCTAATTGGCAAGAACTCTGTTAATCCTTGAATAATTCCAAGTATAATTGCTTCTATAATTGACACGATATTTCCTTAAAAATAATAAATTGTTCCTAATTTTAATGTAACACCAAATGTTGTAAAATTTATATAACCATTATTTACAGTAGTAATCTCGCCCGGAGCATCATAGCGGATTTCACCGGATATCAAGGCATAAAAATTTCCTCCGAGTTTTGTGTCGCCCTGTGCTTTGAGCAAAATTCCAAAACCGGAAGTTGAATATTTAGTACCTAAGCCCATCAATTGTTCTTCAACAAAAGCTGTTCTTAAACCAATTCCTCCGCCAAATTTAAAAGCATAACCCTTCCCCGGAATTACGTAATATACCATCAAAGATGGTTTATGATTATCAATGTAAATATCATAACTCCCTGAAATAGAATTTGAATTGAAAGAATAAATATTATAAGTATAATCGATACCTATTTGTAAATTTTCTTTCATTAAAAATCCAAACTCTGCAAAGAAATCCGCCGAAGTATTAAAAGTATTCATTTGATCTGTAAAAGCAAATCCTCTTTCCAGATATGATTTCAGATCATTTGCCGAGAAAAAGTGTAATCCCATTCCTGCAGAAATATTAAATTGTCCATACGAAAAAGAATTTATAAACAGCAGAATGATTAAAATATTTTTTTTCACATTTCCCCTTTTTTGGTTTTAAAAACCGAAATAAAATTTGCAACAGGCAAACCGTTTTTTGCCTGTTTTTTATTAATAATTTGCACAAAAATTATTGTTGTCAAAATAAACAAAATATACGTAATTGCATGTGTTAATAAAGCATAAGCACCGCTTATTTCGCTAGAAAAATTAAACAAACCCACCAAAACGGAAATTACAACCAGATGGTAAGAACCCGTTGCACCGGGCGTTGGAATAATTACTCCGAAAGCACCTATAGTCATTACAATCCAAGCCATAGAAAAAGTAACATCTTGTATTTTTTCCATCTGCAAAATATAAAATCCAATGTAAGCATTTATTCCGTATAGTAACATAATCAGTATTGAATGAAAAAAAACTAACAAATAATTTTTGGTTCCTTTAATTGTAGAAAAACCATCAATCAACAAATGAAAAATTCTGCTTAATGAAGTCGCTATATTCACGGAAATCTTACTTACAAGCTTTACAACAATATTTACTAATTTATCTTTTAGTTTAACCAAGAAAAACAGAAATAAAATAACAGCAAAAATTCCTAAGAAGCCAAGATAAAGAGTAGATTTTAACCAAATCAAATCATCGAATAAATCACCCGAATAAATTGCAACACTTACTAACACAGATAATCCGAGTACCAAAATATCTATCACTCTTTCTATCATAACAGTTCCAACCATAGAAGTTCTTGAAATTCCTTCCCACCTACCGAGAAATAAACCTCTGTAGAGTTCGCCAAGTCTTGGTATTACACTATTTATTCCATAGCCGACCATAGTTGCTCCGAACAAATTTAATAGTGAAGCATCCGGTTTGACGGAACTTATAATTATTTTCCATCTATAAGCACGTACAATGTGAGAAAGAAACCAAACAACAATAAAGCTTAACAACCAAAAAACAGAAATTGAATAAAGAATTTCAACAACTTTTTCTAAGTCAATATTTCTGAAAGCAAGATAAAGAAATAAAAACATCAAAATGAATGGAACTATATAACTTATAATTTTTTTTACTGTTTCCATAGTTATCATCGTAAATCAATAGTTTTATAATATTTTTCCTCTTTAATTTCAAAAAGAGATAAATCCTGCTTTGTATTGATTTTTATATTATCAAATTTTAATATAAAAGTAGAACCGCTCCAATCATTTATGATAATCTTAGATATTAAATAATCCGGACTAACCCAAATTGTAACAGATTTAAAGTTTAACTCATTGTTTCTGGATTCCAAAATTATTTTTTGTTCTTCTGTTGAAACATATTCGGTTACTTTACATTTTTCGGGATAATCATAAATATATTCGCGAAGTGAAAAAGATAGCGGATCATCTTCGATATTCGAAAGAATTATTTTTTTTCTTTTAAGATCTTTATTTTTTATTGATTTACCATCAGAAATAATAATATTTTTTGGTAGTTCAATTCTATACTTATTTTCTTTTGCAAAATAAAATTTTCCTAAAATAAAATTGCCATTATTAGCTTGCTGTTGAAAATCGGAATAAAGATTATCAACCTCATTGAATTTATGTTGTAATTTTTCAACTAATGAACCTTCTTCTTTTGCCTGCATGAACAAAGCAAAAAACATAAAAATTAAGTACACTATAAACTCCTCAAAATAGTTTCTAATTGTTCTTCATTTTCAACAAGAACCTCTCTGGCTTTGCTGCCTTCGGATGGTCCTACTATTCCCGCTTCTTCTAATTGATCAACAATTCTTGCAGCTCTGGAATAACCAAGTTTCAGTCTTCTTTGTAGTAAGGAAACGGAACCTTGTTGATGATTTACAATAACTCTTGCCGCATCATTAAACATTTCATCCATATCAGCAAGAAAATTAGCACCTTCGTTACTTTGTTTTTCGAACAACGAGGGTAAAAAATATCTTTTGGAAAAACCTTGTTGTGTATAAATATAATTGGTAATTGCTTCCACTTCATCTGTAGAAATAAAAGCATTTTGCATTCTAATCGGTTTGGGAACGCCTCCGGGTAAAAACAACATATCACCTCTTCCGAGTAATTGATCGGCTCCGTTCATATCCAAAATTGTTCTTGAATCAATTTTTACTGCAACTTGGTAAGCAATTCGTGCCGGGAAATTTGCTTTTATTGTACCTGTTATAACATTTACCGAAGGTCTTTGAGTTGCCACAACAAGATGAATACCAACTGCTCTGGCAAGTTGAGCAAGCCTTGCAATCGGGGCTTCCACTTCTTTACCCGAAGTCATCATTAAGTCAGCCAACTCATCAATAACAACAACAATATAAGGCAATTTGTAATGCTTCATTTTATCTGTATCAATTGGTTTTTGTTTTGGGTTTGATACTTTTTTATTGTAATCAATAATATGTCTTACACCGGCTTTAGCAAGTTTATCATATCGTTTTTCCATTTCGAGTTCAACGGATTTTAAAACCAAAAGAGCATTTTGCGGATTGGTAATAATCTCTTCATCCAAATCAGGTGAAACTGCCAAGTAGTGTTTGTTTAATCTTCCATAAAAAGATAACTCAATTTTTTTAGGATCAATAATTACAAATTTAACATCTGAAGGGTGTTTAGAATAAATCAAACTTGTAATAAGCATATTTATACCAACACTCTTACCCGAACCGGTTGCACCTGCAATAAGCAAATGAGGCATTATTGCCAAATCGGTTATATAAACTTCTCCAATAATTGTTTTCCCTATTGCAATAGGCAGTTCGGCTTTAGATTTATTAAGATATGAAAGAACTGATCTTGCACTTACTAATTGCGACTTTTCATTAGGTATTTCTACACCGATTGCACTTTTTCCGGGAATTGGAGCTATTATTCTTATTCCTCTCGCAGCAAGTGCTAAGGCAATATCATGCTCTAAGCTAACAATACGACTTATTTTTACGCCGGGAGCAGGAACAATTTCATAAAGAGTAACAACTGGACCGGGAGTAACTGAAATATCAACTATTTCAATATCAAATAATTTAAGTTTTTCTTTTAATAATTCGGCTTTGGTTTTAAGTTCAATCTCTGAAACTTTAACTGCTTCATCATCCGAAAATTTAAGCAAATCTAAACCGGGAGGTCTGAAAGATATTTTTTCGTCCCATTGGTCAGGTAATTCTTTTTCTACTTCTTTATCAATTGCAGGAATTATTTCCTTGTTATCTTCTTCGGTTTTGCTTTTGGAAGTATTGGCAATTACTTCGGGTTCAATCTGCGGTTTGGAAAGAGCAATTTCTTCTTCATCGTTTCTTACAATTCTAATATTTGTTTCTTTTCTTTTAGGTTCAGTTTCCAAGTCTTCTGTTTCTTCAGATTTTATCTTTGCATTTATTTTTTTCTTGGCTACATTTTTTAGATTTTTTATTTTTTTAAGATTAGTCTTACTCTTATCGGAATATTTAACATTTATGTCCTTTTCAGTTTTAGCAAATAGTTTTGAGAAATAATTTCTGATAGTCCTGAATCTTAAATCGAATGCAATAAAAAGAGCAATAAAAAAAGCTGCTATAGTTATTATTACACCTCCTAAAACTCCAAATAATCTTCCGATTGCCATACCTAAAAAATCACCAATATTTCCTGCAAGTTCATAATGATTTGTAAAAAAATCATCGAGGCGTAAAACTCCGAAGAAAGTTGCCAAGATAATGCCGGCAGCTAAAAAGAAAGCAGTCAGGTTTACAGCTAAATTTGTATCACCTTTTTTAATTATTGTATAGCCCCAGACAAATGAAATAATGGGAATAACAATAGAGAAGTAACCTATTGTTGTAATTATTAAGAAATATGAAATATAAGCACCGAAAATTCCTAACCAATTACTGGTGTAATAAGCTCTATTTAGAAAATCTGGATTAGTTGAAAAAACACTAAAAAAATCATTTAAGCTGTATGTTAAATTAGCTTGGTCTGATCGCGAATATGAAAGGATACTTAAAAACATCATTATCGATGTAATGATCAGAAAAATTCCAATAAGTTTCTTTTTCTTATCTAACGATAGAATAAAAAATTCATTCGATTTTTTTTTTGTTTTATTTCTTCTTTGTTTTGCCATCAATAAATTATAAAAATTAAGCTTGTTTTATAGAACCGCTTTCAAAGTACGGTACTATACCAATAATATTTTTTTGTGCCGCATATTCAATGTCTTTTTTAAAACCAAGTTCAATTAATTTTTTACCATGTTCCGTTTCTTTCAGCATTTTACTTATTCTTCTTTTATTTTTACGGAACAACAAATTACAAACTTTACCGGAATCATCTAATTCTACATTAACTTCGGCAAGGATAAGTTCCTCAATTAAATCTCCTGCACAAACGGAGTCTTCAAAAGAAAATTGCCCGTTATTACCCGAACATAAAATGACAACTTCATCTTCTTTAGATATTTTTTTTGCAACTGCATGATTGTTCAAAAATGAACTTAGATAAAGCTTAGAAGCAAACTTGGCTTTAATAATTGCTTTGCTGCCATTTGTTGTAAATAATATTATTGATTTACCTTTAATAATATCTTCAACATATTCCAAAGGTGAATTACCGAGTACAAATCCGTCTATTTTTTGAGCGTTTCTTTCACCACCAAGTAATGTATGCCCCGTGCTGGAAACTTTCATGGCAAACTCAATTGAGTTAACGGGAATTATCTCTTCAGCTCCATTATTTAAAGCCGTCACTATTGTTGATGTAGCCCTCAGTACATCAATAACAACAACAGTTTTTTTTGTAAAAAAAAGTTCATCAATATTTTGATGCGTAAAGATAGTTTTTACTTTCATATCACATTTTTATAAATGGTAATCTTATTACTTTAGCTTTGGCAGCTTTTCCTCTAATTATAACATCAACTTCATTATCTATTGTGGCGTGTTCAATCTCAACATATCCCATTGCAATCGGTTTTTCCAGAATAGGGCTTACGGTTCCACTTGTAACTCTACCAATATTTTCGCCATTCTTTTTGATTTCATAATCTTTTCTAGGAAATGCTTTATCCAAAAATAAAAGAGCAACAAGTTTCTTTTTTATACCTTCTTCTTTTTGTTTGATTAAACTTTCACTCCCTATAAACTCACCTTTTTTCAGTTTAGTTATCCAGCCAAGTCCGGCTTCTATCGTAGTTGTAGTTTCATCAATATCATTACCGTACAAGCAATAACCCATTTCCAGTCTTAGTGAATCTCTGCATCCTAACCCGGCGGGAATTATGTTAAACTCTTTACCTGCTTCAAACAAAGCGTCCCATATTTTTTCTGCTGTTTCTTCGGAGCCTTTGAAGTATAATTCGAACCCCAATTCTCCTGTGTAACCAGTTCGCGAAACAATAATATCAGTATCCAATAGTTTAGACATAGTAAATGTATAAAAATCTATGTCAACTTTTTGATTAAATAATTTTTCTATAACTTTTCGGGAATTAGGACCTTGCACGGCAAGTAAGGAATAATCATCTGATTCATCAAGTAGTTTGGCATCAAACTTATTATTTTTTTTCATCCATTCAAAGTCTTTTTCTTTATTTGAACCGTTAACTACAAGCATAAATTCGTTATCGTCAATTCTATAGACCAAAAGATCATCAACAATTCCACCATTTTCATAACACATTGCAGAATATTGAACCATTCCTTTTTCTAATTTTTTGGCGTTATTTACAGTAATATATTGAACAAAATTTAATGCTTCATTTCCTTTTACGATAATTTCACCCATGTGTGAAACATCGAAAACACCTACACTTGTTCGTACGGCTTTATGCTCGGCAATAATTGAAGAATATTGAATAGGCATTTCATAGCCAGCAAAATCAACTAATTTTGCATTATTTTTTTTGTGGCAATTATAAAGTTTAGTTTTTTTCATGTTATTCCCGTGTTAATTTATTCCAATCATTTAAGAATTTGTCTAACCCAATATCCGTTAACGGATGATTAAACAGTTTTTTTATTACCGAATAAGGTATTGTAGCAACGTGAGCTCCCAACTCGGCAGCTTCTACAAGATGGAGCGGATGCCTTATGCTTGCCGCTAGAACTTGAGTTTCGTATCCGTAATTATCATAGATTCTAACTATTTGATCTATCAACTGCATACCGGTATGACTAATATCATCTAACCGCCCGATAAAAGGACTAATATATGTTGCTCCGGCTTTAGCTGCAAGCAATGCCTGCGAAGCGGAGAAACATAAAGTAACATTTGTTTTTATATTTTCGCTGCTTAATGTTTTAACTGCTTTTATTCCTTCCAAAATCAGTGGGATCTTTACTACAATGTTTTTGTGAATTGATGCCAAATCCCTTGCTTCTTTTATCATGCCATCATAATCCGTAGAAACTACTTCGGCACTAATCGGTCCATCAACTACTTGAAGAATTTCATTAAGAAGCTGCTTAAAATCTTTTCCTTCTTTTGCAACAAGCGATGGATTTGTTGTAACACCATCTAACAACCCCATTGAGGCAACTTCTTTAATCTCTTCAATATTTGCTGTATCGATAAAAAATTTCATTAAAAACTCTCCTACGTAAAAATTTACTTTTTTAATTTAATTAATTTTTTCTTCAGTTTTAGGTATCTTAACTTCAAATTCTTGCGGATTTATTTTCTCATTATCTTCTAACTTAATTCTAAGAAAATGTTTAAACTGAATTTTCCTTAAAGTTGAAGATCGTTACTTAAAGAAGGATGAACACTTAAAATTAAACTTCTGTGTTTTCCTTCGGTTTTATATCTCTTGAACCATTCGTCAATTTCATGGATTACACTTGAACGTTTTGTCATTAAACCCGTTCCACTACAATAAGGACAAACCTCATTTATTGATTGTACAATATTCTGTCGTACACGCTGCCTTGTAATTTGCACTATTCCAAAATCAGTCATGGGCAGTAAAACAATTTTAGCTCTATCTTTTCTAAACTCTTTTTTGAGTTCGTCATATATTTTTTTTCTGTTTTTTTCATCTTCCAGATCAATAAAATCAACTACAATTAGTCCGCCTATATCTCTTAATCTTAATTGTCTTACTATTTCACGAGATGCTTCAAGATCTGTTTTCAATGAATTTAATTCTTGTTCTTTTTTTGCAGCATATCTTCCACTGTTAACATCGATTACCGTCATCGCTTCAGTATGCTCAATCACAATATGTCCGCCATTGGGAATTGGAACCTTTCTGCCCATCAAGGTTTTAATTTGCTCTTCAATTTTGAAGGTATCAAAAATCGGTTTTCGCGATTTGTAATATTCAACTTTTTCTAGAAGTTCAGGTTGAACCAATTGTATATAATCTTTTATTTCTTTAAACAAAGTTTTAGAATCTATAAAAACATTTGTTACATTAGAAGTAAATAAATCTCTTATGACAGAAGTTGTAGTAGATAAATCTTTGTGAACAATTGCAGGTGGTTTTTGAGATTTTACTTTCGATTGAATTTTACTCCAAATTTTTACCAGATATTTAATATCAGTTTCCAAAGTACTTTCATCTTGTTCCTTAGCAGCGGTTCTGATAATTAATCCGCAATTCTCAGGAATAATACCTTTAGCAAGATTTTTTAATCTTTTACGTTCTTTATAATCAGATATTTTCTTTGAAATCCCGATTTTGTTGTCGAAAGGAATAAGAACACAAAACCTGCCTGGTATAGAAATATCCGATGAAATTCTCACGCCTTTGTTTGCAACAGGTTCTTTAATAATTTGTACAATTATTTCTTGACCTTTGTGCAGTCTGGGAGTTGAATTATTATTTCTATTATTTGTTGAAACGATATTACTCTGCTGTTCATCTTCTTCTTCAATACTTATTTCCGCTTCTTCTTCATCGAGAACAGATTGAAATTCATTAAAAGAATCTCCAATATCTGAGAAGTGAAGAAAAGCATCGTGCTTTAAGCCAATATTTACAAAGGCTGCTCTAATGCCCGGTAAAACTCTTGCGACTTTACCAAGATAAATATTACCAACCATTCTTCGTTTTTCGGGATTATCAACGAAGAAGTCAATAAGTGTTCCATCCTCCGTAATTGCAACTCTATTTTGTGTTGCCGAGGAATTAATTATTATTTCTTTTTGCATATAACTCTCTTGTATATAACAGGAGTTAGCAAATTGAAAGGAATTTTATTTTCTAATAATTTTTACTATAATAGTTATTTAGAAAATTCTGAAAATTATACTGCTTATAAATTTTTAATATTGTTCTTATTATTGAATCTATTCTTTTTCGTAAATTAACAGTTAAAACTAACTGAACGATAAAGTTTCAATTTTTTTTCAGATATTTTCTTAATATTTTTAGATGTAATTTTTAAACTTTAACTTCCTTCTTTGCTAACCAAAAAAGAACTCTATTATTAAATTTCTTTTTAATTTTTTCTTTATCAATTTTAGGATAAATATCATGTTGGATATTTATCACATGTTTTTCTACAATATCTCTCAACATATTGAAACTATCGGAGACATATAAATTATCAATCAGTTTTTCAATTCCATTTTGATATTTAAAGTACCAAATAATATTTTTTTTTGCTCTATCTAAACTAATGCTCAAACTTTGCTCTCGTTCTAACAAATCAATATGTTTAAGAACTGTATCCTTAATTTCCGTAAGTAACGGATTGTAAACTTTTCCTCTTTTGAGGTAATTAATCTCTTTGAAAATAAACGGATTACCAAGTGCACCGCGTGCAATTAGTAATCCATCACAATTAGTTTTTTCAAGAACTTCTAACGCATCGTTAGCGGTAAAAATTCCTCCGTTACCAAAAATAGGAATTTTTACGGTTTCCTTTAATTTTTTAATCCATTTCCAATCAGGTTTTTCATCATATCTCTGCAATCTTGTTCTTGCATGAACCGTAATTAATGATGCTCCATTATCTTCAATTATCTTTGCATTCTCAATTACATTAACTTGTTCGGCATAACCTAATCTTAATTTTAATGAAATTGGTATTCCTTCGGAATTTTCAACCATTTCTTTAACCAATTCGGCTAACTTTTTCGGTTGAGAAAGTAAGTATGAGCCCATTTTATTTTGGTACACCTTACTTACTGGGCATCCGCAATTAAGATCAATTAAATTGGGCTTATATCTCACAAGCTCTTTTACGGCTTGTCCTAAAATTTTAGGATTATTACCGAGTAACTGAACACCAATGGGTTTTTCCGCTCTACTAAAAGTAAGCATTCTGAGTGTATTAAAATCATTTCTTATAATACCTTCGGCACTAACCATTTGGGTAAAGGTTAAACCTACACCAAATTCTTTTGCAATAGTTCTAAAAGGATAATCGGTAATTTCAGCCATTGGGGCTAAAAAAATATTATTATTTACTTTTAGTTTTTCTAATTGCAATTTATAGATTTATCTTAAACAGATTAATAAAAATAAACTATCTATTCTTCTTTTGCATCATTTTCTTCGGAAGCTTCTTTATCTTTACGCCTCTTTTGTTCTTCGAGAAGTATTGCCTTTCTTGATAAATTATACTTACCGTTTTCTTCTTTGGTAAGTTTCACCTTTATCATATCTCCTTCTTTTAGAATATCAGAAACTTTATTTGTTCTCTTAATATCTATCTGAGATACATGAACAAGTCCTTGCTGATTTGGCATAAATTCTACGAAAGCTCCAAAATCCATAATCTTTACAACTTTTGCATCATAAATTTTACCAATTTCAGGATCAGAAGTTAAACCGATAATTCTTTCTTTTGCTTGCTGAACATTTTCTTTCAACTGTCCGGAAATAAAAACGTGTCCGGTTTCTTCTATATTTATTTCTACGGCAAATTCTTTTTGAATACCTTGAATTACTTTTCCGCCAGGACCAATAACAGCACCAATTTTTTCAGGATTAATTTGCGTTGTTAACTGCTTAGGAGCATATTTCGATAATTCTTTTTTCGGTTCGGAAATAACAGAATTCATTATATCCAAAATTTCTAATCTTCCGTCTTTTGCTTGTCTTAAAGCATTTTCCATAATTTCGAGAGAAAGACCTTGAATTTTAATATCCATTTGAATTGCCGTAATTCCTTTATCACTTCCGGCAACTTTAAAATCCATATCACCAAGGTGATCTTCATTACCTGAGATATCAGAAAGAATTGAATAGTTCTCATTTTCTTTAATCAATCCCATTGCAATACCAGCAATAGCACATTTGGAAGGAACACCGCCATCCATTAAAGCAAGCGATCCAGCACAAACAGTAGCCATAGAAGATGATCCGTTTGATTCAGTAATATCAGAATTAATTCTTAATGAATAAGGAAAAACACTTTCATCGGGAATAACAAATTTCAATGCTCTTTCGGCAAGATTACCATGGCCGGTTTCTCTTCTGCTGGTTGCACCGAATCTTCCAACTTCGCCAACGCTAAAAGGAGGAAAGTTATAATGAAGAATAAATCTTTTTTTGTACTCTTCATCTAATCCATCAATAATTTGTTCATCAGATTTTGTACCGAGTGTTAATGTTGTTAAACTTTGTGTTTCGCCTCTTGTAAACAAAGCCGAACCGTGTGTTCTTGTGAGCAAACCGTGTTCAATGGTTATAGGTCTAATTTGAGTTGTAGTTCTTCCATCAAGTCTTTGTCCGTTACTTAAAATTTGCTTACGCATTAAATCCTTTTCTATATCGTGTAGAAGCTCTTTGATGGTAATTTCTTCTTCTTCCCATTGTTCTTTTAGCGATTCTAACACAGAGTTATTGAGCTCACTGTTTCTTTCGGCTCTTTCTTCTTTTCCGAGAGTTGTAGAAACTAATTTCGAATATTTTTCGTAAGCTAAGTCATAAACATTCTTCTTTAATTCTTCGTCAATTTCTTTTTCTTGAACAACATATTTTTCCTTACCGCATTCGTTTCTTAATTCATTTTGAGCGGCAACAATTTTTTTGATTTCTTCATGAGCTGTTTTTAGAGCACTCAATAAATCTTCTTCACTTACTTCTCGAGCTTCACCTTCAACCATAACAATTGAACTTTCGGTTCCTGCAACGGTTAATTCCATATCCGATTCCGTAGTTTGGCTTTTATCGGGATTAACAATAAACTTCCCTTCGTTTCTTACAACTCTTACTTCACCAATAGGCTCTAAAAAAGGAATATCAGAAATTGTTAAAGCAGCCGAAGCACCAACTGCGGCTAAAACATCGGGATCGTTATCACCATCGTAAGAATAAACTTGAGCAATAATTTGCGTTTCGTTTTTAAATGCTTTGGAAAATAAAGGTCTGATTGGTCTATCAATTAAACGTGCAGAAAGAACTTCTTTATCTGTAGGTTTCCCTTCACGTTTAAAAAAGCCGCCGGGATATTTTCCGGCAGCAAATGCTTTTTCTCTATATTCTACGGAAAGAGGAAAGAAATCTTGCCCTTCTTTAGCTTCTTTCGCCATAGTTGTAGCAACGAGAACCATTGTTTCTCCGCATGTAACCATCACCGCTGCATTTGCTTGTCTTGCATATCTGCCATATTCGATGGTTAATTTTTTTCCATCTATTTCAACTTCTTTTGTATAAATCATTAATGTTCCTCGTTATTTTCTAATTTTCAATTCTTTTATTATTGTTCTGTATCTTTCAATATCTTTCTTTTTCATGTAATCTAGAAGTCTTCTTCTTTTACCTACCATCTGCATTAAACCTCTACGAGAAGCATGATCTTTTTTGTGGCTCGAAAAATGACTTCTTAAGTCATTTATTCTTTCCGTTAGTATTGCAACTTGAACTTCAGCTTTACCACTATCTTTTTCGCTTGCTCCAAATTTTTTAATTAGTTCTTGTTTTCTTTCGCTTGTAACTGGCATTTTTTTTCTCCATTATTATGATTCAATGTAATTCCAGAATTAACCGGAATTAATTAGTTATTTAATTTTTTATTATTTAAAATTTCTTTTTATTGTTTCTTTTGCTTTGTTTACATCTTCTTTAATTTTTTCTTTCAGTTCATCTACCGAAGTGAATTTTTTTTCATCTCTTATTCTTTCTAAAAAATGAACAACTATTTTTTTTCCATAAATATTTTTATTGAAGTCAAAAATATAGACTTCGATAATGGGCTTAATTGCATTATTAAATGTTGGTCGTAATCCAATATTGGTTAAACCAAAATATTTCTCACTATCCAAAACTACTTTTACAAGATAAACTCCATTTTTAGGAAGAAGTTTCTCATTGTTACAAATTGAAATATTGGCAGTAGGAAATCCAATTGTTCGTCCTCTTTTACTTCCTTCTTCAACCGTACCTTCGCAGCTATAATCTTTACCAAGCATCTTATTAGCTTCTTTAATATTTCCTTCAAGTAAAGCATCACGAATTTTAGTACTACTTACTATATGCCCGTTAATTTTTTTAGGACCTACAACGGAAATTTCAACATCTTTATCTTTAGTATATTCTACCAACTTATTCAAATCACCTTTTCTATCATTACCAAATTTATGATCATAGCCTAAAATTAAATGTTTGGCATTAACTTGATTTATTATTATGTCATTAAAAAAATTTTTATAAGTTTTTTTTGAAAACTCTTTTGTAAACTTAATAATATATAAAAAATCTACTTCAAGTTTTTCAAAATATTTAATTTTTTCTTCTAAAGGAGTAAGTAATTTCAAGTTATAATTATCTAACACTATTGTACGCGGGTGCGGATCAAAAGTTACTACAACACTAAAACACCCATACTTTTTTGCTTTAGAATTCAGCTCTTTTAATATCTCTAAATGTCCGATGTGTAAACCATCAAAAGTTCCAATTGTAACAACACTTTTGTCAAACTTTTTAATTTTATCGGTATTTTTTACTATTTGCATTATAAATAATTTAACTTAAACAATTACCTGGATATCACTTAACTCTTCCAAACTCAAAGCATTATTTACATAATATTTTCCAATCATGGTTCTTCTTAATTTGCTTAAATGAGCACCACACTCTAAATCTTTACCAAAATCATCTGCAATTACTCTAATATATGTTCCCTTTGAGCATTTAACATTGAACTCTATATCAGGTAAATTTATATCTTTAATTTCAAAATCATATATCGTTACTGTTCTCGGCTCTCTTTTAATTTCAATTCCCTTTCTGGCATATTTATAAAGTGATTTTCCTTTATGTTTTAGTGCCGAGTACATTGGGGGAATTTGTTGAATTTCACCAATAAATTTTTTCTTTACTTCTTCAATTCGTTCATTTGTAATGTGCTCAAAGGACTTAATTTCTATCGGCTCTGTTTCACTATCCATAGAGGGCGTTCTTGAACCGAGAGTTATTATCCCTTCATAAACTTTATGTTGATCTTGATATTTATAAATTTCTTTAGTTTTTTTGCCTGCACAAACAATTAATAATCCCGTTGCTAGAGGATCTAATGTTCCGGCATGACCAACTTTTCTTATTTGCAATTTTTTCCTAACTGCACTTACAATATTAAATGAAGTTTTATATTTTGGTTTATCAATTAAAAGAACAAGTCCTTCCGAAATTTCATTCGGAAATATCTGTTTCGTTTGATTTGTTATTAACATCTTTAATAGAATTTAATAAGTCATTCATACGTTCTACATAATCCAAACTATCATCTATATAAAAATGAAGTTCGGGTGTATATCTTAAATTTGCTTCCTTTGCTAATTCAAAACGAATCAAACCTTTTTTTGTTTCGATGTATTGAAGGACATCATCTCTTTTGTCTTTATCATAAACAGAAATATATACCTTGGCAATTTTTAAATCAGGTGATATTCTTGTTTTTGTAATTGTTACCAAACTTAATTCGGAAGCAGAAATTTCGCGTATAAAAATTTTACTTAAAACTTCTTGTACCAAACCGGCAACTTTTTCTTGTCTTACGCTCATGTTAAGAACTTAGCTTTTGTTTTGTTTCAACTATTTCATAAGATTCAATAATATCGTTAACCTTTATATCGTTAAAGTTTGCAATATTTAATCCGCATTCATAACCGGCATCTACTTCTTTTACATCATCTTTAAATCTTTTAAGTGTAGCAAGTTGGCCTTCATAAATTACCACACCATCTCTAAAGAGTCTTATTTTATTATTTCTAGTAATTTTACCATCTTGTACATAACATCCTGCAACTGTTCCTACTTTAGGAACTTTAAAAGTTTCTCTAACTTCGATAGTTGCAACTAATTTTTCAGAAATAATTGGCGAAAGCATTCCCTCCAATGCGGATTTAACTTCGTTAATCGCATCATAAATAACATTATACAATCTTATATCAACTTTTTCCTGCTCTGCTAACTTACGAGCATTAGTATGTGGTCTAACATGAAAGCCTACAATTATAGCGTTTGATGCAGCTGCAAGGAGTACGTCCCCTTCCGAAATTGCCCCAACACCCTTATGTATTACTTGAACTCTTACTTCGTCATTGGATAATTTCATAAGCGAATCAGCTAAAGCTTCTACGGAACCATCAACATCACCTTTTACTATAAGTGGTAAATCTTTAAGTTCACCTTTGCCAATTCTGCTTGCTATATCATCAAGAGTAACTAATTTTACTTGTCTTTGGTCTTGTTCTCTTTGTAATTGTTGTCTTTTAAGTGCAACTTCTCTTGCTTCTCTTTCAGATTCAACCACAATAAATGTATCGCCGGCTTGTGGTGCACCTTCGAAACCAAGCACCAAGACAGGAGTGGAAGGACCGGCTTCTTTAACTTTTTTGTTTCTTTCATCGAACATTGCTCTTACTCTACCGTGATAATTACCGGCTACAAAAGGATCGCCAATTTTCATAGTTCCTTTTTGAACGAGTATTGTTGAGGTAATTCCTCTTCCTTTATCGAGTTCTGTTTCTACAACTGTACCTCTTGCTGCCCTATCATGATTAGCTTTAAGTTCTAATAATTCAGCTTCTAAAAGTATTTTTTCTAATAATAAATCAATGTTAGTACCGGCTTTGGCAGAAAGTTCGACACTTTGATATTTACCGCCCCAATCTTCTACAAGAATATTTCTATCTGCAAGTTGTTGTTTAATTTTATCAACATTTGCAGTGGGTTTATCTACTTTATTAATGGCAACTATTATTGGAACTCCTGCAGCAAGTGAGTGATTTATCGCTTCAACTGTTTGCGGCATAACTGCATCATCAGCAGCAACAATTAAAACTACAATATCCGTTACTCTTGCTCCTCTGGCTCTCATTGCGGTAAATGCTTCGTGCCCTGGTGTATCGAGGAATGCAATTGATTTGCCGGGTTCAACTTCTACTTTATAAGCTCCGATATGCTGCGTAATACCACCTGACTCACCGGCAACAACATTAGCTTTTCTTATATAATCCAACAACGAAGTTTTACCGTGATCAACATGTCCCATAATTGTTACTATTGGTGAACGAGGCTGTAAAGATTCTTCCGGATCAGGCGTATCTTCCAAAACATCTGATGTATATTCTTCCTGAAGTTCAACATCAAAACCAAAATCATCAGCAATTAAAGTTATTGTTTCAAGGTCTAAGCGTTGGTTTATGGAAACCATTAAGCCCAATCCTATACATTTGGAAATTACTTCACTTACCGAAACATTCATTAAATTAGCCAACTCATTTACGGCAATAAATTCAGTAACTTCTATCTTTGATGATTTTTCTAATTGTTTTTGTTCATTAATTTCTTCTTGTATTTCTTGTTTTTCTTTTCTTTTTTTCTTTCTTACGGAAGCTCTTTCTCCAACACCTGTACTACTTACACCTTGTAATGTTCGTTTAATGGTAGCATCTACTTCTCTTTTATCAACTACAAACTTTTTAGCTTTTTTATTCTTCTTGGCTCTAATTGCTTCTTCACTAAGTTCTATTGATTTCGATTTATTTTTTGCTTTAAGTTTTCTTTTCTTCTTCTTACCTTCATTTTTTGGGGCAAATTTTCCTGCATCCTCTTTTTTAGTTTCAACTGATTTTTTCTCTTGCTTTTGAGGAGCGGGCTTATCTTTTTTCTTTTTACTTTTTTTATTGGCATCGAGGTCTATTTTGCCTATAATTGTTAATCCCTTGTTATTTTTTTGCAGCTCCAATTCCGAAGCTGTCTTAAAAATCTCTACCTTTTCCTTCTTTACTTCTTCTTTAGACTCTTCTTTTTTGTCAGTTTCTTTTTGTACTTCTTGTTTTTCTTCTACTTCCTCTTGGGTATCCTCGACTACTATTTCAGTTTCTTCAGGTTTCGCTAATTCTTTTTCGGTTTCAAAAGGTTCATCGGTAATTTCTTCAGCTTCTACTATTGGTTCCACTTCATTTTCGGTTACTTCTTCTTCCTCAATTTTATCTTCCTTAACTTCCTCTTCAGCAGTCTCTTCTTTTTCTTCTTCAACAACTTCAGTTACACTTTCTTCCGGAGTTTCTTCCTCTACAATTGCTTCCGACTCAACTTCTTCTTCTTTTTCACCGCCTAAACTTTTTTGGAATTCAGAGATTTTTCTATAATGTTTTTCCGATTTTTCAATATCCTTTTGGAAGTGGTCTCTAATTTCATCTATCATTTCATCTGTAAGTATAGATGCATGAGATTTAACATTAAAATTTTTAGATTTTAAATGTTCAACAATGCTATCTGTAGAAAGATTATACTCAGCAGCAAACTTATAGATTCTCATTTTTTTTGGTTTAGTAGGATTAGCCATAATAATTATACCGTTTTTTATTCTTCTTCTTCAAATTGTGCTTTAATAATTTCGATAACTTCTTTTGCTTTGTCTTCATCAAAATCTTCAATTTCAACTATTTTTTCAAAACCTGCAGATAAAACTTCCACCGCTGTATCGTAACGATTGTTAATTAAAATATCAACAACTTCACTTCCTAATTCTTCTCTTAGGCTTACTAATTCAATATCATCTTCATATTCTTCAAATTGTTTTTCTTCTCTTATAACTTCAATTTCGTAACCAGTAAGCTTAATAGCAAGTCTTATATTAACACCATTTCTGCCTACAAGAAGTGAAACTTGATCGCTATCTGCATTAACAGTACAAGTTTTGTTATCTTCATCAAGTTCAAGCTGTTTAATTTTTGCCGGAGCAATTGCTCTTTGAATGTAAACTATCGGGTCATCCGAATAAGTAATTACATCTATATTTTCATTGCTTAGTTCTCTTACTATAGCATGAACTCTAACACCTTTCATTCCTACACAGGCACCAACAGGGTCTATTCTTGCATCGTTGGAAATCACAGAAACTTTTGCTCTTTCGCCCGGTTCTCTTGCAATGTCTTTAATTTCAATAATTCCATCATAAATTTCCGGAATTTCAATTTCAAATAATCTCTTTAAGAATAGGTTATCTGTTCTGGAAATGATAATTACAGGTCCATTTGGTGTTTTTTTAACTTCTTTGATTACGGCTCTTATCGTATCACCTTTTCTATAACGCTCTCTCATTATTTGTTCACTGCGGGGCAATACAAGTTCATTCTTGTTGTGGTTTACCAAAATATCGTTCTTTCTTATTTGATAAATATCACCTACAACTATCTCACCGAGCATTTCAGAATATTCTTTATAAATCAATTCTTTTTCGATTTCTCTGATTTTTTGATTTAAGTTTTGTCGTGCTAAACTTATATGTCTTCTGCCAAACTTGCTTAAATCAATTTTTTCAATATATTCTTCACCGACTTCAAGTTCATCTTCATTTCCTTTTTCATTTACTTCATCAATACTGATTTCCGTTTCTGGATTTTCAACTTCTTCAACAATTTCTCTTTCGAGAAATATCTCAATATCACCTCTATCCATACTAACAACAACTTCAAAATTTGCATCTTGTCCGAATTGCTTTTTTACCAAAACACCAAAAACTTCTTCAATTATTCCACCCAAAACATCTTTATCAAGACCTTTTTCTTTAACCATATACGAAAATGATTCAACGATAGAACTATTCATTTTTAAGCCTCCGTAATCAAAAACTTGTTTTAACTTTTGCTTTTTTTATGTTAATAAATTTTATTTCTATTTCTTTTTTTTTGTATTCAAAAAATAATGTATCATCCTTAATATTATTAAGTTTGGCTTCAATACTTTGAACTTTTTCACCATCATCAAATGATAGTTTAAATTCTCTGCTAATGTTTTTAAAATATTGCTCTAAATAAATTAATGGTTCTTCTGTGCCGGGCGAAGAAACTACGAGTTGATAGTCCAAATTGTTTAAGCTGCTTGTTTCCAATTTTTCTTTGAATTTTCTGCTAAACTCTGCACAATCATTTGTACCTACTCCAACTTTGCTATCAATAAAAACTTCTATCTCAGGAGTTTTTTTTACTCCTTTAATTTTGGTTTTTATTAACATAAATCTGAAATCTTCAGCAGTACTCTTTGCAATATTTTCTATTATTTCTTTCATACTTTATAATGTAAACAAAAATCGCCCTTACGGGCGAAAAAAAGAATACTTAATTTAATATTTTATTTGCCTAATTTCAATATAAATTGTGACTTATCAGAGTATAATTCGCCGAAGACAGGCAAGAAAAAGAAAGATAATTGATACATTTAACAATTAAGCAATTTTTTTCGCTATTCCGGTATATAACTTATTCTTAACCTAAGTAACTCATACAAAATTTTTTATTTTCACATCTTTGCTTCACGCATCAGTGATATGAGGTTACTTCATTTCTTATTATTACCGATTTCTTTCTTCCAGTACCAAGTTAAGGTTGCTCCTCTTATGAACATAAATGCAGTTAAAGAAAACCAAATCGAATGATTCCCAAGTGGTTCGGCAGTTAAGTAATAAATCGGTAAAAAGAAAAATAGCACACTAATAATCATTGCATAAAGCATTTTTCTAGTTTCCGTTGCTCCAAAGTAAATTCCATCCCAAATAAAACTAATTGAATTAATTATAGGCGAAACTACAATCCATAAAATAAATATCATTGCTGCATTTATGACTTTTATCTGGTTAGTATAAAGACTTATAATTTCTCTTCCAAAAACTAAATAAATTATACTAACAAACATTCCTAATAAAATTCCCCAAGAAAAAGAATATTTTATTGTTTTCTTTAATTTTTTATTATCCTTTGCTCCGGTATATTTTCCTACAAGACTTTCGGCAGCAAATGCAAATCCATCAACTCCGTAAGAAATCATTAACCACAATTGCATTAAAATAAAATTTGCAGCAAGTATTGTATCATTTATTTCGGCAGATTTTGCCGTAAAAAAAGAAAGTGTGAAAATTAGAAGTAATGTTCTTAAAAAGATGTCGAAGTTAACTTGGAAAAATCTTTTAATTTTTTTTGTATTAACTATTTTTTCAAAATTAAATTTATGCAGATATTCTTTATACCTTATGTAGATTAAAAAGAATGCCAAAATAAATCCGAGATATTGTGAAATAAGTGTGCCGAATGCTACTCCGTCAACATTCATATCAAATTGATATACGAACAATAGATTTAAAAGAATATTCAGAATATTAATAAAAACTGCAATGTATAAAGGAAACTTAGCATTCTGAACACCCAAGAACCAACCGTTCAGTGCATAGAGCGATAGAGTTGCAGGAGCAGCAAAAATTCTTATATAAAAATAACCTAAAGCACTATTTTCGACCTCGCTACTTCCATCTACAAGAAAAAAGCTAAGTTCGGCTATTGGATATTGAAGTAAAACAATAAAAATTCCGAAAGAAAGAGAAATAAATAAAGCTCTAAAAAGCGTTGCAGAAACTTCAGCCGTATCTTTTGCACCGTAAAATTGGGCTGAAAGTCCGGTTGTTCCCATTCTAAGAAAACCAAAGCCCCAATAGATAAAATTAAAAATCATTGAGCCGAGAGCAATAGCACCAAGATAAACGGGAGATTCCAAATGCCCCATTACCGCAGTATCCACCGAACTGAGTAAAGGAACGGTAATATTACTTATAATATTAGGAATTGCAAGATTAAGTATTTTCTTATTCAAATTGACTTTTAGAGTTTAGTCCTTTTTTGAATAGATTTTTTCAGCTTTCTCTGAAGCGGTAACAATACCTTTTATCATCGAAGAACTAAAACCGCTATGTTCCATTTGATTAAGTCCCGAAATTGTTATTCCTTGCGGTGTAGTAACTTTATCAATTTCTCTTTCGGGATGCTTACCCTCCTTGAGCAGCATTGCGGCAGCACCTTTAGCGGTCTGAGATGCCATAATTAACGCTTCGTGAGAATGAAAACCAATTTCAATACCTCCTTGCGAAGCAGCTCTTACTGCTCGTAAAAAGAATGCCGTTCCGCAAGCACAAAGTGCAGTTGCAGCTCCCATTAGTTCCTCATTTATTTGAATGGTTTTGCCGAGTTGATCAAAAATGGTTTTGGCAAATTCAACTTGATTCTTATCTTTGTCTTCTGCAGCGATGCAGGTCATTGATTCTTGTATGGCAATTGCTGTGTTAGGCATAACTCTAACTACCGGAACTCCAACATTAATTTTTTCTTTTACTTCTTTGATTGAAGCACCGGAAACAACGGAAAGAACAACATGCTTATCAACTTTTAATTCATTCTTAATGTCATTCAAAACAACATTTAGTTGCTGAGGTGTAACGGCAATTATAACTATTTGGGAGTGTCTAACTGCTTCTTTGTTATCAGTTAGAGCTTTAAATCCAAGTTCTTTATATTTTTTTAAGTGTCTTTCACTTCTTCGTGTTATAATTATATTTTCCGGATTGTATTTTTTAGTCTTCAATAAACCTTCAGCAATTGAAAAACCTATATTTCCGCAACCAATAATTGATATTTTTTTATCCATTTTTCTCCTGATTATACTTTTAGTTCTTCGCCTTCGCTCTTTGCAATTAAAACTGCTCCGCATGAATCACTCCAAACATTTACCATTGTTCTACACATATCAAGGATTCTATCAACAGGTAAAATTAAAGCAATTCCTTCAAGCGGAAGCCCGACCGCAGTTAAAATTATTGTCATCATTACCAAACCAGCCATTGGAATAGCTGCAGCCCCGATTGATGCTAATAAAGCCGTTATTAAAACTATTACTTGCTGCAAAATTCCAAGTTCAATTCCGTAAGCTTGAGCGATAAACATTACGGCAACACCTTCGTAAAGTGCAGTTCCATCCATATTTATTGTTGCTCCAAGTGGTAAAGTGAAACTTGTAATTTTGTTTGATACTCCCGAATTGTCTTCAACAGCTTCTATAGTAAAAGGCAAAGTTGCGTTTGAAGAAGATGTTGAAAATGCAGTAAGCAAAGGTCCGGTTAAAGCTTTAAAATGTTTTACAGGACTAATATTCCCGATAAATTTAACAATGCTTGGCAATACAATTACCGCATGAAATAATAAAGCCAGCACAACAGTTATCATATACAAACCGAGACTTTGAATAGTACCAAATGGATGTTCTTGAGATGCCATGAGTTTTGCAACAAGAGCAAAAACACCAATTGGTGTAAACTTAATAATGAACATTGTAACTTTCATCATTACATCAAAACCTGCATTGAAAAAATCGATAAGCAAATTTTTGTGTTTGCTTTCTACCTTGGTTATAAAAAATCCAATAAGCATAGCAAAAAATATTATTGAAAGCATATTACCGGATGCCATTGCTTGAAAAACATTTGTAGGAATTATTTTCATCAATGTAGTTGTAAAAGAACCTGTTGCTCCATCAATTTCTTCAACTTTGGCGGCTAAACTTATTTCGGCACCAACTCCGGGCTGAATTATATTTACAAATAAAAGTCCGGCTGATATTGCAAAAAGACTTGTTACAATATAGTAAGAAAAAGTCTTACCGAATAACCTCCCAAAATTATTACCCGAACCAATATTGGTAACACCTGAAATTATTGAAGTAAAAATTAGTGGAATGATTATCATCTTTAATGCTTGAATAAATAAAGTGCCAATCCAAGCAATATAATCTACAGCTTTACCGAATGTAAGTCCGAATAATAAACCGAGTATTAATCCTATAAAAATCTGCCAATGCAGAGCTATTTTTTTTAACATTTTAATCTATATCAAATTTTGAATAATTTCATCGCAAAGGAGATAACCTTTTTTTGTACAGCTTAATAAACCATTTTTTTCTTGCAAATATTTTTTTTCTTTGAAGCTATTAATAATTTTTTCTTTTTTAAAATACCAATCTTGTGAATAATTTGTTACATTTTTTAAGTTTAAACCTTTGCTTCTTAGCGAAAGCATTATAGATTCTTTCAACATTTCGGAGTTAGTTAAAGTTTCTTTACCCCTGACTGCATTTTTTTTAGTTTTAACTTCATCAATGTATTGCTTTAAACTTGAATAATTCCACCAACGCTTTCCATTTACGAATGAATGAGCAGCCGTCCCGAATCCGAGATAATCTTTATATTCCCAATAGTACAAATTGTGTTTACATTCATATCCCACCTTAGCAAAATTAGAAATTTCGTATTGATTAAAATTTTTATTTTCCAAATAATCCATAGTAAGTTTATACAAGTCAGCATCGTGCTTTTCGTCAGTCATTCTTACTTTGCCATCGAGAACCATTTTATTTAAGATTGTTCCTCTCTCTAAGATTAGACTGTAAGCCGAAATATGTTTTATCGGAAGACTTACGGCAATCTCTAAATTATTAAGCCAAGTTTTTCTACTTTGCTTAGGCAGACTAAAAATTAAATCAATACTAATATTTTCAAATCCGGAGTCCTTGGCATTTTCTACCGTTTTTATTGCAATTTTTTTATCATGAATTCTTGTTAAAAATTTAAGTTCTTTTTCATCGAAAGTTTGAACACCGATGCTGATTCGGTTAATTCCAATCGCCTTAAATTCTTCCAATTTTTGTTTAGAAACTGTTCCCGGGTTGGTTTCCATTGTTATTTCTACATTTTTAGAGACATTAAAATTGGCATAAAGCTGCTGCAAAATTTCTTCTAAATATTTTGGTTCCATTAGCGAAGGAGTTCCACCACCAAAAAAGATTGTATCAATTATTCTGTTTTGCAAAAATTGATCTGCGTAGTATTTTATTTCTGCCTTTAAGCATTTCAAGTATTCATTTAAGTTTTGATAATTAATAATTGAATAAAAATCACAATAAATACATTTATGATCACAAAAAGGAATATGTATATAAACAGCTAAACTCATAATTTCACAAAACTTAAAAAATCAACGGATTATTTTTTTGGATTAAAGTAATATTAAATATTTTTATTACTAATATAAAAAATCAAAAAGATAAAACTCTTTCTTAAATAAATTACAATGTTATAATCTAATATTGAAGTTTGGAATTTTATGAATACCGAAGGTGAAGAATGGGGAAGTTAACAAATCTATAAAAAATGATGTATAAATTTATTCACTCATACTTTTGAAATTGTATGAGTGAATAAATTTATACATCATCTATACAAAGCCATAAAATGCTCTCCGCTTGAGGCAGAAAAGCAAAGAAAGATTAAATATTACAAATTAACATCTGCTTCGAACAGCAGCTCTACTTTTCCGTTCAATTCAAACTGACCATTATTATTTTTATCGCCGGTTACATTTTTTACTGAAAACTTATAACTAAAGCACTTATCATTATTTGACAAGTTGGAAACATAATTATTTACCGCTTGAATTTGCTCTTGCGTTAGCGAATAAATATAAGCTTTGTCAGTATATTCTTGAGCATTTACATTTTCCATATCAAAAGAAAATAATACATTATCTTCTTTATCATAAATTGTAAAATTTATATCTGCACTAAGATTTGGAGTTGAACCTAAAGTCCAATACGAAGCACTAAGAAACTTTACACTATTTAACTCATCTTGATTATCTCTCCATTCACTAAATTCCGAGAGACAAAAACTATCACTGGCTATAAAACTTGTTTGAGTACCTTTTGCATTAAACTCCAACGGTATTGGTATATTAACCGGGATTTTACTTAATTCATCACAACCGATAAAAAGAAGCAAGATACTTAAAATTAAATATTTCAAATTATTTTTAATCATTTTATTTCTCCTTAAAATTCAAAATTAATTCCTGTTACAAAAACATTTTGTGCTCCAAGACTTGCATCTGCATTAATTACAAAAAATGCGAATCTTAATGCTGCCCCGACTGTAATCCTCATTTTGTTATCACCTTTCATGTCCACTGAAAATTCTTTATCCTCAAGTAAACCTCCAAGCGCATTTCCGGTATAAACATAATTAATATTCATTTGGGATTGTTCATATTGAAGTCCGCCGTAAACTGAAAAAAGTCCGAATGATCTACTAACGTGAGCATTAAACGCCCAATTTTTAGTTGATAAATCAAAATCATTATTATCCATGCTAATGGTATTATACATCACTTGAACGGCAATATCAACGGGACATAACGGAATATACTGACTAATAGAATGTTTAACACCAATTCCCAACAAGTTTACATTTACACTATCAAAACTTGTTTTAGGAAAAAACCTTAACATTAATTCACTACCGAGAGTACTTACTGCAATTTGTGGTATAGCGGCAGGTATTTTATTTTGATTAAAACCCGGAGGATAAACTAAATAACCATTCGTACCCGGTACTGATGCTCCTTTATCCCCAAATACTGTTGCCGTTTCTGTTCCATTTTTTAATTTAAAGGTTAATTGGTCATCCGGAATTAACATAACCATACCAAGCAGACTAATTTTAACTCCAAACATTTTAGATACACTTGCGGAATGATATCCCCCTGAGTTTAACCAAGTTCCTACAGAAGTTACAAAAGGAACTGCATATTGTTCCATATCTTTCTCAGTTAAATCTGTAGCTTCATTCAGTTGAGCTGTTGTTTTAACACTAAATGCTAAAATCAGAAAAAGAAAAAATATTTTTTTCATTTTCCCTCCATTTCTTTATTGAGTTAATATTTGACTAAGAAAAACTTTGCCATAACTATACTATCGGAAAAAATATAAATTTACTTAACAGAATTAATCAGTTCTTTTGCTGTATCTAAATTACTTTGCGTAATTTTTTCGCCACTCAAAAGCTTTGCCACTTCTGTTACTTTCTCTTGTTCATCTAATTTTTTTATTAAACTTGTTACACGATTGGAAGTTGTTTCTTTTTGAACGGAGTAATGGTGCTCTGCCATGGCAGCAATTTGAGGCAAATGAGTGATAGAAATTATCTGGTGGCTTTTTGCTAAATCTTTTAAAACCTTTCCGACTTTCTGCGCAATTCTTCCGCTGATTCCTGCATCTATTTCATCAAACACAAGAAGAGGCAATTTCTCTGACTTAGCCATCACACTTTTAATTGCCAGCATAATTCTGGAAATCTCTCCACCCGAAGCAGTTTTAGCAAGAGGTTTTAGGTCTTCACCCAAATTTGTAGAAATATAAAACTCAACTTTATCAATTCCTTTTGCACTAAAACTAATTTTTTTATTATTATTGACTATATAGTAATTTGAATTTTGAACTTCTTCTTCAGCGAATATAACATTAAATTTTGAATTATTTATTCCTAAATAATTAAGAATCTTTTCAATCTCTGTTTCTACTTTTTTCGCTTCTTTTTTTCTTTTGGAACTTAATTGTAATGCACTAATTTTAAGTTTACTGCGTAATTTTTCAATTTCTTTTTCCAGCTCGCTTATCTTTTCGGAAAAATTCTCGGCGATAGATAATTCTTCTTCAATCTTTGTTTTATGGTTTAACACACTTTCCAGAGTTCCGCCATACTTTTTTTTAAGCAGGTGAATAGCTCCTGCTCTATCACGCATTTCATTTAACTGCTCCGGTTCAATTTCAATCTTATCTTTGTAATCCCTGATAAAATCCGCAACATCGCTTATTAACGCTATTGCAGAATCTACTTCTTCGAGTTTGGATTGAAGAGTTTCATCTATTAGTGAAATTTCCGCTACTTGATTCTTTATGTTAACCAAAATATCATTAGCACAATTTTCATCATCATAAATGGCAGCATAAATTTGAGAGGAAAACTCAAATAACTTTTCTGCATTTTCAAGTATGTTTAACTGACTCTCAATTCTTTCATCTTCATTTTCTTCCGGCGAAACCGAATTTATTTCTTTTAACTGAAAAGTATTTAACTCTAATCTTTCTTTTAATTTTATCTCATTTTTTTTCAGTTCATTTAATTCATCAATAACAGAAATAAGATTTTGTCGTATTTCGTTATACTCTTGCAATTCATTTTTTATATCACAGAATTCATCTAAAAAATCTATATGCGTTTCTTCCCGCAAAAGTGATTGATGATCATGTTGTCCGTGTAAATCTATTAATAAATCACCTATCTGCTTAACAACGTAAAGTTGAACAGGTGAATCATTTATAAAACATCGGTTGGAACCTTTAAGCGAAATTTCTCGGCGGATGATGAGTTCTTCGGAATAGTCAAAATCATTTTCAGCAAGAAACAATTTTAATTTGTTGTTATTGCCAATATTAAAAATGCCTTCAACAAAAGACTTTCGTGCACCTTTGCGAACTGCATCGGTCGATGCACGCTCACCTAAAAGTAAGCCAAGAGCACCAATTAGAATTGATTTGCCCGCTCCGGTTTCGCCCGTTATTATGTTAAGTCCGCTATCAAACTCAACAAAAATATTTTGAATGAGTGCGTAATCTTTTATTTCAAGTGATTGCAGCATATAATTAGAATATTTTTTTTATAAAATTACTAAAAGTATTTATGGAATTAAAAATAAAATTTTAACTAAACCGTTATAAGCAGCAAGAGACGGTTTGAAACTCTTTTTTTATTCTGTAAAGAAAAAGTAAAATACCTTTGTTCTTATTGCTCAACTTTTTATATTAAGTTCTAAAAACAGATGGAAATTGTTTAAGGAAAATGAAATAAAATTGGGACCAATTCTAAATCTTTACGGATTAAATAATGGACAATGAAAAAATTGAGATAAGACTATTTCATTTATCAGATTTACCGAACCTTTATGAGATTTGCTTAAAAACCGGAGATAGCGGAAAAGATGCGACAAAGCTTTATAAAGATAGAAATCTACTAGGACATTTTTACGCAGCCCCTTATGCAATTTTTGAACCTGAACTGACTTTTGTAGTAACCTTAAATAACATTCCTAAAGGATATATTCTCGGAACAAAAAATTCAAAACTATTTTCTGAAAAATGCGAAACCCAATGGTTACCGGAATTACGCAAAAAATATCATTTGCCGAACAAAGAAGATACTTCAGCAGATGCCAATATTATCAGACTGATTCATAAAGGTTATGTTATTAAAGATGAACTTAAAAATTATCATGCACATTTGCATATTGATTTGCTCCCCGATTTACAAAAAAAAGGTTTGGGTAAAAGATTGATTTACATTTTTATTGATAAACTGAAATTATTAAAAGTTCCCTCTTTGCATCTCGAAGTAGGCAAAAAAAATAAAAAAGCCATTCTATTCTATGAAAAGGTTGGCTTTCATAAAATCCATGAATATGAGTATTCAATTGCCTACGGAATGAACTTATAATTAGGAAAAAGAGCAATCAATAACCAGAATTTTTAGTTGTCGCTTAAGATTTAAATTATTAAGTTTGCGTAAACTACGGAACAGTATATAAAAAATATTGTTTCTACATTAGAATTTTTAACCAAAATCGCTTACTAAAATAAAATCTATACAATGAAAAAAATTACTGCTGTCCAAAAAAATAAATAATTATTATGGCATTTTATCAATTAAAAAAAGAACAGTTTATTAAAGCTTCCATTGAAGATATTTGGGAGTTTATAAGTTCACCACAAAATCTAAAGAAAATTACACCGCAAAATATGGGATTTGATATTCGCACATCCGATTTACCCGATAAAATATACGAGGGCATGATTATTAGCTATACGGTTAGACCTTTATTAGGCATTCCTACAAACTGGGTTACGGAAATAACTCATGTTAGGGAAAAATCTTATTTTGTTGATGAACAAAGAGTTGGTCCTTATAAAATGTGGCATCATCAGCATATTATTTTGCCTGCTGAAGATGGTGTGTTAATGAAAGATATTGTTAGTTATCAACCTCCGTTAGCTCTTTTAGGAAGAATTGCTAATGCCTCAGTGATTAAAAATAAGTTGGATAAAATATTTAATTATCGAACACTAATGATTGATAAAATATTCCATCATAATATTTGACAGATAAGTTAGGGAGTAAGTTTATACAAATGTTTTCAATAATGTTCCAATAAACTTTAGAAGGACAAATAATATGAAAAGAAAAATAATAAGTTCAGGTTCATTTTTTGAAAAAGAAGTTGGATATTCGAGAGCTGTTGTTGATAGGAATTGGGCAAATCATCCCTCGAAGCATTATAAATATTCTGATTTGAAAGAATTTAACAGTTTAGGAAATATTTTGAACAAATATTCATCTGAAAACATTGAAGAAAATTCGGGAGTTACTATTT
>PDPT01000041.1 GCA_002746605.1 Ignavibacteriota bacterium
CGTAGACAGCTTTTTGTAAAAAAATAAGAAGTTTTTTAATATAAGTTGTTTTAAAAAATTTTCTAATTATTGTTGTTTTAGGCATCGGCTTATCTGCAACATCTTTATATATTCTCGCTAAAAAAATAATTGAAATCTTGATTTAAATATAAATATTATTTAGATTGTGCATCTATAAGGCACACGACTTGAGCAATGTATGAAGTATTTTACATGGGATGAAGAAAAAAATAATCTATTAAAGGAAACAAGAAAAATTTCATTTGAAGAGATAGTATTTTTAATATCAAATGGGAAACTATTAGATGTAGTTGAACATCCAAATAAAAAGAAATATCCAAATCAAAAAATATTTATTGTAGAAATAAGAGATTATGCTTTTATAGTTCCATTTGTTGAAGATGAAGAAAAATATTTCTTGAAAACTATTTACCCGAGTCGTGAAGCAACAAGAAAATATTTAAATAGTAAGGTGTAAAATGAAATATTTAGATAAAGAAGAAAAAGATTTTAGTGAGTCTTTTGAAAAAGGTGAATGGAAATCTATTAAAAAGAAAGATAAAGAAATATATGTCCATGCAGCAAAAGAGAGCATGACAAAAAATAAAAGAATTAATATTCGTCTAACCTCTAAAGATTATCATGATATTCAAGTAAGAGCTATTGAAGAAGGTATTCCATATCAAACATTAATTTCTAGTTTAATTCATAAGTATAATAAAGGGGAATTAAAATCTACATAATTTTAAAGTGGTACTATTAATTGTTCATGCCTAATGCCGATATTCGGGGCAGAAATTTGTGAATAGTAAGTAAGAAGTTCTTATAAAATTTATAGAATTCATTTATAGTTACTCGCACTGTGCAAAATTCTATGAATTAAAATAGTACTTTTATCTATCGTGCAGAAAATTAGATAATTTTGAATTATTATATCTCTGTATCCCAAATTAGGAATTTCTTCATCACCTCTAGCTTTTTTATTCACAATAGAAAAATTATTTTATAGGTTATTGGTTATTAAATGTAGAATTTCGTATATATGTAGTATATGAAAAACAACAAATGTTAACTACGGTTAAAATATGTGAAAGTTAGTATATGAATAATATCCCAAAAACAACAAAAATTAACCAACTTATAAAGAGTTGGCCTCGTGGTACAATCAAGACTGTAAAAGAATTAGAGCGTTTAGGCTATTCTCCTCAACTACTAAAAAACTATAAAAATTCAGGATGGATAGAATTATATACAAAAGGTGCGTACAAACTATTTGATGACAATATAAGTTGGGAAGGTGTTTTGTATGGATTACAGAATAGAGGCGAAACTACATTACACGCCGGAGCAAGAACCGCTCTTGAGTTAAAGGGATATGGCCACTTTGCAAGAGTTACAAATAAATATCTTTTTGGTGGAAGAAGCGAAAACTATAATGTTCTGCTTAAAAAATTGCAAGATGTTACGCTTAAGAAAACTCAAGTATTTTCATATGATGAAGAACGATTTTTTACCAAATATAAAGTAGAAGGATTTGAGATAGGTATATCTTCACCTGAATTAGCAGCAATGGAGATGATATATTTGATACCTTCAGAGCAATCTTTTAATGAAGCGACTTTAATAATGGAAAACCTGACCACTCTCCGCCCCAAAATGGTGCAGCAACTTCTCGAAAGGTGTGGATCGTATAAAGTGAAGCGTATATTTATGTGGATGGCTGAGAAGAATAATCACACTTGGGTAAATGACATAAACCTTACAAAAGTAGATTTTGGAAAAGGGAAGTTAAGTATTATAAAAAATGGTATGCTCAATAAAAAATATAATATAACGGTACCGAGAGAAGATGAAAAATAGTCCTTACTACAAACAAGCTGAATTATTATTAAAAATTCTACCGTTAATTAATCATGATAAAGAACTTGCATTGAAAGGCGGAACAGCAATTAACTTTTTCATTAGAGAGTTACCTCGTCTTTCTGTTGATATTGATCTGGTTTATTTACCTATTGAAGATAGAGATACTACATTAACTGGTATTACCAACAAACTGAAATCCATAGGCAATTTAGTTCAATCCTCAATTTCTGGGGTGCAAATTATTGAGCGTAAACTTAAAAATACTGAAAATTTGTGTGGTATTCAGGTTAGAACAAGTGATGCTTTAATAAAAATAGAACCTAATACCGTAATAAGAGGCTCAGTTTATGAACCTGAGGAAATTACACTTTGTAGTAAAGCAGAGGATATATTTGAACTATCCTTGAAGATGCAATGTTTGGCACTACCGGATTTATATGGTGGTAAAATATGTGCTGCTCTGGATAGACAACATCCAAGAGATTTATTTGATATTAAATTATTATTGGAGAATGAAGGACTTACAGAGAAAATAAGAAAAGCGTTTCTTGTATATCTCATTAGTCATGATAGACCAATAGTTGAGCTGCTGAATCCGAATATGAATGACTTATCCACAGAGTTTGAACAGGAGTTTACAGGAATGACAGAAAATAAATTGGAACTAAGTGAGTTAACAGATACATTCAATACGTTAAAAGAGCTAATTAAAATTTCATTAAAGGATGATGAAAAGAATTTCCTTTTGTCATTCAAACGAAAAGAACCAAAATGGGAATTACTCGGATTGGATAATATTAATGTATTACCTTCAGTCAAATGGAAACAAATAAATCTTGGACGAATGAAAGTGGAAAAACATAGAGAAGCATATGAAAGACTCGAGAAGTTTTTAATTTCTTAAACGATAATGGATTATAAATAACTGAATAATTAATCACAAAGTTTATTGAAAGAATTCTAAAAGAAGGTAGTTCAGTAGTCAGTTTGTTGCAAGCAGTTTGTAACTTGTTGTAAATAAAGTTTAATTGCAGAAGTTTGAAATTGAAAATAATAATGCATTTGAAGTTGAAATAATCGATTATCATTAAGGATAAATAAATAGATCCAATTCACCCAGGAGAAATATTATTAGAAGAATTTCTAAATCCAATGGAAATTAGTCAATATAGAATAGCTAAAGATATCAATGTTCCTCCAAGAAGAATAAATGAAATAGTTTTAGGTAAACGTTCAATAACAACAGATACAGCACTGCGACTTTCTGAATATTTCGGGTTATCGGAAAAATTTTGGTTGAACTTACAGATGAAATATAATTTAGAAGTTACCAAAGACAAATTAAAAGAAAGATTAAAGAGAGAAGTTAAAAAATTATAAAGAGTTTAAAGGTGTGTATAATCAGCCGCTTAAACCGACCGCCGTTGTTGATGGACATGAATTGTTCGAGAAGGAAAGAATAAGTTTCTAATATAAATTGTGTTTAAGTAATTAGTAATGTGTTCTTGAATTATCTGGCATAACAAAGTGACCAGCCAAATTTTTTTATTTAATATTTATTAAATATGGTTGAAGTTTAAAAAGATTATTTAATAATATTGAAATGGTATAACATAATTTTAGAAAAAAAAATTAAAAACTGCATATAATTTTTCCATAAATCCTGAAAATAATAAAATTAAAAAACTGAATTTTACTTGGTGAATTAAAAAGTCTGTTAGATAGGTTAAGATAACTTTCAAAAAAAATAGAATATATAAAGTCGATAATAAGTATTTGGAATATTTTAGTCAAAAAATTATACCTTTTTTTGCTTTATGAATTTTATATCTTAAGTACCGGTTTATTTTGTTTAATTAAATATTATTTACTATGAAAAAATTACTTTTTATCCTTTTTATATTAGTTCCATCTTTAACATATTCACAAATCATCAAAGATGTTGGTCTTAAGATAGGCGGAACTTTATCAGCACAGCAATGGGAATCAACTTCGTTGAGCAATCAAATAAAATTCAATACGGATTTAATGGCAGGATTCAATGCCGGAATATTTTTCCAATCGCAAGACTATTCAATATTTAATATTTTGTTTGAAGTAAATTTTATTCAAAAATCCACTGCTAAAGATAACATAATTAATATTATCAATTTGCCTGACGGAATAGCTGAGGATTGGAATGTTAATCTAAATTATCTAAATCTTGCTATTATGCTAAAACCAAAAATCAACTTAGGTATTTTTGCTCCTTATGTAATGGTTGGACCCGAAGTCGATATGGAACTATCAAAGTCTACTGAAACTCCTAAAGTTTTTTATGATGAATTTAAAAAGACCAGACCGGGACTTAGAATGGGTTTTGGTTCTGAAATTAATCTTGGAACTTTAAGGTTACTTGCCGAGTTTGTTTACGATTCCGAATTTGATACTTTGTATGATAAAAATGAGATTGAGTTAGATACTTATTCTTATGATATTCGTTTTGGAATATTTTTTTAATATTTAAATTCCCAAGAAAAATTTAAAGTTACTTTTAAATAGTTCATAATTAGATTAAATTTATATTTTATTTTGATAACATTTTAATTTGAATTTATGAACTATTTATTTGTTTTTATCGGTGCCGGTTTTGGCGGAGGATTAAGATTTTTTATCTCTAACTTAACAGTAAAATATATACCACCGACTTATTTTTTACTTTCTACATTAATCGTTAACATTTTAGGAAGTATTCTTCTCGGGTATTTAATTTTTGGGCTATACGAGAAAAATTTAATTTCAGATAATCTAAAACTTTT
Organism: Ignavibacteriota bacterium; assembly: GCA_002746605.1. Lineage (GTDB taxonomy): Bacteria > Bacteroidota > Ignavibacteria > Ignavibacteriales > Melioribacteraceae. Next base: position 4,662 of record PDPT01000041.1, read on the forward strand.
GATTGGAGTAGGATTTTGTGGAGGTTTAACTACCTTTTCTACTTTTTCATTCGAGTCTTTTGTTTTACTTAAAGATGCTCAATTTTTGGCGGCAGCTTTAAATATTTTTTTGAATGTGTTATTTACTTTACTTGGAGTTTACATTGCCTACACATTATCCAAATAAATTTTTACTTATTATTTGGCTTTGTATTATTTTTTTTTTCTGCCCTAACTTTTTGCAAGCCCAAAATAATTTAGGACTTCGGACCGGATTAGAAGATATTGAAACTCTTGTAAAAAGTCCGACCAAATGGAATCTTAAGCAAGGTTTAACATTTCTAAGTATTTCTGGATTAACTTATGCTGCAATGTATTTTGATGATGACATTCAAAAATTTGCTTTGGAGAATAATGCTTATGCTAATTCCATTCCGATGCAATTTGGAAGAATTTGGGGAGAACCTTGGTTTACTGGAACTGTAGGTTTGGGCTTATATTTACAAGGTCTTGCGGCGGAAAATTCGGCTAATAAAAATCTTGCTTTCGAAATTGGTGAATCAGCATTCTTTACGGGAATTTTAACTTTGGTAATTAAATATAGTTTTGGAAGAACCCGACCGAGAGTAACAAATGATCAATTTTCATTTTTGCCTTTTTCATTTAAGAATGATGATTATGTTTCTTTTAGCTCCGGACATACCGCCTTAGCTTTTGCACTTTCAACAGTTTTGGCAAAAAACACAAATAATACATTCTTAAAAATGATTTTCTATTTACCTGCATCATTAACAGCAGTTTCACGGATTTATCAAAATCATCATTGGCTCTCCGATGTGATTTTTGGTGGAGTACTCGGTTATACTGTGGCAAGCTTTATTACAAACAGACATACAGAAAAAAAAGAATTCCCGGAAAACCCCAAACCGAGTTTTCAATTACTTAACTTTGCTTACCCGATTAAGTATTGATTTGTTTATATTAAAAATATTAACTTTTCCTTAGCCTAAAAAGTCAGAATTTTGAAGAATAAAAGTTTTCTAAAAGTTGGATTCCTTATAATTTTATTTTACAAAAAATGCCTTTTTTCGATTATATGTAGTAACGGATTAATTTTTTATGAATTTTAGGGAATTTTTTTATTAAATTACTTTTTTATAGTTAAATTACTTGGTAAAGCAATGGCAAAAATAATTAAAAAAGAAAGGCTTTCTGAACTTGTTTTCAAGATGATTCTTTCTGCTCCATCAATAGCAGAAGAGAGAAAAGCCGGGCAATTTATTATGCTGCAGATTGATGAAGATTTAGGGGAACGCATTCCGCTTACAATTGCAGATGCTTCTGCAAAGGAAGGCACAATCACTATAATTTTTCAAGTTGTTGGTGAAACAACTACACAGCTCGCAAAAATGAATGAAGGCGATGATATTCCTGTACTTGTTGGTCCTCTCGGATCACCAACTCACATAAAAAAATATGGAACGGTAGTCTGTGTTGGTGGTGGAATTGGTGTAGCACCTTTGCATCCTATAGCTCAATCTTTAAAAGAAGCAGGTAATAATGTTTTAATTATTATTGGAGCACGTAATAAAGATTTGGTAATTATGGAAGAAGAAATGAAAAGGATTGCAGATGAATTAATTATTTGTACTGATGATGGTAGTTACGGCAGAAAAGCATTGGTTACCGAACCACTTAAAGAAGTTTGTGAAAGAGAGCATAAGCCCGATATGGTTATTGCAATTGGTCCGCCAGTAATGATGAAATTCTGTTCTGAAACAACAAGACCGTATAACGTTTACACGGAAGTTTCTTTAAATACAATTATGGTAGATGGTACGGGAATGTGCGGCGGTTGCAGAGTTAATGTTGGAGGAGAAGTAAAATTTGTATGTGTTGATGGTCCTGAATTTGATGGACATAAAGTTGATTTTGATAATATGATTGCCCGTTTAAATTCTTACAAAGGAATTGAAGAAGAAAAACATACTTGTAATTTAGATGGTTATATAAAGTAGAAAAGTAAAAGGGAAAATATGAGTTATAAATCACCTGATATATTAAGTGAGAATGCTAAAAAATTATTGAATGACTATATTCATAATGTAGATAACTTAAAAGCAAAAGAACGATTAAAAATTCCGATTCAGGAAATGCCTACTTTAGATCCGAAGATTAGAGGATGTAATCAGGAAGAAGTCGCAATAGGTTATACTGTTGAGGAAGCAAGAGTAGAAGCAATGCGTTGTTTGGAGTGTGTTAAACAAACTTGTATTGACGGATGTCCGGTAAATATTGATATCCCAAGATTTATCAGACATATTGCCCATGGAGAATTCCAAAATGCTTCAGATGTAATAAAAGAAGCTAGCCTTCTTCCTTCAATTTGTGGAAGAGTTTGTCCCCAAGAAACTCAATGCCAACAAAAATGTAAAGTGGGATTGGTACATAAAGATATAGATCAGGCAGTTGCTATTGGTCGTTTAGAAAGATTTGTAGCCGATTGGGAAAGAGAACAGGGAAATGTAAAAGTTCCTCACGTAAAACCCGAAACAGGAAAAAAAGTAGCTATTATTGGTAGCGGACCGGCAGGCTTGGTTGTTGCTGCTGATGTAAGGAGAGAAGGACATGCTGTTACAATTTTTGAAGCTTTCCATAAATTGGGCGGAGTAATGCGTTATGGAATTCCTGAGTTTAGATTACCTAATAGTATTGTAGATGAGGAAATTGATACTCTCATAAAAATGGGTGTGGAAATTAAGAAAAACTATGTTGTAGGAAGAACGAAAAAATTAACTGATTTAATTGAAAAAGACGGATATGATGCGGTATTTATAGGTACCGGAGCCGGATTGCCAATATTTATGGGTATTGAAGGTGAAAATCTTGTGGGAGTTTTTTCGGCAAACGAATACCTTACGCGTGCAAATTTAATGCGTGCTTTTGATAAAAAAAACTCAGCTACTCCCATTTATCCTTCAAAAATTGTTGCTGTACTCGGTGGAGGTAATGTTGCAATGGATGCTGCTCGAATGGCATTAAGACTCGGAGCCGAAAAAGTTTATGTCGTTTACAGAAGAACCGAAAAAGAAATGCCGGCAAGAAAAGAAGAAGTTGCTCATGCTAAGGAAGAAGGCATAGAGTTTATGTTTTTGACAAATGCAAAAAAAATTCTTGGTAACGAAAAAGGCAAAGTGAGTTCAATGGAATGTTTAAAGTATGAGCTCGGTGAACCTGATAGTTCTGGAAGAAGAAGACCTTTAGAAATAAAAGGCAGCGAATTCATACTGGATGTTGATACGGTTATTGTTGCAATTGGTAACGGAAGTAATCCACTGATTAAACAAACTACACCCGGACTTGAAACAAACAAATGGGGAAACGTTATTGTTGATGAAAAACAAAAAGCCTCGATGGATAGAGTTTTTGCCGGTGGTGATATTGTACTTGGTGCTGCCACAGTAATTCTTGCTATGGGTGAAGGAAGAAAAGCTGCTGCTGGAATAAATCAAATGCTTGCCGAAGAAATCGGTCAAGAAAATTAAATCTTAATATTTAGAACTATATTTTTTAATTTATCTCAGAATAAAATGCTAGTTATACCCGATAAGAACAAGTAAAGTATAAGTTATAGTTTGGTATCTTATTGCTAAAAGATTAAAAGCCTAACTCTTTTTGAAGAGTTGGGCTTTTTAAGTTTAAGAGGTAATAATTCAATAAGATTACTTCTTCGAATTGGGAACAATCTAAATTAAAACTATAAACCGCTAATTCCAATTAAATTCATAAAAATAATGTTGCAAAATAATGTGTTGTGTTGAAGGAGTTAAAACTCTTAAGTTCTCATTTATTATAAAAATCAAATACTAATTTTCCTTTAGCTTTACCAATAACTTTAGAAAGCTTTTCTTCGGAAGCGGCTTTAATTTCTTCAATACTTATAAATTCCGTTAATAATTTTTGAGCATTCTTTTTCCCAATTCCTTCAATTTCCGTAAGTTCAGTTTGTAGTGTTCTGCTGTCTCTTCTTTGTCGGTGAAAGGTTATTGCAAATCTATGGGCTTCATCTCTTAAATGTTGCAATAGCTTTAAGCTTGAAGAAGTTTTAGGAATTGTCTGCGCTTCTGAAATTTCGGGAAAGAAAATTTCCTCTAGTCTTTTTGCCAGACCGATTATTTCGAATTTTTTAAATCCGAGTTCTTTCAAAATTGCAACTGCACTTGAAAGTTGACCTTTGCCTCCATCGACCATAATTAAATTGGGCAGCGGTTCATTTTCTTTCTTCAATTTGGAATATCTGCGTTCAATTACTTCTTGCATACTCGCAAAGTCGTTTGGTCCATCAACACTTTTGATTATATATTTTCTGTAAAGTGATTTTTTTGGTTTGCCATCAACAAAAACAACCATACTTGCAACTGTATCTGTTCCTTGCAAATTGGAAATATCAAAACATTCTATTTTTCTTGGAAGGGAAGTAAGCCTTAAATCTCTTTTCAGCGAAGATAAAACATAAGGCAGATTTCCTTCCTTTTTCATTTTCTGGAGTTGTATATCTTTGAGATGTAAAATCGCATTTTGTTTGCACATATTTAAAAGTGATTTAGCTTCACTTTGAATTTTAGGGATAAAGAAGCTAACCCTTTTATCGGCTTTACTATTTAGCCAATCGAGTAAAACTTTATCATCAAAAGGAAGAGTTTCAAGAATTATGGTTTTGGGTATTTCCACTAACTCGCCGTAATAAAATTTTAGTACGGCATTATATATCCGTGAGATTTCTTCATCAACTTCTGCATTAAGTTTTAACTGTCTTTTTCCTACAAGTCTGCCGCTTCTGATTATTAGAATTGTACAAGCAACATCTTTGGCCTCAACTGCGACAGAAAAAATATCTTTATCATCAAAATCGGTTGTAACAACTTTTTGCTTTTCCGAATAGACTTTGAGTTGTTTAATTTTGTCTCTTATTTCACCGGCTTTTTCAAAGTTAAGATTTTTACTGTAGTTGTACATTTCTTCAGTTAATTCATCAATTAAAATATTGGTTTTTCCTCTTAGCACTTTTATTACTTGGTCAACCATCTTTCCGTAATCTTCTTCCGAAATTAATCCTTCGCAAGGTCCGTCACATTTTTTTATGTGATAATCCAAGCAGACTTTTATCTTTTTCTTTTCGATTACTTCATCATCGATAAAATAAGTACAACTCCTTATCTTAAAAGTTTTGTTTATCATTCTCAAAGATGCTTTCATACTTTTTACATCGGTGTAAGGTCCAAAATATTTTGAACCGTCTTGAACTACATCTCGTGTTGGAAACACTTGCGGATATGGTTCTTTTGTTACTCTTATGTAAGGAAAAGTTTTATCATCTTTTAAGTTTACATTATATCGAGGCTTATATTTTTTTATTAGATTATTTTCTAAGACGAGTGCTTCAATTTCATTTTCTGTTGCAATAATATCAAAATCGGATACTTTTTTTACGAGTGCTTCGGTTTTGGGTGAATCAAGATTTTTGCGGAAGTAAGAATTTATTCGACTTCTTAAATTTTTAGCTTTTCCGATGTAAATTATTTTTTTATCGGAATTAAGAAATTGATAAATCCCTGGCAGTGCCGGAACAGCTTTTAATTTGGATATTAAATCTTTATTCATTTAAGTTATAATTAAAAATGCAAAAAAATAAAATATTCTTTTTTAGTTAAATATTTCTCGAACATTTAAAGTCTATCAAGATTTAGACTTCTTCAAATTCTGTATTTTTATATCTGTACAAAGCTACTCAATAAATTGCAATTGCACCATATACAAAACTGATAATTGTTGCAAATAAAAAATTATTAAGTATATCACAATTTATTAAAAAATCTAATTGAATCTTCTTCAAAAAAGTTATAATATACATTTTCAATTTAAACTAGGTGATATGTTAAAATGTCAAAAATATTAAACGAAAATATCTATAATTATCTTAATAATTTTCTTAGTGAGAGTGATGGTTTGCTATCTGAGATGGAAGAATTTGCCAAGCAAAATAGAATCCCGATTTTAGAAAAAAGTTCAGCAGAATTTTTAGAACAATTAATACTCATTAAAAATTCAAAAACTATTTTGGAAATAGGTACTGCTATAGCTTATTCATCTATTAGAATTGCAAGACTTTTACCTGAAGGTGCCAGCTTGGATACAATTGAATTAAGTAAAAATAATATTAAATTAGCAAATAGTTTTATCAAAAAAGCAAATCTTGCTACTAAGATTAACCTCCTTGAGGGAAATGCTTTTACAATTATTCCCAAGCTACAAAATAAATACGATTTCGTTTTTCTTGATGCCGATAAAGAAGATTATCTTAACCTTTTGGAGTTAATACTTCCTAAGTTGAAAACCGGAGGGATATTATTTGTAGATAATCTTTTATGGAAAGGATATGTAGCAGAAACTGCGAAACAAGAAATACCGGGAAAGTATCAAGGAAGTACAAATAAAATAAGAGAGTTTAATGACAAATTTGTTAAACATTGCAAACTTAAAGCAATAATTTTACCTTTGGGAGACGGAATTGGATTAGCTGTAAAGTTATGAAGATTTCTTCTTACTTTTCTGCAATTTCCGGTGACATGACCAACGTATCTTTCGGCTGTCGTACTAAAAAAAGTATAGATTTAAATTAAAAAAAGTAATTAAGAGTCTTTAATCAATACTTAATTATTCCTTATGTATTGATATCGTTGGTTATCAATGGTTTTTAATTGTCCATTTGTTTTTTCGATTAACTCGTTAGAAAAATTTTCAAGTAAGTTTGGTTTTATTAAGCACTCGATTTTCGTTTCATTTTTATACAAATTTCTTATGCTCTTGCAATTGTATTTATTAAGAAGATAATGAATTGAGCTTAGGTGATTGTATGTATATTTAATTGAGATGGAATTGTGTAAAATTAAATTTTCAATTTTTGCAGAACTTAATAATTCATGAGCAGTATCGCCGTAAGCTTTACCGAGCGGACCGATACCAAGTTTTGTTCCGCCAAAATATCTTACAACAACAACTATGATATTTGTCAAATCAAAATGCTTTATTGCATTGAATATCCGTATTCCTGCTGTTCCGTTAGGTTCGCCGTCATCACTATATTTTTCATCCAAAACTGTAGTTTTATAGGCGTAACAATGATGTGTGGCATCATAGTGCTCTTTTTTAAGCTGACCCAATTGTAGCATTGCATCGTCTGCAGAATTTATTTTATAAGCAAATCCAAGGAATTGCGAGCCTTTAATTTTTAACTTATTCTGATAATTCTTTTCAATAACATTGATTTGTTCTAACTTGTTCATTTACTAAATCGTATCTAATTTCAGAGTAAGTTCAGGGCTGTTATTTTCACCAAAAGCTAAATATGAATGAAGATTAAAATTTTTATTCATAAAAAAATTGATTTTCTTATAACCTTTAAGTAATATAAATGTTTGAACTTTTACAAATAAATTTAATGATAAATCAGGAAAAAATTATAATAAAAGGTGCAAGAGAGCACAATTTAAAGAATATCAATCTCGAAATTCCGAGAGATGCTTTAACTGTAATTACCGGACTTTCAGGTTCCGGAAAATCTTCTCTTGCATTCGATACTATTTATGCAGAAGGGCAAAGACGATATATTGAATCTCTTTCAGCCTATGCACGACAATTCCTCGGACAGTTGGAAAAACCGGATGTCGATTTGATTGAAGGTTTAAGTCCGGCAATTTCTATTGAACAAAAATCTACCGGTGGAAATCCCAGATCAACTGTAGGTACAATTACGGAAATTTATGATTATTTAAGATTGCTCTATGCAAGAGTTGGTACACCTCACTGTTATAACTGTGGCAAAGTTGTAAAAAAGCAATCTACCGACCAAATTATTGATAGAATTTTAACGGATTTTGATAATCAAAAAGTTTTTATTTTAGCTCCCGTTGTAAAAGGTAGAAAAGGGCATTATAGAGAATTGTTTGAAGATATTATGAAGGATGGTTTTTTGCGTGCTAGAGTTGATGGTGAAATTATTGAGCTAAAAGATAACTTTAAAGTTGATAGATATAAAATTCATAATATTGAAGTTTTAATAGATAAAGTTCAAATCAAATCAAAATCAAGATTTAGATTAAGTAAATCCGTTGAAATTGCACTAAATTTTGGCAACGGAAATTTGATACTTAATGACGGAAAAAATGATCTTACATTCAGCAGAGATTTTGCATGTTTAGAGTGTGGAATTAGTTACCATGAGTTGGCACCTAATTCGTTTTCGTTTAATTCTCCATATGGCTCGTGTCCCGATTGTGATGGATTAGGAGAAAAAAAAGCTATAGATGTAAATTTACTAATCCCGGATTGGGAGAAAACAATAAAAGAGGAAGGACTAGCAGCAGTTGGCAAACCACGAAATATTTGGTTCTTCAATCAATTAGAAGCTGTTGCAAACTTTTATGAGTTTGACTTTAAGACGAAACTATCGGAATTTACTGACAAACAAAAAAATATTCTCCTGTATGGAAGTGATGAAAAAATTCCTTTCAAATACAGCTTCGGGAAAGGTAAAGATGTGCAATATATGCACAAATTTAACGGACTTGTAAAATATGTTCAAAATTATTTTGAAAATACGTCATCTTCAAAAATAAGAGATTGGGCTGAATCGTTTATGACAACTCAAGTTTGTCCTACTTGTAATGGAGGCAGACTAAAAAAAGAATCACTTGCTGTTTTAATAGATAATAAAAATATAAGTCAAGTAACTGAACTATCGATTGTAAATGCATTAAACTTTTTTTCCAATTTATCCTTTGAAGGGAATGCACAAATTGTTTCGCAACAAATTCTGAAAGAAATAATTTCAAGAACAAACTTTCTCTTGAATGTTGGTTTAGATTACTTAACTTTAAGTCGTTCTGCTAGAACTCTCTCAGGTGGTGAAGCCCAAAGAATAAGATTAGCAACGCAAATTGGCACACAGCTTTCGGGGGTATTATATGTATTGGATGAACCAAGTATCGGTTTGCATCAAGACGATAATATGAAACTTATAAATTCCCTTAAAGATTTAAAGGAACTTGGGAATACCATTGTAGTTGTAGAACATGATAAAGAAACAATTTTACACTCTGATTATGTTGTTGATCTTGGTCCTAAAGCCGGAGAGCATGGTGGAAATATTTGTTTTTATGGAGATTACAAATCGATCTCCAAAATAAAAAACAGTAACTCGCTTACCATTGCTTATCTTCAAGAAAAAAGAAAAATTGAAATACCTAAAAAAAGAAGAAACGGTTTCGATCATTTTATCGAAATAATTAACGCTTCGGGCAATAACTTAAAAAATGTGGATGTAAAAATTCCTTTAAGTAAATTTGTTGTAATAACAGGTGTAAGTGGCTCAGGTAAATCTACTTTAATTAATGAAACTCTTGTTAGAATTCTGATGAAGAAAATTTACGGCTCCAAAATAATGCCCTTACCGTATAAAGAAATTAAGGGATTGGAGCATATTGATAAAATAATTGAAATTGACCAAACGCCTATTGGTAGAACGCCAAGATCTAATCCTGCAACTTATACGGGACTTTTTACCTTTATAAGAGATTTATTTGCTCAATTGCCTGAATCAAAAATTAGAGGTTACGCACCCGGAAGATTTAGCTTTAATGTAAAAGGCGGAAGATGCGAAGAATGTCAAGGAGACGGTGTAAAAAAAATAGAGATGAACTTTTTACCCGATGTTTATGTTCTTTGCGAAGAGTGTAATGGAAAAAGATATAATAGAGAGACTTTGGAAGTTTTATTCAAAACTAAATCTATTAACGATGTGCTTGAGATGACAATAGAAACAGCACTTGAATTTTTTGATGAATTACCAAGAATAAAAAGAAAATTGCAGGCTCTTTATGATGTCGGGTTGGGTTATATAAAGTTAGGACAACAAGCAACCACCCTTTCCGGAGGTGAAGCACAAAGAGTTAAGCTTGCTACGGAATTAAGTAAAATCGGAACGGGCAATACTATTTATATTCTCGATGAACCGACTACTGGTCTTCATTTTGAAGATGTAAACTTTTTGCTTAAAGTTTTAAGCAAACTCGTAGATAAAGGCAATACAGTGATTGTGGTTGAGCATAACATGGATGTAATAAAGGTAGCCGATCATGTTATTGATTTAGGCCCCGGTGGTGGTGAGCACGGCGGAACTATTGTTGCACAAGGTACACCGGAACAAGTTGCTAAAAATAAAGAGAGCCTTACAGGTAAGTATTTAAAAGAAGAATTGAAAAGTGAAAATTAGAATTTAAGCAATCAGATAACTGATTAGAAATTTGAAGATAGAATGAAAAAAATAATTATTCCCAAAAATATTGTTACGGTAAACAATAAGAATGAAATTTTAAAAGAACATTATATTGAAATTGAAAATGGTATTATTACTGAAATCGATAATATTAAAAAATTAAAATTAAAAAAGACTGAGTTTGAAGTTTTTAAGTTTCCCAATTTGACTATGATTCCAGGATTTGTACAAACTCATGTTCATTTATGCCAAACACTTTTCCGCGGTTTGGCTGAAGATATGGAATTATTAGATTGGCTGCAAAAGAGAATATTCCCTTATGAAAATGCGCATACATCTGAATCTTTAAGAATTTCAACACAACTTGGAATACACGAGTTGCAAAAGAGCGGAACAACAACTTTACTTGATATGGGAACTATAAATTATCAAGAAGTAATTTTTGATGAACTTATTCAATCGCAGATGCGAGCTACCGCCGGTAAATGTATGATGGATATAAATGATTTGTATCCTGATTTCATTGAAAGTACTGAAGATAGTCTAACTCGCACATCTGAGCTAGCTCGTGAATTTCATGACACGAATAATCAAAAAATAAAATATGGTTTTGCTCCGAGATTTGTTCTCTCTTGTTCGGAAGAATTATTAACTACAACAAAAGAAATGATGCAAGATTTCGCAGGATCGATTTTTCATACTCATTCGAGTGAAAACAAGAACGAAATAGAAGCCGTTAAAAAAATGTACAACATGGAAAACATTGAATACTTTAGTTCCATTAATGTTCTTGATAATCATACAGTTCTTGCTCACGGAATTCATGTTAATGAAAAAGAAATAGGATTGCTTAAAAAAACTGATACGCGAATTTCCCATTGTCCTTCCTCAAATTTAAAGTTAGCTTCCGGTATTGCAGACATTCCAAGATATTTAGCAGAAGGAATTTCAGTTTCACTTGGAGCAGATGGTGCCCCTTGTAACAATAACTTAAGTCAGTTTAGAGAAATGAGACTTGCTTCACTTATCCAAAAACCAATTTATGGAGCAACGGAAATGGATGCTCGAACAGTATTTAGGCTTGCAACAATTGATGGTGCCAAAGCTTTACATCTTGAAAATAATATTGGAAGTATTGAAATAGGAAAGAAAGCTGATTTAGTTTTATTAAATTTGGAAAAATCAAATCTTACACTTACTGATAAAAATATTTATTCGTCAATAATTTATTCGGCATCTGCTGAGAATGTTGAAGAAGTAATGATAGACGGAAATTGGGTTGTGCAAAAAAATAATTCAGTTTTTTATGATGAAAAAGAATTATATGCAAAAGGAAAAGAAGAATTAAACAAATTATTAAAAAGGACAAAGATAAATTAAATGGAACTAATTTTTGCATCACAAAATGAAGGAAAAATAAAAGAAGTTCAAAAAATATTTGAAGATAAAAATATTAAAATTTTATCTTTAAAAGATATTGGATTTGTTAAAGAAATAGTTGAAGATTCGGATACATTTGAAGGAAATGCTTTTATAAAAGCTAAAACTATTTACGAAAAATATAAATTACCTGTTATTGCAGATGATTCAGGCTTGGAAGTATTGCAGTTAAACAACAGACCCGGAGTTTTTTCCGCTCGTTATGCAGGAGAAGATGCAACCTACAAAGAAAACAATATAAAGCTGCTTGGTGAATTAGATAAATATCCGCAACCGCACAAAGCACAGTTTGTTTGTTGTGCAGTTTATCTTGATTCGGAAAAGAAAATTTCTCAATTTGGAAAACTCGAAGGTGAAATTATAAAAGAGTTTAAAGGTGAAAACGGTTTTGGTTACGATCCTATTTTCAAACCAGATGGCTATGAAATTACGCTTGCCGAAATGAGTCTCAAAGAAAAAAATAGAATAAGCCACAGGGCAAATGCTTTTAATTTATTGAAAAATAAAATCTTCGCATAACTCTGTATTCTTTGTGGTGCAAGAAATTAAGAAATAATCTTAATACAATTAAATATCAATATTTATTATGTTCCCTGGGGAAGGTTTCAAACCTTCCCGTGAAGTTTTTTATAATATAACTATAAGCTCTTTCTTACGAATCTTTTTTTAATATAAATTTCTTGTAACTGCAAAAATGAAATTTAGAATAACCAAAATGGTAACAACCTTATTAAGTTTAGTTATAGCTGAAAATTGTTTATCAATTTGAGAGTCATTGGTATCTAAAATTGCAGTTCTTAGTTTTCGAGATGTTGGAATCATTTTCGCAAATGTAATTACCAAAATTACAATAAAAATAATCTGTTTGGTTGCTAGCCAATGTGCATGCGACATATCAAAAAATCCCCAAACGGGATTTAACACGACCAAAATTATTCCAGTTACAGCAATACCTACAGAACCTACAATCCCAAACAGATTTGTGAACTTTAAATAAAGCGAAATAAATTCTTCTTTTGTATTGCCGATTACCGATTTATTTATTTGCCTTTTTAGAATAATATCTGCCGCAAAAAATATTAGCCACATTCCCGCAAATATTATATGAAATGTTACAAGTATTGAATAATGATTCATTAAGACTCCTTTCTTTTATAAAATTAAAGTTTCTTTTGCTTTGTTAAATTCTTCTATGAATCTTTTCATAAGTTCTTCAACTGTGGGAATGTCGTTAATCAGTCCGCTGCTTTGACTTGCTTCCAGCATGCCTTCATTTAAATCACCTTCAAAGATACCTTTCATTTCTCTTTTTTTGCTTAAGAGCTCTCTTTGTTCTTCAACATCAACACATTCATTTTCCATTAAGGATATTTCTTCGCTGAACTTATTTTTTATAACTCTTGCCATTCCAAGTTTTTTTAGAACCAAATGCGTGTCCTTATCCTTAGCATTTACTATTGCTTGTTTATAATTTTCATGAGCTGATGATTCTTGTGTTGCGGCAAAACGTGTTCCTATTTGAACGCCCTCAGCACCAAGAGATAGAGCTGCTGCAATTCCTCTTCCATCACTAATTCCTCCGGCAGCAATTACAGGAATTTCAAGATTATCAATTAACTGCGGAATGAGAGAAAAAGTTGTAATTTCATCAAGTCCATTATGGCCGCCGGCTTCTACACCTTCACCAACAATTGCATCGCAGCCGACACTTTGAGCTTTAAGAGCAAATTTTAATGAAGGTACTACGTGCACTACCTTAATTTGATTTTGTTTGAATACCTCAATAAATTTTCCGGGATGTCCAGCAGAAGAAAAAATAATTTTAACTTTTTCTTTAATAATTACATCAACAAGTTCTTGAACATCACCTCGCAGCAAAGGTAAATTTACTCCGAATGGATTACTTGTTGCTTTATTGCATTTTTGTATATGTTCAGCAAGAAGTTCAGGTTTCATAGAACCTGCACCTATTAAACCGAGGCCGCCGTTATTAGAAACACTTGAAGCAAGTCTCCATCCGGAAGCCCAAACCATTCCACCTTGGATTATGGGATATTTTATACTTAATAACTCTTTAATTCTACTTTTTTGCATTTTACTTCCTCTTTTACGACGATTGTTTTGACTATTATTTCCTTTTTATCTAATTTTTAAACATAAATTATAATAATATTTACCGAAATTTCTGAAACTTACAGATAAAATCATCTATGTAAAACTAAGCTCAATTGATTTTAATAATTACAACATTACTTTTCTCTTTCAGAAAATTTGGAGCAATCAAAAATAACAAAAGAGGTAATAAATGTCCTATTTTTTTACGTCAGAATCTGTCTCGGAAGGTCATCCCGACAAAGTTGCAGATGCAATTTCAGACGGTATTTTAGATGAAATAATTAAACAAGACCAAACTGCAAGAGTTGCTTGTGAAACCTTCGTAACAACAGGACTTGTTCTTGTTGGAGGAGAAATAACAACTTCAGCTTATGTTGATATTCAAGAAATTGTTAGAAAAACTGTAAAAAATATCGGTTACACTGAAGCGGAATATAAGTTTGATTCGGAATCGTGTTCTGTGCTTAACGCTATTCATTCACAATCACCCGATATTGCAATGGGTGTTGATACCGGTGGTGCAGGCGACCAAGGAATTATGTTTGGTTACGCGTGCAATCAAACACCTGAGCTTATGCCAATGCCTATTGTTTACGCACATAAATTGGTTAAAAAACTTACTGATGTTCGTAAAAGAAATAAGAAACTCATGCCTTATCTAAGACCTGATTCTAAATCCCAAGTAACAGTTGAATATGATGAAAATAACAAGCCAATCCGTATTGATACAGTTGTAATTTCAACACAACACGATCCTAAAGTAAGTCAAAAAAGAATTAAAGATGATGTAATAAAATACATTATTAAAAAAGTTATTCCGGCAAGATTATTAGATGAAAATACTAAGTACCATGTGAATCCGACCGGACGTTTTGAAATTGGGGGACCACATGGAGACAGTGGACTTACCGGAAGAAAAATTATTGTAGATACTTATGGCGGTTGGGCACCTCATGGCGGCGGAGCTTTTTCAGGAAAAGATCCTTCTAAGGTTGATAGAAGTGCAACTTATGCAGCACGCCACATTGCAAAAAATATTGTTGCAGCTAAGCTTGCAAAAGAATGCTTGGTACAGCTTGCTTATGCAATCGGTGTTGCGGAACCTGTTTCTGTTTATGTTGATACTAAAGGAACTGGAGTTATTTCCGATAATGAAATTTCTGAAATGATTAAAAAAGAAGTTGATTTAACACCCAATGCAATAATTAAAAAATTAGAACTAAAAAATCCAATTTATCACAAAACAGCTTCTTACGGACATTTCGGAAGAAAAGAATTTTCATGGGAAAAATTGGATTTAGTAGAAAGATTTAAAAAGTATAAAAAAGGTTAAAAATGAACGAAGTTAAAAGTGAAGTAAGCTATCTTCCTTACAAGGTTAAAGATATTTCTCTTGCTGAATGGGGAAGAAAAGAAATAAAATTAGCAGAAGCAGAAATGCCCGGATTGATGGCTTTACGTAAAAAATACAAAGAATTAAAGCCGCTTAAAGGTGCAAGAATTGCAGGTTGTCTGCACATGACAATCCAAACTGCAGTATTAATTGAAACGCTAAAAGAACTTGGTGCTGAAGTAACTTGGTCATCATGTAATATTTTTTCTACTCAAGATCATGCCGCTGCTGCAATTGCTGCTGCCGGAATTCCCGTTTATGCTTGGAAAGGAATGAATGCTGAAGAATTTGATTGGTGTATTGAGCAAACTCTATTTTTCGGTGAAGAAAGGAAACCGTTGAATATGATTCTTGATGATGGTGGCGATTTAACAAATATGGTTCTTGATAATTATCCTGAGCTTGTAAAAGATGTAAAAGGACTTTCCGAAGAAACTACGACAGGTGTTCACAGATTGTACGAAAGAATGGAAAAGGGAACACTGCCAATACCTGCAATTAACGTTAACGATTCAGTTACAAAATCAAAATTTGATAATAAGTACGGATGTCGTGAATCTCTCGTTGATGCACTTCGCAGAGCTACAGACTTGATGATGGCAGGTAAAGTTGCTATTGTGGCAGGTTATGGAGACGTTGGTAAAGGTTCTGCACAATCCTTGAGGAGTGCAGGTGTACGGGTTTTGGTTTCTGAAGTTGATCCAATTTGTGCCTTGCAAGCTGCCATGGAAGGCTTTGAAGTTAAAAAATTCTTAAAAGCTGTTCCCGAAGCTGATATAGTTGTAACTGCAACCGGAAATAAAGATATTGTTACAAAAGAAGCATTCAAGTCAATGAAAGATAAAACAGTTGTCTGTAATATTGGCCATTTTGATAATGAAATTGATATGGCTTGGTTGAATGAAAATTATGGCAGCACTAAAGATACAATTAAACCTCAAGTGGATTTATATAATGTTGATGGAAAGGAAATTATTGTTCTTGCAGAAGGCAGATTAGTAAATCTTGGTTGTGCGACCGGTCATCCGTCTTTTGTAATGAGCAATTCTTTTACCAACCAAACTCTTGCTCAAATTGAACTTTGGAATAATCCGGATAAATACGAAAACAAAGTCTATATGCTTCCCAAACATCTTGATGAAGAAGTTGCAAGATTACATCTCGAGAAAGTTGGAGCAGAGTTGGATACCTTATCAGAAGAGCAAGCCAAATATATTGGTGTCAGCGTTAAAGGTCCATTTAAGCCTGAATATTATAGATATTAAAAGTATAAAGTTAATAGATAAAAATTAAAAGTCTGTTATAACTAAAACCTTGGAAATTGAAAATATTTTCAAGGTTTTTTTATTTATTAACATTGCATCATGTTTTTCTTATGTATAAATAAAGAGTATGGTACTTCATTTTCTCATTTTTCAATACCATTTTAAGAAATCTTATAGAATTCTATTTCTTATCTTCTTTTAACTTATTTAATTTATCTGCAACTTTCTCTGGTTTGTGAACAAATATTGGAAAACATTCCGTGCAAATCCAGCTTGCTTTGGAAGAAAATTTAATTGAAAGTAACGGAACAAGATTATCATCTTTTTCGCAGTTTAGACATTTATTTATTTCTGACATTTGTTTTCTCCTTCTGTAAAGTTAAAATTATATGTTTTGATTTTGCTCAATGTGGATGTTATGAAATTATATTTAAAGTTTTTTTTGTAAAACTCAGCAGCTCATTTTCCTTAAACTGATTTGCCATTAATTGCATCCCTATTGGCAAACCCATGCTGTTTTTTCCAATCGGGATATTTATTCCGGGAATTCCGGCAAGATTAGCTGACGTTGTATAAACATCACCGAGGTACATTTGTAACGGGTCTTCTATTTTCTCTTTGATTTTGAATGCTGTAGTTGGAGTTGTAGGCGATAAAATTATATCAACATTTTTAAATACATTATCGAAATCATTTTTAATTATTCTTCTGACTTGTTGGGCTTTTTTATAATAAGCATCGTAATAACCTGCGGATAATACATAAGTGCCAAGCATAATTCTGCGTTTAACTTCTTTCCCAAATCCTTCGGAACGGGATTTAGTGTACATTCCTTTTAAATTTGTTTTGTCATGAGTTCTGTGCCCGTAACGTGCCCCATCGTATCTTGCAAGGTTTGATGAAGCTTCTGCAGTAGTTAAAATATAGTATGTTGCAATTGCATATTCCATATTCGGCAGTGAAATATCAACTACTTCAATTCCGTTTTCTTTTAGTTTTGCAATTTTATTTTTTATAGCTGATTTAATTTCCTCATTTAATCCTTCTCCAAAATATTCTTTCGGGATTCCAACTTTAAAATTTTTAGAATTTTCCGAGAAGTCAATATAATTAGGAACATCTACTTTTTCAGAAGTTGAGTCTTTTTCATCGTAACCCGAAATTATTTGGTGAACCAATGCGATATCATAAATGTTGTTTGCAAAAGCTCCTATTGAATCGAAAGAAGAAGCAAAAGCTGTTAATCCGTATCGAGAAACTCTGCCATAACTTGGTTTAAGTCCGTACACTCCGCAGAAAGCAGCAGGTTGTCGGATTGACCCTCCTGTATCGGTTCCAAGAGCAACATCGCAAAGTTTTCCTGAAACAGCAGCTGCAGAACCACCGCTTGAACCACCCGGAACATATTCTTGATTTATAGGATTTTTTACAACTCCAAAGTGTGAGTTTTCATTTGAACTGCCCATTGCAAACTCATCGCAGTTTGTTTTACCTATTATTATTGCATCTTCATCAATGAGTTTTTGTACACTTGTTGCAGTATAAAGTGATGTAAAATTTCCTAAAATTTTTGATGAGCAAGTAAGCGGTTTATCCTTTATGGAAAGAACATCTTTAATTGCTACTACCATTCCTGCAAGTCTGCCGCCTGTTCCGTTTTTTATTTTTTGTTCAACTTTTTTGGCTGTATCAAGTGAGTCTTCAAAAACAAAATTGAAAGCATTTAAATCTTTTGCTTTTTCAATTTCATCTAAGAAAAATTTTACATTATCGGTCAGCGATAGTGAACCGTTTTGAATCTGTACAATTTTTTCGGAATAGTTTTTATAGGAAATCAATATTCGAGGACCTTATTTTTTATCTCCAGTTTGATTTTCGTCTTTTTTTATTTCAGAAATATCTTCTTCAACATCTTTTATTGCTTTCTTAAATTCTTTCATTCCTTTTCCTACGCCTTGTGCAAGTTCGGGAATTTTTTTTGCTCCAAAAAGTAAAACTATTGCTACAATAATTAAAACTATTTCAGGAGCACCCAAGCTTCCAAACATATTTACCTCTGTTTAATTGAACAAATAATTATTTTTTAATTTTTTTATAATAATGCCTAAATATACCGAATAAAACAATTGCAAGAAATATATAAAATAATGCTGTTCCATCCGTTAAAAAAACTAGAGCTAAACCTAAAATGGTCAAAATTAAATAGACCGGTTTGCCTTTAAGAGTAGTTCTGTTTAGCTTAGGAAAAGCCGAATATTTTATGCTGCTTAACATTGCTGCCGATACAATAAGAACTAACGGAACCGATACAAAATATAACGGTTTAATAAATGCTCCGTTATTATAGACATAGTAAACAAACATCGAAATAGTAATTGCTGCAAGTGGAATCGGCAGCCCTTTAAAGTCACCTTTCGTTTCAATATCAATAAGCTGCGAATTAAATCTTGCTAATCTGAAAGCTCCAAAAATTAAAGGCAAAGAACTGAGAATTAAGCCTAAAGCATTGAACTTATAAAAGTGAAAACTATAAATTAAGAACGAAGGAGCTGCCCCAAAACTAACTACATCTGCAAGTGAATCAAGCTCAACTCCAAATTGACTGGATGTTTTTAACATTCGAGCAACAATTCCGTCTATTAAATCAAAGATGGAAGCGGCAAAAATCATTACTGCAGCAAATTGAAAATTTCCTTTGCTTGTAAAAATAATTGACAGAAATCCACTAAAAAGACTTAATGCAGTTATTGTATTTGGAATATAAGATTTTTTCATAAATTATTTAATGTTGAATAAAATTGTTTCACCTGCTTTTGTAACATCGCCTTCTTTAACATTTAGTTCCCAATTTTTAGGAACAATTATATCAACTCTGCTTCCGAATTTAATCATTCCGAAACGTTTTCCTATTTCTACGCTATCACCAATATTCAATTCATAAACTATTCTTCTCGCAACCATTCCTGCAACTTGTGTAAAGAGCACTTTTCCGTAATTTGTTGAAATTCCAATTTCAGATCTTTCATTTTCTTCATCGGCTTTATCATTAAATGCTGTTAAAAATTTGCCTTCTATATATTTTAGATAATCAACTTTCCCGCTTATAGGAATTCTGTTTACATGAACGTTTAAAGGCGACATAAATATTGAAACTTGTTTTGCTTCGGAATTTAGAAATCTGCTATCAAAAACATTTTTAATTATAAGCACTTTCCCATCAGCCGGGGAAACAACGATTCTTTCTTTGTTGGGTGTATTTCTTTCAGGATCTCTAAAAAAATTTAGAGTAAAAAGAAGTAATAAAATGGATAGAACTATAAAAGTAAATTTTCCATAGGTGTTCGATATAAAAAAAGATATAATAATTAATAAAACGGAAAATAATACTGAAATTAAAATTGTACTGTAACCGTATTTGGTTAGCATAAAATTTCCTATGTTGAAAAAATGTAAATACAAAAGTAACATATAATTATAATAAATTCATTAAATTTAAATTTTAGAAAATAATTATTATTTACTCAAAGGAGGATATATGAAAGGCAATATGGCAGGAATGATGAAACAAATTCAGAAAATGCAAGCCGAAATGCAAAAAACTCAAGAAGAATTAGCTAATAAAACCGTTATGGCTGAAAGCGGTGGCGGAATGGTAAAAGCAACCTGCAATGGAAAAAAAGAAATTATTTCGTTAGAAATTGATGATGAAATTGTAAAATCAGACGATAAAGAAATGCTTGAAGATTTAGTTGTTGCTGCTGTAAATAAAGCTTTGGAAGAAGCTGGTAAAATGGCTGAAGAAGAACTTGGTAATGTAACTAAAGGAATGATTCCGCCAGGATTGAATATACCGGGATTTTAATTGGAAATTGCCGAACCTTTAAGAATTGTTATCGAAGAACTAAGTAAACTTCCTTCGATAGGAAAAAAAAGTGCTCAGCGTTTAGCTCTGCATCTTGTAAAAAAAGAGCCAGAAGAACTTGAGCAGTTAATAAAATCATTAATTGAGTTAAAAGATAACATTAAATTTTGTTCAATTTGTTTCAATATTTCTTCGAGCGATATTTGCAGTGTTTGCAATAATCCTAAACGTGATTCCTCTATAATCTGTATTGTAGAAGAAGCAAGCGATGTAATCGCTATAGAAAATACAAACGAATTTACCGGCAAATACCATGTAATTGGCGGAGTATTATCTCCGCTTTCAGGCATTGGTGTAGAGGATTTGAAAATTAAAGAACTTTTGGAAAGACTTAAAACCGAAGAAGCAAAAGAAATAATTCTTGCTCTAAATCCCGATACAGAAGGTGAAACTACAAGTCTTTATCTTGCAAAATTATTAAAACCCTTAAACATAAAAATAACAAGATTAGCACGAGGTCTGCCTATTGGAGGTGATTTGGAATTTACAGATGAAGCAACAATTGGAAGAGCGGTCTTAAATAGAATTGATATGTAAATGAATAAAGAGTGGTTCAAAGATTGGTTTGCATCCGAACATTATCTTGATGTTTATAAGCACAGAAATAATGCTGATACAGAAAGAATAATTAATCTGATTTTAAGTAATACAAAAATTTCCAAAGGTGCTAAGATTTTAGATGCAGCCTGCGGTGCAGGAAGGCATTCAATAAAGTTTGCTAAAGAGGGATTTGATGTAACAGGATTTGATTTGAGCCAAACTCTATTAAATATTGCCGAGAGAAATGCAAAATTAAATAGTACAAATATTAAATTTTTAAATTCTGATTTAAGAAGTTTTAATACTGAAAGTAAGTTTGATTTAATTGTAAATCTTTTTACGAGTTTTGGTTATTTTGAAACAGATGAAGAAAACTTTGCTTTTATCAAAACTGCATATAAGCTTCTTCAAGATAGCGGTTATTATATTCTGGATTATCTAAACAAAAATTATGTTGAACATAATTTAATAAAGTTCACAGAGAAAAAAGTCAACGGGAATAAAATAGAAGAGCACCGAAGTATAAACAACGGAAGAGTTGAAAAAAAAATCATAATAAAAAAAAATAATGTAATCAAAGAATTTCAAGAATCTGTTAAATTATATTCCTATAAGGAACTTATCTCTGAAATTTCAAAAATAGGCTTTAAATTGGGAATGGTCTTTGGTGATTATTTTGGTGATTATTTTGAAGAAAAAAAATCGGAAAGATGTATTATTATTTTTCAAAAATAATTTGGGTTCCGCTTCTACTAATAATAACTATGAGTTGTAATTTATTAACTACACGGGAAGCTGAAGAACCAATAAATGTAAGATCGAGTTACAGACCCGCAACTACGCCCGAACAGCTTTTTCTAAATTTGACTAATTCCTTTTCAGAAAAAAATGAAAAAGATTACATCAGTTGTTTTGTTGATAGTTCGTTCTTAAATGAAAAGTATAAATTTACACCTTCATCAGAGGCATTATTCAATTATAATTTTTTAAGTGATTGGGATTTAACAAGCGAACAGATTTATTTTAAAAATTTGATTAATACATTTAAGGAAGGTGATAATATTGTAATTACTCTTAATTTAATTTCGAGTAGTATTGAAGGAAATATTGGTAATCGAAATTATGATTATACAATTAAATTACCTGAGATTAATGAAAATAATGCTGTTACTTATAAAGGTAATTCCTCGTTTACAATAAATCTTGATAATAATAATCAGTGGGTAATTACAAGTTGGATTGATATACAAACCGGTAAAACAAATCCGGCATGGAGTGACCTTAAAGGAAGATTTTTTTAATTGATAAAAAGACATTTAAATAATACTTTGTTGGAGCAAATTATAATAGTTTTTTTTATTACTTTTGTTTCCGGTTGTACAAATCCGTTTGCTCCTAAATTAGATGAAAGTTTAAGTAGCAAGAAATCTTTGATAAGTGATCAAACTACAATAGAAGGAGTCTTTCAAAATATGCAATATGCTTATACTTTTAAAGATACTACACTTTACGGGCAGCTTTTGGATAATGATTTCACTTTTACGTTTAGAGATTATGAAAAAGAAATAGATATTGCCTGGGGAAGAGATGAGGAAATGTTTGCAACATACGGACTATTTAATAATTCCGAAAGATTAGATTTAGTTTGGAATAATATTGTAACTATTACAAATGACTCAACAAATGTAGTCAGAAGTTTTAATTTAACGGTTACTTTTAATACAACTGATGTAGATTATATTGACGGAAAAGTTAATTTACAATTAAGGAAAAATAAATTAACAAAAAAATGGAAAATTGTTTCCTGGATAGATGAATCAAATTTTTAAATAAGAAGAAAAAAAATGTTTTTATACTACATAAAAGAAACTTTCAATTCATTATTGAATTCTAAATTAGGCTCACTACTAATTATTACAACTACAACAATAGCTTTAATTTTTGTCTCGTTTTCAATCGGGTTAATTTCTTTTTCGGCAAAAATTAATAACAAGCTGAAGGAAAATATAAAAATAAATCTTTTCGTAAACGATTCAATTACTGGAGATAAGTATAGTCTTATTGAAGAAGAATTAAAAAACAACATTTATATCGAATCCTTTAAATTTGTAGATAAAGAAAAAGCATTAAAAATAATGCAGGAAAAAACCGGCAAAGATTTTGCTTCGGTTCTGGAAGCAAATCCATTGCCTGCTTCATATTCCGTAAGATTAGTTCCTGATAGTGTTTCTGCCCAATCAATTGAGCCGATTATAAAAACCTTGGAAAAAGTAATAGGAATAGACGAGGTAGTTTATGACTATAATCTTACGCTTAAACTTTTGAATTATACAAATTCATCTAAAAAAATTATTTACTGGTTATCAATCTTTTTGGTTTTTCTATCAATTTATTTGGTCTATTCTAATAACAAACTGCTTTTATCATCTCGAATAACTCAATACAATACAATGAAACTCGTAGGTGCAAAATTGCAGGCAATTAAAATACCGATATTCTTAAATGGAATTATTATAGGAATCGTTGCTGCTACAATTTGTCTTGCACTTTATCTTGTTTTCTTAAATTTTGTTACAAAGTTTTATAATATTACCTATTTTGAATTTAACGAAACTTACTTTTACATCATGCTCTATGCTCTTGGAATTCTCTTAGGATTTTTGGGTAGTTATTTTGCAACATTAAATGTGTCGTTAAAAATCAATAAAGTTAAGTAGAATTGTAGCGTTTCGGTTCTTTGTAATTTACATTTTATATTCTATTCCCGATTAAAAATATGTCGTGTGATAAACAACGAAGTAAGTGCAAAAGCCCAAAGAATAATTAAAAGGAATATTGAGTTTAGCTTAATAACATAAATCCGGATTATTTAGATTTGGTGCAAAAAATTATGATGCTTTTATTTGAAGAGAGATGAGACGTTGTAGTTTTTTTGATAGGCAGAGTAAACTTTGTGAAACTTAAAAAATAGTAAAGAAATATGTTTAAGTTACAAATAGAGCGGAGAGAGTGGGATTCGAACCCACGGTACGGTTGCCCGTACACACGCTTTCCAGGCGTGCCAGTTCAGCCACTCCTGCACCTCTCCTAAAAAATAGAACTACAAATATATAGATAATGAACGGAAATAAAAATATTTTATTTAAATCTTTTCATTCTAAATTTTGCACAAATAATAACTTCATTCATCTGAGTTAGATAAAAAGCGGACAAGCTTTACAGTTTTAAGTTTTTTTTAGTTAATATTGTAATAACAAAATATTTAATATTCTACTTCTATGATATGAAAAAAACATTTTTGATTATTGTTCTGCTAAACTCACTTTTACTGTCTCAAGCATTTGAGATAAACAAAATTGAGCCTCCCAATTGGTGGGCTAATCATACTTACAACAACATTCAATTATTGATTTACGGGAAAAATTTAGATTCGGTTAAAGTTAAATCTTCCGATAGTAATTTTATTATACAAAAAGTTATATATCCTGAGAATAATAATTATTTGTTTGTTAATGTAAAACTTAAAACAGGCATTGGAGAAACTAATCCTAAAATTCTTTTTTCAAAAGACGGTTTTACAAAAAAATTAAATTATCAAATATTAAAGCGAAAAAATAACTCTGATAATCATAAAGGATTTTCTAACGAAGATGTTGTTTACTTAATTTTCCCCGATAGATTTTGTGATGGAGATACTACAAATAATTTCTTTGAAAATGAAAAAGAGGAATTTGAATTTAAAGGTGAGAACGGAAGATTTGGCGGTGATATTCAAGGGATAATCAATAAATTGGATTATCTTAAAAAACTAGGAGTTACGGCAATTTGGATTACTCCGCTTCTTGAAAATGATATGTACATGAGCTATCACGGTTATGCTGCAACAGATTTCTACAAAGTTGATGCGAGGCAAGGAACTAACGAACTTTACAAAAGATTAGTAGAGGAAGCTCATAAAAAAGGAATAAAAGTAATATACGATCATGTAGCAAACCACATTGGAATAAATCATGAATGGATAGGGAATTTACCAACGAAAACTTGGCTAAACGGTACTACAAAGGATCATTTGCCGGCAAGTCATTATAAAGTAGTTTATGTTGATATTTATTCCGATTCAAGTAAAATGAAAACTGCAAACGAAGGTTGGTTTGTTGATTACATGCCCGATCTTAACCAAAGAGATACTTTACTTGCAAACTATTTAATTCAAAATACAATTTGGTGGATTGAGTTTAGCGGAATAGATGGAATAAGAGAAGATACATATCCTTATGTTAATCCGGATTTTATGTCTAAATGGGCAAAAACAATTTTAACACATTATCCAAAATTTAATATTGTAGGTGAAGTTTGGAAGGGAGAAGCCGCTTACCTGGCAGCTTATCAAAAAGATTCTAAAGTTAGAAGTAACTTCAATACAAATTTACCTGCGGTTACTGATTTTGCTATGCGAGATGCAATTGCTTCTTATCTTGCCGGCGAAAATAATTTAAACAGAATTTATGAAACTCTAGGAAAGGATTTTCTTTATTCCAACCCAAATAATTTGCTACTGTTTTTTGATAATCATGATACTGATAGAGCTATGTATATCGCTAAAAATGATTTATTTAAATTTAAAGTAGCTTTAGCATTGGTTTTAACAACCAGAGGAATTCCGCAATTATTTTACGGAACGGAAATAGGATTAAACGGAGGTGGTCACCATAATAGAATAAGAGAAGCATTCCCCGGTGGGTTTTCCGGAGATAGTTTGAATGCCTTTGCAGAGAAAGATAGAACAACACAACAAAACGAAATTTATAACTTTACAAAACAGTTGTTAGCTTTAAGAAATAAATACCGAGTTATGAGAACAGGCAAGTTTGTTCAATATGTTCCCGAAAATGATTTCTATGTTTATAAAAAGAAACTCGGAGATGAAAAAATAATAGTTGCCATAAACGATAGTGAAGAAAAAAGAAATTTAAATTTTAAGGATTACTTTAAAGAAGGTACTTATTCCGAAGTAACAGATTTGTTAAACAATAAGAAATGTTCTTTTGAAAAAAATAAAGTTTTAGAGCAAGCCTCTAAAACAATTTCAATATATTTAATCAGGTAGAGGAATATGTTAAAATTTCAAAAAAAATTAACCAACACTTTTTATGCTATCTTGGCTTTACCCGCAACTGCAATGGGTTTTGCTTTATCGGTTCAAATTTCGGCTTTAAGTTGGATTCTAACAACCAAATATGGATTAGAGATTCATGATGTGGGACTTGTTTGGGCTGCAGGTCCTTTTGCCGGAATTATTGGCCAAATTCTTTTTGGAATAATCAGCGATAAAGTTTGGTTTTGGAACGGAAGGCGCAGACCCTTTATTTTTATTGGCGGATTTCTTGCAGCTATCATGATGCTTGCTTTACCAAACTTGGAAATTATTTCCAACGCGCTCGGTCTAGAAGGAATCCTTGGTATAGCAATTGCTGTAGCTCTAAGTTTAGATCTTGCGATAAATGTCGGCTTTAATCCAACTCGTTCAATCATTGCTGATGTAACTCCCGAAGGAAATGAACGCACAAAAGGTTATTCGTGGATGCAGACAATTTCCGGAACCTTTGGAGTGCTTGCTTATGTTATAGGTGCCGTTTGGAATAATTATGTTTTAATCTATGTAGGTGTTATACTTGTTTTTTTACTTTCTGTTTTTCCACCATTATTTGTTGAGGAACCTAAAGATTTTTCCTCAGATGAAAACGACAAGCCTGAAAAAGGAAATTCATCATTCCTGGAAATTTTAACTTACATTCAACCTTTATGGGGATTTTTGCTATATGCTGTTTACGCAATCGTTGCAAGATTATTAGAATATCATCCTGATAATTATTATGTAGAATTACTTTGTTTGATTGTTACAATCAGTTTTATTCTTAAAGCCGTTTTACGGCCTACCGAAAAACTAAGCAAAGCTGAAGATGGGATTGTAAGTTTCAAAAAAGTTTTAGCTGCACATTCATTCACTTGGATTGGTATTCAAACAATGTTTGTTTATATGTTTGCTTACGTGCAGTATGAAGTTTACGGACTTGGTGCGGATTCATCAATCAGCGAGAGTACGCAAATTGAAATGGGCAGAATAGTTTCAATAAGTTTCTTACTCCTAAATGCAGTTGGAGCAATTTTACCTGTTACAGTTCTTGAACCTCTATCAAGAAAAATAGGAAAAGTTAGAACGCATGCAATTTCAATCTTGATTATGGCAATCGGTTACTTAGGAATGGTTCTATTTGGATTTTCTTCAATTGTAATTTACGTTTTGATGATAATACTCGGTGTTGGTTGGGCAGCAACAATTAGCTTGCCTTTTGCAATAATGTCCCAAAAAGTTGATAAAGCAAAAATGGGTCTGTTTATGGGCTTGTTTAATCTATCTGTTGTACTGCCTCAATTAGTTGCAAGCTTTGGTGTAGGACAAGCAGTCAGCTCAGCGGAAGATAAAAGCCTTATTTTTATTATAAGTGCAGTTACGCTTGGTGTTAGTGCAATTTTATGGTTTATGGTAAAAGAAGAAGAAAGATAAATCATAAATATTTAAATATTGAGTTATTGAAAATAGTTAGGCATCTTACTGTTGGTTAGATATTGAAGATTGAAAATGCTTATTTTTAATGTTTAAAAAATTTAAGGAGGAAGATTGGAATTTTTAGTAGTTGGGTCAGTAGGGTTAGATGACGTTGAAACACCTTTCGGTAAAGTGGAAAAAGCACTCGGTGGTGCAGCCACATATATTTCACTCTCTGCAAGTTATTTTGTTAACAATGCAAAAATGTGTGCTGTAGTTGGTGAAGACTTTTCTGATACTTACACAAATATGTTAAAGAAACATAATATTAATTTAGACGCTCTCAAAATAGTAAAAGGGGGTAAAACATTTCGTTGGGGAGGGAAGTACCGTTTTGATTTAAATACTCGTGATACACTCTTTACTGAATTAAATGTATTTGAAAAATTTAATCCACAAATTCCTCAAAGCTGTGAGAAAGACAGTTGTATTATCCTTGGAAATATTTTGCCTTCTTTACAGTTAAGCGTAATCAATCAGTTGAAAGGAAATAATTTTATTGTTACCGATACAATGAATCTTTGGATTGATACAACAAAAGAGGATTTGCTAAAAGTATTAAAAAAAACTGATGCGTTGATCATAAATGATTCCGAAGCGAGAATGCTTACTAACGAAGCTAATTTAATCAAAGCTGCAAAGATGATTAGAAAAATGGGACCCGAATATTTAATTATTAAAAAAGGGGAGCACGGAGCATTACTTTTTACGGAAAATGAAATTTTTTCCGCTCCTGCTTATCCACTCGAAAATTTATTTGATCCAACCGGAGCAGGTGATACTTTCCTTGGTGGTTTTGCAGGTTACTTACACAAATGCAAAGAGATAAATTTTGAAAATCTTAAGCGTGCGGTAATTTTCGGAAGCTCAATGGCTTCGTTCTGTGTAGAAAAATTTAGTACGGAAGGATTGGAAAATCTTAACGAAGAAAAAATTAAAGATAGATTTTTAGAATTCAAAAGCCTTTCGAGTTTTGATTATGAGTGATTTTAAATCAATTGAATTTAATGAGGGAAAATTAATTTTAATTGATCAGACAAAACTTCCTCTCGAAGAAAACTATATAGAAACGGACGATTTGGAAAGAATTGCTAAATCAATAGAACGATTGGAAGTGCGTGGTGCTCCTGCAATTGGTATAACCGCTGCTTATGGTTTGGCAATTACAGTAAGTAAAAATAATATCAAAACCGAAGAAGAATTTCAAAAAGTTTATAAAAGACTTGCTAAAACAAGACCGACTGCGGTAAATCTTTTTTGGGCGTTAAGCAGAATGAAAAATTGTTTCTTTGCAAATTTATCAGATAATAATTTAAATAAAATTCTAATCCAAGAAGCAATTAAAATTCATAACGAAGATATAGAAATGTGTGATAAAATTGCTCAAAATGGATTGCAAATTTTTAAGAAAAAATCGAAAGTGCTTACACATTGCAATACGGGAAAGCTTGCAACCGGCGGCGATGGAACAGCATTTAACGTTATTAGTTTTGCCCATAAAAATAATTTAGTTGAACATGTTTTTGCAGATGAAACACGACCCTTACTCCAAGGTTCTAGATTAACAGCTTTCGAATTGAGCAAAGCAAATATTCCTTTTTCCATAAATTCCGATTCAACCGCAGCTTATCTTATGCAGAAAGGCAAAGTTGATTTGGTTATAACCGGAGCAGATAGAATTGCCGCAAACGGCGATTCGGCAAATAAAATAGGGACGTACAATCTTGCAGTTTTGTGCAATTATCACAAAATCCCATTTTACATTGTTGCACCTACTTCAACAATCGATAGAAATTGTAAAACTGGTGATGATATTAAAATTGAGTTCAGAGATAAAAGTGAAATAAACTCAATAAAAAGAATCCAAATAACTAAGGAAGAATATGAGGTAACCGCTCCGGCTTTTGATGTAACTCCATATAGCTTAATTTCCGGAATTATTACTGAAGAGGCTCTACATTTTTCACCGTACAAGTTTTAGTCAAAATGTCAGTGATTATCAAGAATGAGGCGGTTGTATTAAAGAAAACTAAGTTTAGTGATTCAAGTCTTATAGTTCAGTTTTATACAAGAGAAAACGGGAAAATATCGGCAATAATCAAGGGAGCAAGAAGTTCTAAGTCTAAAATCGGGAGTAAGATTGATACTCTGAATCAAGTTGAGATTGTCTTTTACAAAAAAGAAGGGAAAGATCTTCAACTTGTAACACAAGTAAATTTAATTGAGCATTTCCCAAAATTAAAAGAAGATTTAGATAAGATAAAATATGCTTCGTCTATTGCTGAGTTACTGTTGCAATTGTTACCTGAACAAGAAGTAAATGATAAATTGTTTAGAGGAACGGTTAAATTATTTTCACTTCTAAATGCTTCCGAAAAAAATCCTCTTTTGCTTTTTACACAATATTTAATTTTTTTCACGAAAGAAATCGGTTACGAATTATCTTTTGAGCATTGTTCCAACTGCAGTAACTTAATATCTGATAATTCCGGTAACGGTTTTAATTATTCAGATGGAATAATTTGTAAAAATTGTGTCGAAAGTACTTTAACTACATTTCAACTGAGTGAGGAACTTTTTAATTTATTCAAATGTTTAAGCACCAAAAGAAAGTTAATGATTATTAACAGTCAACATTTGGAGAATATTATTTTTATTCTTGAAAAATTTTTAATTTATCACAACCCCGATTTTAAAGGTTTAAAATCACTAAAATATTTATAATAAAGGAAGGTACAATGAAAACAAGAAATATTTTTGGTACAATTTCACTTATCATTATTGGAATTGTCTTTGGAGCGATACTTGTATCGAGTGCTGATTTGATAAAAGAAAGTAAAGCAAAAGAAATACAAGTCGGCTCTGACAAATCTCCAGTTGAAAACATTTCTCTTACTGATTTTAATAACGCATTTACAGCTGTTGCCGAAAAAGTAACACCCTCAATTGTAAGCATTACGGTTACGAGTAAAATAAAACAAAACTTTAAAAGAGGTTTTGAATTTGACTTACCATTTTTCTTTCGAGAAAGAATGCCGGATAAAAGGCAAGGCGGAGGTAGTGGTGTAATTATCAACAAAGATGGATATATCTTAACAAACAATCATGTTGTGGAAAATGCTATAGAAGTAACCGTTACGCTATTCGATAAAAGGGAACTTGAAGCCGAAGTTGTAGGAACTGATCCTCGTACGGATCTTGCGGTAATAAAAGTAGAAGCCGAAAATTTACCTGCAGCATATCTCGGTGATTCTGATAATCTAAAAGTTGGAAGCTGGGTAATGGCAATCGGTAATCCGCTTGGTTATTTAACATCAACTGTTACTGCTGGAATTGTTAGTGCTATTGGAAGAAATATTAATATTATTCAAGAACAATATGGAATTGAAGATTTTATTCAAACTGATGCAGCAATAAATCCGGGTAACAGCGGTGGTGCTTTAGTTGATTTAAATGGTGCGGTAATAGGAATCAATTCAGCAATTGCCACAAACGGATTTTCTTCGAGTTATATCGGTTACGGATTTGCAATACCAATAAACCTAGCTAAAGCTGTTGCCGAAGATTTAATTGAAAATGGTAAAGTAAGCAGAGGATATATTGGAGTTAGTATTGGAGCTATCGATGCAGCAACTGCAAAAGCAATCGGATTGGATAAACCGAAAGGAATTATGATTCAGAATATTGTTCCCGATGGTGCAGCGTCTAAAAAAGATATTAAAGCCGGTGATGTTATTTTAGAAATTGACGGTAAAGAATTAATGAAGCCTAACGAATTGCAAAGTTATATAGCAAGAAAAAGAGCTGGTGACGAAGTTGAATTAATCATTTATCGAGACGGTAAACAAATTAAAAGAAGTGTTGAATTAAAAGGTATCGAAACAGATTCAGAAGAAGTTGTAAAAGAAAATAAAACTAAAGCTAAAGAGAAAAAAGATAAAGACAAAGTAGTTGAAGTTAAGTTTGATAACTTGGGTTTAACAGTTATGAATTTGTCTTCTGAAATGGCAAAAGCTTACAAAGTTGAGTCAGGAATTTTTATTAAAGATGTAAAGAGTTTTAGTAAAGCTGCTCATCAAAGATTATTTAGCGGATTGGTAATTCTTGAGGTGGATAAAAAAACGATCAACTCGGTTTCTGAGTTTGAAGATATTGTTAAAGATAAAGCCGGTGATGCAATTTTGTTGAAAGTTCAAGACAAAAAAGGTCAAACAAGTTTTGTGGGATTAGAAATCCCTAAATAAAAAAACACATAACACCTCTAAGGATAAAGCGTCTATATTTTTATGGACGCTTTTTTTATATTTAAATTTTAAAAAGTAATAATTGAGAATATGATGATAAGAATACTTACGGCAGGTGAATCTCACGGAAAAGCTCTTTCTGTTATTGTAGAAGGATTTCCGTCAAACATTCCTTTAGACAAAGATTATATTGATAAACAATTAAAACGCCGACAAATGGGTTACGGTCGTGGCGGTAGAATGCAAATTGAAACAGATACCATAGAAATCCTTTCAGGAATTCGCTTTGGTAAAACTCTAGGCTCACCAATAGCATTTAACATTGAAAATAGTGACTGGAAAAATTGGACACACAAAATGAGCCATTCTCCAATAAAAGATAAAGTTGAAAAGATTACAATTCCTCGTCCCGGACATGCAGATTTAACAGGAGTAAGTAAATACAATTTTAATGACATCAGAAACTCAATAGAAAGAAGTAGTGCAAGAGAAACTGCTGCAAGAGTTGCGGGTTCAACAGTAGCAAGAAAATTCCTTGAAGAATTTGGAATTACTGTAGGAAGTTACGTGGAAAATATTGGTCCGATTTTCCCCGAGAAAAGTTTTATTACTAAACTTTATGATAACAAGTTACCAAAAGGTTTTAAAGCACAACAAATTGCTGATAAAGCCGATAAGAGCCAGGTTAGAGTTTTAGAAAAAAAACAAGAAGAAGAAATTATCGAGCAAATTAAAATTGCTAAGAAAAACGGCGATACACTTGGCGGACAAATTGTTGTTATAGCAACAGCAGTGCCTGCCGGTTTAGGAAGTTATATGCACTTCGATAAAAAATTAGATGCAGCACTTGCTTTTGAATTTATGTCAATCAATGCAATTAAAAGTGTCGAAATAGGAGCAGGAGCTTGTCTCTCCGAAGTTTTTGGCTCAGAAGCCCACGATGAAATTATTTTTGAAAATAAAGAATTTAATAGAAAAACAAACAGAGCAGGAGGAATTGAGGGTGGAATTTCTACCGGCTTACCGATTTATGTTCGTGCAGCAATGAAACCTATTGCCACTTTAATGCAGCCGATTCAAACAGTTGATCTTTCTACAATGAAATTGGTAAAAGCAAGGAGAGAAAGAAGTGATTTTGTCGCTGTCCCGGCTTGCGGAGTAATTGGTGAAGCAGCAATGGCTTGGGTTTTAGCTAAGTTTATGTTAGATAAATTTGGTGGTGATTCACTTGAAGAAACCAAAGAAAATTATAAAAACTATACAAAGCAATTAAATAAAAGAATAAAGAATAATTTTAAAGGATAAGAAACTTACAGCAGAACGATGATTTTTTTGTAATTTAAGTTAGTGCAGAGCTAAAAATAAGATCTCAATGATGAACTCAGTTGATTTTTATATAGGATTACAAATTTATAGCTTAATGGATGAAGCTCAAGAAGGTTAAGTTTTATCCATTAGCTTACTATAAATTACTAAAATTATTTACAATTTTTGAATAGTTAAGAAGGAAAAATTATGTTAAAAGTTAAAAAATTAGTATTTAATCCTTTTCAAGAAAATACATATTTAATTTGGGATGATAAAACCAAAGAATCTATTATTATAGATCCTGGGTGTTCAAATAATTCAGAAGAAAAAATTCTTTTGAGCACCATTGAAAAAAAAAATCTCAAAATAAAATATTTGCTTAATACTCATTGCCATATTGACCACATTCTTGGCAATCATTTTATAAAAGAAAAATATAATGTTGATTTCTATGCACCTGAATTGGACTTGCCACTCCTTGATATGGCAGTTGAACAAGCAGAAATGTTCAGACTTGAAATTACTCCATCACCAAAACCTGATAAATTTATTACAGAAGATTTAACTTTGGCAATCGGTGAACATAAAATGAACTTTCTATTTACCCCCGGACACACACAAGGCGAATATTCAATAATATTCTACGAAGAAAAAATTTGCATAAGTGGTGATGTTTTATTTCTCGAAGGAATAGGACGTACAGATTTATGGGGCGGTAATTATGAAACTCTTCTTAACTCAATTAGAACTAAATTATTTACTTTGGAAGAAGATGTTAAAGTATTCCCTGGTCATGGAGATTCAACTACTATTGGCTACGAGAAAGAGCATAATCCCTTTTTGAAACAATGACAGTGTCAAGATAGATCTTTTAGATATGAGAGGTTAAATGTTCAAATATGAAATGGAAGACAATACTAAAAATAATTAACTGATAGTCATTTCATGTTAATCTAGAGAGAGTCTCAAATATTGTATAACTTATTATATTAGGACTGCAAAAAAATGCAGTCCTTAATATTTATCTATACTTCTTCTAAGGATTTTTTAATAATTGCAACAGCTTCGTGAATTTGATCTTCAGTAATTACAAGAG
This sequence comes from Ignavibacteriota bacterium, assembly GCA_002746605.1. Taxonomy (GTDB): domain Bacteria; phylum Bacteroidota; class Ignavibacteria; order Ignavibacteriales; family Melioribacteraceae. Next base: position 38,904 of record PDPT01000041.1, read on the forward strand.
GTGGCGCAAATCTAATAATGTGTTGATGAGTTGGTTTTGCCAATAAACCATTTTCTTTCATTTTAACACAAACATCCCAAGCTTCTTTACCGTTAGTAGGTTTAATAACAATTGCATTTAATAAGCCTTTACCTCTAATTAGTTCTATCATTGGTGAATCAATTTTAACAAGTTCATCACGGAAAAGCTGACCGAGTTTTTCTGCACGTTCCGCAAGTTTTTCTTCTTTTACAACTTCGAGAGAAGCAACTGCAACTTTGCATGCAACAGGGTTTCCACCAAATGTAGAACCATGTTCACCGGGTTTAATAACTAACATAATATCATCATTAGCTAAAACGGCAGATACAGGAAGTACTCCTCCTGATAATGCTTTACCAAGAATTAAAATATCAGGTTTAACATTTTCGTGATCGCAAGCTAATAACTTACCGGTTCTTGCAATACCCGTTTGAACTTCATCAGCAATAAAAAGAACATTTTTGGCTTTACACATTTCGTAAGCTTTCTTTAAGTAACCATCTTCTGGCACATAAACTCCTGCTTCGCCTTGAATTGGTTCAACTAAGAACCCTGCAACATTCGGGTCTTCCAGAGCTTTTTCCAAAGCATCAAGATCGTTATAAGGCACAACTTCAAATCCCGGTGTGTAAGGACCAAATCCTTTATATGAATCGGGATCGGTTGACATAGAAATAATTGTTATGGTTCTTCCGTGAAAGTTTCCTTCACAAACTATAATTTTTGCTTTATTTTCTTCAATACCTTTTTTGTCGTAAGCCCATCTGCGGCAGATTTTTAATGCTGTTTCATCGGCTTCCGCACCGGAATTCATAGGCAATACTTTATCATAACCGAAATATTCGGTAATGTATTTTTCATAAGGTCCTAAAGCATTATTATAAAATGCTCTTGAAGTTAAAGTCAATTTTTTTGATTGTTCAATTAAAGTCTCAATAATTTTAGGGTGGCAATGTCCTTGATTTACAGCCGAATAAGCGGAAAGAAAATCATAATATTTTTTCCCTTCAACATCCCATAAAAATACTCCTTCTCCCTTTTCTAAAACTACTGGAAGCGGATGATAATTGTGGGCACCGAACTTATCTTCCATCTCAATATAGTCTTTTGATAGCATAATATCTCCTTGTTTAGTTATAAAATTTTCTTACGTAATTTATTCAAAATTTATGTGGAAAAATATGTTTTTTATACGAAAATAGAAAATTTATAAATCGAAAAAATAAAAATTTTTTGTTAAAAAGAATGATTATGTTTACTTTAATTAATCATATAAAAATTAACGTGATTCTACTCACTTTAGAACTTAATACTAAAAAAAATGGATTTAAAGACTTCTTTAGAAATCTATACGGATTTTATAAACCTATCTACAAAAGGTTTTAACGATATAATTAACATAACCGATAAAGTTCAAATTATTATTTCCCAAAATTCTTTTATAGAAGGAAATATTTTGATTTTTGTACCCGGAGCAACTGCCGGAGTTACAACTATTGAATATGAGCCCGGATTACTTAAAGATTATCCACAGTTTATGGAAAAAATAATTCCATCTAATATTGATTATAACCATGATTTAACATGGCACGATGGTAATGGTTTTTCTCATGTACGTGCTGCATTGCAAGGTGCGTCTTTACAGGTTCCTTTTTCTAATGGTAATTTATTATTGGGAACTTGGCAGCAAATAATATTACTCGATTTTGATAACAGACCTAGAAAAAGAAAAATTGTTACTCAAATTATCGGTAAAAAGTGATGAATAAAACCGTAACAATCTTTGGCAGTTCTCTACCCAAACAGGGAGAATTTGAATACGAATCAGCATATAAAATTGCATCTGAATTGGCCCAAAATGGATTCAATATTTGTTCCGGAGGAAATTCCGGAATAATGGAAGCCGTTTCAAAAGCTGCTAATGAAAAGGGAACAGAAGCAATAGGAGTTACCGTAAATATTTTTAATGCAAAACCAAATCACTATTTAACAACAGAAATTAAGTGCAATACTTTATTTCGGAGAATTGATAAGTTAATTGAGTATGGAGATGCCTTTGTTATTTTACCGGGAGGAACGGGAACGCTTTTAGAGCTCTCTGCAATTTGGGAACTGTTCAACAAAAATGTTATTAAAGAAAAACCTGTAGCAAGTATTGGTAAAATGTGGAAAACTATTATTACCGAAATGGAAGAACGGATAATCAAAGAAAAGAGAAAAAGAAATTTGATAAAATATTTTCTTAATGAAAAAGATTTGGTAAGTTATTTATTAGAAAAATTGAATTAAGGAGAAACTGATGAGCAAAATAAATTTCAATTTGGATATTTATACATATCAAATAGATTATGTAGGACATGTGAGCAATATTGTTTATGTCCAATGGATGGAAATAGGACGGACTATTCTATTAGAAACAATCGGTTTACCGTTACCTATCTTAGAAAAAAAAGGAATTGCTCCTATTTTGATTCATACGGATATAAAATATAAGAAAGCTTTATATATTCACAACAAAGTTAAATGCGAAGTGTGGATTTCGGAATTAATGAACGCATCTGCAATTATTAATTTTAATTTTTTCAATGAAAAAAATGAATTAGCTGCTTTTGGTTTTCAAAAAGGTTTGTTTATTCATCGTGATAAAGTAAAACCTTACAGATTAACCGGAGATGAAAGAAAGTTATTTGAAAAGGTATTGATTAAATAAATTGTAGAGGAGGGTTTCAAAACCCTCCTTTGCTACTTATTTATTCTGTTCCGGAACACCTAATTTTTCACCTGAAGCCATTTGCTGGTATTGTTTAATTAAATAATCAATTGAAGGATCATTCGGCATAATTTTTTTAAGTTGTCTTAATAATTCCAAAAATGCTTCGTATCTGCCTTGGGTATCATAAATATCTTTAAGTACTCTTAATGGCGTAGGATCTTTTCTGACACTTAAAGGATTATCGCTAATTATTTGTAAAGCTTCGTTTTCAACTATTTCTATAAATTTTAAGTATTGTTTTTTTCCACCTGCACTGTTGTATAAATTGGCAACATCATTTAATAATCTATAATCCATTGAGAATAGTTTATACGGAACTTTACTCTCCATTTTATCTAAAATTTGTATCGCTTTATCATTATTTTTTTCTACATAGATGTAATAAAATGCTAGTCTTATAAATGAATTTCTATAATTAAGTGTTAATCTTTTATGGTTATCATTCATAAAGATTGTGCTATCCGAAAGTCCTCTGAACTTATAACCGGGTTTATATTCTTTATCAAAGTTTTCCGGTTCTTCCATTATTTGTTTCCACATAATTTCAGGATTGACGGCACTATAATAACTATTGAATTTTTTAGGAACTACTCTGAAAGCCAAACCTTCCATTAGCATATAATCGTCTAAACCGATTTTTGCATTATCTGGAGTTGTTACGGCAAAGTAGATTGGTCTATCATTAATGTTTGATCTTACGATATCCATAGCAACAATATCTTGTGCTCTAACTGCTTTTATGTCACCAAAATTAATACTTGGTTTCATCGTCCACTTCAGTTCGCCTTTGTTGGTAATAGAAGTATCGGTAATTCCTAATTCCTTATATGTTTCTGGTAAAATATCAACCTTAAGTTCTGTAGCATTCCATCTGCTTGGAGCAATTCTATCTATTTGCTGATCGGATAAAGTCATCTTAACTTTCTTTGCTCCATAAGGTGAAGTATTTTTTAATTGCTTTATGTACCATGAAGTGTTTAATAAACTTAGATTTGCAATTCTTACGTCTCTTCTTATTCCTTCAACATCTTGTAAATACCAAAGTGGGAATGTATCGTTATCACCATTTGTAAAAAGAACGGCATTAGGAGCAACACTTTGTAGAATGTTATATGAATAATCCCAAGGTACAAAATTGCGTGCACGATCATGTTCAAAGTAGTTTTTACTTAACATATTAATAGGAACAGCAAAGAAAGAAATGATAAGTATTACGGCAGTTGCAATTTTTAATGATTTAGTAGTTTTTATTGTACCTTTTAGCATATCAATAATTCCATAAGTTCCTAATCCGATCCAAATGGAATATACAAAAAAAGCACCGACATAAAAATAGTCTCTTTCACGCGGTTGAGGTTGTTGTTGGTTTTGGTAGAATGCCGTAAGGTAACCAAGGAAAATAAAAACAATTAAGAAGACACTTGCCATTTTCCAATCTTTCTTATAGTTGAAGAAAATACCTAAAAGTCCCAAAAACAAGGGGATTCCATAGAATTTAGAAAAATCAACTTTTGCATCTTGAATGGTTGATTCTCTTCCAGCATAATTCCACATTAAGTATCTATTGAACATATGATTCATTTGGTAACTCCAGAAAAAATCTAAATCGCTGGAATATTTAGTATAAATATGTTGCTGATGCGGTTCTGCAGAAAATCTTCTTTTAAAGAAAGGCTGTTCGCCATATTGTTCTCTATTTAAATATTTTACAAATTCAGGAAAACTTTTAGGACTATTTAGATTTATTGGTGTATCTTGATTTGACCTAATAATAATTGTTGCATAAGAAGCAAAACCTATGATGGCAAATACTAAACATTTAATAATAAAATTAAAAGTTTCTTTGTTATTTTTTCTAGTCCAATACATTATGTAAAGCAGAACTGCAAAGAATGAAACAAAAAGAAGAATATCAAAGGTTATATCATTTTTGCCAATAGAAGAAATGATACCTGGTATATATTTGACAATTCCAGGATAAACTACAATTAACCCGATTCCGCCAACAAGCAGCGGTAAGTAAAAAGAATTTTTATGGATAATTTTCTTTCTGAAAACAAGGATAAAAACAGCAGTTATTGCTAAAGCAACCAATACAACTTTTTGATCAAAAGCTTTGTATAGTTCTCTTGTCGGCGGTGTTGTACCTGTTTGATTTATCCAGAAAAGTAAAGCCGCAATTAATACAATTACACTATTTAGCAAAAATAATTTTGCTGATTCTTTAAGAGCATTAGTATCGGTTACATATTTGCGGAACATAATTACCATAACAATTGAGGGTATAGCAAGTAACGCAAGTAAGTGAACACCTGTGGAAAGACCAATTAAATAAGAAACAAAAATTATATATTTTTCATTATCAGGTTCATCGGCTTTTTCGTTCCATACCATTGTCATCCAAACAGCAAAAGCCATAAAAAAAGTAGCGAGTGCATAAACTTCCGCTTCTACTGCATTAAACCAAAAAGTATCGGAAAAAGCAAGAGATAGTGCCCCGATTGCAGCTGAAATAAAGATAGTTAATTCAGTAAAAAAACTTTTGTTTTCATTACTAGTAATATTAAATATTAATTTAACGCCCACTAAATAAGTAAACAAAATAGTAAAAGCACTTGATATTACGGAAATCATATTTACCCTTAAAGCAATATTATCTGCAAAGGGAATCAGAGAAAAAAGTCTTCCTAATAATAAGAAAAATGGAGTTCCCGGAGGATGCGGAACTTGTAAAGAGTATGATGAAGCAATAAACTCTCCACAATCCCAAAAGGAAACCGAAGATTGCACGGTTAAAATATATACAATTAATGTTATTAAGAATACAGCGAATCCTACTATTCTGTGTGTTTTTATATTTTGCATTAATTCCTCTAAATTATAAATTATCTTTTTTTAATACTTTTTGAAATTATCAGAAAAAAATGTAAAACTTAAACAAGTTAAAGCTTCACTAAGTTCTATGATTTATTCCTTTTTTTTAAAAAGACTATTTAAGTCAGGTTTTTCTCTCGTCAGGTAATATTTTTCATATAACTTTTTAAGTTGTCCGAAAGAATTATTATCCAAGTCTTCACCGTCTTTTACTCTTTTAACAAACATTTTAAAATTTTTTAATTCATCTTGAGAAAATTTTTTTTCAAAACGTTTAAGAGCATCTATAAATTTTTTTTGTTCTGTGTATCTCATAAAAATATTATTTTATAACCTTAAAAGATATAAAAGCTGCTTTCAATATTCAACATTCAATTTTTAAACTTTCTTAAAACCTTCAAAGAGTTCACTTATTCAGGAAATAGAATTATGTATTATTGAAATTTATTCCAGGAGTTGACAAAGATTTATTATAATTATTAGATTCAAAAATAAAGACTTTTTCTTCATCCGGTAATCTTAGGGAGCAGTCAGTAAATTTTTCAATTGTTACTTCAATTTTTTAATTAATATTCTCCTTACTTTTGATTATATTACAGTGTTATATCATTATGTAATTTTTATATTACGATTTTTGGTATAAATGAACTGAATCAAAATGAGCAAATTATTAACTTAAATATAAATTTAAGGGGAAATTATGAAATTACGTTATTTTTCGCATTCGGCTTTTCAAATTACAACTGATAGTGATAAAGTTATTCTGATTGATCCTTTTCTTGATGATAACCCGACTTCACCCGTAAAATCCGAAGAAATAGAAAAAGTAGATTATATTGTTTTAACTCACGGTCATGGTGATCATATTGGTGATTCGTTTAAAATTGCTAAAAGAACTAATCCTTTATTTATTTGTGTAAATGAACTTGCTGATTATTGTGCCACAAAAGGTTTTAAAGCTCATAACATGCACATTGGCGGGGCATATAATTTTGAATTCGGCAGAGTGAAATTTACAATTGCTCATCATGGTTCAAAAACACCTGATGGACAGTATGTTGGTGAATCCGCGGGTGCTCTATTAACTATTGACAACAAAACAATTTATAATACCGGAGATACAGGGTTGTTTCTTGACATGAAATTAATCGGTGAGATGAATGAAATTGATTATATGCTTTTACCAATAGGTGATAACTTCACTATGGGAATTGATGATGCAATCAGAGCGGTTGAGTTTGCTAATCCTAAAATATCAATTCCAATGCACTATAACACTTGGGCACCAATTGAGTCTGATCCCGAATTGTTCAAGAAAAAATTAAACTCATTAAAACGTGAATGTATTGTAATGAATTACGGTCAAGAAATTCAACTTTAATTCATACATACTTTACTAAGCTTACTTTGCGTTTTGCCTAGCAGCGGATAAAAAGTATGGTTTAATTTTCCGTAATTTGTTCCATATAAACTTGTTACGGGCTTAAATAAATTATTAAAATTTTGGAAATTTATGGCAAATATAATATCTATAGCGAATCAAAAAGGAGGAGTAGGTAAAACATCTACTGCTATAAACTTATCGGCATCTATTGCTGCAGCCGAATATAAAACTTTACTAATTGATATAGACCCCCAAGCAAATTCGACACATGGTCTGGGAATTTACGATAACGAAAAAACAGTTTATGATGTTTTGATAGGAGCAGAATTAATAAATAATTGCATACTAAATACCTATATGCCTAATCTTGATATTCTTCCTTCCAGTATTGATCTTGTTGGTACGGAAGTAGAGGTAGTATCATTTTCCGATAGGGAGAAATTACTAAAGGAAGCAATAAAAGGTATTGAAGATGAGTATGAGTATATCTTAATTGATTGTCCTCCTTCATTAAGTATCCTTACATTAAATGCTCTTACTGCTTCCGATTCTTTGATTATTCCCGTACAATGTGAGTATTTTGCTTTGGAAGGATTGGGACAGTTATTAAACACAATCAATATTGTCAGAAAAGAACTAAATCCTCAATTATCAATAAATGGTGTGTTATTAACTATGTATGACCAACGATTAAATTTATCTAACCAAGTAGTAGAAGAGGTGAAGAAGTATTTTGGTGATAAAGTTTTCAAAACAATTATTCATAGGAATGTAAGAATTTCCGAAGCACCAAGTCATGCTAAACCCGTTATACTTTACGACGCAATTTCGATAGGAGCGAAAAATTATATTTCGCTTGCTTCCGAAGTAATTAATAGAAGTAAACAAAAAAACCAATTGAGTTAAAAAATATGAATAAAATAAAACCAGGATTAGGAAGGGGATTAGGCGCACTCATAAATCCCAAAGCACAAGAAGAAATTAATCGGCCGGTTGATATTAATAAAGATAATATTCAAAAGGATGATGGTAGTGTTAATGAAGTTTTAGTTAAGATTGAAGTTGAAAAAGTTGTTCCAAACCCATATCAGCCAAGGGTTGAATTTGATCCTAAATCGTTAAATGAATTAAAGCATTCGATTCTCCAAAACGGATTAGTACAGCCAATAACAGTAAGAAGAGGCAAAGAAGGGAAGTATGAATTAATTTCAGGTGAACGAAGGCTTAGGGCATGTAAAGATATTGGTTACAAAACAATACCAGCTTACATAATTCATATTCAATCAAAAGAAGCAATGCTTGCTCTTGCTTTAATTGAAAATATCCAAAGAGAAGAGTTGAATGCAATTGAAGTTGCACTTGCTTATCAAAAACTTATTCAAGAATGTAATCTTTCTCAAGAACAAGTTTCGGAAAGAGTCGGTAAAGATAGGAGCACAATTGCAAACTCTTTGAGGTTGCTGAAATTACCCGAAGAAATTCAAAACAGCTTAATAAAAAATGAAATATCTGCCGGACACGCAAGAGCTTTAATTAATTTATACGACGAAAACGCTCAATTAAGTTTGTTACAAAAAATAAAAAAAGATAACCTTTCTGTAAGAAAAGTTGAGCAGCTTGCAAAATCTTTTGTCAAAGAAAAGCAAAACGGTGCAATTGTACATCCCAAAAGTAAAGAACATAGCAGTGATTTAGTTTCCCAAAAAGATATTGAAAGTAAACTCAGAAATGTTTTTGGTACAAAAGTAACCTGCAGACAAAAGAAAGACGGAGCAGGACAAATAACAATAGATTTTTACTCAAATGATGAATTGGAAAGACTTTTTGACTTATTTGCGATTATTGAAAATAATAATTCCTAAACTGATTTTAATTATAACTTTATTTTTGGCTGAGTCAAAAGTATTTGCTCAAACAGAAAAAGATTCACTCAATATTCCGCCGATTCAAGAAACTGCAGATAGTAGTTTTATAATGCAGAAATCACCAACCGGAGCAATGTTGCGAAGTGCCATACTGCCCGGCTGGGGACAATTTTATAATGAATCATATTGGAAAATACCAATAATTTGGGGATTGGGAGCATGGTTTATTTATAATTGGAATGATTTAAATAATAATTACAAGTTTTATCGAGATTTATATAACCAAAGCCTTTCCGAAACCTCTACCGGCATATCAACATATAAATTATTCAGAGATGAGTATAGAGATGAAAGAGATCTCTTTGCAATATATTTTGGACTAACATATTTTTTGAATATTATTGATGCTTATGTTGATGCTCATCTATTTGATTTTGATATTAGATTTAACGGCTATACTCATCAGCCTGAGCTAAGAATAAAATTTAATTTATGAAAACGAAACAGAATGAAAATATTTGTTCGAACTGTGGAACTAATAATCCATTCTATAAAAAGAATTGTACAAATTGTAAACATTATTTAAGAGCAACAGTAGTTAATATTGATTTATGGAAGACTATTTGGCTGTTATTTGAGAATCCCTCTAAAGCTTTTACCGATATTATTTTTGCGGAGCACAAAAATTTTTTGGTCCCACTTTTAACTTTATTATCGATTAAAATATATTTAACGGCTTTTATAATTCAATCGGTATTGCTATCTCTATCAAAAACTACAAATTATTTAATTTACAATACATTGATTCTATGTGGAATTTATATAGTCTCCATAGTTTTATTTTCATTTTTTTTTACAAAAATTACTAACAAGACGAGATTTAAAGATAATGTTTCTCTAATTACTTATTCTTTTATCCCTATTATTTTTTCATTGATTATTTTAACTCCCATTGAATATGGAATTTTTGGGGAGTATTGGTTTACTCATAATCCTTCGCCATTACTAATAAAGAAAAATTTAGCTTATATTTTGTTTTTTTTAGAAGGAATAATGTCTCTGTTGAGTTTGATTTTTCTTTATGTCGCAATATCCATTCAAACTTCTTCAAGAATTTTTTCAATTATTATTGCTGTTATTTTTATGGGAACTATTCTTTCCGAAATATTTTTTATTCCACATTTATTATTTTAATTTAGTTATATAATCTATTATATTACCATATCTTAACCCACGACAACTAATGTAAATTCTGCTTAATTTTGTAAGTTCCATAAAGTACTTTAGAATTAATAAACCGGCAAAAATAACATCTTCTCTTCCTCTTACAATTTCTTTGTAATTAGTTAAGATTTGTTTTGGGGTTAATCTTACTAACTTATTATAAAGTAACAACATATCTTTGTTGTTTAATGTAGAATTTTCGATTTTATTTTCATCATAAATTTCTATTCCTTGTTTAATGCAGGAAAGAGTCGTGGGAGTTCCGGCAACAGCTATGGTTGGGATTTTCTTTGGAATGCTAAAAGATATTGGCTCAAAAATTTTCTTTAAATGTTCTGTTGCCAATTCAATTTGTCCTTCTGAATAAGGAGGTTTTCGTAAGAATTCTTCGGTTAAACTTACAACTCCAATTTGAAAACTATTTTTAAAGAGAATTTCGTTATTATTTCCGTAAATTATTTCTGTGCTCCCACCCCCAATATCTATAACTACCTTACTATTTACTTGGGAAAGTGTAGAAGATGCTCCCCAGTAAGATAACTCTGCTTCTTTTTTACCTTCAATTATTTCAACATTCATGTCTAGTTTATTTTTTACTAAACTAATAATTTCATCTGAGTTGGCAGCAATTCTCATTGCGTTTGTAGCTGTTATAATTGTTTTGTAACATTTATATGTTTCAATTATTTTTTTGTAGTCGGTTAAAATATTGAGTAATTTTTCAATTTTCTCATCTAAAATTTTTCCGCCATAAGTTAAGTTTTTGCCAAGTCTCGGACTTTCAAATCTATTTTCAATAACTTGTAAATTTCCTTTTTCGATTTTAGCGATTAATAAAATTACTGTGTTGGAGCCAATATCAATTGATGCTAGATTCATTTTCTTTTGTTTATGTGATTAAAAAATTTATTATTTTAGTGGAAACATATGAAAAATTAAAGTGTTTATCATTTCGGATTCATTTCGAAATTGAAAAAAGTTAGATGCTCACTAATCCGTCATTCTTTTCTGTTAATTAACAGTTTGTAAAGGCGAACAGCATCATTCATTTTTTACAACATAATTTTTCTGAATTTTCCAATTACTTAAAACACAATAATAATGAAAATTAAAGAAAAAGAATTCGAAACAATTTTGGAAGATTTAAAATCTCTTGCAGTGCAAATGGGTGCAAAGGTAAGATTTGAAAGAGGAGATTTTAAAGGTGGTTACTGTTTGGTGAAAGATAGTAGAATAATAGTAATTAACAAACTTTCTACAACGCAGCGAAAAGTGATAACACTTTCTGCCGCCCTTAAAGAACTTGGGATAGATGATATTTATCTTCCGCCTAAGTTAAGAGAAATTATAAACGAAATGGATGAATCTCAATGAAAATACTCGTTATAAACGGACCTAATCTAAACATGCTGGGTAAGAGAAATCCTGATGAATATGGAAACATAACATTAGATGATATTGAAAAAAAAATTTTAAAGGAGTTTCCTAATCATGAATTTGAATTTTTTCAAAGTAACATTGAAGGAGAAATTGTTTCAAAAATACAAACCACACAAAACAACTTTGATGCTTTAGTAATAAATTCCGGTGGATACACTCATACATCCGTTGCAATTAAAGATGCGTTAGAAATTCTGACGATTCCTAAAATAGAAGTGCACCTTTCCAAACTTGCTTCGCGAGAAGATTTCAGACAAAAAATGATTACAACCACAAGTGTTGACGGTTACATTTCCGGGTTTAAAGAGAAGAGCTATTTGGCAGCGATATATTTGTTAGTTCATTAACCTTTTATAATTTCAGGCTAATACCAATATTATGATACAGCTAACTGACAAACTTTATCTCAAGCTTTATATTATAAATTTTTAGTTTAAGAGTAATCTAAAAGGATAGCTGATAGATAGAATAAAACTATAAATATTAATATATTTGCATGATAAATTAACTAAAAAAAGCATCAGTTTTTTTCAAGATAATTAACTGCAATTTGTTTTCGTCAATTGAGGGATGATGAATAGTAGGATAAAAATAGAGTTTGCTAAAAATTAGTTTTTGAAAATGAGGAAATAATGAATATAAAATTTAAAGAAATAATATTTCTTTTCTCATTATTTATAACAATCATAATTGTTCAGAATCAAGTTGATGTTGAATATGGAATTTAAAATAGTGAGATAATTAAGTAATGATTAGAGTTGATAAGTTCACTTTTATAGTTATTCTAATTTTAATTACCGGAATAACAAAAATTTTTTCTCAAAAAAAAATGATTGATGATGAGTTACTAAAAAAAGTAGTTTCTGTTTTGCCGCATGAACGTCAATACAATTGGCAAAAGAATGAGTTTACTGCTTTTATTCATTTCGGTGTGAATACTTTTAGTGAAAGAGAATGGGGAACAGGTTTAGAAGACCCGAAAATATTTAATCCTGCAAATCTAAATACTGACCAGTGGTGTGAAGCAATAAAATCTGCCGGAATGAAAATGATTGTCTTTACTGCAAAGCATCATGACGGATTTTGTTTGTGGCAGACACGCTATACTAAACACTCTGTTAGTTCTTCGGAATGGAAGAACGGGAATGGAGATGTGTTAAAAGAACTCTCGAAATCTTGCAAAAAGTACGGATTAAAACTTGGTGTTTATTTATCGCCTGCCGATTTATATCAAATTGAATCGCCAGAAGGTTTGTATGGTAATAAAAGTCAATATAGCTTGCGGACAATTCCAAGAAAAATTGCCGGAAGAGAATTTGAAGATAAAAGAACATTTCAATTTAATGTTGATGATTATAACGAATACTTTCTAAACCAGCTTTTTGAATTACTAACAGAATATGGACCAATAGATGAAGTTTGGTTTGATGGTGCTCACCCTAAGCGGAAAGGGAATCAGCAATATGCTTATCACGATTGGTTCAAACTAATTAGAAAACTTGCTCCCGAAGCAGTAATTTTTGGCAAAGGTCCCGATGTTCGCTGGTGCGGTAACGAAGCCGGTAGTACAAGAAAATCGGAATGGTCTGTAATTCCAATTGAAGGTAAAAGAGAAAATTGGGTTTGGAATGATATGGTTGAAGATGATTTGGGTTCATTAAATAAAATTAAGAACGTAATGGGAAATGGTGGTTTTTTGCATTGGTATCCCGCAGAAACTAATACATCAATAAGGCACGGTTGGTTTTGGCGAGATGAAAATCAATATGTAAAAACAACAAATGAAATTCTGGATATTTGGTTCCGTTCGGTTGGTGGTAACAGTGTTTTCCTTTTGAATATTCCTCCTAATAGTGATGGTCTTATCTCGGAAAGAGATGTAAAGGTTTTGCAAGAAGTCGGACAAAAAATTACTGAAACCTTTGAAAATAATCTTTCTGTTGATGCAAAAATAAAAGCATCATCTTATAAATCCCAAAAATACAAACCGAAAAATATTTTAGATCAAAATTTAGATAAATGTTGGATGCCGAAAGAAGATGATAAATCTCCTAATGTTGAAATTTCATTATCGGAAAAACAAAAATTTAATGTAATAGCTTTACAAGAACAAATTCAAAACTATTCGCAAAGAATTTCTGAATTTAAAATTGAGGCTCAAATAAATAATAAGTGGAAAACTATTGCACAAGGCACAACTGTTGGTTACAAGAAAATTTGCAGAATTCCAATTGTTACTTCTCAAAAATTAAAATTAACAATTTTGGATTCAAGACTCTCACCAACTATCAATAACTTTGCACTCTATTACGAAGAGCGAACTTTGGATGCTCCGGTTATTAAAAGAAGCAAAGATGGTTTTGTTGAAATACATTCGCAGAGCAACGGTGAGATCAAATTTACAACTGACGGAACCGAACCTAATAAAAATTCCAAAACATATTCCCAAAAATTTTCATTTAAGAAATCCGGAATAATCAAAGCAATTCTATTTAATGATAATCTGCAAAGCGAAGTTGCAACTAAAAATTTTGATATTTCCAAAAATAAGTGGAAAATACTGGATGCTTCGGGAGCTAAAGAGACGGCAAAGAATCTTATAGACGAAGATGAAAATACAAATTGGTTTTCTAATGATGTAAAAAAATTTATTTCAATTGATCTTGGTGAAGAGCTATTAATTAAAGGTTTTACTTACACTCCAAATAAAAAGAATCTCGAAGGCACAATCGAGAAATACGAATTTTATGCAAGTGATAATGGCAAGGATTGGAAATCAATAAAACAGGCAAGTTTTGATAATATTCGGAATAATCCTGTTAAGCAATTTATCCATTTTGAAAATGAAATTTCAGCAACTTTTATTAAATTAATCTCTTTAAAAGAAATTAATAATAATGATTTTATTTCCGCTTCTGAAATTGGGATATTAACACAATAAGCGGTTTTTACGGTAACAAAAATTTAAAATATGAAAAGAAAACAATTTATTAAAAACATTTCAATTGCTACGGCAGGTTTAACTTTATCACCATATTTATCAGATATTTTTGCAAAAGATAAAAGGTATAATTTCATCTTCATTATGACCGATGATCATGCTTATCAAGCAATAAGTAGTTACGGAAGTAAAATTAATAAAACTCCAAACATAGATAGACTTGCAAAAGAAGGTGTTTTATTTGAACAAAGTTTTGTAACTAATTCTATTTGCGGTCCAAGTCGTGCTTGTATGCTGACCGGAAAGTATAATCATCTGAACGGGATGATAGATAATTCAACAGCCTTTGATGGTTCGCAACAAACTTTTATTAAGCTTTTAAGAGATAGCGGTTACACAACATCAATTATAGGTAAATGGCATTTGAAAAGTGAACCGACCGGTTTTGATTATTGGAATATTCTCCCCGGACAAGGTCAATATTATAATCCCGATTTTATCGAAATGGGTGAACAAAAAAGAGTTGAAGGTTATGCAACGGATTTAATAACAGATTTTGCACTTGATTGGTTGAATAAAAG
The DNA here is from genome assembly GCA_002746605.1 of Ignavibacteriota bacterium. Classification (GTDB taxonomy): domain Bacteria; phylum Bacteroidota; class Ignavibacteria; order Ignavibacteriales; family Melioribacteraceae. The sequence goes on from PDPT01000041.1 coordinate 54,007, forward strand.
AGATAACAAAAAACCATTCTGTCTGTTGCTGCATCATAAAGCACCGCACAGAAATTGGCAGCCGGGTCCAAAACATTTAACAAAATATGATGATGAAGAAATTCCAATACCCGAAACTTTTTATGATGATTATTCTACACGGACAAGTTCGGCGAAAGAACAGGAAATGGAAATAGATGAAGATATGTATCTTTCATACGATTTGAAAGTTCCTTTGACAGAAGAAGAGAAAATAAAGTTTGCTAATGAGAAATTAGATAATTGGTGGAAAAGTATTTCCGAAAGAATGACACCGAAACAACGAGCTGATTGGAATAAGGCTTACAAAGAAAAAAATGAGATATTTAAAAACAGTAATCTTAAAGGGAAAAAACTTGCAGAATGGAAATATCAAAGATATATAAAAGATTATTTACGCTGTGTTGCTTCGGTTGATGATAACATTGGGAGGGTTCTGGATTATGTTGAAGAAAACAATTTAAGTGATAATACAATTATTATTTACACATCCGATCAAGGATTTTATCTTGGTGAGCACGGCTGGTTCGATAAAAGATTTATGTACGAAGAATCTCAAAAAACTCCGCTTATAATTAAAGTCCCAAATGCTAAAAAGGGAATTACCAATTCTGAAAATATGGTTGTAAATATTGATTATGCTCCAACTTTTTTAGATTATGCAGGAGTAAAAATTCCAAACGATATGCAAGGTAAATCATTAAAGAAAATTATTGAAGGAACAAATCCAAATGATTGGCGGACTTCGGTTTATTATCATTATTTTGAGTATCCTGCAGAGCATAACGTAAGAAGGCACTACGGAATCAGAACACAAAAATATAAACTCATTCATTTTTATTATGATGTTGATGAATGGGAATTGTATGATTTAGAAAATGATCCGCATGAGCTTAATAATATTTACGATAAGCCCGAAAATAAAGATTTGATTATAGAATTAAAAAAAGAATTGGATAAACTTAGAGTTCAATATGATGACACTGATGAGACGAAATTTCTTCCCCAAAATAATATGAAAGTTGAGCATAAAGGAATTGGTGCAGATGTAAAGTATGTACACAATTACTCAAAAAAATATTCTGGTGATAATAATGTTTTATTTGACGGTTTATGTGCTCCCCAAAAATTAACATCGCATGTTGATCTTTCAATTTGGCAGGGATTTAAAAAGAACGATTTAATTGCTGAAGTAGTTTTGCCTAAAACTACAGATATAAAAAGTATAAGAATTGGATTTTTGCAGTTTTCAGAATCTTGGATTTTTTTACCGGAGTGGGTACATGTTTTATATTCTCTTGATAATAAAAATTTTAATTCTCTTGGAAAGTTAAATAGAAAGTCTGATATAAAATCGACAAAAATATTTAAAGAAAATTTTGATTTTAATTTTGAAATGATAAAAGCAAAATACATAAAAATTATATCTAAAAATATTGGTCTTTGTCCTGATTGGCATCAAGGTTCAGGAAAACCTGCTTGGATATTTTCTGATGAAGTAATAATTAAATAAATTAAACATAAAAAATAAAAATATAAAGAATTTAATAATAAAATATTTAAAAATATTAAGGAAAAAAATAATATGACATCTGGTAACTCGACAAATTCTCAAAGCAAAAGTTATACTTCTGCCTTAATTACAATGACTTCGCTATTTTTTATGTGGGGTTTTATGACAGTAATGAACGATGTTTTAATCCCGCACTTAAAGAAAATTTTTGAACTCAGTTATTTTCAATCGATGTTGGTTCAAACATCTTTTTTTAGTGCCTACTTTTTTGGTTCGCTTGTTTATTATTTAATTTCATCAAGCTCAGGTGATCCTATAAATAAAATTGGCTATAAAAATGGAAATATAATTGGATTAGTTCTCTCGGCTTTAGGAAGTGCATTGTTTTATCCTGCAACAATTTTGCATGTCTATTGGTTTTATCTTTTAGCACTTTTTGTACTAGGTCTGGGTTTTACAATTTTACAAATAACAGCAAATCCTTACGTAGCAATTCTCGGTGATCCTAAAACAGCATCGAGTAGATTAAATTTAGCACAAGGTTTTAATTCGCTTGGTACAACATTAGGTCCGCTTGTTGGAGGAACATTAATATTCAAATATTTTGCAGGTGATGAAGCAGTAAAAATTCCTTACTTAGTTCTTGCAGGATTTTTGTTATTTCTTGCCATCATAATTAAATTCTCAAAACTTCCCGAATTTGCTAACGAAGAAAACATAGAAAAGGGAAGTGGAGCATTAAAATTTCCTCAACTTAAACTCGGTATTCTTGCAATTTTTGCTTATGTAGGCGGCGAAGTGGCGGTAGGAAGTATATTAATTAGTTTTTTCGGTTTGGAAAATATTGCAGGATTAAACGAACATGACGCAAGCAGTTTCCTCAGTTTATATTGGGGCGGATTGATGATTGGAAGATTCAGTGGAGCTATTTATTTGAGTGACATTCCAAATCAAACTAAAAAATTTGGTTTCATGATTTTAGCTGCACTAGCGGCTTTCTTTGTTATCTATTTTTCAAATTCAATTAAATCGGGTATGGAATTAAGCACTGTTGCTCCATTATTAATTTTTATTGTGTTAGCTTTTATTTTATTTGTACTGGGTAAATCCATTCCTTCCAGAACATTATATTTGTTTGCAACAATTGTAATTATTTTATTACTAACTACAATTTTAACAGAAGGAAAAATTGCATTTTGGGCTGTTATTGCAATTGGTTTATTTAACTCAATTATGTGGTCAAATATTTTTACACTTGCCATTGATGGTTTAGGAAAATATACAAGTCAAGGTTCTTCATTATTGGTTATGGCAATTCTTGGAGGAGCAATAATTCCTCCGTTACAAGGATGGATGGCAGATCATATAGGAGTACAATTATCATTTATTGTTCCAATATTTTGCTACATTTATATATTTTATTACGGTATATCTGGCTGCAAGAAGCGAATATAAATTTTAATGGAGGAAGATAGAATGGAAAAGAAACCGATAGTTTTAACTTTAGATGCAGGTGGAACAAATTTTGTTTTTTCTGCAATTCAAGAGAATGAAAAAATTATTGATGAAATACATATACCTACGGATCCAAATAATCTCGATGTTTGTTTGAAAAATATTGTGGATGGTTTTAGTGAAGCTAAAAGCAAGTTAAAAGATAATCCTTCTGCTATAAGTTTTGCTTTCCCTGGACCTGCCGATTATCCTAAAGGCATTATTGCCGATCTACCTAACCTGCCTGCATTCAGAGGTGGGGTTGCGCTTGGTCCAATGCTCAAAGATAAATTTGGCATTCCGGTTTTTATAAATAATGACGGAGATTTATTTGCTTATGGAGAAGCACTTTTAGGTTTTCTTCCACATGTTAATAAAAAATTAGAAGAATCTGATAGTCCTAAAAGATTTAAAAATTTAATAGGCATAACCTTTGGAACAGGTTTTGGTTGTGGAATAGTTATTAATAAAGTTTTGCTTAATGGAGATAACTCATGCGGGGGCGAAATTTGGTTATTAAGAAACAAACTTATGCCAAGTTCAAATGTGGAAGAACACGGTAGCATAAGAGGAGTGAAATCAGCTTTCTCAAAATATTCTAAGATCCCGATACAAGAAGTTCCGTCTCCCAAAGATATTTATGAAATAGCAAAAGGTGAACAAGAAGGAAATAAAGCTGCAGCCATAAAAGCCTTTTCAGATATGGCTGAAGTTGCCGGTGAAGCAATTTCAACTGCTGTAACTTTAATAGACGGTCTCGTTGTAATAGGTGGTGGTTTATCAGGTGCGGCTGATTTATTTTTACCGAAAATAGTTAATGAAATGAACGGTACTTTTACTAAATCGGACGGAACAATTTTTAACAGATTATCATTCAAAACTTATAACTTGGAAGATGATACTCAGTTTGCAAAATTTGTAACGGGTTCCGCAAAAAAGATTAAAATTTACGGAAGTGAAAAAACAATAGATTATGATGCTGAAAAAAGAGTGGGCATTGGAATTTCCAAGTTGGGTACAAGTCACGCAATATCTTTAGGAGCTTATGTTTTTGCCGTTAATCAATTGAATAAGTAAATAGAAAGTTTAAGACTGTAATTAGAATTACATTTAACTAAATGTTCTACGGTTTCTCTAATTTCTTTCTCTTTTTTTGTTAAAAGCTGTATTGATTTCCGGGTGATTTTTACGATAATAAATTTACAAAAAAAACTTTAAGATGAAATTATTTGTAATATTATTTACCATAGGAATTAATAATGGAAACTTACTACGATCCATCGCTAACCGCCAGTATTTTACTTCAAGAAGTAATGAAAGAATTAAAAATCAAATTTTCTCCTGCTGAATGTTGTAAATATGGACTTGATAAGAAAATTTTTAGAAGATGTAAGCAGGTAATCGAAAAATTATATGTAGATAAAGATTATCAAGAATTGTTAAAGTTTTATGTCTCGAGTTACTTTTTAGATGATTCTGTTGAAGAACAAGCAGTTATTTATCAAGATGTTGAAAAAAATTTTCTTGAATCTCAGTACGGTAATTTTTTCTATATAGAAAAAAATTTAACCAACTGATTATATTGGTTACAGGTTTTCATGTTTGAAGATTTCAGATTTCTTTTGATGTTTATCAGCTTCTGTTTAATACGTCAAAAAACTATCGAGTTAACTGAACACAAAATTCAAAAAGCAAAACCTAAATAATAAAACTGAAATATCTAATTTGACTTCTTAACTATTAAATTTACTTTCTATCCCGGAGGCCAAGTCATTTTTCTACCACCAAGCAAGTGCATGTGGATATGATAAACATCTTGTCCACCGTTAAAGCCGCAATTAAAAACCAAACGAAATCCATCTTCTGCAATTTTTTCTTTCTTTGCAATAAGATTAGCAACATCATACATTTCGCCAAGTAATTGAGCGTGCTCCGAACCTTTGATCTCTTTTACTGTCGGGATTTCTATTTTAGGAATTATTAAAATATGTACGGGGGCTTGCGGATTTATATCTCTAAAAGCAAGTACGTTTTCTGTTTCGTGTACAATATCAGCCGGTATTTCTTTTCGTATTATTTTAGAAAAAATCGTTTCACTCATTTTTACCTTCTTTTTCTATGTTATATTTTTTTATTTTATTATATAAATGACTTCGTTGAATATCCAAAATTTCAGCAGTTTTACTTATATTCCAATTATTGCTTTCCAATTGTTTTTTTATAAATACTCTTTCCGCTTTTTCTTTAAACTCTTGGAATGAATTTGTAATATCAATAAAATCTTCTTGTTTATTTACCGAAACCGGTAAGAGTTTTATAATATCGTCTTTTTCAATATTTTCTTTTCCTATCATGATAATTATTCGTTCAACAATGTTTCTTAATTCTCTTACGTTACCTGACCAATTATACTCTGCTAAAACCTTATAAGCATCTTTTGAATATGTTTTTACCGATATTTTATTTTGCTCACAGATTTTTTTTGTAAAGAAATCAACTAATAGGGGAATATCTGCTCTTCTTTCTCTAAGTGGAGGAACCTTAATGGGAATAACATTCAGTCTGTGAAATAAATCTTCCCGAAAATTTCCGTCAAGAATTTCTTTCTTTAAATCCTTATTTGTAGCTGAAAGAATTCTTACATCCACCGGGATTTTATTGTTTCCTCCTACTCTCTCAATTATGCCTTCTTCAATTGCTCTGAGAACCTTAGCTTGGGCTTGCAGACTCATATCTCCAATTTCGTCTAAAAATAGTGTGCTCCCATCAGCTTGCTCAAATTTGCCTATGCGTTTTTGAGCTGCTCCCGTAAAAGAACCTTTTTCGTGCCCAAATAATTCCGATTCAATTAATTCATTTGGTATGGCAGCACAATTAACTTCAATTAATTCTTTATCAGCACGTTGACTTTTTTTATGAATTGATTTAGCCACCAATTCTTTTCCCGTTCCATTTTCGCCGGTGATTAAAACTCTAGAATCACTTGGGGCAACTCTTTCTATCAATTCAATAACTGATTTAATTTTAGTGCTTTCTCCAATTATAGTTTCTTCTTGTTTTAGATTTTCTGATAGTTTTTTATTTCTATTAATTAAGTCGGTTTTTTCTACTGCATTTCTTATGCTTATTAGGAGTTTATCTCTGTCAATTGGTTTTTCAATAAAATCAAATGCTCCCATTTTTGTGGATTTAATTGCATTTTCAAGATTGCCATGTGCAGAAATCATAATTGGGCTTATATTTATTTCATTTTCGGAAATCCATTTAAGCACCTCGAATCCTGTCATGCTTGGCATTTGTATATCTAATAAAAGAGCATCGTATGAGTTATACTCCAATTTTTTTAAGCCTTTCTTTGCATCGGTAGTTGAATCAACGTTATAATCTTCGTACTCTAAAATCATTGAAATACTCTCGCAAATTTCAGGTTCATCATCTATAATTAGTATCGATTTCATAAATTGATTTATTTTAATATTTAATAATATTAATAATAAGAAAAGAAAAATAAAGAATACACTTTAAAAAACTGTGAAGGCTTTAAGTTTGGATTTTCTCTTAAAGACTTTCCGAATAATTCTCCTAGATGATTTGTAATAATATCTTTGAAATCTACCGCTCCGCTTATTTTAAATGTTGCTTCAAAATGCTCGACGAAGAGTCCCATAAATTTTGAAAGATTAAAAAATGAAATATTGTAAGCAAGAAATGCATTCCCAAAAAAATGTGCAACTTTATCTTTGTCCTGATTGCCAATAGAATCAGAATCAAAGTAAACAAGTCCGGGCGAATGTTTTACTTTTTCTTTAAATAATCTTTCTTTAACAGCAGGCAGTTTTAAATATATTTTCTGATTAAGAAGAGGAATAGTAACACCCATTTTATCAAAAGGAAGTGTGGCAAAAGTTAAAGCAAGCAGAGCTTCGGAAATATCATCTTGATAAAATTTAATGGCAACTGAATATAAATAATCAACTTGCTCAAGGTCAGATAAATCTTGAGGTAGTTTTTGTTTGGCAATTATTTTGGATAAATAAATTACTCCGTCTTCAAAAGTTGGTTTTTGGGCGTAAGTTATCTTTACTGTGGTAACAACGAAAGTTAAAAAGAGAAAACATATTTTTATCTTTACTAAAATTAACTCTATTTTTTTTTTACTGTTAATCATACATATTAAAAAAAGTGTTTCAAATGAAAAAAATATTTGTTGATTCCAATATAACTTTTACTTACAAATTTTCTGTTTTAACATTTAACTGAAATACCCAACGCCGGCTTTGAACAACTTAATTTCTTTGTTACCGGGAATATTTTTTCCTACAAAATTACCAAGACGTTCATTATGTCCCATCTTTCCATAGATTTTGCCGTCCGGACTTGTAATTCCTTCAATTGCATCAAAAGAACTGTTGGGATTGAAGAAAACATCCATTGTCGGATTTCCGTCAAAATTCACATACTGAGTTGCAACTTGTCCGTTCTCTTTAAGTTTGTTCAACCAGTCATCATTAGCAATAAACCTTCCTTCGCCGTGGGAAATAGGGACTGCTTGAATTTCTCCGAGTTTAACATTGCTCAACCAAGGCGAAAGATTGGAAACAACCTTTGTATAAATTATTTTCGAAACGTGTCTATCAATTTTATTAAAAGTAAGAGTAGGGGAATCTTCCGTTATCTCTCTTATTTCACCGTAAGGAACTAATCCGAGTTTTATTAAAGCCTGAAATCCGTTACAAATACCAAGAATTAAACCGTCTCTATTTTTCAATAAGTCGTTCACTGCTTCTTTTATAAGAGGATTTCTAAAAATTGCAGCAATAAATTTGCCGCTTCCGTCAGGTTCATCGCCTGCACTAAATCCACCCGGGAGCATTATTATTTGTGAGCTTTTAATTTCTCTTTCTAACTCATGGATTGTTTCATCAATCATTTTGGGAGTAAGATTTCTTATTGGCAATGAAGATATTTTTGCTCCCGCTTCATTGAATGCTTTTGCTGAGTCATACTCGCTGTTGGTTCCGGGGAAGACCGGAATAATAACTTTTGGCGAGGCAAATCTTTCTGAAGCCACAATTATTTTTTTAGATTTAAAGTTATAATCATTTTTAATTTTTCTTTCAATTTTTAGATTTGTCGGGAAAATGTCTTCAAGTGGCTTTACCCAAGCTGATATTGCTTCTTCAATCGATATTTTTATATCATCAATTTTTATAAATTTTTCTCTAGTTGTGTTCCCGAGATTTATAAAATAATCGGTATCAAAATTATTAGCTTTTACTTCCGCAACAATTCCGCCAAATCCGGGAGCGAACAAAGTGTTCTTATCAATTTCGGGAGCAAGATTAAAACCTACTTTATTACCGAAACACATTTTGCTTATAGTTTCGGAAAGCCCTTTACTTTTTACCGTGTGCATTGCCAAGATATTTCCGGCAATATTTTCTTCGGTAATTTTTGAATAAACCTTTTTTAATTTATCAAAATTTGGCAGATAGTTTTCATCAAGCGCAATAGGGAAATAGATAACTTCAGAATTTGTTTCCTTGAATTCAGGAGAAACAGAATTATTTAAGTTTAATGTATCTACCGCAAAAGAAACCAAAGTTGGTGGAACATTCAAATTTTTGAAAGAACCCGACATGCTATCTTTACCACCAATTGCCGCCCTCTCAAAATTTTGTTGAGCATAAAATGCTCCGAGAAGAGCAGCAAAAGGTTTGCTCCATTTTTCGGGAGCACCATTTAATCTTTCAAAATATTCTTGAAATGTAAACCAAATTGATTTATAATTTCCACCGGAAGTAATAATTTTTGCAACTGATTCAACAACAGCATAAACGGCTCCGTGAAATGGTGAGATTTCGGAAAGATACGGATTATAACCGTAGCTCATAACTGTTCCGGTTGTTGTCTCTTCTGTGGTTGTAGGAATTTTGGCAATCATACTTTCCGGGGGTGTCAGTTGGTATTTTCCGCCAAAAGGATAGTTTACTGTTGCTGCTCCGACACAATTATCAAATCTTTCGACCAATCCTTTTTTGCTTGAGATGTTTAAGTCGGATAAAGTTTTTAACCATTCATCTTTTATGTTATCATTTACACTCGGAGCAAAAAAGTTTTCTACAGAAGAGTTTGTAACCTTTATGTTTGTCTTCTTTACCGCTCCGCTACTGTTTAGAAAATCTCTGGAGATATTTACAATATCTTTTCCTCGCCAGAACATTTTCATTCTTTTTTCTTTTTTTACGGTTGCAGCAATTGTAGCTTCAAGATTTTCTTTTTGAGCAAACTTAATAAATTTTTCTTTGTTATTTTCAGAAACAACACAAGCCATTCTTTCTTGGGATTCTGAAATTGCAAGTTCGGTTCCATCTAAACCTTCATATTTTTTTGGAATTTTGTCTAAATTTATTTCTAATCCGTCAGCTAATTCTCCAATTGCCACGGAAACACCGCCGGCTCCAAAATCATTACAGCGTTTAATTAGTTTAGTTACATCCGGTTTTCTAAAAAGTCTTTGAATTTTTCTTTCTTCGGGAGCATTTCCTTTTTGAACTTCTGCCGAACAGCTTATTATTGATTCTTCCGTATGAGCTTTCGATGAACCTGTTGCTCCGCCGCAACCGTCACGTCCTGTTTTACCTCCGAGTAAAATTACTACATCGCCCGGTTTTGGTTTTTCTCTTACAACATTTTTTTTGGGAGCAGCTCCAATTACCGCACCGATTTCCATTCTTTTAGCAATATATCCTGAATGATAAATTTCATCAACAAGTCCGGTGCTTAATCCAATCTGATTTCCATAAGAACTGTAGCCGCGAGCAGCTTCAGTAGTTATTTTTCTTTGTGGAAGTTTTCCTTCAATTGTTTCTTCGATTGGTGTTCTCGGATCAGCTGAACCTGTTACACGCATGGCTTGATAAACATAAACTCTACCGGAAAGCGGATCACGTATTGCTCCGCCGAGACAAGTTGCTGCTCCCCCGAACGGTTCTATCTCTGTCGGGTGATTGTGAGTTTCATTTTTAAACATTACTAACCAATCTTCATCTTTTCCTTTTACATCAACTTTAACTTCAATGCTGCACGCATTAATTTCCTCTGATAAATCAAGTCCGGGAAGTTTACCTTCTTTTTTTAACTTTTTCATCGCAATAGTTGCAATATCCATTAGGCAGATGTCTTTGCCTGCTAATTTTTCTTCATAAACATTTTTGCGTGTTTGTAGGTAGTTTTCATAAACATTTTTAATTTTGTTTGATGTTGCTCCTTCTTCAAATTCAACATTTTCAATTTTTGTTAAGAAAGTTGTATGTCTGCAGTGGTCCGACCAGTAAGTATCTAAAATTTTTATTTCGGTTAATGTAGGATTTCTTTTTTCTTCATTCTTAAAGTAATCTTGACAAAACTTGATGTCATCAAAATCCATTGCCAAGCCGAGGGATTTTAAAAGTTTAGTTAGCTCTGTTTTATCCATCTCAATAAAGTTGTTAATAATTTCTACATCTTCTGGGATTGTTAAAATATCTTTAAGAGTTTTGGGTTTTATCAGATTAGCTTCGTGAGATTCAACGGGATTTATAATATAGTTTTTTATTTTATCAATATCAGAACCTTCCAAATTTCCGCTAAGGATTATTAATTTAGCACTTTTTACTAAAGGTCTTTCACCTTGTGTTAAAATTTGTATAGCTTGAGAAGCTGAGTCAGCTCTTTGGTCATATTGACCCGGGAGATATTCAACTGCAAAATATTTGTCATTTTCATTGAGTTGTATTTCTTCATCATAAACAATATCTAAGGGTGGTTCTACAAATATTGTATTTTTTGCTTGTTCGTATATTTCATCGGAAATCCCTTCAATATCGTAGCGGGCAACTATTCTTAATTTCTCTAAATTTTTTAGTCTTAATATTTCTTTTAGTTCTGTAAATAATGAGTTTGCTTCAACATTAAAGCCCGGTTTTTTCTCAACAAAAATTCTTCTTACGTTCATTAATTCTCCATGAGGATTTTGAAATTATTTGAAAGATTTTATTTATCAAAATTAAAAAAAGTAAAATTTATATGGTATAACTAAGCCCAACTTTTTGGGAAAGTTGGGCTTGATTTTTATAGTTCCTTCAGTAATTCTTCTACAGCTTTTTTAAGTTGTAAATCGTTTTCGGTTGTTTTTGCGTTTGGTGAGTTTTCAACAATAATATCCGGAACAGCAGGAACTAAGTCCATATTTGAATTATCCGCTTTTACAAACCAGCCTCTAAATGGTAATCTAATAAAAGAACCGTCTATTAAGCCCAAACCGCCTGTAGAAATAACTGCTCCGAATGTTGGTACGCCAATTAGCTTGCCAATTCCCAAATGTTTATAAGCATGGGAAAAAATTTCTGCATTGGAATAACTATTTTGATTGCAAAGTACAATTGAAGGTTTTGTCCAAGCCGAATAAGGAAGCCTTTCCCCGAGTGGATAATATTCTCTAAATTTATTTTTTTCTATTTTTAGATTTTTTGCAGCACCTCTCGGAATTGTATAAGCGTGTTGCTTGTAATTTAGGACTGTCATTAAGTAATCGGTTATCCATCCGCCGCCGTTAAATCTAACATCAATAACAATTCCTTCTTTACCGTGTGCCCTGGCAGTAAATTCTCTTTCAAATCTTTCAAAACTATTCCAGCCCATTGCCTGAATGTGTAAGTATCCGAGTTTTCCTTTAGAGAACTTATCAACGAGCTTTCTGTTTCTTTCTACCCATTGGTTATAGAGCTCTTTTCTTAATGATGTTGTTGGTCTAATTGCAATCTCTAAATCTTTTCCTTTTCTTTCAACATTAAGTAAAATCTTTTGGTCTGCTTTGTTGTTTAACAAGGAATAGAAATTTGTTGTTTTTGTAATTGGATTACCATTAACTGCTTTAATAATATCATTTACTTTTAATCTGCTATTGTTTTTATCTGCAGGAGATGTATCAATAATATGTATTACTTTTATGCCGTTTTCAACTTGTTCAATAGAAATTCCTAACATACCTGTTTTGTCATTTTGTAATTGTTCTCTGGCAGCGTGGCTTTTCATTCCCATATGACTTGCATTTACTTGTCCGAGCATAATGTTATACATATCAGCAAAATCTTGATCTGTTGAAGCAGCCATACACCAAGGTTTGTATTTAGATTTTAATGAATCCCAGTTTTGTCCGTGGAAGTTGGGGTCATAAAATTTATCTCTTAATGCTCTCCAACTTTCTTCAAATTTTTGTTTTTTCTCTTCACTAAAATTTATTTCCATTTTTGCATTAAAAGGAAGTGTCTCGTTTTTGCCACTCTTTAAGTCTAATCTATTTAGCATTCCTTTTTGATTGTAAAACAAGTAATTTCCATCATCCGAAGTTTTAAGATTCCAAAGATTGCTTCCTGAAGAAGTTAATTCTTTAATATCTTTTCCATTCCATTTTATACTGAAAATATCACTTCCTTTTTTTGTAGGTGATTTACTTCTAAAATAAATTGTTTCTCCGTCATCCGAAAATTGAAAATCGGTTTGGTCTCCATCAAGCGAAGTAACCTGAACTAATCTTTCAAAAATATTTTCAGTATCAATTTCAATTGTTTTTACTTTAGTTGAATCTTTATCTTTCTTATCTTCTTTTGATTCTTCATATTCATCCCAATCATCTTGGGTTTTCTCCCAATCATCTTTCTTTAACCACACAAACCAAATATCGAAATTATTATTTTTTCTTTGTGATACAAAACCAAGTTTGCTTCCATCTTTACTCCAAACAGGTAAAAAATCATTTCTCGGATGCATACTCACATTTATCGGTACGGCATTTTTTTCAAGTGGATAAATATAAATTTCATTATTGAAATAAAGATCGCTCAATGAGTAAGCTAACCATTTACTATCAGGACTCCAACTAATATTCTTTGGGGTTGCCCAGCCGTCTAAGATTGTTTGGGAGTTGCTGAGTTTTCCGCTTTGAACTAAGTCTGCTTTAATAAGTTCGCCAATACCGAGTTGATAAACAATACTTTTTCTATCTGGCGAAACAACGGGGGATGATTCATTTTCCGGTGTGTCAGTTATTCTGATTGTTTTATGTTTGAGAGATTTAAATATGTTGGACTCATTATTATCAGAAGAAGTAAGCATATATAAATCTTTCTGTCCTTCTCGATCGCTGATAAAAATTAAAGTTGAGTCATTGAGCCAAGCGGGATCTTGATCGCGGTAAGGGTGATTTGTAAGATTTATAGTTTTATTTTTTTCTTTGTTGTTTTCCGTTAAAAAAATTTCGCCACGAACTACAAACGCCGTATACTTTCCATTAGGCGAAACAGAATATTCATCCATTTTATTAGAAAAGTTTTTGGAAATAACAGGATCAAATCTGTAATCGGAAGAAATTTCTATGTTTACCTTGCTTATAGAATTATCTGAAAGATTTAATAAATAAATATTTGTTCCTTTTTCAAAAACGATGAATTTACCGTTTCCACTTACATTAAAATATCTGATTCCATTATCTTCAAAGTTTGTTATTTGCTCAGGGGAACTTATTTTTCTCCCTTTATCATCAATATTCATTTTGTACAAATTATATTTTCCGTTACGCGAACTAATAAAATATAATGTTTTGGAATCAGCCCAGCGCGGCAACAAATCGTGTCCGTCAAAATCAGTTAATTTGTTAAAAGATTTTTTTGCAATATCGTAAGTCCAAATATCATAATTAGCACTTCCTTTATAAGCTTCTCTCGTAACTCGTCCCCATCCGATAGATAAAGCAATAAATTTGTTATCAGGTGATTTTGTTGCAGTTTTTCCGGTTGCATCAAGTAAAAGATGAGGTGTGCCTCCGTTAGCTGAAACAAAATTTAATTCTTGATCCCACTCTACTTCTTTGAAGTTTCTTGCCGTAGAAAAAAGAAGAGTGTTATCGGTAGCAAAATCGGTTAAATTGTCATTTGCTGAATGATATGTAAGTCTTGTAGGCGTTCCTCCATTTGAAGGAATGATAAAGATATCATTGTTTCCATATCGATTTGAAGAAAAAGCAATTTTATTATCGTCTTTACTCCAAAATGGATTTGTTTCATAAGCTTCATGTATTGTTATGCGTTCTGCTCTTCCACCTTTAGATGGCACTACCCACAAATCTCCTGAATAGGAAAAGACAATTTTGCTGCCGTCTTTGTTTATATCCGGAAATCTGCATAAAAGTGTTTGTTCTTGAGCATAGAAAATTGAAGTGAAAACAATCAACATAAGAATAATTCTTAAAGTTTTAATCATATTTTTTACTCCCTTGATGTTTGATTAAATAAGTATTTGCAAATTTAGCTAATTAGCCTGAAAAAAATTAATGTAAACGGAATTAAAGTTCTAAGTGAATGAAAAAGATATTCTTCATGTTTATGGTAAATATGTTTAATTTTGAAGTGGTGTATATTTTATTAAAAATTTGTGAGTTAAAATGAATGTAAAAAAATCTCTTTACGGAAATAAAGATAGCCAAGAAATTTATCTTTATACTTTAACCAATAAGAATGGAATGATTGTTTCACTAACAAATTACGGTGGCATTATTACGGAAATTATTGTTAAAGATAAATATGGTAAATTCAGTGATGTTACACTTGGATTTGATAGTTTTGAAAAATATTTAAACAACTCTGTTTACTTTGGTGCAATTGTCGGAAGATGTGCGAATAGAATTGCCAACAGTAAATTTACAATTGACGATGTTGAATATAAAGTTACCCCCAATGTAAATCCGCATCATCTGCATGGTGGAGAAATTGGTTTTGACCAAAAAATTTGGGAAGCCGAATCTTTCAAAAAAGAAGATGAAGTTGGTGTAATTCTACGGTACTTCAGCAAAAATGGGGAAGAGGGCTATCCCGGTAATCTTAAAATTAAAGTAATTTATTGTTTAAATAATAAAGATGAAATTAAAATAGATTTTTTTGCTGAGACTGATAAATCGACACACATCAACTTAACAAATCACACATATTTTAATTTGAAAGATGCAGGCAAAACTCCCGTTTATGGGCATGAACTTCAAATTAATGCCGACTCATTTATGCCAATGACAAATGAATCAATTGTAACCGGAGAAATTGTTCCGGTTCAAAACACACCTTTCGATTTAACGAAAATGAAATCAATCGGGTTAAATATAAATAGTGAACATGAACAAATAAAAATCGGCAGAGGCTTTGACCATAATTTTGTCTTGAACGGAAAAAATGGTGAACTAAAAGAAGCTGCAAAAGTTTTTGAGCCGACAACCGGAAGAATACTTAAAGTTTTAACAACCGAACCCGGAGTTCAATTCTATGCAGGGAACTATCTTGATGAAACTCTAAAAGGAAAACATAATACAAAATATTTTCCGA
The DNA here is from genome assembly GCA_002746605.1 of Ignavibacteriota bacterium. Lineage (GTDB taxonomy): Bacteria > Bacteroidota > Ignavibacteria > Ignavibacteriales > Melioribacteraceae. The sequence continues at coordinate 69,439 of PDPT01000041.1, forward strand.
GAGCCGGATTTTGTTTGGAAACTCAGCACTTTCCTAATACACCTAATAATCCAAGTTTTCCGAAAACTTTGTTGAGTCCCGGAGAAAAGTTTAATTCAACTACTATTTTTAAGTTTGGGCTAGAAAAATAATATATAATAATCATTATATTTAAAAAAAATAAAAATTTTCTATTCTATAGCTTTATATTCTAAATGCGAAATAATTGATGAATTTAATGCTTTCTTTATTAAATGGCATAGTAGTTAATTATTTTAATTTATTTTTAATTTTAGTAGATAGTTATTTAATGTTGCCTGTAAATAGAAAGCAAATAATATTTTTTTAATAAAATTTAAGGAATGTATAGAAAACTATGAAGCATAAATCTAATAAATGGAAAAAATTCTTAATTATTCTAATTCTCTTTTTAGCCGGTTATTTTATCTTTAATAAATTCTTAAAAGATGAATTAAAACAAGTTAGAATTGATAAATCAGGTAAAATTACAGCCACCACAAAACTTGTTGTAGCCGAACAGAAACAATACTATTCCCGCTTTGTAGATACCGGAAGCAAAAATGAATTTCTTAACGCAATAACTTTAGGATTCTTAAAAGGGAAACTTTATTTTCAATGGGAATCTGAAAATGTTTATGGAATAAATATCACTAAGGATAATCCTATTCTATGGAAAAGATTAGATGAACCGGGAGCAATTGAAATTATATCTCCTCCTATTGAATTATTGAGCTGCGAAATTTCTTTAGACCCTGAAAAATATGTTGTGTTAGATGTTTACCGAACACTTGCTGAAGACGAAGAAAAGTTTAAGGAAAAATACCGCGAAAAACAATTTCAATTAACTCGTGCTGACGCATTAAAAATTCTTGATGATAAAAAATTAGAAGAAATTGCCAAAGCTGTAATTGGTGAACATGTTAAAAATATCTTAAATCAAGAACTTACAACGGAGAAGATTCATAAAGCAATTGTTAGATTCAGGTAATGTTTTATAGGAAAAAATATGAATGATAAATGGTTAGAGTGGGCAAGAGAAATTCAAGCAATTTCTCAAAAAGGATTAACATACTCCAAAGATAAATTTGATATTGAAAGATTTAAACAACTCCAAAATGTAGCTGCTGATATTCTTTCTAATTATTCGTATCTCAATAAAACTAAAGTCAAAAATATTCTTACCAAACAGGATAGTTACGCAACGCCCAAAGTTGATGTAAGAGGGATAGTTTTTCAAAATGAAAAAATTTTGTTAGTAAAAGAAAAATCTGATGGAAAGTGGGCATTACCCGGTGGCTGGGCTGATGTAAACCTTTCCGCAAGCGAAAATGTAGAAAGAGAAGTTTGGGAAGAGTCGGGTTACAAAGTTAAAGCTGTTCGTTTAATGGCTGTTTACGATAGAGAAAAACATCCGCATCAACCAAAATACTTTTCTCACATTTATAAAATGTTTTTCCTCTGTAAAATTTTAAGCGGTAAACCGACATTAAATATTGAAATAGATGCTATAGATTTTTTCTCTTTGGAAAAGCTGCCGGAGCTTTCCGTTATGCGGATTACCAAATCACAAATTAAAAGAATGTTTGAATTGAAAGAAATAGCAGCTACCGATTTTGATTAATCTCAACGTCAAATTCTCTAAAACTTCAGATAAACTAAAATTTTTTTATGATACGGGTGTGGCTAGTCATTACCGGCTAAGCGAAGTAATCTCGGTGGACCGCTTCGTTTCTCTCGCGATAAGAACAATTAAAAAAGATTACTTTAACAAAACTAATGAGCAAATAAAATAAGAGGTCTTTTTAGAAAAGACCTCTTATATCTTGTTATTTTACAAGCAGCATCTTCTTAACTTGGCTAAACTCACCACTTTGTAATTTATAAAAATACGGTTTGCACTTTTTGCCCAAGGGAATTATAAACCACCAAACTAACATGTCCTTCTTTTGGTATTTGATAACTTATATTAGTTATTGGATTAAACGGATTTGGATAGTTTTGATATAATACAAAATTATTGTCAATTATTTTTTCTTCTGTTACATTTGTTGTAATATCTAAAATAAAACATTTTTTTGTTGGCATTCTTACCAATAAATCACTTGAGTCCCACCATTCTTCACCTCCGGCAATCAAAATATTTTTATTATTCAGCTGTAATGCATGATATTTATTAAAGAGCATTTGAATACCAAATTCAGTAACTGATTTCATTTCAAATTGATTTATATCATATATTCCCCAAGTTTCAGGTACATCTCCTCCGGTCAATATTAAAGTATTCTCATTTATCTTAAAAACCCCCGGTGAACTTCTATATCGTTGGAGGGCATTCTTAACTTCCCACTTCTTCTCGTTTATATTATACAGTAAACAATTATTAATTGAAATTGCAGAACCCGTAACTCTATCATGGGAACTTCCTCCTAACAATAAAATATTACCATTATCTAATAAAATATGTTCGTGAAAAATTCTGGGAGCAATTAATGTATCACACTCTGTCCAAGTGTTTAATACCGGATCATATATTTCGCATGTATTCAAAAATTTATCTACATTGTTAAATCCTCCAGTAACCAATACTTTCCCATCAGCCATTTTTACGGCAGAATGATACTCTCTTTTATATATCATTGGTTCTGTTTCAGTCCATTTGTTTGTTTCCGGATTATATATTTCACACTTGTTATAAATTGTACTTATCTGGGCTTCAAAATCACGATCAAGACCACCAATTAACATTATCCTTCCATCATTTAATTTAACATACACTCCATGTAATAAATTTCTTCTATAAATGGTAGAATCTACAAAACGCCATTCTTTAGTTGTAGGATTAAATATTTGACAGGTTCTGGTGGCACCTCCAAAAGCTAATATTTCTCCCGAATTTAACAGCTCCATATAGTGTCCGCGTTTAGGAGCTAATAACGGAGTGGTAACTTCCCATTTTTGAGTAGTTATATCAAAGATTTCACAGCTAATTGCACTATTTATTGTATCTCTGCTATCCGACCCACTTACAAGAACATTACCGTTAGGTAAAACAACCATTGCATGCCCAACTCTTGCAATGTTTAAGGAATCAATTTCTTTCCATGGTTCAGATATTTGTGCAAAACAATTTAGGCTAAAGAGTAAAAATGTTAGTAATATTTTTTTCATGATTTTTTCTCCATAAATTAAAAAGGTAAGTTTATTGCCAAAGAAGTTAAACTATGTGAACCCTACAAAATAAATGTGTGCAGAAGTAAAAGCGTTTTTGTTTGTTTTTTTATCTAAATATCCAATTAAGTGTATGTCTATTTTATGGAAATATTCCGGTAAGAAAAAAGAAAGGTAATATATAATTGATAGAAATACCATAGTTTGATTAAGTCTTTTATAAAAAACAAAACAACAAAGGTATATAGATA